>MSGT01000001.1 GCA_001940825.1 Sphaerochaeta sp. Phil3
CCAACAAAAACTCGGAAGAGCCCATTATCTCGCTTAAAAGTCTAAAGAGGAACTTTCAGAACCTCTTCGTACTCCTTGGCCAATCCCTCTCAGCTACTCTTAGCCACTCTTAGCTACCCTTAGTTCCTGTTGGAACGAGAGGAACCAAAGATTCTCAGGAGATACAGGAATATGTTGATGAAATCCAAGTACAGAGACAATGCTCCAATGATGGAAAGCTTTACGAACGAAGCTTCGTCTATGTCGTAGCCGTAGGAATCGTTTATCCTCATGAGCTTTTGGGTGTCCCATGCGGTGAGACCGGCAAAAATTACAACCCCAGCAATGCTAATGAGATAATAGATGGACTCCGCACGGAAGAACATGTTGACAAGGGATGCAATGAGAATACCCCAAATGGCCATAAGAAGCACTGAACCCCAACTTGAGAGGTCCTTTTTTGTGAACATGGCATAGAGGCTCATTCCTGCGAACATAAGAGCCGTCGTGAAGAAGGCGCGCGTCACGGTCACAGACGTGTATGCAATGAACACGGAGCTGAGCATGATTCCGTTCAGCACGGAGTATGCTATGAACGAACCCACCGCAGCGCCTGTGGACATACGCTCCAAACGGGCAGACAGCACGAACACAAGCACGAACTGTGCGATTATCACTGCAAACAGGACTCCTGAGCTGTACAGCGAAGCAAGAAGTCTTTCGTTGTTCGCAACGCCGTATGATACGATGCCAGTCAGGGCGAGACCCGCCGTCATCCACAGATAGACATTCTTGATAAGGCCGTTGACCCTGGCCTTTGGTTTTGAAAGTATGTTTTCTCTATTCATACCAATAATTTCACCCAAAAACGGCTTCAAGTCAAGCAAGGGATACTTCAATGCAGAACAAATCAAGGAAACTACACAAAACAAACACAAAACAAGGTTCTCTGTAGACCAAAAGTTGCTTAATGGCTATCCTCGACAACATGCAGGAATTCAAGGCAGAGACATCTCCAAAGCCGATCTATGAAAACGAATCGTTCATACTCATGCAAAAACCCCATGGCCTTGCAACCGTCCCGCTCAAGAAGCAAGCTGACGAAAACCGACCAAAGGAAACATTGCTTTGGTATGCTGCAAGCATTGCTCCGCAGATACTGGAGGTTCATGGAAAGAACCCTTGGGAAGGTGGAGCCATACACAGACTGGATACGGCAACAAGCGGAATCGTCATGTTCGCAAAAGACCAAACCTTCTACGACTACATGCAAAGAGCTCAGCAAAACGACCTCTTCGAGAAGTACTACACAGCAAAAACAGTTGAAAACGATGCCCTGAGAGGCATAAACATCAACGAAAAAGACGACATAATCACTATAACAAGCTATTTCAGACCATTTGGCCCAGGATCAAAGCAAGTACGTCCAACCCTAGACCAAAGGAAAGCCCAACCAAAACAGAAGTACACAACATTTGTAAAACGAACCGGCAATGCCTTCCTCTGCACAATAACGAAAGGCTTCAGACACCAGATAAGGGCGCACCTTGCATGGACGGGACATCCAATAGAAGGCGATCAGCTTTATTGTTTGGAAAATCTCCAACGCACAGCTCAGCCAACAACGCAAACCACGGCACAACACACATCTCAAAAACCAGCGCAAGAGCTACAGCTCACGTGTGTTGGAATCGCTTTCAGGAATCAGCAAGGATGCATCCAAGCCTTTCTTGACAAAGGATTCTCAATGGAGGACTTTCCCAACTCTCCATGGTTTGCGGCACAGTTTGCAAAAGCCGGCGGCAATGGTATCATTGAGCTATGAGCAGACGCATCGCACCAAGAGAAACAAGAGAAAGCCAAAACAGCAGAATATGCAATGAAACACGAAGCAAAACCGCAGCCATTGTGATCACAGCGGCAATGCTGGTCGTAGCCCTCGCATCCTCATGCACCACAACGACGACCTTCAACGGCTCCCAGGAGGAGTGCGACTACGCCCTGCACTACGTACTGGACAAAGCCAACGAAAGCACCCTGTCAAAACTGTTCTTCAGGATAACGGAAACACAGACGTTCATATCGGACGACCTTAGCTTCATACTGCAACACGCAGACGAAATCCCAGGGATCCGGAAACTGCTCGACGAATGGACGCAGTCCATGAGCCGATACACGTTGGACTGGTTCGAAGGCTTCACGACGTATACGACATCGCTTGCAAAGGGCCTCCAGTTCGACGACCCGCAGAAAATGGTCCTTGAGAGCGACTTCAGCGCAGCGCTCACAATGGAATCGGTCTATGGGGAGAGCATTCTGTCCTACGTGAAGACGACTTTGAAGGGTGCGGACCTCACGAAATGGGATGAGGTGGCGGCGCAGTACAATGCGTGGACCAAGACGCGCATGGCCATGTACGGGGAGGAGAACCCGTCTTTGGGCGAGGTGGACATCGTGGACGACATGGCTGCATATATCAGCATGCTCTACTTCGAGGACCTCAAGGCCTCCGAGACGCTGCTTAGGACCACCCCGGACCCCAACGCAGACCCCTCGGTGGCCAAGGTATTTGGCTTGGACTAGGAAGCTGGCTCGTTCTAGACCGATGTCCTAGATGTCTATATCGATGCCGATATCCTTGTGAATCGCATCTCCTTTGGGTATAATCCATGCCATGGAGTTGTTCGACAGTTCACGCATTGAAGCCAAATCACAGCCACTAGCCTACCGCATGAGGCCAAGAACCCTTGACGAGTATATAGGCCAAGACCATATCGTTGGCCCTGGAAGGCTTCTTAGACGATCCATACAGGCGGACCAGCTGTCTTCCGTCATCTTCTACGGTCCTCCGGGAACGGGGAAGACAACCCTTGCAAGAGTGATCGCCAACACAACAAAAAGCCATTTCTCGACGATAAACGCCGTACTGTCCGGAGTCAAGGAGCTGCGTGACGAAATCCAGGAAGCCAAGCAAAGGCTGGATCTGTACGGAAAACGTACCATACTCTTCGTGGACGAGGTCCACAGATGGAACAAAAGCCAGCAGGATGCACTTCTTCCATGGGTCGAGAACGGGACGTTCATACTCATTGGTGCCACGACGGAGAACCCTTTCTTTGAAGTGAACGCCGCCCTTGTCAGCCGCTCAAGGATATTCCAGCTCAAGCCGCTTACAAGCGATGACCTTACGAAGATTGCATGGCAGGCATTGAAGGATCCTGAACGAGGATACGGACGTTTGGATGTATCGTTCGAAGAAGGCGCACTTGAACATCTTGTGGACGTTGCTTCAGGCGATGCACGGAGTCTTTTGAATGCGTTGGAACTGGCGGTCGAGACCACTCCACGCACGGGAGAGGATGGAAAGACCGTCTTCATATCCAAGGAAACGGCGGAGGAAAGCATCCAGCGCAAGGCGGTTCTGTACGACAAGGAAGGCGACTACCATTTCGATGTCATAAGCGCCTTCATAAAATCGCTCAGAGGAAGCGACCCTGACGCCGCACTCTATTGGCTTGCCAAAATGGTGTATGCAGGAGAGGATCCCAAATTCATATTCCGCCGCATGATGATAAGCGCATGCGAGGACGTTGGACTTGCAGATCCAAATGCAATAGTCGTCGTCCAGTCCGATGCCGCAGCGTTCAACATGATAGGAATGCCAGAAGGCCGCTACCATCTCACCCATGCAGCACTCTATCTGGCGACCGCACCAAAGAGCAACAGTGCAATGGGCTTCTTCGATGCGCTCAAAAGCGTCGAGCAGGAAGCTGCAGCCGCTGAAGTTCCAAACCACCTTCGTGATGCAAGCCGTGACGCCAAGGGATTTGGCCATGGCGAAGGCTACATGTACCCACATGCATATCAGGACCATTGGGTAGCACAGCAGTACCTGCCAAACGAGCTGCAGGGCAAGGTTTTCTACCATGTGGGCAACCTTGGATACGAAAAGAACATTGCAGACCTTGTCAACAGACGCAGGGAGATCCAACTTGAAAGCGTTGACGTTGATGCCTTTCCAGAAAACCTCACGTTCTCGCCTGGGGACAAAGGCCGGGACATTTGGCTCAGACGCACCGTTGGAGGTCGCAGCAAAGCTCTGGAGGATTTGCGGACGCTGATGTTCTCAAAGACCGCCTTCGTCAGGTCGGACAGGGTTTTGGTATTGAACGCAGGCCATGGCCTTCTAGTATGGGAAGCCTTTAGAAGGACACCTGAAGGCTTGGTAGCTGCGGTTGTGAAGACCCCGGAGGAAAAGGCGTACATATCGCATTACATCGAGTCACTTGATGACGAGAATGCTGTATCTGCACCTGTCGTTGTATGTGAAAAGGATGTTGCAACGGCCATTGGAGATTTGGACTGCGCTGTAGATAGCGGCGTTCTGTTCGAACACGTTATGGCAAGGAACATACTGCCGTCTGCAATTGGAAGCGATGATGCAGCCATTGGCATACTTGATGCCGCCGCTGGTCGCCTAGCACCAGGTGGAGACATAGTGTTGTGCGAAACGATGGTACAGGAAGCCTCAAGGATATCGGAATTCATACACATGGGGCCGCTTCAGGACATGCTTCTGAAAGCCGAGAACGAGATCTACAAGTCATATCGTTCCAAAGAGGAGCTTGTTGGGCTTCTCCTCTCCCATTTTGAATCCGTAGAGATGGAGAGCTACCGCTTCAACGAGTCCAGAGCGGCCACACCTCAGGATGTATCACGTTGGATGAAGAAGAGCTATGCGCCTGCTTTGATGAAGGTCGTTCCAGATATGACATCCTCCCAACTTGAGAAGATGGAGAGGGAACTCGTCTCATCGCTGTGCGCCGCGCCTCTTGAGTGGCACACGTCATGCTTGATTGCAAAATGCAGTGGAACAAAAGAACCCGGAGTAGAACCAACTCATTGACTTTTTTTCGCTCTTACGGCATATTACACAAGTCAGTAGAACAATGGTGGAAGTAGTTCAATGGTAGAGCCCCAGATTGTGGATCTGGTTGTTGCGGGTTCGAGCCCCGTCTTCCACCCTTTTTTTATATCTTTTCTGAAGACAACCACATGCGCCCGTAGCTCAATTGGATAGAGCGTCGGACTTCGAATCCGCAGGTTACAGGTTCGAGCCCTGCCGGGCGCAAGACAAAAAGACCAGTTGCGCAAGTGACTGGTTTCTTTGTCTTTAGCCAAAGCTCAGTGGGCTCGAAGCTCCGCGGTAGGAGAATGCGAGACGTCGAGCATCCGAAGCGGAGCCGGCCTGTAGGCGCGACCAACCCTATGAGCACCGTAAGGCGAGCCCTGCTGGACGCAAGACGAAAAAACCGACCCTAACGGCCGGTTTTGTTGTCCTTGCGGATAGCTCAATAAACAGGCCTTACTGGACTGACTATCAATTGATCCCCAAGATATTCATCACAACGGAAATCATAATTGGCTTTTCCTCTGGCTTTGATTCGGCAATGAGAAGCGTAATTGCAACCAGAGTTCCATTGCTGATCGCAGGCCTACCATCAGCCCTTTTTAGAGCTCCGTTTTTCTGTAGGAACGTCAGGAACAAAGTAGCGGCAATTCTCTTGCAACCATCATTGAAAGGATGGTCCTTCACAAGCAGATACAGAAGATTCGCAGCCTTCTCCTCCAAAGAAGGATAAACCTCTTCTCCAAATACGCTCTGGTACACAGCTGAAAGGATGCCTTCCAACTTTCCAGATTCTTTCTCTGTTCCAAACAAAGATGATGAAGAGCCAAACTTCATCCCTTCGATTATCTTGAAACACTCAGCCGTTTCGAGTCTCGTGAATGTATGATTCCCTTCTGGTTTTTGCACACACTGATGGTCGTAGTCGTCAAGCAGATCCAGTGCATTCGTATATCCATTCACAACAGAAAGCATCTCATCCGCATCGATCTCAGCCATGTGAGCTATGATCTTAGATTCAATCTCAACCGTCTTGTTCAAGTACTCAAGCCGTTTTTCGTTCAAGGCATACCCTTGGAGTATGTACTGTTTGAGAACCTTGTTAGCCCATTGACGGAACTCCACTCCCCTTTGGGATTTGACCCTGTAGCCAACGGAGATTATTACATCGAGGTTGTAATACTCGACATCTCTTCTGACTTGACGACTCCCCTCATTTTGAACTATCGCAAATTTTGCGACAGTTGAAGCCTCAAGTTCCTCCTTGAGCGCATTGTTGATGTGCTTGCCAATTGTTTTGACATCTCGTCCAAACAATTCGGACATTTGATTTCTATTCAACCATACCGTTTCAGAATCAACCTTTACAGGTATGGAAACCGACTTGTCATTAGCTTCAAAAAGGATGATTTCACTGTCCATGGTTGAATTATAACATGTCCACATATGTTAAGCAATAAAAACCTATCTGCTGATATCTGTTTTATTTATATGTTGACCTTTCTTTTCTTCTTTTGAGGAACAGGTGTGATGGCTTCAAGAGCCTCCACCACTTTGCAGGAAAGATCCCTGTCTTCTATGTCCAGCACGAAGTGCTCTTTGGCACCATCATACGGAAATCCCTTGTCTGCATTTGGAAGCAAAGCTTCCGTTGCAGGGAGTATCTTTACGAAAACAGTATCATCGCAGACAAGAAGCACTGGCTTGTCGTTCGCATATACCATGTATTCGCCAAACATCTTCCTATAACGTATCGACCAGTTGGAGTAACCGTTAATCTGATCGCAAACGTATTCAATGAAATCCACAGACGTTGCCATTTCAGTCCCTCCATCAAACGAACACTACTTGTTGCTGCGGCTCAAAGTCTCAGGCATTGCGGCTATGACCGTCTTGTTGGGTTCGACGGAATGCGTAAGCCACACGTTACCGCCAATGATACAGCCATCGCCAATCGAAGTGTCACCACCTAGAATCGTTGCACCTGAGTATATTATCACGTTGTCACCAATGTTGGGATGGCGCTTTCGCCCTCTGATCATCTCGCCTTCCTTTGTGAACTCAAAGCTCTTGGCTCCAAGGGTAACACCTTGGTATATCTTCACATGGCTGCCTATCACAGTAGTCTCCCCTATTACTACACCTGTTCCATGGTCTATGAAAAAGTGGCTGCCTATGATTGCTCCTGGATGTATGTCAATGCCCGTCTGAGCATGGGCATACTCGGAGAGCATCCTAGGCAGCAAAGGAATCCCCAACATGAAAAGCTGATGGGCAATCCTATATATGCCAATAGCCTCGAAGGCAGGATATGAAAGGATTATTTCTTCCCTGCTTTCAGCGGCAGGATCTCCCTCATAGGCAGCGATTATGTCAGTCTCAATGATAGCCTTAATGTCATCTATACACGAAAAAAACTTAGACACAGTCTTGTTGCAGACATCTTCACCTTTCTGTACGAACCCAAGACATGTGCAGAGAAAAGCCATGGAACAATCAAGTCTTTCACCTTGAGACATATCCTGCATCTCAAAAAGCGCGGGATAGAGATACGCCTTGAGGGAGTTCCAAAACTCGACGAGGTTCGACTTGAGATGTGAAAGAGAAAAGACAGGGCTTCCATCCAGCAAAGATTTCATGCAACACCTCCACAAGAACCGATTCTATCCCCATGAAGTCCTTTTATACAACACAATATCGAACAATCAAAAAAAAGGCATTCCAAGGTATTGCGCAAAAACTACAAAAATGTTAATGTTCCGTTGCATCGGGCGGATAGCTCAGCTGGTAGAGCAGCAGACTCTTAATCTGCGGGTCCAGGGTTCGATCCCCTGTCCGCTCAAAGCAAAAAATCCTTCTGGTAACTGAAATTACTGGAAGGATTTCTTTTTATTGTCGTACCGAAGATGCTCGGAGCCGGCAAAAAGAGCCAGCAGTACTGTAATTCCCTCTTTTTCTAGGACATACAACAGTTTAAAAAAGAAGAAACATGGAAGACGTCAGATTCGTATTGTTCCCAAGAACACAGACGGTTCGTGTAACATGGTACTACTAAATCTATGACCAGAACGGACATAGAAGTATTGCTCAACCAGAACTTCAAACAAGACAAAGGCTAGAGCCTATGTCCTGAAGAAGTACAAGGACGGAACTCTGTTTGAGTTCAAGACAAAGGAGACGCTTTTCAAGGATTTCGCACAGCCGTTCTAGATATGGGAGACATGCCCTATCGCAAATGCGAAAATCAAAAGAGGCGGCACTTTGACAAAAGGCTATTGCCGAAGCTGCAGAATTCTTTTGGTTCAGAAGATTATCCCAGCATTCGGAGATAAGCCCAAAGACTTCCAGTTCATCAGCATGAGATTGCACAAGGTCCTTGAAGCAAACGGAATTGACTGGAGAGCGAGAGCCTGTCATTCCACTCTTTCAGGCACTTCTTCAACACAAGGCTTGTGGCAAACGTGGTGAACGGAGAGCTGGTCAGGACAACTGTCGGACATGAAAACCAGGACATGACCAAGCATTATCTGCGTCTTGTCCCATCTGATCTGAATACGGTCATGGATGTCGCAAAGCGGATTGTGAACTTGCGCCCCATCCTTTTTGAAAAATAAAGCAATTAATGTTGATTGTAATTCGATTATGACAGATAATAGTCACTGAAAAAAATGGGTATATTTACCCGAGAAATTCAATGGAGTGAAGATGAAAATCCAACGAAACATATACCTAGAGGCCTTGAAGGCCAGAATGCATAACAGCCTTATTAAAGTCGTGACTGGTATCCGCAGGTGCGGGAAATCATATCTTCTCTTCAAGCTATTCTATGATTGGCTAAGGAAAATCGGCGTTTCCGAAGACCATATAATCAGAATCGAGCTAGATAGGCGTGAGAATGCCTCGCTTAGAGAACCCGATTCCATTCTCGAATACATCAAATCCATGATGCATGATGATGGGGAGTATTACATTCTTCTAGATGAAATCCAGATGCTGAGGAGTTTCGAGGAAGTGCTCAATTCCCTTCTCCACTATAAAAATGTCGATGTCTATGTTACCGGTAGCAATTCGAGGTTCCTTTCGAAGGACGTGATAACAGAATTCAGAGGCCGTGGTGATGAGGTGCATCTGTTCCCGCTGTCTTTCAGTGAGTTCATGCAAGCATATGATGGAGATGTGTACCATGGCTGGGCGGAATACACCTTGTATGGAGGTCTGCCACTGGTGTCGACAATGCCAACGGATGGACAGAAGGCAAGCTATCTGACTCATCTGTTTTCTGAAGTCTACCTGAAAGACATAATTGACAGAAACGGAATAGAGAAAACTCAGGAGCTTGATGATCTGCTGAATGTACTGTCCTCTTCGGTCGGCTCTCTGACCAATGTCTCTCGGATTCATTCAACATTCGAGTCCGTTCTCCATTCAAAGATCAGCCAGAACACAATCAGACAGTATATCGAGTATCTGGAGGATGCCTTTGTGATCAGTTCCGCAAACAGATATGACGTGAAGGGGCGCAGATACATAGGCTCCCCTCTGAAATACTATTTTGAGGATGTTGGACTGCGGAATGCAAGAATTGGTTTCAGGCAAACTGAGGAGAACCACATAATGGAGAACATCCTGTACAACGAACTCAGGCTCAGGGGTTTCTCTGTTGATGTCGGAATGGTTGAGGAACGAAGTAAGACCTCAGAAGGGGTATTCGAGAAAAGAAAGCTTGAAGTCGATTTTGTTGCCAACCTCGGAAGCCGCAGATACTACATTCAATCCGCTTTCAGCATTCCTTCTGAAGAAAAGAGAAAACAGGAGATTGCATCCCTGGTTCGTATAAATGATTCCTTCAAGAAGATTGTTATTGTGAAGGATGTAGTCAAACCAGCAATGGATGACAATGGGATAATGACAATGAATGTCTACGACTTCCTTCTGGATGAAAGAAGTCTTGAGCTATGACCTGTTTACCATAATCTGAATCCGGCAGAAGTGTGACAGCTTCCGCTTTTCGAGGAAACGAAAACTCCTGGATGTTCCGAGAGTTCCAAAGATCTTTAGCTTTGCACAAGAAAAGGAATTGACCCACTATCGAGGTGTAGTGTGGAAACCGCACCTAAGATAGGAGGTCAATATGGATAGTGAGAGTCTAGCCCATACGAAATGGAATTGCAAATACCACATAGTGTTCGCACCGAAGTACAGAAGGCTTGTGATGTACGGGCGGATAAAGAACGAAATAGGGAGGATGCTGCGGACCCTGTGCGAAAGGAAGGGCATAGTCATACTGGAGACGGAAGCCTGCCCCGACCATATACATATGTTGGTTACAATACTGCCCAAGACAAGTGCATCGAGCGCGATTGGAGGCCTGAAGGGAAAGAGCAGTCTTATGATCTTAGATCGGTTCGTCAATCTGAAGTACAGTACGGGAACAGGGTGTTCTGGTGCAGGGGGTACTACGTGGACCCGGTCGGGGATGAACCTCGGACGAGGATTAGGGAGTTCTGCCTTATTGGAGAGAAGCAAGAGCGATGCTGCAGGAAGTTGTCCCTAAAACGCTTGAAAAGGTCATTTATGGACAAATGGAGGAGCAAAAGACTTCTGGTTCGAACACCTTGACTGTCTGGCTTCACATGTCAGACACGACTTCAGCTCCAGAAGGCGGCCCAAAGGATCCAACAACAAAATCAAGGATGTCAGAGAGAAACTATGGTTATGGGAACGAAGAGCATCCCTTCACTCTCATAAGGTACATGTCAATCAACTATGTCTATCTTCTATCCTCGAAAAAAACGTGAAGAGCCAAACCGTTTACATACAAATCAAATTGGTTTATGTTTAGACCACATTGACGGGATTTTAATACGAATTACTATTTTGAGATGATGCCAAAACACATCTCAAAAGCTACCTTCCAAAACAGAGGAGGATTTACAGGATGCATACCGCAATCTACGAATCTCCAATAGGACTCATAACGATTGAAAGCGATGAAGATGCCCTCACAGGTCTTTGGATAGAAGGACAGCGCCATACATCGAAAAACGCCGCAAATACACAATCGCAGCCGACCATATGCCCAGAATGGACATTCTCCAACCGACCTGAAAAAGGCACAGAGGAAAATGAAGGAACGGAGAGTGCTAGCGAAATCATCAAACAAACCTGCAAATGGCTGGACATCTATTTTACAGGCAAAGAGCCTTCGTTCATGCCACCAGTGAGGCTCAGCGGAACCACGTTCCAACTTGCAGTCTGGCGCATCCTCCAAAGAATCCCATATGGCACTACCATCACTTACGGCGACATCGCAACCAAAATAGCGAATGGGACTGCAAACCAAGGCGGCAAGACCAAGATGTCAGCACGGGCAGTTGGAAGAGCCGTAGGCAGCAACCCCATATCGATCATAGTTCCCTGCCACAGAGTCATTGGCGTAAACGACAGGCTCACAGGCTACCAAGGAGGCATAGCCCTCAAGGTATGTCTCCTTGGTCTGGAAGGTCTTGAAACTTCCACATATCAATGAGGAACCTCAAAGGTCCTTCATTCATTGTGGACATGAGGGAAAGGCTCCCTTGCGGCATACGTCGTATGAAGCAATTCATGAGCCTTATGGGAATTTGGCTCTCCAAGGAAACTGGAATACAGCTTCTTTATCTGAGGGTTGTTGTGAGACTGCCTAAGGGTCTGACGTTCATCCTCTCCATAAAGAGCAGCGGCTCTCTTCTCCTTGTACGTGTCGATTATGTCGGCATTTTCATTGGGCAGGAAGCATTCATGCACAAACGGCTGGCCTCCTCCATTGATACAACCACCGGGGCATCCCATTATTTCTATGAAGGTATACTTGGACTTGCCTTCTCGGATTTGGTCAAGGAGAATCTTTGCGTTCTTCATGCCGCTGGCGACTGCAACTTCGATCTTCTTTCCTTCAATATCGATGCTCGCCTCTTTGATGCCATCGAACCCCCTTACGGCCTCGAAGCTGATTGCTTCATGCTCCTTGCCTGCAAGCGAGAAATATGCGGTTCTAAGGGCGGCCTCCATGACCCCTCCAGTCACGCCAAAGATGACGCCGGCTCCAGTGTAGTCACCTACAATATCGTTGTCGAACTCTTCGTCTGGAAGTCTCGCGAACCTGATACCGCTTCTTCGTATGAGCTTTCCCAGCTCCCTTGTCGTAAGAACCGCATCGACATCCCTGAGACCTCCAGAGCCAAGCTGCGGCCTGTCCTTCTCGAACTTCTTCGCCGTACATGGCATTATGGACACAACGAACATATCCTCTGGCTTCACTCCAATTCTCTGTGCGTAGAAATGCTTGAGGATTGCACCAAACATCTCATGAGGGGACTTGCAGCTTGAAAGATGGTCAAGCTGGTCGCCATAGTAGAACTCGGCATAGTTGATCCAACCAGGGGAGCATGACGTTATCATTGGAAGGACACCTTTGTTCTTGATCCTTCCAAGAAGTTCCGAAGCCTCCTCCATGATGGTGAGGTCTGCGGCATAATCGGTATCGAACACCTTCTTGAAACCCAAACGCTTCAAGGCCGCCACCATCTTGCCAGTCACAGGAGTTCCAATCTTCATACCAAACTCCTCCCCCAATGCAGCACGCACTGCAGGAGCCGTCTGGACGACGACGTATTTTCCATCGTGAAACGCCTTGTCAACCGCATCTATCTCGCTTTTCTCGACCAAGGCCCCCGTAGGACATACATTCACGCATTGTCCGCACATGATACAAGGGGAATCCTTTATGAGCCTATTGTAGGCAGGGGATACGATTGTCTTGAATCCCCTGTTCTCAAAGCCAAGCACTCCATTGCCATGGGCATTGTGACAACGGGCCACACATCTTCCACAGAGAATGCATTTGGAAGTATCCCTCACGATGGATGGATTGAAACGGTCGAACGTAGTTGGAGTCTTCTCCCCAACGTACATGCCTTCCCTTGCACCCGTAATCTGCGCTGCATGCAAAAGCTCACAGTGACCGTTCTTCTCGCACTGCTGGCAATTCAAGGAATGGTTTGAAAGCAAAAGCTCGACAGATGCCCTCCTTGCAGAAGTCGCCCTTGGAGAAGAGATTATAACTTCCAATCCCTCGGAGACAGGGTATACGCACGAAGCGACGAGCCGTTCTGATCCAACGACTTCAACCAGACAGACCCTGCACGAACCCGCATTGCATTCGCCGTGGTTGTACGAACACAGAGACGGAATCTCGTATCCGCACCATCTTGCAGCCTCAAGAACGGTGAGGCCGGATTCAACCTGATAGGACTTGCCCTCAATCTTTATATTCACCAATGCCATATCCTCTCCTCCATCAAATCTTGTCGATTGCACCAAACCTACAGGTGCTTTGGCACATCCCGCACTTTATGCACTTGTTCTGATCTATGGCATATGGCGATTTAACAACACCGACTATAGCCTCTACAGGACAGTGTCTGGCGCAGGCGGAACAGCCCTTGCACTTCTCTGGATTAATCACGTACATCATAAGGTTCTTGCATACATGGGCATGGCACTTCTTGTCACGGACGTGTTCGATATACTCTTCCCTAAAGCTTCTAAGCGTCGATAGGACAGGGTTCGCTGCGGTCTGTCCAAGGGCGCACAACGCACCAACATGGATGGTCGAAGCAAGGATCTCAAGCTGATCTATATCCTCAATGGTACCCTTGCCTTCGCATATCTTTTCAAGGATCTCCAGCATCCTCTTCGTTCCAATTCGGCAATGTGAGCACTTTCCGCAGGACTCGTCACAGATGAATTCCATATAGAACTTGGCGACATCCACCATGCAGTTGTCCTCGTCCATCACTATGGCACCACCGGAACCCATCATGGAACCCCTCTCACGCAGGGTGTCGAAATCGATCTCCGTGTCAAGGTCCTTTTCCGTCAGACATCCACCAGAAGGCCCACCCGTCTGGATGGCCTTGAACTTCCTTCCATTGGGAATTCCACCGCCAATGTCGTATATGAGCTCCCTAAGGGTGGTCCCCATAGGAACCTCGACCAGACCCACGTTGTTGATTTTGCCGCCTAGGGCGAAAACCTTCGTGCCTTTTGAGCCCGATGTCCCAAAACTTGCAAAACTATCCGCACCGTTTCTCATTATGTAGGGGATCACCGACAGAGTCTCGACGTTGTTCACGATGGTTGGACAATCCCAAAGCCCCTTGACGGCAGGAAAAGGTGGTCTTGGCCTGGGCATGCCCCTCTGGCCCTGTATGGAATTGAGAAGAGCGGTCTCCTCTCCACAAACG
The DNA here is from genome assembly GCA_001940825.1 of Sphaerochaeta sp. Phil3. Taxonomy (GTDB): domain Bacteria; phylum Spirochaetota; class Spirochaetia; order Sphaerochaetales; family Sphaerochaetaceae; genus UBA9732. The sequence continues at coordinate 14,176 of MSGT01000001.1, forward strand.
AAGGCACCAGCTCCAAGACGAATATGTGCATGGAACGAAAAACCCGTTCCCAGAATGTTGTCGCCCAGCAAACCAAGCTTCTGAGCCTGCTTTATCCCAAGTTGGATTCTATGGACTGCAATAGGATACTCGGCACGAATGTAGAAGTACCCGTTCTGCGCGCCTATGGCGTAACCAGCTATCATCATGCCTTCTATGACGGCAAGGGGATTCCCCTCGAGAATCGACCTATCCATGAAGGCTCCTGGGTCGCCTTCGTCTCCATTGCAGACAACATATTTCTCACCATCGGGCTGATTATATGCGAACTGCCATTTCCTTCCGGTTGGAAAGCCCGCACCACCGCGGCCCCTAAGTCCTGAGGCGAGTATCTCGTCGATGACCGCCTGACGATCCATCTTCAATACCCGTGCAAGGCCGGCGAAAGCACCGGCACCCAAAGCCTCGTCTATGTTCTCAGGGTCGATCATTCCACATTCCTCAAGGGCTATTCTGTGCTGCTTCTTGTAGAAGTTTATGTCGTCCTGCTTCGCCACCTTCGTATGCGTTGCGGGATCGACGTAGAGCAGCCGCTCGACTATCTGGTCTCCAATGAGATCCTTCTCCACTATTTCATCCACATCCTCGACCGAGACTCCTCTATATAGAGTGTCTTCCGGGAATATCTTAACAAACGGACCTTGGGAGCAGAAGCCAAAGCACCCAACCTGATTCACCGTAACGTGGTTTGAAAGCCCCTTTTCCTCGACCAGGCTCTCGAACCGCTCCTTTATCTGGGCCGAGTTCGATGAAAGGCACCCTGTGCCGCCGCAGATTACAACGGCTCTCTTCCCTTCCTCGCCCTTGAACTTGGAGGCAAGACAGACGGCGCAGTCGTGCTGTTTGGAATACAGTTCTTCAAAGGTTTTGATCATATCTTGTCTCCTTCCTGGGATTTGAGTTCTTCGATTATCTTGGACACCTCGTTAATTTCGACCTTTGGATACACCTTGCCGTTTATGGAAACCGCAGGGGCGATTCCACAGGCACCAAGACAACGCAGGGCATCTATGGTGAACATCCCATCCTCCGTGGTTTCGCCCGGCTTTATGCCAAGCAAGTCAGAAAACTTGTCTATAACCTTCTGAGCGCCTTTGACGTAACAGGCAGTACCAAGACAGCATCCTATCACATACTTGCCCTTTGGCTGGAGGGAAAAGAAGGAATAGAAGGAAACCACTCCAAAAATCTCAGCAACGCTTATACCTGTGTTCTTTGAAACAAGTTCCTGAACCTCAAGCGGTATATAGCCGTACTCCCGTTGGATATCACTCAGAATCATCATCAAGGGAGTCTTTTCATCTACATACCTTGAACAGATTTCGTTGATTTTCCCTACTGCCGCTTCACTTAGATGAGCCATCAACAAACCTCCATACCTATTTATCGCAAACACCAACAAGACATATTACGAAATACTACATAACCGTCGAAGGGTCGCCATTACATTATTCAGTACAGACAAGAGGAAAAGCAATTAAAAAACAAATTTGTAGAGCTTTTTTTACACTTTCTACACAAAGCCCTATTTTACGGAACTATCGATCATTCCCTGGATGAAATATTTCTGGAGTGACAGAAAACACACTACCACAGGGACTATCGCCAGCATTGCGCAGGCAGCTGCAGTGTTGAGATCAATGTAGGTCTGCGAGAAGAACTGCGAAATTGAAAGGGTAACAGTGTTCATGCGAGCGGCCTGAAGGATGTAGCGGGAGAATTGGAAGTCATTCCAACAGTTCACGCTTGACAGAATCACAACGGAGGCCGTCACGGGCGTAAGCTGCGGCAGTATTATATGGAAGAACGTCTTGGCAGGGCCGCAGCCATCTATGGTGGCGGCCTCATCAAGAGCACGGGGGATGGACCGTATGAAGTTCGTATACAGGAAAATCCCCTGCGGCAGCTGATATGTCAAAAGAACCAGGATGACAGCCCAGTAGGAGTTCACACCATGCATATCGACTATGACGGAATACAAGGATACAAGGATGCTCAAAGGAGGAACCATCATGACACCAAGGATGAAAGCCTGGACAACCCTATTGAAACGAGAGCATTTGCGGGCCAGAGGATAGGCTGCAAACGAACTCACGACGACCTCAAGGACAACCACGGACACCGTTATGATGGCGGTGCGTCCAATCGCGCCAAAGATACCGGCCTTTGAAATTGCTGTGGCAAAGTTCGCAAAAGTGGGACTTGAAGGGAACTTCCAGTAGGAGGATACGTCCGACACAGGTTTGAACGAAATGGTTGCAAGGATCCAGAACGGAGACAGGAACACCGCAAGGATGACAAGGACAACAGGAATGCGAAGCAAAGACGAAACAAATACGCCTCTTCTTTTCAATGGAATGTCTCTCATAGCTCCACCTGCCTTCTCTGAAGAGCCTTGACCACAATGTTGCTAACAAACATTATGAACACAAAGAATACCAATCCTATTGCGGAAGCATATCCTGCACGTTCACCACCAAAGTAGTATTTGTGAATCAAAGTCGATAGCGAATGCGTATCATATCCAGGTCCACCACCTGTCAATGCAGAGATGACATCGAACAGCTTCAAACCACCAATGAGGTTCAACGTCACAGACGACGTTATGGCAGGCATGAGAAGCGGCAGCGTTATATAGAAGAACCTCTGCTTCACTCCAATGCCGTCTATCTCAGCCGCCTCATAGTACATGGATGGGATGTTCTGAAGGCCCGCAAGGTATATGACCATGGAGATTCCAACGAACTGGAGCGAATTCACCAAAGTCAGGATGAATACGGCGCGGTTTCCACTGGCAAGCCAATCCACAGGAGCGGCGCCAAAGAGCTTCAGGACATCGTTTATGGCACCTCGATTGTAGTTGAAGAAGAAGTACATGACATAGCCCATGATTAGAGGGGCTATCATGACGGGAAGGTATATGACAGTACGGACGAGGGATCGCCCACGGAATTTCTTGTTGAGGAAAACGGCAAGGAGCACGCCAAGGGCATTCTGGATGACGGTGCTTCCAACGCCGTACACCAAAGTATTGGCAAACGCCCTATGAACGTTCTTGTCCTTGAAAAGATTCACATAGTTCTTGAGACCTATCATCTTGAACGATCTGGAATAGCCGTTCCAGTTCGTGAACGAAAGGTACACCCCTTTGAAGAAGGGATAGATTACGAAAAGTGCAAACAACACAAGTGCCGGCACATAGAAAAGGTTTATGGTATCTATTCTTTTTTTCATTTTCTACGAAAAGCAGCAAGCAAAAGGGTCGCCATCACCACATAGACAGCGGCAAGGCGACCCCAATCAAATCGAATCCAACCGAATCAAATCAAGCAAGGAAGATCAATTGCCGTAGAGGGCATCGAAGCTGTCTTTGACCTGCTTTGCAGTGTTCTGAACAGCGTTTGGCTTCTGGGCAAGGACTTCCTGACCTGCAGCGCAGATCACGTCCCAAAGACCGCTTGGACAGTAGTCTCTGTCAAAGTAGTTGTAGGCTTCGACAGCGGCATGCTTGTCTATGTACTTCTGGACGGCACCAAGGTCAAGCTTCACATTCGTAAGCGCAGGAACGTTTCCGGTTGCAGCGGCGATCGTTGCAGCCACTTCAGGCTGTGCAAGGTAGTTCAAAAGTTCGATAGCACCCTTCTTCGCCTTTGTTTCCTTCCAGATTCCAAGAGCTACGTTCTCGCCAGAGATGAGGGTTGGCTCATCGGAAGCGCTGTTGGATGGAATTGGCATCATGCCAAGATGAGCATCGGCATTGATGCCACCGGCCATCATGATTGCGACGTTCTGGATGAAATCGAAGGCTGCCTGGTTCGTAGCCATGGCGGTGATATCACCAACGAAGTCACCCGTAACGACATCGGCATTGAAATAGCCGTTGGACACCCATCTGTCGATCATTGCGGAGATGGAGGCCCATATAGCCTCGTCAAAGATGCCGTTCTTGAGGTCGGCTGCCTTGCTGTTGGCCTCGTCTGTGATGTAGAAGCTTGGGGCAATGCGGTCATAGAGCCAACCAACGGTGAAACCGTTCGATGCACCAAGTGTGATAGGGGTCTTGCCAATGGCCTTGACCTTCTCGCAGGCAGCTTCGAAATCGGCCCAGGTCTTGATCGAGTCAACGTCAACGCCTGCCTCGGCAAGGACATCTTCGTTGTATACGATACCTGTGAGGTCCATGTCGAAAGGAAGGACCAATGCCTCCCCCTTGTCGTTGGAGATCGTAGGTATTATCTGACGGCTTACGTTTGCAAAGAAATCCAAATCGTTCACCGGCATGAGGTACTCGCCGTATCTGTCAACGGACCAACCGTGGGTGTCGAATACATCTGGAAGGTCGTTTGCAGCCATCTTGGTCTTCATGAGCTCCTCATAAGTCTCACCTGGAGCGGAGAACTCCACAGTATAGCCGCTCTGAGCCTCGAATGCCTCAACGGCAGCCTTCATTGCATCGACCTGTGCGCCAGCTCCGCTGACCCACATCGTAATAGTCTTGCTGCCCGACTCGGCCTGTGCCTGCGCAAATACAGAAACACAGCAAACCAAGACAAGCGCAAAAACCATAGCTTTCTTCATATTCCGCCTCCTAGCGTTCAGTATGATTACTATGGAACCTCCAAAACCAGCCTTTGTGCAAATTGACGCATGAAGCGTTTCAAAAGTTCCTCTCCCAACGATTCTACCACGCTTTGCTTCAGATAGAAACAAAATTTAGAAACAGTTTAGATTCCACCAAAACACTGTCAAAACAAGTATCCATGCCTTGCGTTATTCCAGAGACGTGCAATAATTCGCAGTGTAAGGTACGCCTGTGAGGCGCCGTACAAGAGGGAGACAATAATGACAGACCCAAAACAATTCTACGTTGCATACCTAAACATCCTTGGATGCAGGTGCTTCTTCAACCAAAACCCAGACAAGGCAAAGGACCTGCTTGACGACATCCATGCGGCGTTCGACACCGTAACGAACATAATAGAGTGCGTGCAACGTGCGACATTGGAAGCGGGAAGCTCCCCATATGGAGGAATCCCAAAGCTCAAAGCCCACAGAAAGGTATTCTCTGACCAAATCCTAATGTGCTTCGAAAAGACAGGAGATGCATTCTTCGACCTCAACAATCTACTTGCAATGGCATCCATCGCTGCCGATATCCAAAGGGAATTCATACTCAAATACGGCATCTCACTGAGAGGCAGCATCTCACAAGGCGAATTCTCAATAGACGAGGATTTTGCCTTTGGACGAGACCTGATAGAAACCACATCACAGGACAACCAGAATCGAATGCCCAGAATCATCTTCACACCTCAAATTCTCCAGGAACTAACGGCAAACAGGACATCGTTGACAAAACATGAGCTGGGCTGGTTCTATGACAGATGGCTTGACGAACTCCTCTTTCAGGACAAGGACGGGCAGACGATTCTAAACTATCTATACAAAGTAAGCGGTCTCATGCTCGAAAGGACTCCATTCTTCGCTCAGGTCACGACCATGATGGAAAGCCGCTTTCCAAAGACCCATGGTTCTGTATCCAAATACAGTTACGGCATAAGGGAAGTAATGGACGATCACTCAAATGTAATCGAAGGAAAGCTGGACGCATACGGAAACTACGACGACATAGATGAAAGCCAAACGCAGACTGCGGTGAAACGCTTGGAAGTGTTCAGGAAATACCTATGGGTCGCCGACTTCCACAATTCGATATGCGAAAGGAACGGACTTGGGGAAGAATTCAAGATAGACGTTTCCACGGAGGACGACAACCGCTTTGGCCTACCGCGAAGGAAGAACGCATACTGGTGTTCCTCATCCACTTCAAGAGCCTAGAACGAAACTACAGACAGGGGATCTGGCAGGAAACTTCTAGATTGCACTGTCCCTGCAAGCCACCATAGCCACGCCTGTTCCTGCGATGTCTTCAATCACAACGTCACCCATCTTAACGGAACTGTTTCTTATGGTCTTCTTTGAAATCTCTTCCATTGCAGCCATCAAGGATTCCTTTGGGATTGGGGAAGCACTTCTTATTGGAACAAGCTCGCATGAATGGCCATCGTCCCCATCGTTGACCAATCTGACCGTTGATGTAAGGACCCTTTCAGGGTGTACGACCTCTGCCGTTGCGTATTTAAGACCTCTGGTGCAACTGTTTCCAAAAACACCAACAACCTTTTTGAAGCCATCATCGCAAAGCTCCCAATCAACCTTTATGCCGCAGCCCTTTGGGCATATCACACAAGTCACAAAAGATGTCTCCACAGCTATATCTCCATAACAAAATTAGCTACGGCTTGTCCACACAGGACACTATCCGTGGTTACATTGTCAGCCAAGTCATAGACCTTGAATACGTTCCCACAGGCGAATACTCCAGAGATACTGGTCATGAAACCACCCTTGTCCACAGGCCCTCTGGTCCTTGGATCCATCTCAATGCCGGCCTTGCGGCTGAGTTCGTTCTCAGGGATAAGGCCCACGGAAAGAAGCACCGTGTCGCAGGACACATGCTCCTCAGTTCCTGGAATTGGGTTCAGGGAACCATCCACTTTTGCAACGGTAACGCCGGTCACCCTATCCCTTCCATGAATCTTCACCGCAGTCATTGACAAATGCAAAGGAATCCCAAAGTCATCCAAACACTGGACTATGTTCCTTCTAAGACCGTTCGATTTTGGCATGACTTCATACACACCATGTACATGCGCACCTTCAAGCGTCATTCTACGGGCCATGATAAGTCCAATGTCGCCGCTTCCAAGAATCACGACCTCTCGTCCTGGCATGAAGCCCTCTATGTTTACAAGCCTTTGCGCCGTTCCGGCTGTATACACCCCTGCAGGACGGGTTCCAGGAATCCTCAGCATCCCACGTGTACGCTCACGGCATCCCATGGCAAGCACCACGGCCCTAGCTCGAATCTCCAAAAGCCCATCGTTAGTATTCATTGCCCTTACAATGATTCCATCCACAACGGCATCGGCCTTTTCAGGAGAGCAGCCGTCAAGTCTGCCAGGCCCAATGGGTTCAATGGAAGTGACCATGGTGTCAGTAAGCGCTCTAATCCCTGTCTCTTTGACCATGTTGACGTAGCGCTGTGCATATTCCGGGCCGGTAAGCTCCTCCCCAAATACGTGGAGTCCAAAACCCGCATGTATGCACTGGTTGAGAATCCCTCCCAACATGTTGTCGCGCTCTATTACAAGAACCTCCCTGAGACCTTGCCTCCAACACTCCAAAGCGACGCTGAGGCCGGCTGGACCGCCACCTATCACGGCGACCTGAACATCAATCATCGCAAGCCCCCTTCTTATCCTGAACCATCCAGCTCATGCGACCGAACTTCGTCACCTGCGTGTATGGAACGCCAAGCTCACGGGAAAGGATCTCCATGACACGAGGGGCGCAGAACCCACCTTGGCAACGACCCATACCGGCACGGACACGGCGCTTCACACCATCCATGTCAACGGCACCGCAAGGCCTGCGGATACTATCCACGAGCTCCCCTTCCGTCACACCTTCGCAGCGGCATATCACCCTACCGTACAAAGGATTGTCCTTGATGGCTGCACGCTTGCCGTCATCATCAAGAGCCATGAAGCGGACAACTTTCCTACCGGTTTCGTAACGAGATTTGAAAGATCCCACTAAGCCGCGACCCTCAAGCTGCTCCACCACGTACTCGCCAATTGCAGGGGCCGATGTAAGCCCTGGCGAACAAATGCCTGCAACATTGAAAAGGCCATCCACCTTGGAGAAACCAATCACGAAGTCTTCGTCACCTCTTGCGTTCCTGAAGTCGCTGACTGCACGCACGCCCGCAAACGACGTTATAACATCACGCTCGCTCACACTGGGGACCGATGTCCTTGCGCTCTCGAACACCCGTTTTTGTCCCGTTGTCGTTGTGGTGGTATCATCACAATCCCTTATATCCTGAGCCGTAGGCCCAACAAGGATGTTTCCGTCTACGGTGGGCGTAACGAGGACACCTTTTCCAAGCGATGTTGGAGGCTGGAAGATCACATGGGAGACAAGGCCGCCAACATTGCTGTCCAAAAGGGAGTACTCGCCTTTTCTAGGGTGTATCTTGAACGAATCGTCTCCAAACAGAGCAGCAACTTCAGCAGAACGAACGCCTGCTGCGTTTATAACGCATGAAGTTTCAATGCAATCGTTGAGAACAAGGACATCGTCGCCGTTGGATCGAGTCCTTCTTTCCACCTTGGAAAGCTCAAACGACCTGACAAACTCCACCCCGTTTTCTATGGCAATCTCCATAGGTGCAGCCGTAAGCTCGAACGGTGAGCAAATACCTCCAGTGGGCGCAAACAAAGAACCCTTGCACTCATTCGAAAGGTTGGGTTCCCTTGCCACAGTCTCCTCCTCCGATAGGAGCACAAGATCAGGAACGCCGTTGGAAACGCCACGCTCATAAAGCTTTCTTATGACACCAAGCCCCTCGTCGTCAAAGGCAACGACAAGAGAGCCCACCTGTTTGAACGGGATGGCCATTTCGTCATGAACATGTCTGATCAGTTCGTTGCCATGGACGTTGAGCCTGGCCATCAAGGAACCAGGCATGGGATCATACCCAGCATGTACTATTGCGGAATTGGCTTTGCTGGTACCCATGCAGACATCGGATTCCTTCTCAAGCACCACGACGCTTACATCTCTCTTGGAAAGCTCATAGGCTATCCATGCACCGCATACACCGGCTCCAACAATGGCAAAATCATATCTACGCATACAACCAAAGCATACACCAACTTTGAGCTTCTTTGAACCATTTTGGACCATGTTGGAAGAACAAGCGGGCCAAGACCCGCTTACAAGAAAATCATGACCGTGGAGCCCACCTCTCCACAATCATATCAAACAGTAACCACCCCAAACAACTTAAAGCGCCAAAAGACTCGCCCCGTCTGCTGTGTTACTTCATTTTACCATACAAATCCCAAAAACCAAACAAAACTTTCGTTTTTGTGGGTCTTCCGAGTTTTTGTTGG
>MSGT01000002.1 GCA_001940825.1 Sphaerochaeta sp. Phil3
AGTCCAGCGGTACTAATCATCCGAACGGCTTGACCATATTGTCCATCTTGTCCCGGCATTCAGACCGGAACATCCAGACCAGGCGTCCGAAAAGTCGGGCTCCAAGGTTTGGGTGGGCTTGGTGGCCATAGCAGAGTGGAAATACCCGTTCCCATCCCGAACACGGAAGTCAAGCGCTCTCACGCCGATGGTACTGCAGCGATGCGGGAGAGTAGGTAGCCGCCAAGCCCTTTTTTTTCGCCCTTCGTCGGCCTGCGGGCGCTTCGCTTCGTCCGTTCGTGCGAAGCCGTGCACGCAGCACTGTCCCCGCACTCCATCCTTCATGCATCCTCGTCATCCCTTGGAGCATCCTCCCCTCACCATTCGCAATGCATCCGTGGCCGTTCCGTAGCATCTGTGGCGTCCGTAGTGGTTGTAGCATCCGTAGTGTCCGTCACGTTCGTCCCATCCGTTGCATCCGTCGTGCATGCCCATTGTCCGCTTTTGGAAAGAATCTCGAAATGCGGACAGTTTTTTGTCCGCTTTTCCCCAAAAAACAAAAATGCGGACATCCCGCTGGTGGATGGAGCTGCCTTTTGATGCTATTCCGCTGATTTCAACCATTTTGTCATTTTTTTGCTTTTTGGTTGAAATGACGCTCAACCGAATCTAAGTCTTGCAAATAAAGAATCGCTGCAAAGGTGTGGACACCAAGCAACGGTTCTTTTGATTTCGACTATAGATTTATATGAATCAAATGTCTTGTCAATCTTCGCTTTCTCCTAGGGCTTCGAGGCCCTTTGCATTGGCGACTTTGTTGGCCTTGATGTTCTTTACTAGGAAAGTGAATACGAGACAGCTTAGGACCATGAGGGATGAAGCGTAGACAGGAAGGGCTCTCCATGCGCCAGTGAGGTCGAACACAAGGCCAAGCAGGACCGGCGTGATTGTCTGGGCGGCCATGCTTGATGTGTAGTAGTAGCCAGTGAACTTTCCAATCTTCTTCGAAGAGCAAAGCTCAACGACCATTGGGAACGAGCAGTTGTGGACAAGTGCCATTCCAAAGCCCTTGATCGCCCATACTCCATAGAGAAGGACAGGGAAGGAGTATTCTCCGTTTGAGCCAACGACGTTGTGGGTAGGTGCTACGAAACACATTATGACAAGTGCTGCAAATGTAATGAGAAGACCGCTTGAAATCGTCCATTTGCGTCCAATGCGGTCTGCAATGGATCCGGCTGTTGCAAATCCTATGACCGATGCGGCACCGCCGATTATAGTCAGAAGCATCGTTGCGCTTGAAACTGAGTTTAGGTAGTAGATGACGTAGTTGCCTATGTACGTTCCAATTGCGTTGTCAGCCATGAACCAAAGGAACTCGGCTCCAAGGATTGCAAGGAGCATCCTCTTGTTCGCCTTTGACATTGGCTTGTCGTCGTCTATAGGAGTCTCTATTGCGGCAAGCCGTTCGCCTTCCTCCATCTCATCCTTCATTTCCTCTTCGATCTTGTTCTCCTTTATAGTGAGGAAGAGGACAAGTGCCGACACGACCATCAGGAGAGAGGCGATTATGAACGGAATCTCGATTATCCAGAGCTTTCTTGCCTGGTCTTCTACATTGATGTAGTCGCTTAGCTTGAGGAATATTCCAAGGACTGTGGCGAACGCTCCTCCAAGGTATCCCATAATGTTTATGATTCCGTTCGCCCTTGCTCTGAGAGGCTTTGGAGTGATGTCAGGCATGAGTGCGACAGCCGGATTGCGGTACATCATCATGAATATAAGCACTATGGCCATCATTGCAACCATGCCTGCTATGTTGTTCTCATGGAAGAACAATGGAATGAAAGGGAATGCTATTGCAGACACCAATGTTCCAATGATTATGAAGGGCATTCTCTTTCCAATCGAAGTATGGGTCTTGTCAGACAGGTTTCCAAAAAGGGGTAGGAGAATGAGAGCCGCAAGGTTGTCGCATGCCATGATGATTCCAACTATCCACTGGACGTTGAGTATCTTTGCAGGATCTCCAGCCTTGAGGGCTGCGGATGAAATCCCATACATCCTGCGTGCAAAGATATCGGTCAGGAAGGTTGGACACCATGAATCGTATACCTGCCAAAGAAGCAGTATTCCAAAGAAAGCGAATCCAATGAGGCAGGTTCGCTTGCGGTTGAGCTTGAGCATAATAGAAAGCCTCCTGAACCTTCATTTTATAACATAGGTGCACAATCCTCAATTGCAATATTGTCAAATGGTTTTGAATCGCTTCAAACTGTAACATAGACTTGGTTTCCTTTGGACAAGTTCTTTTCAATAGAGAACGCCCGTGGTTCCTATGGTTTGGGGCTTTCTATAGCACGCCTTCTTACAGAGCAGATGGGCGGCTCCATCAATGCAACGTACGATGGTGGGGTCCTTTGCGTCTCTGTGCGCTTCTAGGTGCGGTTCCAAGTTGAAAAAAGGGCCAGCTTTGGGTAGAATCGAGGCATGATTCGTTTCTACAAGCCAACTTTGAAGCGCAAGGACATGGACAGCGTCCTACAGACCATGGTGGACGAAAAGATAGGACCTGGAGAAAAGGTCCTTTCCTTCATGCAGGCGTATTCCGATACCGTGAAGGCCGCAAGTTCGTCTTCATACAGGACCTATCCCGATTGCCTTGAGTCTGCGCTTCGCATGGCTGGAGCTGTGGAGGGCACAAAAGTGGCGGTATCTCCGTTGTCTCCTTTCGTATACAGGGATGTCATTTCCAGAATAGGCGCCCAAATCGTGTATGTGGATGTGGAAAAGGAGAATGGATGTCCAAAGGAGGACATCGTGGTGCAAAGCGGTGCTGAGATCCTCCTTCTCTATGAGAACTACGGAACCCTCCCTGTGAAGTACAACGAACAGACCACCTTTGCCGAGCCTTGCGACTATGGAACCGTCAAGGTGATAGAGGATATAAGCGAGAGCATTGGAAGCCGCATGAAGGACGAAAGCTACGCAGGCCTCATTGGCCAGTATGTCGTGTGTGCCTTCGAAGAGGACAGCGTCGTGTCAGCAGGTGGTGGAGCTGCAGTCGCTGCCAAGAACGAAGCCCTTGCCACGCTTAGGGCCAGGCGCCCATCCAAGTATGTGAAGATGCCTGACTTGAATGCAGCCCTTGGAATGGTTCAGCTTGTGAACCTTGAGGCCAACTCCATAAAAAGAAGGGAGATAGTCAAGGTTTATCAGCAGTCGCTTTCAAAGACTCGGCACAAGCAGTTTGGCTTGAGTTTCCTTGGTTTTGAGTCCAACTGCAGCGGGTTTGCAGTCCAGCTTGATTCAAAGCCGGACGAAGCAATCAAGTTTGGAGCCAAGCATGACGTTCCAATAAAGATGGCCTTTGAGGACTGCCTTGTAAAAGGCTACGATGGGGATCCCTTCGAGGCGTTCCCTATAGCCGCTTCGTACTATTACAGAACCGTTTGCTTTCCAGTCTATCCGTTTCTCAAGGGAAGCGAGATGGATATGGTTTCAAAGGTGATATCCCATCTTCCTTGATGGATGCCTTGGTGGATGCCATAGTGAATGCCATAGTGAATGTTGGAGAGAAAAGGGGGCTGAAATGAAGGAATTGAAAAGGGTCGTTCTGTTTGCAAACTCTACGAAGGCGTCTGTGGATGGCCTTGTGGAGGATATGTGCTCTTTCTTCGAAGCTCGGGGCATACGGACCTGCGTCCTTCATCTTTCGTCCACGAACGACGACTCCAACATAGACGTCCCTGATGCTGACCTTGCCATATCCCTTGGCGGAGATGGCACCGTTCTTACGTGCGCCGCTGCGCTCAAGGGTAGGGACATTCCAATAATGGCTGTGAACCTTGGAACCTTTGGGTATATCACAGAGACATCGGCCTACGAGTACAAGGATGTCTTCGAGGACTACATAGGCGGGCGTACCTGTGTGCTTGAGCGTATGATGCTGCATGCCAAGGTCCTGCGTGGTGGACATGAGGTGTTCTCTTCAACCGCCCTCAACGATATGACAGTGTGTGCGTGCGCCATGTCAAAGCTTGTGAACATACGGCTCAAGATAGACGGGGTGCTGGCTGCGGACCTCAAGGCTGACGGGCTCATTGTGGCCACTCCAACGGGTTCCACTGCATACAGCCTTGCTGCCGGAGGACCAATCCTTGATGCCTCCCTCAATGCAATAATCGTCAATCCAATATGCCCGTTTGCAATGAGCGTGAGGCCTTTGGTGGTAAGCGACTCATCCGTTCTGACGCTTGAAGTCCCGTCCCAAAGGACGAGCATTGCAATTTCATCAGACGGACATGAGATGTTCGAGCTCATGGAAGGTGATGTGGTCGTCATTGAAAGAAGCCCCTGCAATGCGCTGTTCGTCGCAAACCGCAGGAGGAACTTCATAGAGGTCCTTAGGGACAAGCTTGGTTGGGCGGGGGCGTTCAATGCTTGAGCATCTTGAGATAAGAAACTATGCCCTCATCGAGAACCTGAGCGTTGACTTCTCAAGTGGTTTCAATGTCATAACAGGCGAGACTGGGTCCGGAAAATCCATCATACTTGGTGCTTTGGGCCTTCTTATGGGTGAAAAGGCCGATGTCTCCGCCGTCCGTGCAGGAACTGACGGCATCGTCATAGACGCTGTTGTGTCAATTCCAGAGAATCATGAGATACTGCCATGGCTTTTGGAGCATGGCGTGGAGCCAGAGGACGGGGTGGTCTATATACGCCGCACCGTGAAGGCCAGCGGTGGCAGGTCTTTGATCCATGTCCAGGGGCAGCTTTTCTCAAGGCAGGACCTTTGCCATTTGGCTGACAGCATAATAGACATGCATGGCCAGAGCGAACACCAGAGCCTGCTTCATAGCGAAAAGCAGCGTTCCATCCTTGATGCATATGCTGGTGATGGGGCATTGCTTGGGGAGTGCGGAGCATCCTTCCATGAACTTTCAAGGCTTTCGAAGATGAAGGCTGATCTAGTGTCCCAGCTTGAAGAAGGACGCAGACAGGAGGACTACCTTAGGTTCGCTTTGGATGAGATAGAAAACGCAGGCATAGTTGACGGTGAGGACGAGGAGCTTTCAGAGAAGGTCAAGGTCCTAAGCCAGTTCGAGTCCATATACGAGAACGTGAATGCTGGTTTGGAGCGTTTGAAGGATTGCCGCAGCGCTTTGTACGATGCATCCGCCTCATGTGCCAAGGCTTCCAAATGCGACTCTGCATTGCAGGACTTCACGGCCCGGATAGAGGGTTCACGCATAGAGGTCGAGGACATCTCCCAGAGTCTTAGGGACTATCTTGGATCTGTGGACTATTCTCAGGATTCCATAAACCGCATGCAGGACCGCTTGGCTGTGCTTCAGAAGCTCAAACGCAAGTATGGGCCTACATTGGAGAACGTTAAGGCGTTCGCTTCCAGGGCGCGCGAGACGCTTGATGTAGCTTTGAACTTTGAGGATAGGCTTGCTTCATGCGAGAAGGCCATTGATGTTGAGAAGAAGCGGTTCACGTCTTTGAGCGGAAAGCTGTCTTTGGCCCGCAGGAAAGCCGCAAAGGAGCTGGAGAAGGGCATATGCAGCGTTCTTAGGCAACTTGGGATGCCAAATGCGCAGTTCTCAATTGCCGTGGAGCCTTTGGAGAGGCCAAATTCATTTGGCTGTGACGGTGTTTCGTTCATGATCTCCGCAAATCCCGGCGAGCCTTTGAAGGAGATTCGTCTCATAGCTTCAGGTGGTGAGCTGAGCCGTGTCATGCTTGCCCTCAAGACTGTGCTTGCCTCCCAGGATTCAATTCAGACACAGGTGTTCGACGAGGTGGATTCCGGCATTGGAGGATCCGTTGCAGTGAGCCTTGCCTCATGCATGTCCAATCTTGCTTCCAAGAAGCAGGTAATTGCCATAACGCACCTTGCAAGCATAGCCTGCCATGCAGACACCCAAATGGTCGTCTCCAAGTCAGTGGAGAACGGCAGGACCTTCACCCATCTTTCTGTCGTCTCGGGTGAGGAACGTGTACACGAGATAGCCCGTATGCTAAGCGGTGACGAGAGCGAAGTCTCCCTTGAGCACGCAAGAAGGATGCTTGGGGAGTAGTGAAGTGGGGCGATTATGCTCAAGTGGTCTATAAACAACCTCACTTTTGATGTTGAAAAATAGAGAATCCCGTGATACAGTGGCTATTGGTATCGAGGGATTGGAGAAATGGGGAGCGACAGAAAACCAATTGCATTTCGTTGAATTTTAAAGTAACTT
>MSGT01000003.1 GCA_001940825.1 Sphaerochaeta sp. Phil3
CGAGGAAAACGTGAAGAACCAAAAGAGAGGCTGCAACCTCCCATCAGGAAAACCTGACTTTTGTTACAGCCCCTTTGAGCATGTCAGTATTTGATTGTTTCGACTTCGCACCGTGTTTGCACCATGAAAAACATTGATTTCACTGACTTTTTCAATGTTTTCTTATCTGGTGCTACCAATAGGGCAGCTCCATTCGCAAAGACCAAGGAAATCAATATGCCTTGGAATTGCGCATCTTCTTGACCTTCAGCATCTGCTTTCTGGCAAGAGCCTTGTTCTTGCGGTGCTGAATGGCAGATGGCTTCTCGAAGTACTCGCGCATCTTGAACTCGCGGATGACGCCTTCCTTCTCGACCATTCTCTTGAAGCGCTTTATAGCTTTCTCCAAAGGTTCGGTCTCATCGACTTTAACAAATGCCATATACTAATTCACCCCCTCTGCCCATCGGCTCAAGAATCGGCTTACCATACCATTCAAGCGCAAATTTGTCTAGTCATTGATGACAATTAAATATAGAATCTGAGCCATGCAAAGAAAGACAGACTATGCGCGCACGATTATCAACGACCTTCTCAAGCTAAGGGAAGGCGATGCACTTTCCATAAACACAGACGAAACGGACCTGGAGTTTGCAAGAAAGATAGCAAACGAAGCGCTTCCAATCACACATGTAACGGTCAAGATAGTCGTAACCGACCACGGAAGGCCAACGCAGGTCCTCGAGTTCGACCCTGCCCCACCTGCAAGCGCCCCACGGGCCTTCGCAATGCTAAGACTTGCACACGAAAAAACTATACCCAATTCCCAGGCCGATGTCCTTGAGCTCATCGTGGACAAGGAGGACCTCTCCACTGTCCAAAAGCTTGGACATCTTGCAGAACCAGTGCTTCTCAACAGAAGGATATCCGTTCCATGGTGCATAGCGAAGATCCATGACGAAGATGCAAAGGA
The DNA here is from genome assembly GCA_001940825.1 of Sphaerochaeta sp. Phil3. GTDB lineage: Bacteria > Spirochaetota > Spirochaetia > Sphaerochaetales > Sphaerochaetaceae > UBA9732. The sequence goes on from MSGT01000003.1 coordinate 953, forward strand.
ATGGGACGAGCTTGAAAAGAAAATAGACCTCAACATAGAAGAGCAGACGCTATCCACAGATTATAGAAGAAAATATCTGGAGCATTCAGACAGCGTTCACCTGCATTTAACCGGACACAATACGGACTTCACCATCAATGTACCTGAAAACGCCCGTTTCATTGGAGGAACCCAGACACTTCCAAACGGGAGAACATTCCTAAACGGACTGGACTTCGATATGCTATCGTTCATAACGGACTGCAACTCTTTGGATGGAGTGCTTGAAGCGAAGGCAACAGTGATGGAAAGACCTTATGAAGGAACCCTCACGTTCGAGAATGGGAAGCTCATGGCATGGACTCATTCAAAGGAAATGGACACCCTACTCTCCTTTGATGAAAACATACGAAAACCAGGTTACTTCTCCTTTAGGGACAAGGAGTTCATACTCCATCTTGGAGGTTCAATCGTAGAAGGGTTGGAGGAGGAACCTGAAGACGAAACCCTATTGCCAGAATACTTCAACAAAAGCCTTTATACCCTAGCCCTGCACCTTGACCCAAAGCTTTCGATTCTTGCAACAAACTGTGAAGGAAAGACCACGGAACTTGTCCGGAAAGGCTTCTTCCTTCAGTAGCACCATACAATGTTGCACATGACAAGAAGTATAAAAGTGCAACTTTTACACATCGGAAAAGAAATTAATGTGACATTTTTGCACAAATGATTTGTATTTGATGTGAAAACCAAGTATAATGCGGCTAGAATATGGAAAATAGACTCAAAAGCATTAGAACAAAAAAAGGATTGACTCAAGAACAAACAGCGAAAATACTAGGTGTAAGTAGACGCACATACATAAGATATGAAAACTGTGAAGCGTTGTTACCTGAAATCAAGCTTAATTTCTTTTATGATGTCTTGGAAAAGTACGGATTGATCGATGAAGAACACGGGGTTTTGACCATTGGAAGAATCAAAGAAATATGCACAAAAGTATGCAAAGACTATCAAGTGGAATTCTGCTACCTATTCGGGTCCTATGCAAAAAACAAAGCAACGGAAAAGAGCGATGTAGATCTACTTGTTTCAATGCCTACTGATGGCATGAAGTTCTTTGAACTCGTAGAGGTTCTAAGAGAGCAACTTAGAAAGAAGGTTGACCTGTTGGATCTTTCCCAATTGGAGAACAATCCAACTCTCGTACATGAAATACTAAGCGATGGGGTGAAGATCTATGGATAACATAAAAAGCGACAAGTACTACCTTGAGAAGATAATATCGGCTTTGAGATTCATCATAAACATGATTTGCTAGAATCCTAAGAATCCCAGCAAACCCATTCCAAATCTCAGCTGTTCATCTCGCAGATGAGCCTTGCACCTTCAAGGGTATGGTCGATGTCTGCACGGTCAACATGTACGAAGTCCGTGACATAACGAGAGAAACCACCGGTGGCGATCACTTTGACCTTTGTTCCAAGTTCCTTCTCTATCTCTCCCACTATTGCGGTGATCTGACCAGTGAAACCGTAGAGCACACCTGCACGGATTGCATCTATGGTATTGAGTCCAAGCACGCTTTTTGGAAGGTCGAGCCTTATCTCCGGAAGCTGGGCGGTGTTCTCGAACAGGGCCTTGACCGATGTCATTATACCAGGACCAATGGTGACACCCAGCACCCTACCCTCTGGGGATATAGTCTCAGTAGTGAATGCAGTGCCAAAGTCAGCCACGGTCACATAGTCGTTTGGATATATGTGGTGGGCCGCAACGAGGTTGCAGATTATATCGGCACCAAGTTCATCTGGAATCGTATCGTTGGCAAGGCCGGTTTTTACGGTATTGTCCACGATTACAGGATCTATGCCACTTGCCTGCCTTACCTCATAGACGATGTTGTTCGTAAGAAGAGGAACAACGCTGCTTACAACGGCCCTGTCATATGAAAGGTCCGCTATGACATGCCTGAATTCAACCACAGCCGTTGGGCTTTTGGTCTTCACCCTTCTTTGCCCCAACCACCCACATACACCATTGGAATCCTCTCCATAGAGTGCTGCCACGATGTTGGTGTTTCCAATATCAACTGCAAGAATCATAGCGCAACCGAGTTCTTCGAACCGTATTTCTCCATTCTCAAAGCCTTTATTGCAGGATCCGAGATATAGTCGTCGAACTTCATATACCTGTCTATCACACCACCGGGAGTAAACTCAATGATTCTGTTCGCAATTGAATCCACGAACTGGTGGTCATGGGAATTGAACAGCACGACACCTTTGAAGTCGATAAGCCCGTTGTTCAGGCTTTGAATGGCTTCAAGGTCCAAGTGGCTTGTAGGCTCGTCGAATATGAGACAGTTGGCACCCTCAAGCATGAGCTTGGAAAGCACGCAGCGAACCTTCTCTCCTCCAGAGAGGACCTTGCAGCTCTTGAGCGCTTCGTCACCGGAGAAGAGCATCCTTCCAAGGAACGACCTTATGTAGGTCTCGTCCGCATCATCGACGAACTGGCTGAGCCACTCCGTTATGTTGAGGTCTTCTTCGAAGAGGTAGTCGTTGTTCTTTGGGAAGTATCCCTGGGATGTAGTGACACCCCAAAGGTATTCACCGCTGTCAGGCTCCATGCGACCTGCTATGATCTCGAACAGAACAGTCTTTGCATAGTGGTTTGGACCAACGAATGCAATCTTGTCGCCGTTGTTCACGACCAGGTTCAAATGGTCGAGCACGACCTGTCCATCTATGGTCTTCGACATATCCTTTATCTCAAGGATGTTCTTGCCGCATTCGCGGTTTGGCTTGAAGGCAACGTATGGGAAACGTCGGCTAGATGGCTGTATGTCGTCTATTGTGAGCTTGTCTATAAGCTTCTTGCGGCTTGTGGCCTGACGGGCCTTTGCAACGTTGCTTGAGAACCTTTGGATGAACTCCTTGAGCTCTGCAATCTTCTCTTCCCTACGCTTCTTCTCGTCCTTCATCTGCTTTGCTACAAGCTGGCTGGACATATACCAGAAGTCGTAGTTTCCAACATACAGCTGGATCCTTCCAAAGTCGATGTCCGCGATGTGTGTACATACGGTATTGAGGAAGTGTCTGTCGTGGGACACGACTATGACGGTGTTGTTGAACTCGCTCAAGAAGTCTTCAAGCCAGTGTATGGACTCAAGGTCAAGGTGGTTGGTAGGCTCATCCAAAAGAAGGATGTCAGGGTTTCCAAAAAGCGCCTGGGCAAGAAGGACACGAACCTTTATGTTGTCCTCTATGTCCCCCATCATCTTGTCATGCATGGAAACGGGGATACCAAGACCATCCAGGAGCACACCGGCATCGGCCTCTGCCTCCCAGCCTCCAAGCTCTGCGAACTCGCTCTCAAGCTCGGCGGCCCTTATGCCATCGGCCTCTGTAAAGTCTTCCTTCTGGTATATGGCGTCGCGTTCCTTCATGGTGTCGTAAAGCTTCTTGTAGCCCATGATGACCGTGTCCAATACGGTGAACGAGTTGAAGGCGAAGTGGTCCTGCCTTAGTACGGCCATGCGCTGACCCGGGGTGATGATGATTTCGCCGGTATCGGGTTCGATCTCTCCGCTGAGGATTTTGAGGAAGGTGGACTTCCCCGCTCCGTTTGCGCCTATTATGCCGTAGCAGTTTCCGGGCGTGAACTTGATGTTCACGTTCTTGAAGAGCACTTGCGTTCCATATGAGAGGGAAATATCGCTTGCGGTAATCATTCCTTGGGTCTCCTTGATGGCCTTGCGCCAGCTTGCAGGTCACTTCAAAACCTGCATACCACGAGATAGTACACAAATAGTACATAAAAAAAGGCAACCTCTCAAGTCAAGGCTGCCTGTCCTTTAGTTCCAAGGGGAATCGAACCCCTGTTTAGAGACTGAGAATCTCCCGTCCTAACCCCTAGACGATGGAACCGCTCTTATCCGGAACTGGGATGGAGGGATTCGAACCCCCAAAGGCAGAACCAGAATCTGCAGTGTTACCATTACACTACATCCCAAAATCGAACAAATGGAGCATACATGAAAACCGTTTTATATGTCAATAAGCTTTTTCCAAATGTTCGCTATTTGTCTTTAAGGTCTTCCAATCCTCACGATTTCTTGAAGGCGCTCACCCTTGCGCTGGCCGTTAGGTCGTAGCCGCTGGTGATGCCGTCTGCAATGTAACGATAGCCCAACCCTGCGACCATGGCCCCGTTATCCGTGCATAGTTTGAGACTTGGGAAAGACACCTCAAAGCCCTTTTCTTCCAATGCCTTGAGGGAACTTCTTACAAGCGAATTGGCCGCAACGCCTCCTCCAGCCGATATCCTTGTGAGTCCAGTATCCTCTAAAGCCTTCTCCACCCTCTTCATAAGCATACCAACGGCCACACGCTGGAAACTTGCAGCAATGTTCTCAGGCGTCGCTTCCTTGCCCGTGGAGAAGATTTCAAGTTGGTTTATGACAGCGGTCTTGAGTCCAGAATACGATATGTCGTATGGATGATATCCTTTGCCAATCTTTGGACTTGTGAACTTGAAGGCATAAGGGTCGCCCTTCTGCGAAAGCTTGTCTATCATCACACCACCTGGGTATCCAAGGCCATAGTGCTTTGCAACCTTGTCGAAAGCCTCTCCAATGGCATCGTCTATGGTGGTTCCAAGGACCTCCACACTGTCATAGCTATCCACACGGCAAATGACGGTATGTCCTCCAGAAAGAAGGACTCCAAGATATGGATACTCAAGCGGATTTTCTATCTGGGGGGCATACAGGTGGGCCCTTATGTGGTCTATTCCAATGAACGGGACCTTGAGAACGCTGACCATGCCCTTTGCAAAGTTGAGGCCAACAAGGAGAGACCCCAAAAGACCCGGTCTGGAAGTGACCGCTATGGCATCTATATCATTTACAGTCATATCGGCTTGCAAGAGGGCGGCGTTGACCACTTGCGAGATCCACTCGGTATGTAGCCTGGATGCAAGTTCAGGGACGACGCCGTCGAACGGCCTGTGAAGCTCTATCTGCGTGGCTATGACATTGGACAGGATGTTCCTTCCGTCCTCCACGACAGCAGCGGAGCATTCATCGCAAGAGGTTTCTATTCCAAGGACCTTCATAGGACGTCGTCTCCGTCCAAGTCTTCAATTCCGTCCAGGAAGTCATCTTCATCCTCTTCGTCGTCCATAGGGACGGGAGAGAACTTCCCAGCAAAGAACATATCTATAAGTCTCTGTTGTCCTGCCTGAGGCGCAGCGTCGTCTATATAGGAGACCAGCTCCTTTGAAAGAGGAATTCCATAGACCTTGGCACCACGCTTGGTGGAAGGTTTCCTGGCCATGAAGAAATCCTCTGAATTAGGCACAATCATGATTTTGTTCATGGCTATAAATTACATTTACCGCACCAAATAGTCAACAAGAACGGGGAAGGAAGGACGAAAGCCAGTGAAGGATCGAATGGACGAACATACAAGCATAAACAAGCGTAAACAAGCCACTGCGAAACGATGAGGTATTTACAGAAATCACCAAATCCGATACATTACCTTTGCAAGCCAAAGTAGCTCAGGGGTAGAGCAGCTCACTCGTAATGAGCAGGTCAAGGGTTCAATTCCCTTCTTTGGCTTTTTTCCTTTTGACGTGAAATCAACAAACTCAAAGATCCGCCACCGCCTCCTCGTGCAAGCATACGGGGTTGCGCCAAGAGGGTTTTGCACAACCATTGGCAAGCTTTTCAGTCCAGTCTTTGTCAACATTTCCGCAGAACCTTAGGCTAGGACCCCCCCTTTCGTCCAAAATCAATCGTCTGACTGCAAGACACAAGGTCAGGTAGTTTTCTTCTGAGACTGTACGGCTGTTTTCCCTATTCTTTTTTATTTCTTCGGTTGAAAGTAGATAATCATGGCTTATCGCCATTCTATCCAGTAGAGATTCAATGACGACAGTTTCGTCTTTGCATGGTTTACGTTTCATACTTCTGAAAAGCTCTGGCTTGATGCTTTCTATCGTTTCATTGACGAATGTACGATTGCAGTAGAGGAGTGTCTGAGACTGACCTTTGTCAAATGCAATCATTTCAGAGCTTTCGATTGTGTTTTTTGCGCCTTTTCCCTCGAATTTACTGAATCTATCTCTCTTTTTTACACGATGAACCTAAGCAAAAAATCAGAAACCCCTATCACCGTGAATCCATTATCATCTAGACTTTCATTGATGGGCTTATTGACAACAACGATTTTTTGGATTTGGTCATTGAGCATAAGATAGGGCCTAAATTCCCTCGTCCTCGCTTTAGCGTTGGAAATATCAGCAGTCACCTGGATATAGTACTGTCGATTCTCTTTCCTAGCAAAAAAATCTACTTCACTAGAAGTGCGAATCGATTCCCCTTTTCCATTTTTTTGAACAGAGTCAAACGTTCCAACATTTACGGTATAGCCATTATAGATCAATTCATTATATACGATGTTTTCAAGCACCTGTCCTTCATCGGGAAAGGCGAAGTTCAAACGAGCGTTTCTTAACCCAGTGTCAGTAAAGTAGTATTTCCGAAGGGCTCCTATCTCAGCACGCCCTTTCAAATCAAAGCGTCTGGCCTCTTTCAGAATAAAAGCATCCATGAAATATCCAATGTACTTCTCTACAGTCTGAGCTTCCAGTTTTTCATGCTTAACGCTTTGGAAGGCATTTGAAATCCTTTCTGCGTTCAACAATGTACCAGTCCCTTCACTTAGGATATTGCATAATTCTTCCAAAGAACTACTCTTTCTCAATTTGTTACGTTCTACAATATCTTTGAAATAGGTGGTTTCAAACAAACTTTTCAGATATTCCTTTCGCTCAGATTCATCCTTCAGGACAGCCAGGGGCATTCCTCCATACTGCATGTATTCATAAATTGCTTCTGTTTTTGAACCGCCTCTGTACTCATAGTATTCTTTGAATGAGAGAGGAAGCACCTGGATAGTAACAGCCTTGTCCCTAAATTCTGTTACTATATCAGAGGAAAGCATTTTTGAATTCGAACCCGATACATACAAATCGATGTTTTTCTCCCTGGACAAACCCAAAACGACATCAACAAACGACACAACTTCACTATCGTCTTTTTTTGCCAATACATGTTTCCCTTCTGTCAGGTTTGGATTGATCAAAGTGTATACAAGCTGGATTTCATCAAGAAAAACAACACAGTCCTTTTTTTTGGTGCAGTAAGACCTAACATACTCACCTAAGTATATTGGATCTCGATATCTGATATTTCTGTCATCATCAAGTTCAATTATGAGGATATCATCTTCATTCAAACCGTGATTCAACAAATATTCCTTGAATATTTCTTTTATAAGATATGACTTACCACATCTTCTGATCCCCGTTATCACCTTTGGAAATCCATTTTTCCTATTTGCTATCAAACGTTGAAGGTATTTGTCCCTTGGAATCATCTAATCACCTCTTTTGTAGAATTCTACACTTTTCCCAATTAGATTCTACCCAAAAACACATATCCTGTCAAAGAAAACTAATCAAAAAAAGTGTAGAATTCTACACTTTTCCCAATTAAAGCTTCGTAACGATTGATGTGCTGTGGAAAGCTCAGGACGCTCCCTTTATTGCGCAGGGTCTTAGCACTGCGCCAAGAACGGCATCGACAGGGATAGGATTATAAACTTTATACTGGATAATACTGCCTTGCCTTTACTTGTCACAGTATTAAGTTAGTATGACTGAAGTTAGCATGACTGAATAGTTATAAAAAAGACAGATTCCATGCAAATGCAAGCTCAAGTTCATAGGAACCTCCCACCATTTGCAACAAAAGTGTTTATAGGCTATGGTCTAGTGTTATGGACGTAAGGATAAGACTCAAGGACACACATGATTTGTATACCACTCCCCTTCTACAGCAGACTGCATATTGGTCTTCTGTAAAGGCAGGACTTGGCTTCACCCCGTTGGCATTCGACCTAGAGGTCAGGGAAAAGGACATAAGACCAAGTGCACGGTCCAGTGCAAAGCTTGTGGACGATGTTCTCATTCTTACGAAGCAAATCAATGATGAAGAAAGAATTGCATACGCACCATACGGCCCACTTCTCAATCCTGACGAAGAACTGCAAGGAGCATTCATAGAAGCACTTTCAGAAGAACTGAGACGAGTGCTTCCAAATGACACTATCCTTATACGATACGACCTACCCTGGCTGAAAAGAGAGGATGAAGGTGTCAGCCCTGAATCCGAGGAATTGCGTCTCAACTGGGGGACGCTCACACACAACATAAGGGCCGCCTTCACGGACATGCTTCCTGCAGACACCTGCTTCATAGACCTTGACAAGCAGGAAGAGGACATAATCGCCAACATGAAAAGCAAGACACGATACAACATACGACTTGCCGAACGAAAAGGTGTAGTCGTTCGAGAAGGCGAAAGGAAGGACGTTCCAATCTTCGTTGACCTCTACAGGGAGACAGCGAAAAGAAATAGGATAAAGGAGCATGACAGCGCCTACTTCACCACGTTGTTCGATCCCAAGGAGGACGATGCCACCGTGAAGCTCCTCATTGCCGAGAAGGAAGGAACTCCCCTTTCAGCTCTGTTCCTTTCGCTATCCGATGACAGAGCAAGCTACCTCTATGGAGCATCAAGTTCCACAGGCCGGGAGAACATGTCCACATACGCCCTTCAGAAAAATGCAATGCTACTTGCAAAATCAATGGGAGCAAGGGAATATGACCTCTTTGGAGTCGCACCAAAGGGCGAAGAGAACCACCCGTTGTCAGGCCTTTCTAGATTCAAGTTCGGCTTTGGAGGCAAACGCATAAAACGCATGGGGTGCTGGGACTATCCATTGGACCTAAAACGAGCCGAGGCCTTCTTCGCAGAGGAACGCAAGTGGCAGGGCTATCATCTCAAATGAAGAAGAACTCCATGTTCAAAAAGTAGAGACTACAGAAACAACTTCGGTGTTTTGTAGCAATTAACTTCGGTAATTTATAAAAAACATTGACTCTTTACGGAAAGTTAGGGGATTGGGGGATGGTCCTATGTCGGATGGGCTTGGATGCCTCATGGAAGCGAAGGGGAGGTTCTCTTCGAGGCGGCCGTCAAGGCATCCGCTTCATGGTCGAAATGACATGAAAACATCGAAAAAGCGCTTTTCTAGGCAAAAACATGCGCACAAACAGCGAAAACAAGGTCTTTCATGTCATCATGCGCCGCCGCTGTACATCCAGACGTTACAGCCACTCCAGCCTGCCAGAAGCGGTCCGGTTCCACGAATGCGACACGCTCAGGCACGGTCAGGCACTATCAGGTACGCTCAGGTACTCTCTGAAACGCTCTGCTTCAATGTTGGTCCAACCGTCCTAAGAGCCACGGACACCCTCCATTGTTTCAACGGTCTTCAACAGCCTCAACGGCCCCGTAGGCCCAAAGAGCCCGAAGAGCCCCAACGGCCCCAAGGATGGATGCTCTCCTTCGATTCCCATCACCCAATCCACAAACTTTCCGTGAAGAACCAAAACATTTCGTCTAATCATGAAAAATGTAGAATTCTACACTTTTCCCAATTAGAACCCACAGTCTTATTCCTTGAGCCTTACCATCTGGTCTGTCACACTGTAACACACAAACAAAACAAAAAGGCCGCATAGCAATTCGCTATGCAGCCTTGAGATAACCCAGCTAAAGAAACTTAGTTGATAGCAGCCTGTGCAGCAGCAAGGCGTGCAATTGGCACTCTGTAAGGTGAGCAGGAGACGTAGTTGAGGCCAACCTTCTGGCAGAAGGCAATGGTCTTTGGATCTCCACCGTGCTCGCCGCAGATACCAAGACGAATGTCCGGTCTTACGGAGCGGCCAAGCTTTGCAGCATGGTTCATGAGCTTTCCAACACCGTCCACGTCGATCGTTGCAAACGGATCGTATTCGTAGAACTGCTTGTCGGCATCATGTACGTAGTGGCCAAGGAACGATGCAGCATCGTCTCTTGAGAAACCACAGGTCATCTGGGTAAGGTCGTTCGTACCAAAGCTGAAGAACTCAGCGGTCTGTGCAATCTCGTCTGCTGTAACGGCGGCTCTTGGAACCTCGATCATGGTACCAATCTCGTACTTGACCTCAGTGCCCTGCTCCTCGAAGATTTGCTTGATGACAGCCTCTGCGTGATCCTTGCAGAACTCGAACTCCTTGTGGTTGCCAACAAGAGGAATCATGATCTCAGGATAGACCTCAATGCCCTTCTTCTTCACATTGATTGCAGCCTCAATTATTGCACGTACCTGCATCTCAAGGATCTCAGGATAGATGATTGCAAGACGGCAGCCACGGAAACCAAGCATTGGGTTGAACTCGTGCAGGGATGCAGCCTTCCTTGCGACCTCTTCAGGGGAGATTCCAAGGGCTAAGGCCATCTCATGCCTTGTCGTGGAGTCGTTTGGCAGGAACTCATGGAGTGGAGGGTCAAGAAGTCTGATGTTCGCTGGAAGTCCGTGGAGCTCCGTGAACATGGCCTCGAAGTCGCCTCTCTGCATTGGAAGGAGCTCTGCAAGGGCAGCCTTCCTCTCAATGAGGTTGTTCGCAAGGATCATCTTTCTCATGGAAACGATCCTTGAACCGCCAAAGAACATGTGCTCTGTTCTGCAAAGGCCTATTCCCTCGGCGCCAAGCATGACTGCCATGTGGGTATCGGCAGGGGTATCGGCATTGGTCCTTACACCCATCGTCTTGATGTCGTCAACATAGCTCATGAACTTCTTGTAGTTCTGGAAAAGGATCGAATCCTCTTCCTTCATGCTGCCGTTGAGGACCTGTACGATCTCTGAAGGCCTTACCTGGATCTTTGCGTTGTAGACGCAGCCGCTGAAGCCATCAATCGAAATGAAGTCGCCTTCCTTGATTGTCTGGCCATTGACGTCGAATGTCTTTGCCGCGAAGTTCACGATGATCTCACCAGCACCGGAGACACATGGGCAACCCATACCACGGGCAACGACTGCAGCATGGCTTGTCATACCGCCACGGCATGTCACGACACCCTTGGAGACCGCCATTCCACCAATGTCCTCTGGGGAGGTCTCTGTTCTGACAAGGATGACCTCCTTGCCCTGCTTTGCCCATTCCTCTGCATCCTCTGCAGTGAACACAACCTGTCCGCATGCTCCGCCTGGGGATGCATTGAGACCAATCGTGATAGGCTTGATGCCTGACTTCTTTATCTCGTTCTGGTCAAGGATAGGAGCGAAGAGCTTGTTGAACTCGCCTGCTGGAACACGTGACACAGCAGTCCTCTTGTCTATGAGTCCCTCTTCCACCATCTCGACCTGTGAGCGGAGCCAGCTGAAGATCGTTCTCTTTCCGCTTCTTGTCTGAAGCATGTAGAGCCTGCCTTCCTGGATTGTGAACTCCATGTCCTGCATGTCATGGTAGTGCTTCTCAAGGGTCTTTCTGATTTCGCAGAGCTGGTCGTAGACCTTTGGGTTGACCTTGCAGAGAGTGTCGATGGACTGAGGAGTCCTGATACCTGCAACGACGTCCTCGCCCTGTGCGTTCATGAGGTACTCACCATAGAAGTGGTTGTCTCCAGTGGACGGGTCACGTGTGAATGCGACACCTGTTCCAGAGGTCTCACCCATGTTTCCAAAGACCATGCTCTGAACGTTGACGGCTGTTCCAAGAAGACCGCGGATGTCGTTCATCTGTCTGTACTTGATGGCTCTGTCGTTGTTCCATGAACCAAAGACTGCATTTATAGCCTTGAAAAGCTGGTCATAAGGATCGGTTGGAAAATCCTCGCCTGTATGGCGCTTGTAGATTCTCTTGTATCTCTTGACCAAGGAGATGAGGTTCTCTGTGTTGAGTTCGTAGTCGTAAACCTTGCCCTCTTCGTCCTTGACGTCCTGAATGGCTTCCTCGAACTTGGAGTGTGGAACGCCCATGACGACGTCACCGAACATTTGGATGAAACGTCTGTAGCTGTCCCATGCGAACCTGTCGTTGCCGGTCTTCTTGGCCATGGCTGCAACAGTATCAGGGTTGAGACCAAGATTGAGGACTGTATCCATCATGCCTGGCATGGACTGTGCAGCTCCGCTTCTTACGGAAACGAGAAGTGGGTTCTCTGCATCGCCAAGCTTGGCGTTCATTGTCTTTTCAAGCTGTTTGAGATTAAGGAGGACCTCTTCCTTCATGCCTGCAGGGTACTCGCCGTTATGGGAGGAGAAATAAGCACAGGCTTCCGTGCTGATCGTGAATCCAGGAGGAACTGGAAGTCCAATGCTTGTCATCTCTGCAAGGTTGGCGCCCTTTCCGCCAAGAAGGTCCTTCATGCTGGCAGTACCTTCTGCTACACCGTTACCAAAAAAGTAAACGTACTTTGTAATCTTCTTTGCCATTTTTTTCCTTCGTAAGAATAATTTTGGTTACCTTGAGGATTTTCTACAAAACCAATGCACTTGTCAACCTCAATGTTATAATAACCACACAATAACAGGTTGTATTGAAAGGAAAAGGATGCCAGGACGGAATATTGCGGAAAACGTAATTTTTTTATACAAAAAAAGAGCCCACCGCATTTGTAATGGGCTCTTTTTGCGAAAACCGCAAAAACGTCATGTCATATTCAGGCAATATACGCCTTAAGATCCTGAACGATGCTGTCCTCGGAGAGCTGACCAAGAACCTTCTTCTCTATTTGTCTTATTCTTTCCTTGGTCAGATTGTAGAGTTCACCAACCTCCTTGAGGCTCATTGGCTTCTTGCCCTCAAGACCAAACCTAAGGGCTACGATGCCTCTCTCCCGCTCTGGAAGGGTGTCCAGAATCTTCCTGACGGACTCTTTGAGAGCTTCGTCCATCACGACATCGTCAGGCTTCTGGAGATCGGACTCGATGAAGTCGCCAAACGAGGAATCCTCCTCCGCTCCAACAGGAGCATCCAAGCTTGAGACCTCACGGGACATCTGCATGACTTCAAGGACCTGATCCTTAGTCATTCCGCACTCTGCGGCTATGTCCTCTATGCTTGCATCATTATAGCCGTTCTCTTCAAGGTTCGTCTTGGCCTGGAGGATCTGGACAAGGTCAGCGGTCCTGTTCATTGGAAGCCTGATCATCCTTGACTTCTCGCCAATGGCCTTGAGGATCGATTGCCTTATCCACCACACTGCATAGCTTATGAAGTGGTAGCCCTTCTCCGGCTCGAACTTGTCCATTGCAGTAAGAAGACCTATGTTGCCTTCGCTTATGAGGTCTGAAAGTGGAAGGCCCCTGTTCTGATACTGCTTTGCAATGCTCACCACGAACCTGAGGTTGGATTCCACAAGTCTGTTGCGTGCATAGGAATCGCCTTTCTTAGCCATGACCGCAAGCTTGTACTCCTCATCACGGTCCAAAAGAGGTATCTTCTCTATCTCCTTGAGATAAAGGCTAAGCGATGTGTTTTCGTTTGAATGCTTGTTTGTATTGGTCATTGTCATCTTGGCATCTCCTACGCCATCATAAGTAGCAAGAACTGTGCCAAGAAGAAACAAAACCTAAAACGATAGCGAATCAACAAATTCAATTCATTTATATGTATAAAATTAACAATAAAAACCTAAAACAAATCCCAAATGTACCAAAAATGCACACCAAACCAAGAAATGTGTCAAAAGAACACAGCAATAAGGAAATCGGTCTAAATTGTGTTATTTTGACCCACACTGCCCAAACAAGAGGGCGTCATTGTTGGATTCGCAGGAGATGGACGTCCCTCCATCCCAAGGGAAGTCCACCCTAATGGTCCTGAACCACTGGTCCTGGTTCTCGATTGGCCCAAACGGGGTGCTGTCCATGTAGGAACGCACGTCCTCCCATACGTCCCTTATCAGGTCGTGAACCATATCACCCTCAGGAGGAGAGACCTCAAGGTTCTTCTTCCCAAGGAGATACATGCTCATCTGTATTTCGTAGAAACGAACCCACCGGGGGTCGTCGTCGGAATCACCTGAACGCACCAGGAAACTGTCGCATAGCGCATAGAGCGCAGACCTTACAAGAGACATTCGCTTTAGAACCAACGCCCTCCTGCAATCCTCTTTGTGCACTTCTATTTCCTTGCTCGTACAGCCTGTACGTCCCAACATTTCGTGTTCCTTCCTACCTTTCATGGCAAAAGATAGCTATGCAAACGCAAATCGTAAACAAAATAGCTAAAAAAAAGACAAAAAAAACCGCAATATGCTAAGATACGGTTATGGATAAGTCCACAGAACAAACGAAAACCACATCTAGAAAACATAGAAGGCACACAAAAAACCTGCAAAGGAAGCCAAACGCCCTACTCTACTGGGGTGCACGCGAATACATAAACGTTGTAAACAGGCTCAAGTTCAACCTCACCGCTACAGGCGAAAGGGTCCACGGGCCGGCACTGCTGCTCAGCAACCACACATCCAACGAAGACTACAAATATATAGCGGGGTCAGTCAGGCCCGCACGCATCTCATTCCTTGCGACATACCACTGGTTCACCTTCAAAAAACTGGCCTTCTGGCTCAAAGCCATAGGTGCAATCCCAAAATATCAGTTCGCAACGGACCTTGAGTCCATGAAGAAGATAAAGTACATCGTCCAGGACAGGAAAGGCGTGGTCTACATAGCCCCTGAAGGCACCGTCTACTCAAGCGGACACCTAGGCTACATCTCGCCCGCAATCGCCAAGATGATCCGCTTTCTCAAGGTGCCCGTCTACACCTCAAAGATACAGGGCGCCGGACTTGGAAACGCCAAATGGTCACGCCATCTCCACAAAGGCATGGTCAACGTTGACACACACCTGCTTCTGACCGCCGACGAAGCCAAAACCCTCCCCGCGGACGAAATCATGAAGCGTCTCACCACGGTGCTCGCCTACAACGAATTCGATTTCCAAAAACAGCACAACGTCCTCGTAAAGGACTCAGACAAGGCCGATGGCTTTGAGACCATGTTCTACAAGTGTCCCCTCTGCGGAAGCGAGTTCCACATAGAAGCGCACGGAAACGATGTGCACTGCACCAAATGCGGAGCCAAAGCCACGTTCCAGGATGACTTCACCTTCAAATGGAACAGAAGGCATCCAAGGTGCTTTGAGAACTACTCGCAGTGGTACGACTGGCAGCTTGACGAAATGCTCAAGGCCGTCTCCAGACCGGACTTCAAGCTCTCAGAAGAAGTGGAGTACGGCTACGACGAACCAGGCGTTGACAACTACGTGAAGGCAGGACGAGGAGTCATGACACTCACCCATGAGGGTTGGGACTATGTAGGGACATTCAAGGGCGAACACGTACATGAGCATGACGACCCAAAGAGCGTATTCCTTGCAACCCTCAAGGTTGGACTTCATTTCGAGCTGCCGTATAGATTTGGCCGTTGCCGTGTATTCTACCCAAAGAACGGCCTCCACTCCATGCGCTGGCACCTTGCATCGCTTGCCATGAGCATGATCCTAAAGAACAGCTGACACCCATTTACAAACAAAGGTCATACATTTGCACGTCATGCCGCTCTTGACGGTCTAGACGAACTGGCCTTTCTGGTCGTTCTAGCCACTCTAGCCGTTCCAGCCGTTCTAAACCGGTCTAAATCATACTCGAAAAGGACGTTCAGGTACTCTCAGGCGCTATCAGGTACGCTCAGAAACGCTCTAAAACGCTCTACCGTTGTAAAACTCAACCGTCTTCAAGAGCCATAAGCGCCTTAACCGCCACGTAAGCCACAACAGCCACAAGCGCCACATCAGCCCCTAGAAAAAAACGTAAAGAATCTAAGCTTTAACCTTTTACAAGAACCCTACTTTGCTTTGGCAAAAGCACAAGGGAATCTCCAGTAGAGAAAACCTCTCCAGTAAACCAATCCGCATAGCCTGAAATGTCAATGTCAGAGACAATGCGCTTTGAATCACCCCGGAACATCACCAGTTTGACCTGCTGACCTACACCAAGTCCAGATGTCCTTGTAAATTCAAGCACATCGTCGTCGCAGTATCCAAACTCCCAAAGGCCAGTGCCCAATGCATCCCCATACGAAGCGCGAAGACGTCCCAAGGAACAATACAGGTCATAGAACAACATATTCCACTTTGATCTGTCCCACTGCATTGGATAGCGGCAGTTCTCCGCAGTACCCATGGGTCCGGAGAGAGCAATCTCATCTCCGTAGTATATGCTTGGCATACCAGGCAGGACGAACTGCATCATTACAGCGCCAAAATAGAGGTCCCTGTCGAACACCTGCCTGTGGTTGTAAAGGCGTGGAATGTCATGGCTGTCTATGAGGTTCATCTGTTGATACACCATCTGTGAAGGTAGAGACGAAAGCTGATTTGAAAGGTCGTCCCTGAGCTCCCTTGCAGTAAACGGCCTGCATACGCCGGGGTCGTTCATGTTGCGGCAGAAATACCTGTCCTCCTCTCCCATCCAGCTTCTCAAAGGACGCGAGCAGCCAACATAGTTCATGGTTGCATCCCATTGGTCGCCCTGAAGGAAAGAACCTGCATCCTCCCAGCACTCGCCAACGATGTAGGCCTGCGGGTTGACGGCCTTCACGCTTTCTCTGACCTTCTGCCATATCTCATGGCACATCCTGTCGCTGCCGTTCACGCCAACACAGGTTGCAACGTCCATGCGCCAACCGTCTTGACAGAACGGAGGTCTTAGGAACTTCTTGAGGACGGAATCCTCTCCTGCGAACACCAAATCCCTAAGGCGCTTGGATTTGTAGTTGAGCTGAGGAAGGGTCCTGACACCAAACCAGTAGTCGAAATCCCCTTTTCCATCTTCGTAGTAGAACTCCTTCTCCTCACCGCCGTTGAGAGCGTTCTTGAACCAAGGATGCTCTATTCCTGTATGGTTTATGGAGATGTCGGTCACGACCTTTATGCCGTTTTCATGCATGGTCTGGATCATTGAGGCATACGCATCGTCGCCTCCAAGCTTTGGATCCACATGGAAATAGTCCGTGCAGTCGTACCTATGGGTCGTCATGCTGCACCCAATAGGATTCAGATACAACGTAGTCACCCCAAGTTTCTTGAAATGCTCCACCTTGTGGGCAATTCCCTTGAGGTCTCCATTGAAGAAATCAAGGCAATGGCCGTCCTTGTACTGCAAGGGCTCATCGTTCCAATCCATAACGACAGGCTCATGTCCATCAAAGACATATCCACCGGTCTTTGCTCCAACTGAGGGATCCCCTTTTGCAAACCTGTCCGGGAATATCTGGTAGCACACGGCGTTTGGGATCCACGAAGGGACATCCAGGTCCGCGATTATCTCAAAGGTATCCCTATTGCATGGGCACACATGGCTTTCACCCCGTTTGGAAAGGTACAAGGAGCCCAAACCCGAGACATTGGCCTCAAGCCAGTAGCGCAGCACGGGTTCGTCCATCCTCATGTCCACTGAGAACACATCCCCTTCACGCTTCATCTCATGGCGCAGCATTATATCAGGACTATAATCCGATATCTCTGCCAAACGCACCCAATTGACGTCATTTGACAGTATTCTGCAACGAATTGTGACGACCTGTCCCCTCTTGGGGCACAGAGGCTCCACGAACGAAGCCCCCACTCCTGAAAGAAGATGTCTTTTCATCTGTAGACTCCTTTTGGAAGTTCCTCTTCAGATCATTTCGAATAGTCTGTTGTGAATATAAGGCTAGGCTCAGCCAAATGCCTTGAGTTGAACACGTTGTAGTCAAGCCATGGGAACAGGTTGTCCCTGCGCTCGGCTTTGACGAGCCACTCGGTGTTCACTGCATTGCGGCACATGTTCTCGTACACAAGGTTGAGGTTCTGGATATGCCCCGTAAGCCTCTTTCTTGCGTACTCCTCGCTCGAATGGTTGTGGATTATGAAAGGCCAGTCGCTTGCCATAAGAAGCAGAGTCTCCCTTGCAGCCTGGCTTAGGGACCTTTGCTTGAGCGACTTCTGGTCAGGGAAGCGCTCCGCAAGCTCCGTCATCCTCTCCAAGGACTTGAATGCATGCCTGTACGCCCATGCATTGGAGCTGCTGTCCACCCATACCTGAGAGTAGCCGCCATCACCCCATGTGGAGTACGCAGGCCTAAGGGTCTGGACCTCCTCTCCAAGCTTTATGCACTGACCAGGCGTCGTAAGAACCATGGAGTCGTCCAAAGCCACCTTTCGTATGACGGCTTCAAGGAACTTCACGCCTTCGAACCACCAATGTCCAAAGAGCTCGGCATCGAAGCTAAGGGTGTATATTGGGTCGTTTGGAAGCGACGGTCCAACCAAGTCCCCTACACTCTTTATGTGGTATAGGAAGTTGCTCGAATGGGCGTCAACCTTCATTGCGGCCTTGTCTGGATCGTAGACCACCTTGTCAGACGTCTTGCCTGTAATGGCCCAGTACTTGAAGCCTGTGAACACACGGACATCGGGCTCATGGATGTATGGCCTTATGTAGTCCAGTGGTAGGTCGTAGCCAATGTCCCTGTAGAATTCCCTGTAGTCTGCATCGCATGGGTAGCCCTCCGTGGATGACCAGATAAGGCTGGTGAGGTTGTAGTCCCTTGCAAAGCAGTACAGCCCGTTGGGACACTTCACAGGGGCGTAGCACCCCGTCTTTGGCTCGTCCTGCGAAAGGAAGAAGGCCTGGGAGCTCAAGGATATCCATTTTATGTTGTGGCGGGCAAGGATGTCCTCCAACCCGGGATAATAGCCGCATTCAGGAAGCCAGAAACCCTCGGACATCTTCTCGAACGTCCTAAGGTGCTCTATCATGCCGGTCTCCACCTGTGCGTTCACGGCTATTGGATAGTCCTTATAGGCGGGAAGGAAGGCATGGGTGGCCGTTGTGGTTATGAGTTCAAGGTAACCCTCGCTTGAAAGCTGATTGAAGGCGCTCAGTATGTCGTTGGAGCATTTTCCGCTGTAGAAGGCCAGGTTCTTGGAAAGCCCCTCAAGGTACATGTTGGCGAGCCTGAGCTTGTGAGGGTCGTTGGAAAGCCTTTCCATCTCCTTTTGTCCAAGCTCAAGGTGTTCGTTCATGTAGTTGAGGAACCTCTCCCTAAGAAGGGGGTCGTCCAGCATGGAGCACAGGGTGGGAGAAATGGAGAACGTAAGCTTGAACGGAACCTTCTCGTCCCTTAGGGCATACATCATCCTTAGCATTGGAAGATATGATTCGTTTATGGCTTCGAACAGCCAGTCCTCTTCCAGGAACTTTGGATATTCCGGGTGCCTCACGAATGGAAGGTGTGCGTTGAATATGAAGTTTATCCTGTTCTTTTTCATGCCAAACCCTCCTTGCCTTCTTCGAGTATCTCATGGACCTGCCTGTTGTTTATGAGCTCGCCGCCCTTCGTGACAAGCGGGGTCACAAGGACGTTGAACCTACTGCGTTCCTTGAGAGCTTCAGGGTTTTTGGAAAGCCAACACTCCTCCACCGATACGATGCTGCTCTCTGCAAGTATGCTCTCATGTCCGTTGGAAGGATCTTTTTTTACAAGCACGGCTTTGTACTGCCTGCCGGACCAAGGAAGCTCAAGGCTCCACTCCATGTCGCTGCCAAGCACATCTATGTCAAACGATGTCTCCGGGCAGTCGTCCTTTGCAAGGACTATGGTTCTCAAAGAAAGGGTGCAGCCGCTTTCCTCCATAAGGGTCTGGTCCTGCGGCGAAAGGCTCCAGAACACATACGCCCAGTTCGCATCCTTGGCTATTGCATGTATGCATGTTTCATTGTATGCGGGAGGAAGCTCTTCGACTCCAGGAAGTCCAAGCGACCCCTGGCGATCCACATTCACAAGGGTCTTGACGTACCTATGACCTGTATACGAAGAGTGGTTTGGCTCAAACCTGTTTTCATCCTCGTATATCTCCTCTATGGAATCTATGAGGTCCTCTCTGGAGAGGTCCTCCCAATCCTCTACACCTTCCTGCTGCGCTATGCATCTGAGCTCGGAGTCGGACAGGGTGTCAATGTTTATAAGAACCATACAAGCTCCCCTAGTTGATACTTGAAAATTTTAGAGAAAGCGTCTGAATTAGTCAACCAAGCATTCCACAGCGTCCCATAGCGCCACTCAACGCCATACAGCGCCATACTCCGCCCTACAATGCCACTCAACGCCCCAGCGGCAGCAAAATGTCTGCAAACATCCTTCAAAAACCAAGAACTTGTCTAAATGCTTTTCCATTTTTCTTCAGTCAGGTGCCATTTTGAGAGTTTAGGAAGAAAACTTTCTTCATAAACCTATCTTTTCGCCACCAAATGAAGAAACTGAGATGTAGATACATAACTCCAAAAGCAAATGAGCCGCCCAGCATCAAATGTCAAGCGGCCCATATTTTACACAGTTACGAACTCAGTTCTTTGCTATGTCTCCATCAGTGCAATGGATGGTGTATTTGCCAGTGTTGTAATTCCAGTAAGAATACTTTGTTATGGAATTCCATTGATCACCAGTTCCTGAATAGAATATGTCATTAAGTTTGCTACAGCCAGAGAAAGCAGAGGAACCTATGGTTGTAACGCTAAATGGTATCATGACGGAGACTACTCCAGAGGCTCCAGAAAGAGCGTTGGACGGAATCTTCTCCATCCCTTCGGCGAACACTATCGAAAGATTCTTGCAACCAGAGAAAGCGTGCCTCGCCATGTCCGTAACACTTGATGGTATCGTTATGTTTGTAAGACCGCTGCAACCATAGAAGGCATACCCCCATATACTTTTCACACTTGGTGGTATTGTCAGCTCTGTCAGACCGCTGCAGTTCTCGAAGGCATAAGTCCCTATGCTCGTAACGTCTTCAGGTATCACACTATTGTTGCAACCAAGCAAGAGAGTCTTTGAACTTAGCTTAATCAGACAGTTTCCTTCGTCGCTGAACTCAGTATTTCCACTGGAAACCTCAATCAACTCTACTCCGTTGCAGCCACGGAAGGCAAAAGCTCCTATGCTCGTCACACTTGAAGGTATCGCAATCTTACTAAGACTGCTACATCCATTGAAAGCTTCTATTCCCATGGTTTCAACACCTTCTGATATCGTCAGCTCTGTAAGACCACTACAACCAGAGAAGGCATAATTACCTACGCTCGTGACGCTCGAAGGTATCATGACGCTCTTAAGTTCGCTGCATCCGTAAAAGGCATACTCACCTATGCTCGTAATGCCTTTAGATATCGTTACATTCGTGAGCCCGCTGCAATATCTGAAGGCATAAGAACCTACGCTTTTCACACTTGATGGTATTGTCAGTTCCGTCAGTCCTTCGCAGTTGTAAAAGACACCATCGCCTATAGTTTCAACACCTTCAGATATCGTTACGCTCGTGAGCCCGCTACAACCGCTGAAAGCATCATGATATATGATTTTCACGCTTGATGGTATTGTCAGTTCTGTCAGTCCTTTGCAGTTGTAGAAAACTTCATTTCCTATGCCTGTGACGCTCGAAGGTATCGTGACGCTCTTAAGTCCGCTGCATCCCTTGAAGGCGGAACCCCCTATGAAAGTAACGCCCAATGGTATCTTCACGGAGACTACTCCAGAGGCTCCAGAAAGAGCCCCTACTGGAATCTTCTCCGTCCCTTCGGCGAACACTATCGAAAGACCATTGCAGCCGGAAAAGACTTCACTACCTATGGTCATCACACTCGATGGTATCGTGACGCTCTCAAGTCCACTGCAACCCTTGAAGGCGGAATCCCCTATGAAAGTAACGCCCAATGGTATCTTCACGAAGACTACTCCAGAGGCTCCAGAAAGAGCCCCTACTGGAATCTTCTCCGTCCCTTCGGCGAACACTATCGAAAGATTCTTGCAACCAGCGAAGGCTTTATCCCCTATAGCCGTAACGCTCGAAGGTATCGTTATGCTTGTAAGACCATTGCAGCCTTTGAAGGCAGAGTTCCCTATTTCCGTAACACCCGGTGGTATCACCAAGCTTCCTGTCAGGCCGCTACAATTTTCGAAGGCAGATTCCCCCATGCTTTTCACGTTTGATGGTATTGTCAGTTCTGTCAGACCTTTGCAATCGTAAAAGGCATAATCCCCTATGCTCTTAGCGTCTTCAGGTATCACACTGTTACTGCAACCAAGGACAAGTTCCTTCGTATCCCTTACAATAAGACAGTTCCCGTCGCTGTAGAAAACGGAGTTTCCGGCTCCAACCTCTATCGATTCAAGACCGCTGCAGCCACGGAAGGCGGCCTCCCCTATGCTCGTAACGTTCGAAGGTATCGTTATGCTTGTAAGACCACTGCAGTTTTCAAAGGCATAATAACCTATGAAGGAAACATTCGATGGTATCGTGACACTCTCAAGTCCGCTGCAACCCTTGAAGGCGAAACCCCCTATGCTCGTAACACTTGAAGGTATCGTGACGGAGACTACTCCAGTAGCACCGTAAAGAGCACCGGACGGAATCTTCTCCATCCCTTCGGCGAACACTATCGAAAGGTTTTCGCAATCTTTGAAAGCATAATTCGCTGTGTCCGTAACACTCGAAGGTATCGTTATGCTTGTAAGACCTCTGCAGCCAGAGAAAGCATACCAATCTATTATTGTAACACTGGTTGGTATTAAAACCTCTTTGAGCGCAGTGCAGTTCTTGAATGCTCCGTACCCTATTTCAGTGATAGGCTTCCCTTTGTACGTTGAAGGAATTACAACTGATGAAGTGTTTTTGTCCTTGCATGCCACAGAATACGAATCGGATTCGGAAAGATAGGTATACCACAATGGGGACTTCTTCCAAATTGCATACAAGGTAACATCTCCACAGACCTCAACCGTCTCAGATATGGAATATCGACTGCCATTCCCATCCGCTTTCGTATTCCATTCCTCGAATACATAGTCATCCCTGTAGAAGGAATCGCTCGATGGTGCGATGAAGGAATCTCCTTCATACACTATCATTGAATCTGGAATAAAACCTCCATCGGCTCCATTGATATCGAAGGTCACTGTACATTCCTCCGCCTGCTTCCATACAGCAATAAATGAAACGTCACCATATGAACCGTTTGCAATAAAAATGGTTTTCTCTGCAGTTTCATCCTTCGAGCCAGACTTCTTCCAGCCCATGAACCTGAAACCATCCTTTTCAGGGTTCACCAACGTAAAGGTTTCTGTTTCAATCGTATAGCCACTTGGGTTGCTTTTCCCTTCAGGCAGCGTTCCACCCGCAAGGTCGTATGTGATGGAGTATTTCACTACACTCCACTTGACATAAAGCACGATGTTCTCATCATTGTCATATTCATCATTTGGCTTGTAGTCCGTTCCTGTGCCATCGCTCTTCGTGTTCCAACAGACGAACGAATAGCCGGTTCTTGCGATTCCAACAGCATCCGATATGGTCATTGGAAAACCTTCAAGTTTCGACTGAGACTCAATGGAACCGAATCCTCCATTGGCATCATAGGAGACAGTATATCTCTTCAGTTCCCTCCAGACGGCAGTGAAGCTAAGGTTTCCAGTGGAACCCTTCTCTATTGAAACCGTCTTTTGAGCCTCGCTTGGGCCTTTGGCGCTCCATCCAACGAACTCATATTCCGCCTTCGTTGGAATCGGAAGAGTGAACGTATCGGTCTCTATCGTGTATTCCGTGATGACAGAACCATCGGAGAAGGCTCCACCGTCAAGTTCATACGTTATCGAATACTTTATAGGATCCCATTTCGCATAGAGCCGGAGGTCTGCATTGGCACTATATACATCGTTTGGATTGTAATCTGTTCCGGTTCCATCGGACTTTGTGTTCCAACATGAGAACATGTAACCGACTCTTTCAACACCTTCACCTGAAGATATCGTCAGACTCTCGCCTTTGTACTTGTGTTGTGTTTCGATGGTTCCAGTTCCACCATTTGCATCATATGAAATTGCATAGGTATCCAAAAGCTTCCAGACAGCAACTATAGACAGATTCCCAGTCGTTCCCTTCTTTATGGAGAAGTCCGTACTTGCAAGTACATCGGAATCATCCTTGTATTTCCATCCAATGAATTCGTATCCATACTTAGTAGGATTCTCAAGTATGATATCGGCGGTCTCTACTGTGTACTCATCAGGATTGCTCTTGCCCGCTGTTAGTTTTCCATCGTTGAGGTTGTATTCTATCGAGTACTTGACGATGCTCCACTTGGCATATAATTGAAGGTCTGCGTCCTCTTCGTAGGAGTAACCAGGATTGTAGTCCTTTCCTGTTCCATCTGGTTCAGTATTCCAACAGACGAATTCATAGCCTTTTCTTGAAATACCTGAATCCGAAGTTATCTCGACAGACTCGCCTTCAGATTTACGAGCGATTTCTATTGAACCTTCACCACCGTTTACATCATAGGAGATTGAATAGGAATTCAAAGGTCTCCATTCAGCCGTGAATGAAAGCTCTCCTGTCGTTCCTTTGGGAATGGAAACGTTCTTGTTTGGTTTTTCATTCCCTGAGGTCATCCAACCCAGGAACTCATAGCCAACCCTTTCAGGATTGTTCAATGTGAAGGTCTCGGTCTCAATCGTGTAGTCATTTGGATTGCTTCTGTCTTCTGGATACGAACCTCCGTCCAAATCATACGAGATGGAATATACATGAAGGCTCCACTGTGCGTACAAGGTGATGTCACGGTCAACCTTAAGGAATTGAGACTCCCTGTAGGCCTTGCCGCTTCCATCCTTCTTCGTGTTCCATTCTACGAAGTCATATCCCCTCATGGAAAGCGAACCATAAGAAGAAACAATTATCGTTCCTCCTTCTTCGACTTCAATGGATGCTGGAACGTTTCCGACAGCACCATTGGCATTGTATGTCAACTTATACATCTTGGCCTTGACTTCCTGATCGCATGACACCATGCCAAAGACCAGCAAAGCTACAGCCATAAACAACAAAATCTTCTTCATTTTATCTCTCCATCAGAATGCAAATACACATCAAACAATAAACCAAGCAGTTGCTGATCCCAAAAGGCCTTACAACTGCTCGTTCCTAAAACTTTAGTTCTTTGCTATGTCTCCATCAGTGCAATGGATAGTGTAATTGCCAGTGTTGTTATTCCAACTAGAATCCCTTTCTATGGAATTCCACTGTGTCTTTGTTCCTGAATAGACAATGTTATCAAGACCGCTGCAACCATCGAAAGCATGACTCTCTATAGTCGTCACACTTTTAGGTATCGCTATGCTAGTCAGCCCGCTGCAACTGCTGAAAGCACAAGTTTTTATGCACGTAACACTTGACGGTATAGTTATCTCTGTAAGACCACTGCAACCGCTGAAGGCACCAGCTCCTATGTACGTAACACTTGACGGTATAGTTATCTCTGTAAGACCGTTGCAATAGGAGAAGGCATCGTGCATTATACCAGTTACATCACTCGGTATGACACTGTTCTTACACCCAAGGAAAAGAGCCTTTGAATCGAGTCTAATCAGACAGTTTCCTTCGCTATAGTACGTAGAGTTTCCCTCTTCGACCTCTATGGACTCGCAATCATTGCAGAGATAGAAAGCATCATCCGCTATGTACGTCACACTTGAGGGTATCTTTATGCTAGTCAGTCCACAACTCTGGAAGGCGCAACGGTCTATGTACGTCACACTCGAAGATATCGTTATGCTAGTCAGGTCTCTGCAGCCAGAAAAGGCGAAATAGCCTATACTCGTTACGCTTTTTGGCATCGTTATGCTCGTCAGGCCGCTGCAGCCGGAGAAGGCAGAATTGCCTATGCTCGTTACATTGTCAGGTATAACGCTGTTTTTGCATCCAAGGACAAGGGCCTTTGAGCTTCGTTCAATCAGACAATCTCCATCGCTGCAGTACACGGAATTTCCTGTTTCGACCTCAATCGACTCAAGGCCGCTGCAGCCGGAGAAGGCAGAAGAGCCTATGCTCGTTACACTAGATGGGATTGTAACCTCAGTCAGTCCGCTGCAATTCTCGAAAGCATAGTTTCCAATTTTTGTCACACTTGACGGAATCGTGACAGATACAATTCCAGCGCCATGACTCCACAACCACAGGGTGATTTCCGCACCAGGTATTTCCATAGTACCTTCTGCAAACACAATTGAAAGACCCTCAGTGCCGAAGAATACATCTGCTCCCATGCTCGTCACACTAGATGGGATTGTAACCTCAGTCAATCCACTACAACCCTTGAAAGAACCTTCGCCAATGACAGTCACACCTGAAGGTATCGCAATCTCAGTCAGTCCGCTGCAATTCTCGAAAGCATAGTTTCCAATTTTTGTCACACTTGACGGAATCGTGACAGATATTATTCCACTACCACCCCAAGGAAAACCAAAATCTTTAGTACCGGGTATCTTTATTGTACCTTCAGCAAACACTATAGAGAGGTCTTTGCAACCATCGAAAAGAGACCTCCCCATACTCACAACGCTTGATGGTATCGTTATCTCTCTCAGACCACTGCACCCATTGAAGGCGTAATTTCCTATGCTCGTAACACCTTCAGGTACCGTTATGCTCGTCAGACCGCTGCAGTAATGAAAGGTCCAATCACCTATGTTCGTAACACTCTCAGGTATCGTTATGCTCGTCAGACCGCTGCAGCCGGAGAAGGCAGAAGAGCCTATGCTCGTTACATCTTCATGCATCGTTATCTCAGTAAGACCATTGCAACCAAAAAAAGCACCAACTCCTATAGTAGTCACACTCGAAGGAATAGTTATCTCTGTCAAACCACTACAGCCAGAAAAAGCCTGAGAACCTATCACTGTAACACCTTCGGGTATAATGCTATTCCTGCACCCAAGGACAAGTGTCATTGAAGCACGTTCAATCAGACAATTTCCGTTACTGTAGTACACGGAGTTATCCGATTCGACTTCAATCGATTCAAGACCGCTACAGCCGGAAAAAGCAAATCTACTTATGCTTGTCATACTGGATGGTATCGTTATCTTCTTAAGGGCACTGCAATCCTTGAAAGCAGAACCAACTATACCGGTCACAGGTTTTCCTTTACAAACTGAGGGAATTACGACTGACTGGGAACCTTCTCCCTTGTATTTCTTTATTGAATACGAATCGTCATCATTTCTTTCGAATACCCACATTTTTAACAGAATAGAGTCATCCGAAACAATGTGATCTGAAACATCTTGTTTGCAGGATATGAAACAAAAGGTTGCTATAATCACAACCGAGCACAATAAAATCTTTTTCATCTTATCTCTCCTCAAAAAACTGCAGCTGTAGAACTCGTAAAAGGCTTCACAGCTACGGATTTCATATTCAAAATTCTTTCATATATGAAATTCATTCAGACAAGAAATCAAATGTCTGATTGATGCGATAATTCATCCAATATCAACCGCTAAATCCAAACCACCCTGGTGCCCTCATTTCAAATTCAAAGCAAATCGATATTGTAACCTTGCACGGCTTCTTTATCTCTTCGATGATTCCTATCTCTTCATGGGCCCCTTTATTTGCGAAGAAATTGTTTCTTATGATCCTATCAGAAGGAGAGCCATCGTAATACTCAACATATGCAACAAGAAGACCCTTGTTGACAGTACGATTGCCGACATCACATGGCATTCTGTATAGGTTCAGACTGTTTGCGGTGTCATCCGAAATGATACGGGAAGTCATGGCGGCCCTTATCGGAAAATTATCAGACGAATGATCAAGCATGAACGAAAGTGAGGCTCCTTCTTCAATGAAGAAAACACCATCGTCACCTTTTGAAACGTCCTTCAATACAAAACTTCCAAAACCATACTCGTCATCGTCGTAGCGCCAACCAATGTCATTCGCATTCGGACCGGGATCATCATAGTTGTAGCCATTGTCCAACCGGCAGGGTAGCAGCTTGCTTGTCACATAGTTCGTTCCGTAATTCTTTATTCGTCTGTTAGGAGGAGTGTTGATGATGCCTTCCACTTCACGATAATCGGGAAATTCCAATTCCTCATCCGGGGAGTTGTCGTATTCATCGACGCCTTCCCCCAAATAGAACAACCACTCGCCCTGGTCCCTTATCGTCGAGAAGTTGAATACTGCGTATCCGTTAGTCTTGGGGTCAACGACGATGCAGCTGAAGACATCGACGGTTCCGAACAGAGCCTTTATGTACTTGCCCGCCGGATTTCCCCTTGTAAAGGAATAGCTTGTCTCCTCCCCTTGTTTTTCAGCCTCTACGCTTGCATTCTCATAGGCCTTGCTCACACTGCTGCTGTTGCTGTATCCCCAGGCCTGATTCGCTGTAATCCCATTTTCCACCGACACTGACGCATTCACCCCTACAGATGCATTCAACGTCCCTTCCAATGCCGCTGACAGGGAACCAGACAGCGACGAGCTTCTCGTGTATTTGAGACTTTCAGAAAAAGAGTAGTCGGAATGGGAGGACGATGTCGTCACCTCACTGACCTTGCTTTTCACGGAGGATTCAGTCGTCCTCTCAGTTGTTTCTTTGAAGCTCCTCTCCGTAAAACCATCGAAGTAATCAATAGCTGCTTCACCCAATTGTACATTGTAGACCTTTCCAAGATTGAACAGGTAATAGTAGTAATCATCGTCATAGAAGGAGGTATAGTCCGTAAGGACATTTGGATTCGGCTTCGAGTAGCACTTTATGCTTTGTTTCGGGCCAGATGGTTCTTCATCTTTGAACGCATAGAACATCTCAGTCCCTTTCTGCCCGCACCGAGTACAGCTTTTGTAGTATTTCGCACTGGTTCCAGATGAAGACGGCATTGCAAGGTACCTGTCATCAACCACCTCATTAGAGAAATCATGTCCCAAAGCGGAGATGGTCTCCGTCCTTGAAGTTCCACAATGCAGGCATTTGAAGATTGTAATGCCTTTGTCTGTACATGTCGCTTCCTTGACTACGGATCCTTCTCCCCAAACGTGTCTGCCCCAATCCAATGTACCATCACATCCTGCAAGTGCAACCAGCAGAATACAGACGACAATGAGAAAACATGCTTTCCTCATGTTGTTTTCCCTCCTTCGATTTTGAAAAATGGATATAGCGAAATGGACGAAAGCGTGCCTTCGTCCTTGATTTGAGCCATTGAGAACAGTTTGTCTATTGCTTTGACAGCGGTTTTTCTACTTGGATTGCAACGAGTTACACGACACTCAAACCAGTGGCTAGGAGCTCCCCCCCCCCACGGATTTTCAGTGTTTCATGTTCAAATGCAATTGGTTTGGGTAAGTTATTTATTTAAGTTCC
>MSGT01000004.1 GCA_001940825.1 Sphaerochaeta sp. Phil3
GACGAGGACTGGAGGCAGGGCTATATGAAGTACGAACTGAACCTCATTGAAAGATACAAGGACGGAGAGGCGAAGGGAATCTCCATTGGCGAAGCCAACGCTACAAACCGCATGGTCAAAGCCATGCACTCCAAAGGAATCCCAGTTCAGACGATTGCAGAATGCGCCTCAATCGACGCCAATGAAGTCCAAAGAATCATAGATTGCAGGTAGATATCAGCAAGGCACAAACCATCCAATGGAAAGGGAAGACCCTCACAGCACCTCGTAGACGTCCTTTATGCCTGTTTCTATGTCCTCTATCATGTCGTAGACGGCGTCGCGGTCAGAGCGTGGAGGCGACTGGATGGGAGAGCCAAAATGAATCCAGCATTCGCTGTGCTGGAACGGCTTGCGGCGGTCCTCAAGGCCAACTCTAAGCCCTTTTATGGTGATTGGAACTATGAGGGCCTGGGACTCCGTTGCAAGGCGGAACGAACCCTTCTTGAACGAACCAATCACCCCGTTCTTGCTGCGCTTGCCCTCTGGGAATATGTACATGGGATAACCCTGTCTTATGTTGGCCACAGCCTTTTCAATGGAGCGGGCACCCTCTTTCAGGTTTTTTCTGTTGATGAATACGGAATGTATGGCCAAAATCCACACGTTCACGCCAGGGACAAGCAAAAGCTCCTTCTTGGCCACGAAGCCCGTCCTTATACGAAGGGAAAGGATGGCTGGAATGTCCAACAGGCTCGTATGGTTGGAGACGAAACACAAAGGCCTTCCGCTGCGAGACAGCCTACGCACGGCATCCACATCCCCAACGGTGTGGATTTTCACCCCAACAAGACGCATCACGAAGGCAGACATCGCATAGGCGAACCAATACGACCACGCATCGCCGGCCTTCCTTAGACCGATTCCTTTGAGAAGGAAGCCTGGGATTATCCCAAAGAGGAACGAAATGAGAAAAGCAGGAACCACCAGTAGGAAGCCCCAAAGAATGTAAAGCACCTTTCAGTCCTCTCCTTCAAACCAGCTCAATCGAAGTCCCTGCGGTATAGATGGGCGTAGTGCCCGTTTGCAGCAAGAAGCTCATCGTGCGAGCCGCTTTCAATCACATGTCCCTTCTCCAACACTATAAT
Source organism: Sphaerochaeta sp. Phil3 (assembly GCA_001940825.1). Taxonomy (GTDB): domain Bacteria; phylum Spirochaetota; class Spirochaetia; order Sphaerochaetales; family Sphaerochaetaceae; genus UBA9732. The sequence continues at coordinate 1,128 of MSGT01000004.1, forward strand.
CTTATCGGCATCCTTCACAGTCGTCAAACGATGGGCTATAACGATTGAGGTACGTCCCTTGGACAGCTTCGCAAATGCATCCTGGATGAGCTTTTCGCTCTCGTTGTCCAAAGAAGAAGTGGCTTCGTCGAAGATTAGGATTGGAGGGTTCTTGAGGAAGACCCTTGCAATGGAGAGTCTCTGCTTCTGACCGCCTGAGAGCCTTGTACCATGCTCACCCACCATTGTGGAGAGCCCGTCAGGCAACGACCTTACGAAATCCCCAAGGTTTGCCGCATCAAGTGCGGCGAGCATTTCGTCGTCAGTGGCATCGGGCTTGCCGTAGCGCAGGTTCTCACGGATATCGGCATCGAAGAGGAACACGTCCTGTTGGACGAATCCAATGTTGTGCCTAAGAGAGGCTTGCGTGACGTCGCGTATGTCCTGACCGTCTATGGTGATGGATCCGCTGTCCATTTCGTAGAAACGAGGAAGAAGCGAGGCCGTCGTGGTCTTTCCAGCACCCGACTCCCCCACGATTGCAACGGACGATCCACCTGGAATATCGAACGAGAGGTCTCCTATGACCTCCCCTTCCTTGCTGTCGTAGGCAAAGCGGACATGGTCGTAGCGTATGTCTCCGGCGGAGACCTTGAGTTCTTCAGCTCCAGGTTTGTCGTTTATTGTTGGCTGTATGTCCATGATCTCAGTAAAGCGTTCGAATGCGGCGGTGCCTTGGTTGAGCTGCTCCACGAAGTTTATTAGTCTGTCTATTGGTTCAAGGACCACGCTTACATACAAAAGGAACGCAACAAGGTCGTAGGACTGTATCAAACCCTTGTAGATCAGGATGGCACCGCCCACGACGGTTGTGAAGTAGTACATGTTCCTAAGGAAGTTCATACCTGTGCCATAGGCGGCCATAACGCTGTACTGGTGCCTGCGGCTCTGCTTGAGGTCTTCGTTCGAGTCGTTGAAACGGGAGCCTTGGAACTCTTCGCTTGTGAAGGATTTGACTTCCCTTATGCCTTGAATGGAATTCTCTACGTTTGCGTTCACATCAGCCACATGGCGTCTCACATCCCTTGAGGTCTGCTTCTGTTTTCCTCCAAAGACGATGCCCCAGGTTACGAGAAATGGCATTGGAATCAACGAAATGAGAGCCATTGGGACACTGTAGTTGAACATCACGATATATGCACCAAGGATTGTGGCAACCGATATGAGGCAGTCCTCTGGGCAGTGGTGGGCCACCTCTGCAATCTGGAAGAGATCGTTCGTTATACGGCTCATGAGGTGTCCCGTCTTTGCGGTGTCGAAGTATCCAAAGCTCATCTTCTGAAGATGGTTGAACATATCGCGTCTCATGTCGTTCTCAACGTACACACCAAGGAAATGGCCCCATTTGATCCTTATGTAGGAGAGCATGGACTGTATGACGTAGACGCTGAACATCATTGCAAAGCATGTGATGATCTGCGTCCACATGCCCTCTGGTATCCAGGTCTTCAAGAGTTCTCTTGTAAGGGCTGGAAAAAAGATGGAAAGCAACGAGCTTGCAGTTGCGGCAACCATATCAAGGACGAACAGTCCCCTATACGGTTTGTAGTAGCTGAAAAAGCGCTTCAATTGGCTCACTTCGAACCTCCGTTCTTCCTCCCGAACAATCTTCGGAAGAATCCCTGCTTCTTTGGCTGTTTTGCCTGTGGCTCAGCTGCCTTGGAATTGGCTTTTCCGGCTTCAAGAACCTTCGCCTCTTCAGCCTTCTTCTCTACAGTATTTCCTTCAACGGGCTTCTTTCCAGAGGTTTCCTTTCGTGAAGGCTTTCCGTTTCCAGTATTTCCAGAAGGTCTGCCTGAAGCGGTTTTCTTTCCTGAAGTCTTGGCCTCGCCCTTTGGCTCAAAGCCGTACTTTCTCTTGTAGTAGGCAAGCCTTTCCTCTTCAGTCATGCTGCCAAGGGACTTGTAGTCCACGGACTCGTTGTCTTTCTTAGGTCTGGAGCTCTTTTGGGCCGGCCTTTGGTCTTTCTGAGACGCCTTTTTTTCAGAAACCATGCGTTGTCCGTCGTTTCGCTTCGAATCCCCACGCTGACTATCCTTCTGAGAACCGCTTCTGCGGGAATCGCCGCTTCGAGAACCACCATTACGGGAGCCACCTCTTGAAGAAGAACCACGAGAGGAGCTACGGGACGAACGGCTGTCAAGGTTCCAGCTTTTTCCAAGAGACTTGTCCTCTATGTCAGGAAGGTTCTCAGGCCACACTACTGGAATCTTCATCTTTATGTACTTTTCGATTGGTTCAAGGCCGTATACGAACTCCTCGTCTGCAAACGTTATGGCCTTTCCGCTCTTTCCAGCACGGGCTGTACGGCCAATGCGGTGAACATAGTTCTCGTAGTCCTCAGGTATGTCGTAGTTGACGACAAGGGGGAGGTCGTCTATCTGAAGTCCACGGGCGGCTACATCCGTTGCAACCAGGATGGAGGTCTTTCCATCCTTGAGCTTGTTCAATGCTGCCTGTCTCTGGCCCTGTGGAAGGTCTCCTGTAAGGAAGTCTGCATTGTAGCCGTTGAGCTTGAGACGGCTTGCAACCTCGGCTGCCATGTGGCGGCTGTTTGTGAACACTATTGCAGATTCGGGCTTCTCCAAAGCAAGTATCTGCAGGAAGAGAAGGAACTTCTCGGACTTGGCCACATGATAGAGCTCCTGGGTTATGTTCTCGACCGTGATGTGGTCAGGTTCAAGCTCTATCTCCTCAGGATCGTTCATGAACTCCCACGCAAGCTCCCTCACACGCATCTCTAGCGTGGCTGAGAAAAGCATCGTCTGTCTCTTCTCACGAGGTGGAAGGAGACGGAACATCTTCTTTATGTCAGGATAGAACCCCATGTCGAACATGCGGTCCGCTTCGTCTATCACGAATGTATCTATGCGGCGGCAGTCCAGCTCCCGGTGCTCCATGAACTCCAAAAGCCTTCCAGGGGTTCCAACATAGATGTCGCATCCCATCTCCAGGAGCTTCCTCTGGTGCTCGTAGCCAACTCCACCATAGAAGCACCCAACATGGAAGCCCTCCACCCGTGAACACAGGACCAGGGCATCGTCAGATATCTGCTGCGCAAGCTCCCTGGTAGGAGCCACGATGAGGCAAGAAGAGCTCTTTCCCTCGTCCCTCAGACGAAGGAACCTCTCCAAGAATGTTATGACATAGACTGCGGTCTTTCCGCTTCCAGTCTTGGACTGGACCATGACATCGCTGCCGCTTATGGATATGGGCAGCACCCGTTCCTGTACGGGCATGCACTGTGTAAAATGAGCGGCTCTGGTTCCTTCCAGCACCTGCTCGTGCAAAGGCAATTCGCTAAATTCCATATATTCATCCTATGAAGGGCCTCAAACGGCTCTTCCTCAACTTAATAGACCAATCAATGGACCACAATTAATAGAACCAAACTCAATCGGATCCGTACATCCTAAGGATCTCACGAGGCTTGGAACCCCTTGCGGGTCCAATGTAGCCGGCATCCTCCATCTGCTCAATTAGGTTCGCAGCTCTGTTGTATCCAATGTTGAGCCTTCTCTGAAGATACGAAGCCGAGGCCTCGCCTCTGTCAGACACTATCTTCCAAGCCCTCATGAAAAGGTCCTCTGCACCGGATGAAGCGGACGAATCGTCAACGTCCTCATCTTCGTCGTCATCGTCCTCGAAATAGGACTCGTCAATGTAATCGGGCTGTCCCTGCGTCTTCACGAACGAGACGATCTCCTCGATCTCGGAGTCTATGTAGGCACCCTGGATTCTTTCAGGCACGCGGGCCTCTGGGCTGTTGTACAGCATGTCGCCGCGGCCAAGAAGCTTCTCTGCTCCGGTTGTGTCTATGATGATTCTGCTGTTCAGGGCATTGGACACCGCAAACGCTATCTGGGTTGGAATGTTGCTCTTGATGGTACCGGTTATGACATCGGACGACGGTCTTTGGGTCGCAAGCACCAAATGTATCCCACAGAACCTTGCTACGGCCGTAATCCTCTTGATGGAAGCCTCAAGCTCCTTTCCAACGCTTAGCATCAGGTCCGCGAACTCGTCAACTATGACCATGATGTATGGAAGCTTGACCCTAAGCAGCCCCTTCTCCACTATCTTTTCGTTGTAGTCCTCTATCTTCCTTGCACCCACGCTTGAGAAGAGGGCCATACGACGCTCCATCTCCTCTACGATGAAGTTCATGGCCTTGATGGCCTTCTTTGGCTCCGTGATGACAGGCGTCAGCAAGTGTGGGATTCCATTGTAGACTGAAAGCTCTACCATCTTTGGGTCCACCAAAAGCATTCTGACTTCCTTTGGAGACTTCGTGAAAAGCACCGAGCATATAAGACCGTTTATACAGACCGATTTTCCAGAACCCGTCGTACCGGCGACAAGGAGGTGAGGTGTCTTGGCAAGGTCTATGACGATGTTCTCACCCGTGATCGTCCTTCCCAGAACCATAGGGATCTTGTAGTTCTTGGACTTGAGAGCTGGCATCATCACATCGAATCCAATGGTGTCCCTCTTCTTGTTCGGAACCTCTATTCCAATGGCGGACTTGCCGGGGATAGGGGCAAGGATTCTGACGCTGGCAACAGAAAGGTCCATTGCAATGTTGTCCGCAAGGTTCAGAACGGAATTGACACGTATACCTCTCTGCAACTCAAGTTCATACAGGGTGAACGTTGGCCCATGCTGGACTCCAATTAGGCTTGTTCCAATCTTGAACTGTCGCAGGGTGTCCACGATTATCATGCCCTCTGGGTCGTTGTCCAAATCCTCGTAGACCGTACTGCTTGTAGGATAATGGCGCAGCATGGTCTCAGGCGGGAACTTGTACACGAACTTCTGCTTATCGATGAGATACGAATCTCCGGCAGCCGAGCTCTTGAGACCCGCAATTCCAGACACGTAGTCTATATCCGGCCCCTTTGGCTTCTTCGTCTCCTGTTCCTGGTTCTCCTTGCTGTACTTCTCCTTGGCGGCGTCTATCTCTTCGTCGGACTCCACGATATCGGACTGGATCTCCTTGGAGGCTTCCTTCTGGGCCTCGCGCTGGGCCTGCTGTGCATTCCTCTGAAGCTGTCTCATCACCTGCTGCTCATGCATTTCATTCTCTGCACGCACAGCCTCCTGCTTGAACACTGCAGGGGAAGCCATGCTCTGGTCCTCCACGCTTGACCTTCTTTCATAGGAGCTCTCCTCCTGGGCAAAGACCGATTTCTCTGTGCCCGCACTTCTCTGCTCCACCTGGCGCACAGGTTCGACAGGCTCCTGCTGCACAGGCTTTGCAGCCTGGGGCTGTATGTACTGCTGTGAAGGCTGCTGCACGAACGGATTCTGAAGCTGCGAAGGAGGGGCTTGGAACTGCACCTGCTGCGGACGGTTTGCAGAATCCTCCCTCTCGACAGGTCTTTGTGGAATTCCAAAGTCTATGTCAGCGGCATTGGAAGCGTATGAATTGAAGTCCTTATCAGCCTGAGCCTCTTCAGAAAGCCTTTTCATGAGGTTCCTGGGTTTGAACATGGCCTCAAGACGGCGTCTGTTCTCCTCTTCCTCCTTGCGGGCCTTCTCCTCCGCAAGGGCCTTCATCCTAAGCTTCTCCTCTTCCAAGGCCTTTATGCGCTGAGCCTCGGCAATCTTTCTCTCCTGCTCTTCCTTCTTTAGGCGTGCTTCTCGCTCCGTTACATCGTATATGGTTCTATCTACAGAAGATACGCTTGAACCAACGGTATAGTTTGGAAAGCTGTCGAACTGAGGGACATCCACATCCACAAGACTCTTGAGAGCCTTTCTGGAGCCGTTTGGGTCGTCTTTCCTTATCTGTGTCGCTGTCTGCTTGGGGGTTGCCTCCGTAGGCACGTCCTCATTCGCAGCTTCGTCCCCTATAGGGCCTACCAAAGGTTCGTCACTGGTTTTGGACTCAGGGACATCGGCATTGGTGTTGGGCATATCGATGTGCTTTGGAGCTTTCTTTGGCTTTGGGGCTTTCTCTGGGAGATCACCTCTACGCCTGCGAAGCCTTGAGATCCAGCCTGCGGCAAGGATGGTGCATGACAGCAGAAGGGTGGCGAATGCAACCATGTAGTAGTATGGAGGCATGATGTCAACGAGTCCAAAGCCTTGGCCGCCCTGGGCGTATGCAAAGATGAGATAGACAGAGTAGAACGCAACGCATTTGAGCAGAAACGACACGGGACCGGCACCCAAGAACGTAGTGACAAGCACTACGACCATAAATCCCGCAAGTGGAGCAAGTCCATACTGGGACAGGTTTTGTGTATGAAAGAAACCCACATACTGGGTGAAAAGCTCATGAAGGCGGTCCAGAACCGCATACGGAAGAGACCCCTCCTCCATTGGAATGTAAGGGAAGGCGCATACGGCAAGGACCGGCAGCGTCAACAGAACCACGAGAACAATCCAGAGAATGCTTTTCCTTTTAGTGCTCATCTTGTCCATGCTGGCAATGATAGCACTTTAGAGAGTACTTAGGGAAGCAAGGTCAAGCCGTTTCACCTTGTTTATGTAATATGAGAAGCTGCCGTTTGGAAGAGCTGAAAGGAACATCGTATTGGACGGTTTTTGCTTTGAACGCGCCTGGAAGATGCTCGTCCAAACACCTAAGTTCCTCTTCTATGTTCTCATCGCTGCTCTTGTATGCAAAGACCTTTCCATTGGGTTCAACAATCCTATCAAGATCAAAAACAATGTCCTTAAACTGCCTAAATGCTCTAAAAGTTATCACATTGTATTTGTTTTGAACCTCTGAAAGATCTTTCTGCACAACCTGGACGTTCTTGGAAAGCCCCATCACGGCGCATGTGTTCCTAAGGAACCCCGCACGTCTTCCCATTCGTTCCACAAGGGATAGGTTCCATTCTGGAAATGCAGCTGCAAGCACAAGTCCTGGAAGCCCTGCACCGGAGCCAAGGTCAGCGGCGTTTATGGAACCAAACGAAGAGGTCTCAGCTCTTATGATTGGAGCGGGTGCGAGGCAGTCAAGCAGGTGCTTGACCACAAGCTCTTGTCCCTGTGCGTTCACAAGGCCGTATGCAGGATTGAACAGGGTTATCTCGTCATAGAGCTTGGAAAAGGCCCATGAAAGCTCCATGACATTGCAGTCAGGCATGATGGCTTTGATTCCTTCTTCGAGTATGCTTCTAAGATTGGCTTCCATTGCGTCTCCTTTTGCTACTTCTTCAAATACACGAGAAGTACGGTTATGTCGCTCACCCTCACTCCCGATATCCTTGAAGCCTGCCCCAAGGACGAAGGCCTTACCAACTTGAACTTTTCCCTGGACTCAGCTGATATGCCTTCAACGGCATCGTAGTCGAAATCCTCAGGTATGCGTATGCCCTCCAGCTTTGAGAACCTGTCCACCTGCTTGTCCTGTCGCTTTATGTATCCATCGTACTTGATCTTGAGCTCAAGCTGAAGCCTTACGCTCTTTGGATACTCTCCAATCTCAGGTATGGTCGCCTCAAGCTCATCCATTGTGACTTCAGGCCTCTTGAGGCTGTCCAAAGCGTTCACACCTTGGAAGCCACGATGGCGTATGAGATCCTGAAGGCTCTCAATCTGCTCCGTCTTTCGTTCGAGGAGTCCAAGACGCTCGTCCGTTGCAAGCCCCACTGCGTGGCCCTTGTGCGTAAGGCGTTCGTCTGCAGTGTCATGGCGCAGGTTGAGCCTGTACTCGGCACGGCTTGTGAACATCCTATATGGCTCCTTCGTCCCCTTCGTGACAAGGTCGTCTATGAGGACTCCAATGTATGCCTCTGTCCTGTCAAGGACAAGCGGCTCCTCCCCTTTGAGCTTCTGACACGCATTTATCCCAGCCATAAGCCCTTGGCATGCAGCTTCTTCGTAGCCGCTTGTTCCATTTGTCTGCCCTGCCACGAAAAGGCCGTCTATCACCTTTGATTCAAGGGACAGTTTGAGCTGCTGAGGGTCCAGATAATCATACTCCACGGCATAGGCCGGACGCATTATCACGGCATCCTCCAACCCTGCTATGGAATGGATTATGTCGTACTGGACATCCTCTGGAAGGGAAGTCGAAAGTCCATTGAGATACATCTCCTGGGTTCCAATGCCTTCAGGCTCAACGAAGATCTGGTGTCTGTCCCTTTCTGGGAACCTTACCACCTTGTCCTCTATGGATGGGCAGTATCTAGGACCCTTTCCAACGATCTTCCCTCCATACAACGGGGATCTGTGCATGTTCGCACGTATTATGCCATGGGTCTTTTCGTTCGTATATGTTATCCAACACGGAATGGAAGGGCGGTCTATTGTCTCGTGCATGAAGCTGAACGGAACGACCTCTTCGTCACCGTCCTGACGCTCCATTTCATCGTAGTGGAGGCTTGAAGCCTTTATCCTGGCAGGTGTGCCTGTCTTGAGACGCCCTACATTGAAGCCCTTCTTCCTAAGGGCATCCCCCAACCCTATCGCAGCTTCCTCTCCAAGTCGTCCTGCACTGTGGTCGTACTCACCAATGAAGATACGCCCATCCATGAACGTCCCAGTAGTAAGAACCACGGCCCTTGAAGAAATCGAAATCCCCCTCTGGGTCAGGACCCCGCAGGCCTTTGGAATTCCGCTTCCATCGTCCTGAGTGAGGATGTCAACGACTGTATCCATGAAAAGTTCAAGGTTGTCCTGGTTCTCCAACGTCTCCTTGGCAAGACGCGAATAGGAGAACTTGTCGGCCTGCGCCCGTGGAGCCTGCACCGCAGGGCCTCTTCTCCTGTTCAGGATGCGAAACTGTATCATGGTGCTGTCTATGAGAAGTCCCATCTGACCGCCAAGGGCATCGGTCTCCCTTACGAGGTTTCCCTTGGCAAGCCCTCCAACAGCAGGGTTGCACGAAAGCCTTCCAATGGCATCGAGGCTTTGTGTCACGAGCAGGGTTCTGAATCCAATCCTGGCGCATGCAAGGCATGCCTCTATTCCAGCATGTCCACCGCCAACAACTACAACATCATAGTCCATATCTTCTTCCAACCAATGTTTCTTTTCCAAATCTCCTGAGAGTCACTTCAAGGTCACTTTCCAACGCAGAAGGTTCCAAAGATCCTATCAAGTATGTCGTCAGTAGTGACCTCACCTGTAATCTCCCCCAATGCTTCAATGGCCTCCTGGATATCCATTGATATGATATCAAGCGGTACATCATGCTTTGCGGCCATCATTGCAGCATCAAGGGCTTTATGACATCTTTCAAGGTCAATCCTCTGCCTTTCGCTTTCTATCACAAGGCCGTCATCACCCTGCACCTGAATGTCCTGGGTGAGTCGCCTTGATATCTCGCTGCACAGTCCTTGGAAACCTTCACCCGTGACGACAGAGACAGACACCGCTTTGCGTCCATCTTTGGAAACGTCTTTCCTTTTATCCTGTACAGGATGCACGATGTCCGCCTTGCTGTACACAACTATACAACGGGAATCGGCTGCAAGATTCGCATCAGGCAGTACATGCGGCGCACACGGGACTTCGCCATCAGGTCCAACTGCCCCAGAGCCGTCTTCCTCAGGCCCAATCATGTAGAGGATTATATCGGCATCTTCAAGGAGGCTTCTGGAACGCTTCATGCCTTGGGCTTCGATTCCATCCTGCCCTTCCTCGTCCTTTGATGGAAGGTCTCTGAACCCGGCTGTATCATAAAGCCTTACAGGAATGCCGTCGATCGTGCACTGGGCCTCTATGAAGTCTCTGGTCGTACCTTCCACGGAACTTACGATGGAGCGCTCCTCCTTGAGGAAGTAGTTGAACAGAGAGCTCTTTCCAGCATTCGTTGGACCTGCTAGGACGATCCTTGCCCCTTGGGAGTACAATCTTCCTGCACTGTATGTGGCCTTTATCCTGCCTACAGCATCCATGGCCTTCTCCAGTTCTTGGAATGGAAACGAAAGGTCCTCCCCAATCTCGTCCTCCGAGTAGTCGAGCTGTACTTCAACTGTACTCATTATTCCAACAAGGATGCCTTTTATATTGGAAATAGCCTTGAAAAGCGAACCATTGAGCCTATTCAGAGCCATCGTTTGACCTGTACGTCCCTTGCTTTCTATGAGCTCCTCAACGGCCTCGGCCTTGGTAAGGTCCATCTTTCCATGAAGGAATGCACGCAGTGTGAACTCACCGGCAAGGGCCTTTCTGAAACCAAGGCCCTCCAAGAGGGAAAGTACAGCACGCACTACCTGAAGCCCTCCGTGGCAGGAGACTTCAAAGGCCTCCTCTCCTGTGTAGCCATGTCCATCCCTGTAGACGGTCACGACCACATCGTCTATTGGAAGGCCATCCTTTGGATCCGCGAGCCTTCCGTACACAGCCGTATTGGTCTTGGCGGCCTTGAGCCGTCTTGAACTTGAAAACGCCTTGGACAAAACCTCTATGCAACCATCGCCGCTCACACGCACAACGGCTATTGCACTTTTGCCCCATGCGGTTGCAAGGGCATAGATGATGTCGTTGGTATCGTATGATTTCACAGAGGCTTCCATAGCCTGCAAGTATAACGATTTGCCACGGCAATGGCTACTTCCATACACAAGGACAAAAGACTAATATTGGGCTATGGCACATGACACTGAAGGAAAGACGAAACAAAGAAGCATGGAAGATTTGATGAAGGCGGCAAAAAGCAGAAGCCTCCTCTACGGCTCCATAAGGAGGTTCTTCGACCAACGGGGCTATTTGGAGGTTGAGACCCCCTCTCTTTCACCGGACCTCATACCAGAAGCCACCATAGACGACTTTGGAACAACGTTCATCAACGAGTTCGAAGGAAGCCGCGATATGTACATGATACCATCTCCAGAGGTCTTCATGAAAAGGCTCATTGCAGATGGAAGCGGATCAATATACCAAATCTCGAAGTGCTTCAGAAACTGCGAGCAGATAGGAGAGATCCACAACCCAGAGTTCTCAATGCTGGAATACTACACCGTTGGCTACGATGAAGTTGACTCCATAGCCCTTACGCAAAGGCTTCTAAGGGAGACCGCCCTTCCGAACTGCCCCCAAAGCGTACTGGAGGACTTCGAAATCCTCTCCGTACGCGATGCCATCATGCGCTACACTGTGCCGCAGTATACGAACATCACAGACGCAGGGACGACTGACCTTGACATGCTGCAGAATCCAAAGGACCTGCGAGAGCAGGCCCAACGACTTGGACTCTATGTTCCAGGCCCTGAAAGCTGGGACGACACATTCAATAGAATCTTCATAAACTTCGTTGAGCCAAACCTTCCAAAGGACCATCCTGTTTGCCTTGTGGAGTATCCAAAACAGATAGAGTGCCTTGCCCAACGCAACGGCAACTACAGACGCCGCTGGGAGCTGTACATAAACGGAATGGAAGTGGCCAACTGCTACCTTGAAGAACGGGACGTCGAAACCGTAAGGGCCTACTACAAAGAGGAATACAACAAACTTGTGGAGCTTAGGTCCCAGAACGGGAAGGTCATCCCTGATGCCGATGCCTCGTTTGCAGACATCTTCGACCGCTTCCCAAAATGCTCGGGAGTGGCCATTGGACTTGACCGGCTTCTCATGGTGGAGACTGGAAGATGCGACATAGACGATGTGCTGCTGTTCCCCTTCCCCTTGTAAAGCGTACCGATAAATGCTACTATGAAATGCACTATCGAGATAGATGCAAAAGCTAGTGTAAACTCATTCATACACAAGAGGTGATTAAGTTATGATAAAAGCTGGACAGATCGACAAAGGTACAGCACTGCTCATCAAGGGTCAGCCGTTCATCTGCATTGACCGTGAATTCGTCAACCCAGGAAAGGGTTCTGCATTCGTAAGACTCAAACTCAAGAGCCCTTCGACAGGCCAGGTCCTTCAGGAGACGATGAAAAGCCAGGACAACGCAGAGGACATCAACGTTGAGATGATGGACTTCCAGTACATGTACAACGATGGTGAGAACTTCCACATGATGAACGTTGACACCTACGACCAGTTCGAGATTCCAATGGCCAACTTCCCAGACTATCAGTACCTCATGAAAGACGGGGAGACATACCGCTGCACAGTCTACGGCGATGATGTCCTTGACATCCAGATTCCATCAAAGGTCGTCTACCTCGTAGCTGAGGCAGAGGAAGCCATCAAGGGCGACACCGTTCAGGGTGCAACCAAATATGTCACAACAGAGACAGGTCTCAGAGTCAGAGTGCCAATCTTCATCAAGCAGGGTGAAAAGATCCGCGTCAACACGGAGACCAAGGAGTACCTTGAAAGAGTCAACAGCTGACGCAATTCAAAGGATACGAACAAAACACAGGCTGTTGCGTAAGCGGCAGCCTTGTTTTTTGCCTTATGAAGGAATCATCTCAACCGAGAACGCAAACGAGGCATCGCAATGGCACAAGACATCACTTCAATGGAGCAGCTAGGCACAATCCTTGAACTCACCAAGGACGAGCTAGAATGGAAGGAAAGCCAAATCAGCGTCCCGCTCAGGATAACCGCACACTATGCCGGGCTCATCGACCCACACGACCCGCACGACCCGCTCAGGCGCCAAGTCGTTCCAACCTCCAAGGAAAACCAAGCCCTTGAAACCGAGTCAGACGACCCGCTTGCGGAAGTCCCCCACAGCAAAGGCCAACGCCTGATCCACCGCTACAACAACAGAGTAGCCTTCCTCGCAACCGACATCTGCCCCATGTACTGCCGCCACTGCTTCCGACGCCGCTTCACAGGCAACATGATGGGCCCCGCCTCACAGACCGATATCCTTGAAGCCGCCTCTTACCTTGCCAAGCATCCAGAAGTGAAGGAAATGCTGGTGACTGGAGGCGATCCCCTCACACTATCCAACGACCAACTGGATTTCATGATAGCCTCTTTCAGAAAGGCAAGCCCACACCTGATAATGAGGATATGCACGCGTTATCCGGTGTCGCAGCCAACGCGAATTGATGACAGGCTTGTTGCAATGCTCAAGAAGCACAATACCGCACCGTTCTATCTTCTTACTCAGTTCAACCACCCACGGGAAATTACCCAGGAAAGCATAAAGGCCATCTCGCGCTTTGTGGATGCCGGAATCCCAGCCCTCAACCAAACGGTGCTTTTAAGAGACGTCAACGACAATGCCGATACCCTTGAAGAGCTTTGCAACAGTCTCCTTTTCAACAGGATAAAGCCATACTACCTCTTCCAAGGCGACATGGTCACCGGAACGGCAGACTTCAGGGTTCCTCTCAAAAGAGGTCTTGCAATAGAACAGGAGCTTCGCAAACGCCTCTCAGGCCTTGCAATGCCGCTCTATTGTGCAGACCTTCCGCAAGGTGGTGGCAAAGTTCCTCTTTGCGGATCCTACATAGAAGAAGCACCTGCTACAGATACGGGCTCATGGAAGATCCGCACACTGGACGGCGACTACCGCATTCTAACGGATCCTAGTTGAACACAACTGCAGCGTACTTGACTCTAGACAATCCAGTCTATCTAGACACTCTAGCCATTCTAGCCTCTCTAGCCTGTCTAGACGCTTCAGCCACTCTAAAACGGTCTAGATTTAGGAATGCAGGACACTCAGGTGAGGTCAGGACCCATCAGGTACATTCAGGCACACTCTAGAAAGCTCTACAGGTAGCTTTGATGGGCACTGTATGGCGAAGCATGGCGTTGATGGGCGTTGCAGGACGCTATGGAGCAGTGTTGATTCATAGGTCTTTAACAGCCCAGTAAGCCCAAAGAGCCCAGTAAGCCCCAAAGGCCCCAACCGCCCCGTAAGCCCCCTTTAATACAAAAAACGGCCTTCCCTCAAAGAGGGAAAGCCGCCAAGAATTCAAAAGCGATGTGCACAAAGACCCGGGGTGTAATCCACAGGGATTTGAACCGTATTCAAGGACACCAACGAGGGATAGTGCTATGATGCACAGCCCGAGTGCAGTGACGCAGAAGACGACTCAAAGACCAAGGATGGGATTAATCTTGCAATTGGGAAAGTATATTCTCAATCTCCGTCCTGCGTGTCTCCTCTCTAATGGCATCGTACTGGCTGGATGTAATTGGAGAAGCCTCGGAGGTCTCTTCCACAGCCTCTACAGGAGCGACCTCAGGAGCCTCAACCTGAACAGGTTCCGTCTCAGGCATTGCCTTGAGGACAGCATCCACGATGTAAGGAAGATACTTTTCAAGATCCTTCTCAAGTTCTGGAAGTACCGCATCTGCAACGTATGGAGCGTACGAGGAAAGGTTCTTCTCAAGCTCTGCAACTACGGCGTCCACATCAACTACAGTCTCAGGAGTCTCTGGAATATCGACCACAACAGGCTTTTCCTCTGTAAGGAGAGGAAGCACAACAGCCTCACCGTTCGAAGAATCGGATGCAGGTTCGGAGGACTTCACATTGACAGTCACCTTCACGCTGTCAGCCATTGCAGGAACATTTGGAACGGAACCCACGAAAGTGAAGACTTCGCCTTCAAGCCTATCCATTATGCCAAGGACGATTTCGGGAGTGATGTCCGCTATGAGGGCGTCCCTGTAGTTTGAATACATATCCATAGCCAAAGCGTCCTCGTATGTGAGAAGCTCTGGAACAAGAGCCTTCACGATGTAAGGAGCGTATGCATCAAGGTTTTTCTCAAGCTCAGCGACGACGGCAGGGACAAGCTTTGGAAGAAGCGTGTCAACATAGTCGGCTGGGTCTACGTAAGAGGAAGCGGTGGTCTCCTCTACCATTGAGGAAGCATCGACCTGAGCCATCAGCTGGCTTACGAGGGCATCCTTCTCAGATGCGAGCTTGGTTTCCAGAGCCTCGAACGCCTTTGAAACCTGGGCGTTGACCTTCTCATCCACCAAAGACGAGATGGAATCGACTGCAGAGTCAACCGCGGAACCGACAGCGGTATCGACAGAAGAGTCCACATAAGGGACTATGCGGTCGTTTACGGCGGCATCGATCTTTCCATCGATCATATCTCCAACCTCTTCCATCAGCTGGGCCTTGTTCGTACCGGAAATGGTATTGTAGTCGCCAAGGATTCCGCTGAAAGCGAAGGTGTCAGGCTTCGTGACGAAGACGACAGCGCCACAGTAGAGCACAAGCATTATCAAAACAGTAAGCAGAATGATTTTATTCTTCTTCATGGTTCTCATTCCCCTTGATATCAGTGATTCCAATTCTATCACATATATCCACGATTTGTCGATTGAGTTCTCTCTTTTCCGCACCAAAGCCGTTTTCCACCACGAACACGGGGCATCGATATGCATTGTCACGGAAATCCACATCCTCTTGGGCTGCTTCACGCTTTTGGAAAGCCTCCTCTGAAATGCCATCGCGCCCAAAAGCCCTCTTGAGCCTAACTTCATAAGGAGCATCGACGTATATCACAGCTTTGCAAAGACGGTCTATTCCAGCCCTGTGAAGGAGCGCTCCATTCAAAACCAATACGGAACCGCCACGGAGAGCCTCATGCTCCAGGATACGCCTTTCCATCCAGGGATAAAGGATATCCTCAAGAGCCTTTCTCAGAGACGGGTCGTCGAACACCTTTCTTGAAAGGGCCTTCCTAGAAACACTTAGGACACCATCCTCCATGGTCATGACATCATTGCCAAAGACCGATCCTATCGCATCCGCATTCGCACAGAGCCCTTCGTGTCCAAGGACATCCAGATCCAGGACTTCAAAGCCCATCCTTTCTAGCAGGGTTCCAACATAGTTCTTTCCGCTGCAGCTCTTGCCAACAAGACCTATGAGCATCAGTGCATCTCTCCCCAGCTATGGCCTGTTTCAAGCCCAACCTTAAGCGGGACGCTGAGCCTGTAGGCGTTCTCCATGCAGCTGCGTACAAGAGCTGTCATGCGCTCGACTTCATCCAGCGGAACCTCGAAGATCATTTCATCGTGGACCTGAAGAAGCATTCTGGACCTAAGCCCAGCCTCAGCGATGGCCTTTGAGAGTGCTATCATTGCAAGTTTCATTATCTCTGCAGCCGTTCCCTGGATTATCGTGTTGACTGCAACCCTCTCGGCACCGGCGAGGACCGCCTTGTTGCGGCTCTTCATCTCAGGGATGAAACGGATATGCCCCATGGCGGTCTTCACAAAGCCATCGGCCTTGGCCTTGACCTTGACGTCCTCGATGAACCTCTTCACCCCGCTGTACTGCTCGAAATAGGTGTCTATGAAGCGTTGGGCTTCGCTGCGGGGGATTTTGAGGTCCTTGGAGAGCCTGAATGCGGACATGCCGTACATGATTCCAAAGTTTATGGTCTTTGCGGCGCGGCGCTGGTCAGGTGTGACCATTTCAGGGAAGATTCCAAAGATCTTGGCTGCGGTGTCTCTGTGGACGTCTTCGCCTGACAGGAATGCTCCCCGCAGGTTCTCGTCGCCCGATATATGTGCAAGCACAACAAGCTCTATCTGCGAGTAGTCCGCTGACATGAGGACGCAGCCGTCCTTTGGAACGAAGGCATCCCTTATCCTACGGCCTTCATCGGTCCTGATTGGAATGTTCTGAAGGTTTGGGTTCTTGCTCGAAAGCCTGCCCGTAGCAGTACCCGTTTGTGAGAACGTAGTATGTATGCGTCCGGTATTCGTGTCGATAAGGGTTGGCAACGTAAGGACATAGGTGTTAAGGAGCTTGTTAAGGAGCCTATAGCGCAGAATAAGAGGAGGAACCGGGTCGTCCTGTGAGAAGGAAAGCTCTTCTAGGACATCCGAGTCCGTGGAGAAGCCTGACTGCGTCTTTCTTCCAGTGGGAAGGTTCCTATCCACGAACAGCACTTCCTGAAGCTGCTTTGGAGAATTGAGGTTGAATTCCTTTCCGCACAGTTCGAACACGGCCTTCTGTACATCGTCTATCTCGACCTCCAAGTCCTTTCTGAAAGAGCAAAGCCTTTCAGTGTCAAGGATTATGCCCTCAAGCTCCATATTGGCAAGGATCTCGACCAACGGCATCTCTATGTTGAAAAGAGCATCGTCGAGACCGTTGACCTTGAGCTTTGGAAGAAGACACTCGAAAAGCCTGAGCGCAAGGTCGCTGTCCTCGGCTCCGTATTGGACGGCCTGATCCAATGGGACATCGCTGAAGATCGAGCCCTTTGGAACTATGTCGTCGAACCTTATGGTGTCGTAGTTCAGGTATTTCTCCGCCAAGACATCGAGGTTGTACCGCATTGACGAGGAATCGTCCAGCCATGCCATTATCATGGTGTCTGCATACGCATGGACGCCATTGACGCCCCAACGCTTTAGGACCTTGAGGTCGTATTTGAGGTTCTGACCAACGATCCTGAAGCGAGGAAGATGCTTGGAAAGTGCGGCTTTGGCCTCCGAATCCTCCATCATCCTGCCCTGTGCACACACAAGCGGCACGTAGAAGGCCTTTGAAGTCTCCCATGCGAACGAGAAACCAACGGGAACAGCCTTCATGTCGTCCTGATCCGTGGTCTCAAGATCAAAGGCCACAAGGCTTCCGTCAGGGATGCAGGAAAGAGTCTTTTCCAAGACCTCAACGCTTGCTATGGCAGAATATACACCCCTCTTCGCCTTTGGAAGGGTCTCGCTTTGGAGTTCAACTTCAGCTTTGTCGGTTGAAGAGTCTGCAACCGCTTCTGTTAGCTTCTTTGAATTGGAAGCACTCACGAATTTTGCTGCAGCCTTGGCAAGGCGATCCGCCCCAAGTTCGTTGAAAAGCCTAGCCCCTTCGTTCCAGTCTATGTCGTCTGTGGTATATGCACAGAAATCCTCCCTCTTCATTTCAAAGAGGTCGTCCTTGAGCTCTATGAGCGTCCTTGAAAGCTCTATGTGGTCCTTTGCAGCCTCAAGCTTGGCTTGGACCCCCTTTGAGAGCTCCCCTATATGATTGTAGGCTTCGTCAAGCGAACCGTAGTCTGAAAGCAGCTTGACGGCACCTTTTTCTCCTATTCCATTGATTCCTGGGACATTGTCAGAGGAATCTCCAAGAATTGTAAGGTAGTCCACCATTTGGTTTGGCTCGACTCCAAACAGTTCCTTCACCTCCACACCAGAGCAGAGCCTATACTCCTTCTCTCCTTTTCTTGGAGGTCTTAGGGCAAAGACATCATTGCGCACAAGCTGCAGCAGGTCCTTGTCACCTGTGACCATGACGGTCTCTATACCATTGGAAGATGCATTGCGGCAGATTGTGGCCACAATGTCATCGGCCTCCATGCCTTCCTGTGCGTAGTGTGGAATGCGCATGGCATCGAGGATGTGTTCTATGATTGGGATTTGGGAGTGGAGGTCCTCAGGTGTCTTGTCCCTATTGGCCTTGTACTGGTCGTAGAGTTCGTGTCTGAAGGTCTTCCCCTTCGAATCCATGGCCACGATGAGATAGTCGGGCGAATACTGCCTTATGAGCATCATGATTATGTTGAAGAACCCAAACACCGCCGAGACGTTGTTGCCGTCCTTGTCCTTGAGCGGGTTGGTCATGAAGGCGAAATAGGACCTGTAGATCTGGCCGTAGCCATCCACCACGAACACCCGTTTTGGCTTTGGATCGTTTGTCTTGTCCATTGGCTTGTCATTGTCTTGGACCGATGTCCTTGAGTTTTCGTTGCTGTTTTCTACTCCGCCATCAATCCCGCCGAAAAGACTTTGCATCAGTTCACCCCGCTTTTGATGTTGTCAACTACGCTTGAAACGGTATCCGATACAACGTCGGACACTGCATTGGTAGTGCTTTGCACCACGTCCTTGACGACATCCGTTGCGGCATCCACCGCGGAACCCGCCATTTCGCCAACCTTTTCCGTCACCTTCTCTGTAAGTTCAGGAGTCCCTCTCAGGCTCACGCCAAAGAGGCTTTCCGACAGGTCTGGGAAAAAGAGGAAGATCACGAAGAAACCCAATACGGCCAAAAGCATGGCCTTGAAGAAACCTGAAATCCTTCTACCGCTCTTTGACATGGACACCTCCTAGAACAACGACATTTGGACGCAGAGGGAGACCTGCCCCTTGCCCCATGCACTGTCATCAGGAATCAGCGCTTCGAAATTCTCCTTCGACATGGAGAAATCGGTTGGAACGACATACGCAGCTCCAATTGTAAGTACAGGCCCAGCTATGATGTCAAGCGTAAACCTCAGATTGAAGTTGCCGTCCCTTACGGCATCCCAAAAGGCTTTGCCATTCGATGTCTTCTCAAGGTCTATGCCTGATGTTTCGCCGTCATTTGAACCTGTTTGGCTCGAACCGGTCTGGCTTGAGGAATAGTAGGCGTTCGAGACGTTGGCCCCTGCCGCCGTGTATGCATACGAAATCTTTGGACCTGCTGAGACGCCTATCCTGAATAAGGAGAAAAGGTCGAACGACAATCCGCCTGCAAGGATTCCAGAGGCAAGTATCGTATTGGAATCCACAGAAGACAGCTCTCCAACGGCCGTAAGCTGCAGATAGCTCAGGTTCACCCTTGTCTCAAGACCAATCGCAACGTTGTCGAAGCTGAACTTGGGCTTCTGGTTTGAAAGCGCCCCTTCCCCGCTTTCGTTGGACTCTACAGGAACTATTCCTTCTGCAGAATAGCTTATGTTGGCACCCACTCCAATGGAGAACACGCCCCTTGAGAATGAAGGAAGCGATATGAACAACAGAACAACGGCTGCGACAGCCATGCGTCTTATAGAACTACTTTTCATTTTCCACCATCAAAGCTCCACCATCAAAGAAAGGGCTGCACGGAAAACCCATGCAGCCCACCTCGATCTGCCTTCAGAGAACCTTATACGATTGAGAAGCCAACGCCAACACCTATCTGTGCGGCCTTCCAGTTCTTCTCAACTGTGCTGAAGAGATCGCCCCAGTTGCCTTTGCCAACGGAGACCTCCGTTGGAAGCGTTGCGTATGCACCAATCGTAAGATCTCCAAGAAGCACGTCAACACCAACATGGATGTCAAAGTTGGCGTTCTTGAAATCCGCAAAGTCCTTGACCCCTGCGGTGCTTCCATAGATCATCTCGCTCGTCTTCGTGTTGAATGTGTACTGGTAGCCAAGACCCGCCTTCAGACGGACGATTGCAATGTCAAGCGCAAGATTTGCGGACACTATGCCGTTTACAAGAGTCTCGCTCTTGTCGTTCTTGGCAAGGAAAGCCTTTCCGTTAACATCAAGGAAAAGGACCCTCACATCCACGTCAGCACCAAACTTGAAGTCGTCTATGCTAAGATCCTTTAGGTCAAAGTTTCCATCGGCGATGTCCTCGACCGCTCCAGCCTTCTGGTAAGCAGCCGTTGCGCCAAGCGAAAGGCCAATGAGTCCGTTTCCTGCAAATACGCATGCAGGGATTGCAATGGCCAAAACAAGAATAATCAAAACCTTCTTCATTTTCCGGTCTCCTTATACAAAAGAAAGTATCCAAAGGGGCTTGCGTCCAACAGGACTCAAACATCCTTTCCCTGTTCAAAAGTAAACCCTTCCTCTCAAGTAGACAACAGCAATAACAACCAATGTTGGAAAAAGTTACATTTCTTAGCCAATCAAAAGGCTCAAAGGTTGTGCTCAAGCTCCTCCTGCCACGTCCTCACGCAGGCATCGCTTGGCATGCGCCAATCCCCTCTGGGGGAAAGCGTAACGGTACCAACCTTTGGTCCATCAGGCATGCACGAACGCTTGAACTGCTGGGAGAAGAAGCGTCTGTAGAACACCTTGAGCCATTTGAGAATGGTCTCATCGCTGTACTCACTTGCAAAGGCGTGCTTTGCAAGCCTGTATACCTTCGAAGGGGAGCTTCCCCACCTAAGCACATTGTATATGAAGAAGTCATGGAGCTCGTACGGACCAACGAAATCCTCCGTAATCTGACTTCCCGGAATGAGCTCAGGGCTTATTGGTGTGTCCAATATGGCCTTGAGTGTGTCTGACAGTATGCCGTCGTCCGTTGTGCGAGCCGTGTACTCGACGAGCTTCCTTACAAGCGTCTTTGGAACGGATGCATTCACGGCGTACATGGACATGTGGTCGCCGTTGTAGGTAGCCCATCCAAGAGCCAGCTCGGAGAGATCTCCCGTTCCAATCACCATGCCCCCGTTCTTGTTGGCAACATCCATGAGAACCTGCGTCCTTTCGCGGGCCTGGGAGTTCTCATACGTGACATCATACACCCCCGGATCCTGCCCAATGTCTGCAAAATGCTGGAGCACCGCAGCGGTTATGTCTATGGTCATAGCGGTACAGCCATAGCGCTCAGACAGTATCACGGCGTTGCTTCGGGTCTTTGCGGTCGTACCAAAGCACGGCATGGTTATGCAAGTTATGTTGCCGCGGTCAAGGCCCATCATGTCAAAGGCCTTCACTGTGGCTATGAGCGCAAGTGTCGAATCCAACCCGCCCGATATTCCTATCACAGCGGACCTACACCCCGTATGCGTCAACCTTTGCTTGAGCGCAAGTGCCTGCAACGTAAGGACTTCCTCATATCTTCTATTGGCCTCGCCGTCATTGCTGGGAATGAACGGATGGCTGTCCACGACCCTGGTAAGCGACGTCTCCCCAAGCTCTATGTCAAAGCCTATGTACCTATACTGCTTGTCGTTCGTCGTCACGAACGTGTTGCGTATGCGCCTTTCGTGCTCAAGTCTCTGTAGGTCAAGCTCCGTGACAAGGAGTGCATCTGGCTTCATGCTGTGGCTTGCAAGGCAAAGGCCGTCTTCGCACACCATGTTGTTCCCAACGAAGACGAGGTCCGTGGTACTCTCACCTTCACCGGCATCGGCATAGACATAGCCGCACACAAGCCTGGCGCTCTGTCCTTGGACGAGATTGAACCTATAGGCCGATTTCCCTGTGACCTCATCGCTTGCGGACATGTTCGCAATTACGGTGGCGCCGTTTATGGCATGGTTCACACTTGGAGGGTTTGGAACCCAAAGGTCCTCGCACACTTCGCAGGCAAGCCTGAAGTAAGGGATCTGGTTGCATGTGAAGATGAGCTTTCCGCCCATATACACGACATCGTCTCCAAACTCCACAGACTCCTCGTTTGGAAGCGCCGGAGTGAACCATCTTTGCTCGTAGAACTCCTGATAGTTTGGGATGTTTATCTTTGGGACTATCCCAAGCACTTTGCCTGCACAGGCAACGATGGCGCAGTTGTGGAGCTTCCCCCTTAATTCCACGGGAGCACCAAAGACAACGACCATGTTTCTGGGAACTCTGGATGCAACCTTTATGGCACATTCCCTAGCGCTTTCTATAAGGGCCTGTTGGAAGAAAAGGTCTCCACAGGTATAGCCCGTTATGCAAAGTTCTGGAAGGACAAGAAGGTGGACGCCCTCTTCATGGGCCTCCTTCACAAGTGAGAGTATCCTATCTGCGTTGTAGGCGCAGTCCGCCACCTTTATGGATGGTGTAGCGGCGGCAACCTTTATGAAACCGTGTCTCATGCAAGAATCTCCTTGCCTGTTTAAGCCTAACATCAAACCATGCTCAATGTCAAACACTATTTGAGATATGAATCCAAATCCGTGCGTAATCCGTGCGCCCCGTAAGCCCCATTGGACCCGTGCGTCCCATAAACCCCATGAGCCCCGTGATGAGGACTCCGTCATTGGACCCTTGACAAAGTAAACGTTCGTTTACTACAATGGCGAACGCATGAAGAAAACAGACAAGAAGACAGTGAACACAAAAGAATCGATACTGGAGACGGCGTTGAGCCTGTTTGCACAGTTTGGCTATGAAGCGGTATCCACACAACAGATCGCGATGTCCTTGAACATTACAAAGGGTGCGCTTTACAAGCATTACGAGAGCAAACAGGCCATCTTCGACAGTATACTGGATAGGATGGAGAAAACCGATGCCCTAAGCGCATTGGACTTCAACATGCCTATGGATGACGAAGGTCCATGCAATGCAACCATAGAGGACCTTATAGCCTACAGCAGAGCTATGTTCTCATATTGGACAAGAGACGTCTTTGCATCGCGTTTTCGCAGGATGCTCACAATTGAGCAGTACAAGAGCGAAAGGATGCAGTCTCTTATGCGACAATACTTGACATCGGGCCCAATGGAATACGTAGAGAGCATACTGCAAAGGATGGGGCTTGCAAGTGCGAAGACCCTGGCGGTGGAGTTCTACGCTCCAATGTTCCTGCTGTACGACCTTGAAGACATTGGGAATGCAGATGCATTGCTCGATTCCCATTTCAAGGAGATTGAAACGAAGGTAAAAGATGAACTACACAATAAGACATGAACAGCCAAAGGACTACAAAGAAGTCGAAAACCTGACAAGGGAATCGTTCTGGAACGTATACAGACCAGGATGTCTTGAGCACTATGTGCTTCACCTGTACAGAGACAGACCGGATTTCATTCCAGAGCTCGACTACGTATTGGAAGTCGATGGAAAAATCATTGGTCATGTCATGTACGCCCATTCGCACATAGACTGCAAGGATGGCACGAAGCTCCCAATCATGACATTTGGACCAATCAGCATTGCACCTGGATACAAACTCAAGGGATGGGGCACGATACTTCTCAACTACTCCATGGGAAAAGCCCTCGAAATGGGCTGCGGAGCATTGGCTATATGTGGAAAGTTTGGCTTCTACGGCAAATGTGGCTTTGAGGTGGCGAAGAACAGAGGAATCCTCTATGAGGACGATCCAACGGCCGACTACTTCCTCATAAAGGAACTGAAACCCAATTTCCTGAATGGAGTCGAAGGAACCTACAAGGATCCTGAGGGCTACTTCGTAGATCAAGATGCAGCCGAAGCCTTCGACAAGCAGTTTCCTCCAAAGGAGAAGCAGGTCCTTCCTGGACAGCTTTGATTCAATCGAGACCACCGGTTCTGCCGGTGGCCTGTCATAGTGTTACAAAACCCAACAACCAAAACAAAGGAGTATTTGTGTATATGTGGCCAGCGGGGCCTTTGGGGCTTACTGGGCTCTTTGGGCTTATTGGGCTGTTAAAGACCTATGAATCAACACTGCTCTACAGCGTCCTGCAACGCCCATCAACGCCATGCTCCGCCATACAGCGCCCATCAAAGCCATTAGTAGAGCGTTTCAGAGTGTACCCGAGCGTACCTGATAGTACCTGACCGCGCCTGATAATACCTGACGTACCTGAAATAACCCTATTTGACATTGACTTTATACTCCCACAGGAGTACCTTATGTTTATGAACATCAACCATCAAACGAATAGGACCATCTATCATGGCTCTTCACATATCATAGAGAAACCTCAATATGGATATGGAAAACCTTACAATGACTACGGACTAGGTTTCTATTGCACGGAAGACGCAAGCATGGCAAAGGAATGGGGAGCAACGTTCAATGGAAACGGGTATGCAAACCATTATGAGATAGATTGCGAAGGGTTGGACATTCTGGATTTGAATGCACCTGAATACACGATACTGACATGGCTCGCAGTCCTGTTGGAGAACAGAGAGTTCGATGCACCATCAAGCCTTGCAGCGGAAGCAAAACAATACATTGCAGAAAACTTCATGCCAAAATACAAAAGCTACGACATCATAGAAGGATATAGAGCCGATGACAGCTATTTTTCATTCGCCCAGGATTTCATCAATGGAACAATTTCGTACAGGCAATTGAACAATGCAATGTACCTTGGAAAGCTGGGTCGTCAGTTCGTCATAAAAAGCAAAACTGCATTTGATAGGATAGAGTTCAAAGGTTATGAGATTGCAGAAAGCGAAATCTGGTACAGCAGAAAAATACAAAGGGATAGAACGGCAAGGCGCGAGTACTTTGACGCCGAGAGAAACACGCGCCAACGTGGAGACATCTTCATAGCACAGATAATCGATGAGGAAATGAAATCTGATGATGTACGCCTACGATAGGGAATACCTGGAGAAATCCAGAACCGCACTTGGGCGAATGCTCGACTTTGCAGTGTACGACCTCAACTATGATGCGGATGAATTCTTTGGGTTGTTCACAAATTCCAAGACATCCAAAATGTTCGAAAAAGGAGATTTCACCGTAACAGTTGGAATCTCAGGCGTTGAACTTGCATACCGAGTCCTTGAAGAATCGCTCTCCAACACCACAAGACGAACGAAACCGACATACAGTGCAGATCGCAGTGCGGAATACTGGGCAGGATGGGCACTTGCCTATTACCAGTGGGTTACCACCCTATCATTCGCCCAAATAACAAAGAACATTTCCATTCATGACATAATTGGACTCTACAAACCTTACCATGAAATGGACATACGCCAGTTCTGCGACAAGCTGACGGAGCTATATCACAGCACGAAACGAAATACGAACCTGAAAACCATGCGCCTGAATGCAAACCTCACGCAACGAGAACTCGCCAAACTATCAGGGGTCCCCATGCGAACCATACAACAATACGAACAACGCAAAAAAGACATCAACAAGGCTCAGGCCGATACCCTTGAGAAGATGGCTTGCGCCCTGTCGTGTGCAATCACGGACTTGATGGAAAAAGAAATGGGGCTAAGACAAACGCCCTAACCCCATGGATTGCAACGCTGCTGGATCTACACTTCTTCAGTTGAAATGGTTACGACCCAACTTGAATCACTGCCGGATACATCATCCATAGGTACATCATTGTAGGTGTTTCCAATGAATGAATAGGTGCAGTTTGTGAGAGTCTGTGTTTTGAGAAGTTCTCCATCTGAATCAACAGCTTTTTCAAAGGTGTTGTTTTCAATTGCAATCGTTGCATCATTGCCTTCTCCAAATCTTATGGCTCTGTCATAGGTGTTAGAAATGATGTTCCCCTTGACAACAACACTTCCATTGAACTTGTAATCACCAACGTTTTGAATCTGCATTCCGTTTCTAGCAGAATCAAATTGGCACCCCTCAATTCTAAGATTCTGGATTGCTTGTCCATAGAAGCCTATGCAATGTTTTTCAACGATACTGTTGATTATCGTTATGTTCTCAAACAAGGCATGTCCTCCAGTCCTAAAGCTCATTGCCTGGTCTACGGTATCTTTACTTGAAACTCCAATGAAAGAACAACTCTCGATAGTTACGTTCTTGACCGTTGCATCGGAAAGGGAATATGTATCGAACCTAATTATCCCCTCTTCAAGACTTAGACCTTCTATTTTCAAACCATCAATCGAGATATGGCTGTAATAGGAATTGTTGGTGCTATCAATCTTCGTGCCTCTGATTGGGTCTGTAATTACATTGTCCTTTGTTCCATAGCAATGACCGGAATTGCAAATGAACGAACCTTTTATAACAACTCCGTCGCCACCAATCAACTCCAAATCCACGATAGGACGATAATAGTCATATACCGTTGTATCATTGAGGTTATTGACATCCGCGTCTTCCTTCGTGAAAGTCACCTTTGCAGTCGAAACCTTCTTGCTATGGGTGAGACTCAAGTCGCCGTATTCGCCAGCAGTGAAATAGACCTTTCCGGTATTCACGGAATTGATCAACTCCTGAGCATTGCTAGGATTTACAACGATTCCATCCCTTGTTTCCGTTTCATGGCAGACGGAACACTCTCTGGTGTTCGTCTTAAGGTCATCGGAGTTCTTCCACTCGCCGAATGTGTGGGCGAGCTTTTCGATCCTCTCTGTTCTCGTCGCTCCACAGCCTTCGCACTTGAAGACGTTCTCGCCTTCAACTGAGCAGGTTGGTTCAGTTGTACTGATCACCTTCCATGAATGTTCATGCTCTGCACAGCCCACAAGAGCGACAAGCAGAACCAATGCGACGACAAAAATGTTCTTTCTCATTATCTACCCCTTTGACAGCGGGACATGATGTTTCTCCCCGACTGACGACGTCAGTCTACCCCCTCCAGCATATTGTCAAGCGAATACAGCGTCATCATCTGGGCT
>MSGT01000005.1 GCA_001940825.1 Sphaerochaeta sp. Phil3
CTACTTAGCAAAGAGGTAAAAAAAACTCCACCAAGGGGTATTGACCAACAAAAACTCGGAAGAGCCAACTGGAAGCTATAAAAGCTGTGGAGTGCGAACTGTCCTCAACAGTTTCTGGAGTTGACGAAATCATAGAATCTTTGTCTGAAGAAGAGAAGTCCGACAACAAGAGTAGCGAAGGGCAGGTGTTGTTGCTCAATGAAGAGGGAGATGCCTTTGTTCCTGCCGTTCTTTCAAAGAAAGCCAAAGAGCTTTCGAAGCTTGGTCCTTTCGAAGAGGACTCCTTTGAATCGAAAATTCTGAATGCTTACGAACTGATGGAAAAAGCCAAAGGACTGAGATCATCTCTCAAATCAAAGGGAAATGACTTGACCAAAGCTACCATGGAAGTGTTCGAAAAGCTTTCCAATGACGATGCACTCCTTCTTCTTGAAATGAAATGGGTGGATCCTCTAGTTGAGAAGATAGAAGCAATTCCTGATTCAATTCTTTCTAGTTTCGTGTCCAGGATATCAGCTCTTTCCAAGAAATATGAATCGACCTTTGCGGATATCTCAAATGAGATAGAAGAGACCGAATCAAAGCTTTCTGCAATGCTCGATGATTTGGTTGGCAGTGAGTATGACATGAAAGGTCTAGAAGAGTTCAAAAAGCTTTTGAGAGGTTGAATATGGATGATAAAAAAAGGATTCCTGCCATTCGTTTCAAAGGTTTTACCGATTCTTGGGAACAGCGTAAGCTTGGTGATATATTCGAATACGAACAGCCGCAAGCTTATATAGTTGAAAGTGCTGAATACGATAACAGAAATAAAACTCCAGTTTTAACAGCAGGACAAAGTTTTATTTTAGGTTACACAGATGAAAACTTTGGAATTAAAAATGCAAATTCAGATAAGCCCGTTGTTATTTTTGATGACTTCACTACATCGGTTCATTACGTTGATTTTCCTTTTAAAGTCAAGAGTTCTGCAATGAAATTGCTGACACTGGTAAATGGGAGGGATGATATTCATTGTGCTTACAATGTGTTGCAAAACATTGGGTATAAACCTGTTAGTCATGAGCGTCATTGGATTTCAACATTTGCAAAAATCAATGTTTATATACCTAAAAACGAAGCAGAACAAAAGTGCATTGGGGATTGTTCTTCAAGTTTGGATAACCTTATCACCCTTCATCAGCGTAAGTGCTTTTTGATGATATTTTGCAGATGGGGTGATATAATGTTGCAAAACGGTAGGAAAAAGAGGTTTTTTCGAATGAGTTTCACCAGTGAAAAGGATTTTGAGAACGAATTGGTTACACTTCTAGGTGGAAAGGGATGGGAAAAGAAGCCAATCATGTATCCAACGGAACGTGTTTTGCTGGAGAACTGGAAGAGAATCCTCTATGTCAACAATAACCAAAAGGATAGATTGGGGGAGTATCAGCTCACTGATGGGGAGATGGCTCAGATTATCGAGAAGATAACAGAGCTCAAGACCCCTTATAGGCTCAATGGCTTCATAAACGGTAAGACGGTTACGATAAAGAGGGACAATCTCGATGACGGCCTTCACTTTGGAAAAGAGATAAGCCTTGACATATTCGATAGAGACGAAATTGCTGCTGGTAGAAGTGTGTATCAGATTGCAAGACAGCCGGTTTTTCATTCGAAAAGCAAAATCGATAAGGACCGTAGAGGGGACATCATTCTTCTGATAAACGGAATGCCTGTAATACATGTGGAACTCAAGAAGAGTGGGGTTCCTGTCAGTCAGGCGATCAATCAAATTGGCAAATACTCAAAAGAAGGCGTTTTTACCGGCCTCTTTTCGTTGGTTCAAATCTTCGTTGCAATGACTCCTGAAGAAACATTGTACTTTGCAAATCCTGGTCCTGATGCAGATTTGAATGACAAATACTTTTTCCATTGGGCGGACTTCAACAACAACCGCATGGACGACTGGCGGGATGTTGCAAGCAACCTTCTTTCAATACCAATGGCGCATCAGCTCATTGGGTATTACACGATTGCAGACCGTACTGACAGTGTCCTGAAGGTCATGAGGAGCTATCAGTACTATGCTGCACGGGGAATCGTAAGCTCCTATTTGGATAAGCATAAGGATAACCCTCAAAGAGGCGGATATGTATGGCACACAACTGGAAGTGGTAAGACAATGACGAGTTTCAAGTCGGCTCAGCTTATTGCCAACTCAGGGAAAGTGGACAAGGTCCTGTTTGTAATGGATAGAATAGACCTTGGCACCCAGTCGTTGGAGACATACAGAAATTTCGCCAATGACGATGAGGATGTGCAAGGTACGGAAAACACCAGCATCCTCATTGGTAAGCTTAAAAGCTCTGCGCCAAACGACACCCTCATAGTAACCTCCATACAAAAACTGAGCAGGATAAGAAAAGATGACTCCTGTTTATGTTTCGCTGATTTGGCGGAGATTCTTAAGAAGAGAATTGTCATAATTGTTGATGAGGCCCATAGATCTACATTTGGCGATGAGATGTTGACGATCAAGGATACATTCTCCAATGCTGTGTTCTTTGGCTTTACGGGAACACCAAGGTTTTCTGACGACGAAGACTCTGTAAAGGAGACATCAACTGTCTTTGGAGATGAAATCCATCGTTATCTGATATCTGATGGAATCAGGGACAAGAACGTTCTTGGCTTTGATGTATACAAGGTTTCGACCTTCAAGGAAGAAGATTTAAGGATCCAGGTTGCACTCGCCCAGGCAAAGGCTTCATCCATAGATGAAGTCAACGCAGATCCCGTCAAAGCGAAGATTTTCTATCACTTCAAAGATGACGTGAAGATGGCTTATCCAAAAGGCGAAGGAAAAGGAATAGAGGACTTTATTCCAAACTCTCAATACGAGACTTCTGTGCATAGAGAGATGGTTGTCAAAGATATAATCAATTCATTCAAGATGTCTTCCCAAGGTAGATACCATGCAATTTTTGCAACAAGCAGCATAATCGAGGCTATCGAATACTACAGACTTTTGAAAAAACAAGCTCCCGAACTGAAGATCTCTTCAATGTTTGAAGCTGGTATTGATGACAACGATGCCAACACCACAGAGAAAGAGACTGGACTCAGGGAAATCATCGAAGACTACAATGGAATGTTCGCCTGCAATTATACATTTGCATCATTTCCCGCAATGAAGAAGGACATTGCAAACAGACTTGCCCATAAGAAACCATATGAAAGAGTCCCAAGAGAGCAGCAACTGGACATTTTGATTGTTGTGAGGCAGATGCTGACTGGCTATGATTCGAAATGGGTGGATATCCTGTATGTAGACCAACTCATGGAACAGGCCAACTTGGTACAGGCTTTTTCTAGGACCAATAGACTCAACGACGAGGGGAAGAAGTTTGGGATCATTAGGTACTATAGAAGGCCTTGGACCATGGAACTGAATATACAACAGGCCTTTGAAAGGTATTCTGGCGATAAGCCTATTGGTGTTTTCGTGAACAAAATAGGAAAAAACCTTGTTTCGTTGAATGAAAGGTTCCACGAGATAAAAGTGTTGTTCGAAAGAGAAGGGATTTCCGATTTCTCAAAACTTCCAGAGGATAGGGTCGTAAAGGCGAAATTCGCCAAGTTGTTCAGAGAACTGACCGATTACCTCGAGAATGCAAGGCTGCAAGGAATGAAATGGGATGATGTATCTACGCATGCGAATGTTGAACTCGAAATAGACAAACCAACGTATGATAGCTTGCTTCTTAGATATCAGGAGCTTGCATTGGAACCAAGCGATGAAGATGATGGTGATTCCGGAGGAGACAACGTTCCATATGATCTTGATGGATACCTCGTTGATTTGAAGACAGACAGGATTGATTATGACTACATGAATAGTCGTTTTCACAAGTACATCAAGTCTCTTTCCGCTGGTGTCAGCGAAGAAGAAAGGAATTCGTTGCTTGATGACCTTCATAGATCATTTGCAATGTTGTCTCAACAGGATCAACTATATGCAAATAAGCTTATTACGGATATTCAGAATGGAAATATAGTCCTTGAGGAGAACAAGAGCTTCATGGATTATGTGGTTGAGTACCAAAAGGACGAATTGGATGCGAAGCTGCAATACTTCAATGATGCATTTGGCATTGACTCTGATAAGGTCCGAGCTTTGGTCTATTCTGATGTCACAGATGAAAACTTGGATGAGTTTGGACGCTTTTCGGCTATCACTCAGGAGATTTCTGCAGAGAGGGCCGTGGGGTTCTATGCAGAGCATGGCAATGTCATGCTGCCATTCCAAGCCGTGATTCAAGCTAGGAATGAAGTGAAAAGTTTCATCCTCAACAAAGGTAAATAGCCGTATAATCTCAACTCCATTGATTGCTGATTTTAAAAAAAGGCAGTCTCTAAAATAAGGAAAGGAGAAAGAGAAGAAATGGTTAGAACCTCATCAAAAGGAACAGAGTTGTTCTGTTCTTACTACAAGTCGTGGATTACTGTCTACAAGGAGGGTGCAATACGGCCCGTCACAATGAACAAGTACTACATGACGCTTAGTTGGCTGGAAAGGCTGGCCCCAGATCTCCGTCTGCAGGACATGACAAGGATTGCATATCAAAAACTCTTGAATGACTATGCGGAATTCCATGAAAAGCAGACGACGATGGACTTCCACCACCAGTTGAAAGGGGCAATACTTGACGCTGTTGATGAACGTTTGATTGAACGGGATCCAACAAGGAAGGCTATAATAAAGGGAAGAACCCCCAAGCATAAAAAACAAAAGTTCCTTAATCAATTTGAGCTTCACAAACTTATAGCTGACCTTGATTTATCGGGTTCTTCTGTTACATGGGACTGGTTGATTCTGCTTGTCGCCAAAACAGGAATGAGGTTTTCTGAAGCTTTGGGACTTACACCAAAGGATTTCGATCTTAGGCATCAGATGCTTTCTGTGAACAAGACATGGGACTATAAAGGATGCGGAGGCTTCCTTCCAACCAAGAACAAATCGTCTGTGAGGAAGATTCCTTTGGATTGGCAGACTGTAATACAGTTCACTTCTCTTTTGAAAGACATTCCGGAAGAGAGACCCATATTTCTAATGGGTGATAGCATATATAACTCAACTGTCAATGGTATTCTTAGAAGACATTGTGAGCATTCAGAAATTCCCGTGATAACAATCCATGGGCTTAGGCACACGCATGCTTCGCTGTTGCTATTTGCGGGGGTTTCGATTGCGAGCGTTGCAAGGCGGCTTGGTCATGCGAGCATGACAACCACTCAGAAGATATACTTGCATATAATCCAGGAACTTGAAAACAAGGATATAGATCTTGTCATGCGTTCGTTGTCTGGCTTGAGCTAAGAGGCAAATCCTCTACATCCCCAATAGACTCATTACTCGAATGTAATTGTGGCTTGGATGATGTTGAACAGGCGCAGGCGTCGAAGGCGCAGGGAAGGGCGTTGGAGGAAGAATATCTCGGTGGCCTCCCATGCGAAGACCCATGCCACGATGTCTATGATGCTGTAGAGCACCTGGTCTACGTCATGGTTCTTTAGGAAAATGTTGAAAGTGAAAACTGCAGCGGATATGAGGACCATGATGATGGTCTGGGTCATGTTCTTTGCAAGTTCGCGCACAACCTCCATGAACTCGTTGTGGTAGTAGTTGCGAATGGCCTTTTTATATTTTTCTTTGTCATCACTGGAGAGAGATGCTCCTTCGAAAACGAAATGAAGCGATGAATCAGGGCGCAGATGCTTTGTGCTTTGTTCTAGGAACTGGGCGGTGTCGCTTGTGATGTACGGCTCTCCGTTTGGTGATAGAGGGGAAAGTAGGTCATAGCTGTCCGCTATGCCAATGCGAACCATGCGGAGACCATTTGCATCCTCCTCTGGTTTTTTCAAGATTCTTATCTCTTCTGTTAGATCCTTGAATTTCCTAAGGCGTTCAGACATGTTTGAGATCCTCCGAGTATCGGTCTTTGAAGAATTTATGGATAAGGAACATAAGAGGCATTCCTAGATTGGTTTCCACTAGGCTGTTGATGACAAGCGTGCGTATTTGCTCTGGCAGGGCGAATCCCGTACTGCGGATTCCTCCAACGAGCAGGGCGAACTCCCAACCGAACTGCACGGCAACTCCAATGGAGCATAGCCACAGTATGTTGACCATGGACTCCTTCTTGCGACATGAGAGGTTGTAGACAATCACCCCTAGATATGACAGAAAGAGGATGGCGCCCATTATGCCGTGGTATACACCTGTTGTGCGTTGGATGTGGATCATTGGCGAAGAGATCATGCCTGAAATCATTGGACATGCTATCCACCACGAGAATATGAGGATCGTCCATTCCTTGAGATTTCCATCCTTGTCCAGACACAGCCATATCCATGCAAAGTTCGTAAAGCCATAGCTCATACTCATCCAAAGTAGGGTCCAGAACATGTTGCCGCCTTCAATGGATCGTGAACCCGTCCAGAGATAGAATACGCAGTAGTCAACGAAAAAGTAGAGGATTCCTCCAAAAAGACCCCACAATGTTGTGAGATAGCGCCGCCTCCAGCATAAAAGTCCTATGAACAGCAAAACGAAGGTGCTGTCTAAGACGATGTAGGCCAAGTTGAAATATCTTGATGCAATTATTCCCATGTCTCAATTCTAAGAAGAACCAAATTCAAAAACAATGGAGACTTCTTCGAAACAGTGCGTTTTCGTGCGTACAGTGCGTGATGTGCGTGATGTGCGTGATGTGCGTGACGTGCGTTCAGTGCGTGAAGTGAGCTGGACTCGTGCGTCCTCGATAAAATCAGTTTGGAGTTTTCCAGCGTTCGCAGAGCGTAGGGAAATCGGTCTTGTAGAGGGCTATGCGTGGCCTGACCTCGCCGCTTAGGACCTTGCCGTTGGTTTTGTAGCCTTTTTTGATGTAGTTGCGGCCTTTGAGCTGTCTCACGGTGAGGTTCTTGGTGTAGAAGCGGTCCACGCCGTCCTGCTCGGAACGGTCTTCTATGAGGAACTGCTTGGCGTAGAAGAGCACTGACATGTATGGCATTGTGTATGTTGGGTAGCCGTAGAGCCAGCAGCGAACGCCAAAGTCCAAAGCCTGCCAGTATGCCCCGGTTATTTCGTTGTCATAGCCGCGAAGCCGTTGGAAGAGGGCCCTGTCGTAGATGCCCATGCCTAGGAAAGGATAGAGCGTGGCATCACACTCCGAGTTTGGCATGAAGCTAAGCGGATCGACTTCCTTGCCGTTCATGCGCGGGGCCCTTAGTGTTGGAATCTTCTCGTTGCCTTTGTTGAACATCCATGGGCATATCACCGCAGGGTGCGGCTCTTCTTTGAGCTTGGCCTCAAGAGGGCTCCAGTCGAACGACATGAAGGAGGTGTCGCTGCGTGTGACGATGAAGTATGTGGTCATGCATACGTCTGCAAGGGCGTTGATACGTTCTGCAAGCGACGGTGCCTTTGGGAAGACTATGAAAGTCACGTCAGGGAACTGGCTCTGCATGACCTCTTGGGTGAACCTATCGCTTTGCGTCATCACATGCAGGCAATAGTTGAAGTTCCCGCTGAACCACGCAATTGAGTCTTCAAGGTCCTCTTTCGTGCCAGTGTCCATTATGCCCACCGCAAGGAACTCCTCCCTGTGCAGCTGGTTGATGAGATGTCCAATATCCTGTTTCCTACTGATGATTTGATATTTCTGATCCACGATTGCAATACTACTATCAAAGAAAACGTTTGGCAATGGAGGGCTTTGAGGGAAAGCTCCAAACGTGCTATCATCACGACGATGAAGATAAACATAGTCCTGTTCCAACCAGAGATCCCTCAGAATACCGGCAACATAGCCCGCACATGCAGCGCAACTGCAAGCGCACTCCATCTTGTGCATCCGCTTGGCTTCTCGCTGGACGAAAAGCATCTGCGACGGGCTGGCCTTGACTACTGGGACGGCCTTGACATCACGCAATACGAGGACGATGAGGACTTCTTCTCTCGCTTTGCATTGGAGCACGACGGCGACCCCATGTTCTTCCTGTCCCAAAAAGGGGCTGTCTCGCTTTGGGAGACTCGTTTTTGGGAAAGCGCTTCATCCTGCGCTTCATCCAAGACCGATGCCCCTGTGTGTGATGATTCTGGGAACCTGTGGCTTGCCTTTGGGCGGGAAAGCCGAGGCCTTGACGACAGCATGCTTGATGCCCACAGAGACCACTGCATACGCATTCCAATGATAGAGGGAAGACGTTCATTGAACCTCTCCAATGCAGTGGCCGTCACGGTGTACGAGGCCTTGAGACAGGCAGGAGGCCTTGGCCTCAAACAGCATGGAATGCTTTGGGAAAATGCCAATGCGTAGGATTTCAGCTGTTCTTCTTTTGGTCTTCATTGCCGTGTTTTCCATTGCGGCGGGGGCTGTGGACGACTACTGCTACAGCCAGCTTAGCCTTTCCGAGCAGATTGCCTACGATGCAATGTTCGACTGCATAACGACCCTGACCTCAAAGTGGAATTGTGGCTCCTTTTCGCAGGATACACTTAAAAAAGCATACGACAGTCTAATGTTGGACCATCCTGAGCTGTTTTGGTCTGAAAGCTTCACATACGTTACAAGCTATGTGAACAACTCCATAGCGGGACGTTGCGTGGAGTTCGAATACACCATGACAAGGTCTCAGATAGAGAAGGCAAACAGGGAGATAGAGCAGGCTTTGTTCGACATCGTGCGTGAGATAGGGACCGTTGAGCCTTCCTATGAAACGGCAAGGCTCGTCTATGCCTGGATGGTTGAGAACTGCATCTATGATGTTTCAAACATGGACCAGAGCCTGTATTCCGTGCTTGTCAACAAAAGCGGGGTGTGCGCCTCATTTGCAAAGGCCTATGAGTTCATAATGCAATGCCTTGGAATCCCCTGTACCTGCGTGAACGGTCGTCTTAGAAGCGGCTCCGGAATACTTGGCGTATCATCGAACATAGGCCATGAGTGGAATCTTCTGTACCTTGACGGTTCATGGAGCCATGTGGACGTGACAAGTGCACTGGGGGTGTCGCAGGACGGCTTTGTGGACTACGGGTTCTTCTGCTGCACCACGGAGGAGATCCTTGAAACCCACATCATAGAGAACGTGGTTGCAGTTCCCATCTGCAACGATGAAACGCTTGGTGTATTTGAGCGCTACGGACTTGTATTCGATTCCTACGACATGGATGCCGTGGCAGACGGCTTTGCACGTTCCGCTTCACTTGGAATGCTCCCGGAGGTGAGGTTCTCAAGCTATAGGACGTTCCTTGAGGCCAAGGAGGATCTCATAGACAATGCACAGCTCATTGGTGTCGTGGAGGCGTTGACTGCAAAAAGCGTGGAGAGCGTGGACTACAGCATAGACGAGAAAAGCCTGTCGATCAGGCTGTTCAACGATATCGGGCTATGATGGATTGATGTAGGCCCAAGGTTGGTCCTTTGCGGGTTTCGTGCAAGGTTTGATGTGGGTTTTGATGTCCCATTGGAGGCCTTTTGGTGTTTGCAGTTGAAAACGGCTGTACGTTTGGGGTATCATTGGATGTGGCTTGTGGGCCCGTTATGGCCAAAGCCGAGAGGTGTTAGATGATAGACTATAGGGAACTAAAGACCAGACGCGATGAAATTGCGGCAAACATCAAGAACCGCAACATGAAGGTTGATGTCGATGAAGTCATAGCCCTTCAGGACAAGAGGGCCGCTCTCATGCACGATGCAGAGCTGCTTAGGGCTTCCAGAAACGAGAACGCCATGAAGATGAAGGGCAAGATGGAGCCTGATGCGCGCCAGAAGCTCATAGACGAAGGCAGATCCCTCAAGGAAAGGATCGCCGCTGTGGAGTCTGAGCTGGAGGAGGTCGAAAAGAGCTACACCTCGCTTCTCAAGCAGATTCCAAACTACGCCCATCCAAAGGCGCCTGTTGGAAAGGAAGACAAGGACAACACCGCCGTCAAGTACGTTGGAAAGCCACCTGTGTTCGATTTCAAGCCTTTGGACCATGTCCAGCTTGGCGAGAAACTGGACCTGATAGATTTTGACACCGCTACAAGAGTGAGCGGTCCTAAGTTCTACTATCTCAAGAACGAGGCCGTACTTTTGCAGATGGCCCTTGAAAACTATGCCATGAACATAGTAGTAGGCCATGGTTTCACTCCAATGATTACACCTGATGTGGCCAAGGAGGAGATCCTTGAGGGCATTGGTTTCAATCCCCGTGGAGCTGAAAGCAACATATACACGGTTGAAGGTACAGGCACCGCTTTGGTTGGCACCGCTGAAATCACCCTTGGCGGATACTATAGCGGCATGACGCTTCCAAAGGAGTCCCTTCCAATCAAGATGACAGGCCTTTCGCACTGCTTCAGACGTGAGGCCGGTGCTGCTGGTCAGTATTCCAAAGGCCTTTACAGGGTCCACCAGTTCTCAAAGCTTGAGATGTTCGTCGTATGCCTTCCTGAAGAGTCGGATGCGATGCACGACCAGCTCCTTGCAATAGAGGAGGAAATCTTTGGCGGTCTTGGACTTGCATACAGGGTCGTTGATACATGCACAGGAGACCTTGGAGCCCCCGCCTACAGGAAGTTCGACATTGAAGCATGGATGCCAGGCAGAGGCGAGAACGGAGAGTACGGAGAGGTGACATCCACCTCCAACTGCACGGACTACCAGTCAAGGAACCTCAACGTGAAGTACAAGGACGACGATGGCAAGGCAAAGTACGTGCACATGCTCAACGGTACGGCTGTAGCCCTCTCACGTACATTGGTTGCAGTACTTGAGAACTACCAGCAGGCCGACGGCAGCATACGCATACCTGACGCCCTTGTCCCTTATATGGGCGGACGAAAAGAGATAAGAAGATAGTTTCTTTGCTATGCGATGTGGTCTGATGAGGCCCACATTGTTTTTATGGACTTTTTTAGGGAAGGGGAGGCCCTTCCATGATGGATATGGAAGACTTAGAGGAGGTTCCAACGTGGATATTTCAGCCATTTCCGCACTTACGACCGATTTCTACGAACTTACGATGATGCAGGGATACTACCTGAGCGGTGAGAACCCCCAGGTCGTGTTCGATATGTTCTATAGAACCAATCCGTTCGAGGGCGGCTATGCTGTGTTCGCAGGCCTTGGAGACCTCCTTCCTCAGCTTGAGGGGTTGAACTTCAGCGAGTCCGACATTTCATACCTCAGGTCCCTGAACATGTTCGACGATGGGTTTCTTGACTACCTTGCAGGCTACAAGTTCCATGGCGACATCTACTCAATGAAGGAGGGGACGATCGTTTTCCCAGGCGAGCCTCTGGTGCGTATTCACACCTCCCTTATGGATGCTCAGCTCATAGAGGGGCTTCTTCTGAATACCATAAACTTCCAGACCCTCATTGCAACCAAGTCCATGCGTGTATGCAGCGCCGCAAAGGGCGGGGCGGTCATGGAGTTTGGACTAAGGCGCGCCCAGGGCATAGACGGTGCGCTCAGTGCAAGCCGCGCCGCATTCGTAGGAGGGGCGGCGCTTACCAGCAACACGATTGCAGGCAAGGTGTTTGGCATTCCCGTTGGCGGTACAATGGCCCACAGCTGGATCATGGCATACGAGAGCGAGCTTGAGGCGTTCCGTGAGTTCGCCCGCATATACCCAAACAACTGCATTCTCCTGATCGATACATACGATACTCTTGGAAGCGGCATAGAGAACGCCATAAAGGTTGGGCTTGAGCAAAAGGCCAAGGGTCTAAGGATTGGTGTAAGGATAGATTCCGGAGACCTTTCCTACCTTGCAAGGGAGGTGCGTCAGCGCCTTGACGATGCAGGTCTTACTGATGCCACTATATGCGTCTCCAACGACCTCAACGAGCAGATCATAAGCACTCTTGTAAGCGACAACGTCCCTATTGATTCGTGGGGCGTAGGTACGAACCTTGTGACCGGCGGCACGCAGAGTGCGCTTGGCGGTGTGTACAAGCTATGCGCCAAACAGAGGGCCGACGGTTCGTTCGAACCTACGATGAAGATAAGCAACTCCTACGCAAAGACAACCAACCCTGGCATCAAGCAGGTCTATAGGTTCTATGATGCCGATGGCCTTGCAATAGCCGATCTGATTGCTCTTGACGACGAAGACATAGAGGCTGGACAGGACATAATGTTCTACCATCCTTTCAGCGACTCGGACTTCTTCCTTCTCAAAGCCGACAAGTACGTTTCATGCGAAAAGCTTCTTGTAAAGGTAATGGACAACGGAAATCTTGTGTTTCCAAAGCGTCCGTTGAAGGAGATTCAGGATTTTGCAAAGGCTGACTTCTCAAAGTTCCACAGAAGCTACAAGCGTTTCATGAACCCCCACATATACAAGGTCTCTCTTTCACAGAACCTCAAGAGCCTAAAGCACGACCTGATTCTCAAATCCAAGGGTATTATGAAATAGGTTTTCATGTAAGGAATTGAACATCGAAAAGGAACCATCGCCACTATGCGACAGTCCTTTTTCTCTTGATTACTTGATGTTGTTGACTTCCTCAACGCTCAGGTTCGCGGCCTTGGCTATAGCTTCAATGGGGAAACCTTGTTCCTTTAGGCTTTTTGCCATGCGATTTGTGGCATTGGCTTCGCCTTTTGCTTCTCCAATGGAAATCCCCTCGGCCCTTCCGTCCTTGTAGCTTTCGATGAGGTTCAGTTCGTACTTCATATATCCCTGCCTCCACTCTTCGTCCCCGTTTATGTCAAGGACGTACCTGTCCAGCTTTCTCACGAATTCGTCGTCGCTGTCCTCTCCTGTGCCTATGGAGGAGACCCCTCCGTTGAGGTATTTGAAGAAGGCGTCCATGGCATGGCTCGAATCTCCTACGGAGCCCTTCGTGTTCACGAATATAGTATACCTGCCGTCGCCCAAAGGCAAGTCCGGCTCGTCCCTGCATAGGTTCTCGAAGAAGTACGTCTTCCTGTTTCGCCTGAAGGGGTCGAAGAGGCATATGAATATGACATAGCCCTTCTTGAGCGCATTGTAGTCAAGCCCCTTGTCCAGCATGTTCGCATCCATCATGGACGAGTACATCCTCGTCCTCCTTGGAAGGTTGCCCTTGTCCACCTTCTGGATCTCCATGTCGTAGACTCCGTCCCCATCCTCGAAGTACACGTCAAGGCGTATGCTCTTGTTTGCGGGGTTGAAAACAACGTACTTCTGTGTCACCGAAGAGGGTGCATCCTTGTACTCCAATGACTTCACTTTGCGCCCATTGAATATGGTCTCCAGCAGACCTATGCAGGCGTCCCTGCACTGCATGACCGTGGAGAACATGAGGTCGTTTTCAAGGGGTACGTCCCATCTTTCGGTCCTCCCAAAAACCTTTTGTGAATCGTTGTGCTTCTTGCTCATGGAAACACCTCCTTTGTTGAGGTATGAAGGCCTTGGAGAAGTCCTTCATAATACCAAATACGCAAAACCTGGCATTTCCATTCTCACTTTTGGAAAGATTTTTGAAAAAAGTTGAAAAACAGGAGAGACTAAAGTCTAGATGCTATCTACAAGGTCCTTTATCAACTGCCTCTTGGATTCGTATGACAACTCCTTCAAATCGAACTTTTCTGCGTTGAAGAACAATTGCCATACTTCCACTTTGAGACTGTTGGCAAGTTTGACTATGGTTGAGAGATTTGGATTGCTTCTTCCACCTTCGATATCTGCAATGCTGTTCAAGCCTGACATCTCAGCAAGTTTTTCCTGTGTTAGATGTTGCGCTTTTCTATATCGTTTGACATTGGAAATCAAAAGTTCCTTTGTTTCGTCATTTCTCTCGCTCATAGTGAATCCTTTGTTTCCAGCTCGGAGGCCTTCTTGAGTTTGAGGCCTTTGGCGCCAAGCTCATGGACGGCTTTGTCCATCTTGCGTTTTTTGTGTTCGTCTTCGAAGAAAAGGTTGTCCTGAAGGGGTTTGTCTCCTTCGTATGTGTTGTAGAGTCCTAGCCCTATGAGGCGTATGCCTTGGCCTGGTTTCCACTTTGAGGCGAGGAGTTTCTTGGCAATTGCATAGATTGTAGTTGCATTGAGGATTGGGTCGTCTGGAGAGTCTTGGACGGTTATGGTTCTGAAATCGCCCCAGCGCAGCTTGAGGCCAACCGTGCGTCCAATGATGCCTTCGTCTATTGAGCGTCCCATGAGTTCGTGGCTCATGCTAAGCAGCACCTGATGGAGGGATTCTTCATCAGTGATGTCCTCAACGAATGTTATCTCTGAAGAAATGGAGTGGCTCTTTGCCTTTTGGACCATCGTTCCAGGGTCTATGCCTCTGCATGCTTCATAGAGGTATTCGCCAAAGGAATCGCCCAGCATGAGCTTGAGTTGGTCAATGGAGTACGAACGGGCCTGCTGTGTGGTCGTTATCCGGTGCTCCTCCAACGTCTTCTTTCCGCTCTTTCCAATGCCCCAGATTTTGCCAAGGCCAATTGCGTCTATGAAGACTTGCTCCTTGCCAGGGGAGACGGCGCAAAGGCCATCGGGCTTATTGTAGTCGCTTGCCATCTTTGCGATGAATGGGGATGTGGCGATTCCAATGCTCATGGTGATTCCAATCTCGTCCTTGACGCGCTGCTTTATCTTCATGGCAAGTTCCCGTGGTGGTCCAAAGAGCCTTTGGGTTCCTGTCATGTCAAGGCTGGCTTCGTCTATGGAGCATTGTCGCATTGCAGGTGAGTATTCACGAAGTATAGCCATGACCTGACGGCTTACCTTTGCGTACAGCTCCATGTTGCCTGGTATGAAGATGCCGTTTGGACATAGCTTCTGGGCCTGTAGGCTTGGCATTGCAGAGTGTACGCCGTACTTCCTTGCTTCATACGAGCAGGTTGAAACCACGGCCCTTTTGCCGGGCATTCCTATTATGAGGGGCTTCCCTCTATATTCGGGATTGTCTCGTTGCTCTACGGAGGCGAAGAATGCATCTAGGTCTACATGGAAGAACACAGTATGCTCGGGCATGGCTTCATTCTACCACAATGGTGTGCTTCATGTGGATATCAAGTTGGTTTTCTGCTATATTCAAGGTATGAAGAAACTAGAGTATACCCCAAAGGGAATATGTGCCAGGCACATCACGGTTGAGCTTGATGACAACGATGTCATCCAGAACGTTGAGTTTGTTGGTGGCTGCGACGGCAACCACAAAGGGATCGTCTCCTTGTGCAAAGGCATGAAGGCAAGCGATGCCGTGGATAGGCTCAAAGGCATAACATGCGGTCCTAGAAGCACTTCTTGTCCAGATCAGCTTGCATGTGCGCTTGAGGAGTGCCTTTCCAAGAACTGATGAACGCAGCCAGATGAAAAGGACGTTTGCGACTTTCTTCATCCTATGCCTCGTGTGCCTTTGCATCTTTGCCGATTCATCCAGCGTGCGGCTTCGCTCAATGGGGGGCATTGGCATAGCCGTAAGCGATCCAAGGCATCCTGCAGTGGCAAATCCAGCCTCCCTGTATTTCCTTGAAAACGACAGCTCGTTCGTCCTTGATTCAAGCTACAGCGATTCGTTTCTTCCAAACAGCGGAGAGACGTTTCCAACGTATCCGGGATCAGGGCTCAAGGGAACGTTCATGGGAAAGCGCATATCGTTCTCAATTGGCTTTGACTACAGCGTTGAGTCCACAGGCATTGGGGATGGCATAAAGTACTACAATGTTTACCAGACGTCCGAGATAAGGCTTGATTTCTGTGCTGGCTACGGGAACTTTGGAGCTGGCATAGAGGTTTACGGAGGTTCCACCAAGCAGCGGGTGAACGTTCCAATCCATCAGAGCACTGCGCTGAGCGACTTTGTAATCCAGACATATCTTTCTCCATACGACAGAAGGAGCGACAGCGAGTATCTTCAGATAAACCTTGGTTTCATGTACGGAATGGGTGGTTTCACCTTTGGCCTCATGTTCGATGACATCCTGGACAATCAGGATTCCAAGACGGCATTGAGCTGGGACACCTTCGTAAATGAGGCTGGAATTGGCGTCTACTACGTTAGGGATGAGTACGGAAGGCGTGGAAGTCTGAACCACTTTGGTTTCAGCGCAGGCGTTGAGGTCTCGAACCTCTTCAGAAACAGTACAAGGACATTCCATGCTGGGTTGGAGCTCTCCTATATGCTGCTCAAGGACTACGGTTTCTACCTAAGGACCGGATACGAGGCTCTTTTCA
This sequence comes from Sphaerochaeta sp. Phil3, assembly GCA_001940825.1. Taxonomy (GTDB): domain Bacteria; phylum Spirochaetota; class Spirochaetia; order Sphaerochaetales; family Sphaerochaetaceae; genus UBA9732. The sequence goes on from MSGT01000005.1 coordinate 16,203, forward strand.
GCGATTTCTCACTTGGAACGCACTCGTTTGGCATTGGCTCTAGATTGGACTATGTTGAGTTTTATCTCAACTTCCGTTTTCCATTGGCTGTCTATCGTGGTTTGAACAGCGGTGACAGATTCACCGTGGAGCTTGCGGCTGCATTTTCGTTTTGAATTTGGGCGGTTCTCATTTGAGTCGAGTTGACAATCATGTGTCAGGACAAGTTGCACGACTGCTGGTTTTCTTCCTTTTTCTTTTTTTGGGACTTCTATGAAGAAAACTTTCTTCATAAACCTGCATTTCCAAAGGTTTCTGAAGAAACTTGCAGTGTGTTTCTTCTCCTTCTTGAACCAAATCTCTCACATTTTCTCGACTCACCTTCTACCATGGTCTGTGCATCACGGACTGAACGTACTGAAACGGGCTGTTTTGGAATCCTCTTTGGAAATTGTTAGCGATTTGTAGCGATGGTGAGTGTGGTGAGCATTGTGGGTGTGGTGGGTTGGTAAGCATGGTTCAGACTGTGAGTGTGGTCGCGATGGTTGCGGCTTGCAATAGATTGTGACTTGTAATTGACATGGAATGAGTTGACGGCTAGAATTGCATGGTAACGACAAGTCGGACAAAACCATACCTATAGGAGAAGCATTATGTCAAAGGCACATAGAGGTACAGGAATAAGAGAACAGGTCAACTGCGGACGCGGTGCATGTCCAGTCTGTAAGAGAGACGGAATCAAGGTTCTCTATGAAGTATCCTTGGACGGCGAGACCAAGAAGGTCTGTAAGCAGTGCAAAGCAAAGCTCGCAAAGTAAGTCGATCCGTTCACATTGAAGGGCTGCCTCTTGGCAGCTCTATTTTTTCGTAGAAAGCCAGATCCGTGCGACATTGCGCAATATGCAATGCAGTATTCAATGTGATGTACAATTCAATGTACACGGATCAGGCGAACCGCAAACAAAAAAAGGAGCCTTTCCATGAAGAGCATGACGGCCTATGGCTACGCAGAGTATCAGACTGAAAGCTACATCCTCACGATGGAGCTCAAGAGCTACAACAACAGATACCTTGAGATAGGCTATGCATCGCCATCTTCCCTGAGCGCATACGAGGCGGAGCTCACATCTCTTGTCAAGGCGAACGCCCAACGCGGCCATGTGGACGTCTCGGTAAGGGTCAAGAACCTCAAAAGCGATGTAGAGCTGCACTTGGACGAGGCTCTTGCCAGCTCATACCTGGACGCAATCGCCAAGGTGAAGGCCATGGCCGCATCCAAGGGAATGGAAGTCGTGGTCACAGCTACAGACATCCTCTCCAAGGACGGAGTCCTGAGCAGCGTCAAGACCGATACCCTTGAAACCTACCGTGAAGGTCTGGACCACTGCAGCTCAATAGTCATGCAGCAGTTCAGGGACGCAAAGGCTCGTGAAGGCGAAGCCACAAGACGAGACCTTACGTCCATGATAGACAGCCTTGAAGCCTCCCTTGAGGTCGTCAAGGCGAATGTGTCCACACTTGAGGCCATGATAAGGCAGAACCTTGAGGCAAGGATCAAGGAGATGCTTGGCGACAGTTCCTACGATGAGAACAGGATTCTTACGGAGGTTGCCGTCATGCTCAACCGCTACACCATAAACGAGGAGACCGTAAGGCTCAGCACCCACATAGCGGAGTTCAGAAAGCTTCTTGCAAGCGACGACGCCGTTGGAAAGAGGATGGATTTCCTAAGCCAGGAAATGAACAGGGAGATAAACACCATAGGCTCAAAGAGCCAGATGGTTGAGGTCAACATGCAGGTGGTCAACATGAAGGACTGCCTTGAGAACATTAGGGAGCAGGTGAGGAACATAGAATGAGGATTGCCATTTCAGGAAAGAGCGGATGCGGGAACACGACCGTGTCTACCATGCTGGCGCAGAGGTTGGGGTATGACCTCATCAATTTCACATTCAGGCAAATGGCTCAGGAAAGAGGCATGGAGTTCTGGGATTTCTGTGCTTTGGCTGAGAAGGACGACAACATAGACCGTGACCTTGACCGCAGGCAGGTCGAGATGGCAATGGCGAAGGAGAACTGCATACTTGGTTCCCGTTTGGCTATATGGATGCTCAAGGATGCAGACTTCAAGGTCTATCTCAAGGCAAGCGACCAGGAGAGGGCAAGACGCATCACAAAGCGTGAGGGAGGCTCATACGAGCAACGCCTTGAACAGACCCAAGGCCGTGACGGCCATGACAGCGCACGCTACAAGAGGATATATGGTATAGACAACTCCGATACCTCATGTGCTGATCTTGTCATAGACACGGAGAACCGCACACCTGAGAGCATTGTGGATGAGATCGTTGAGGCCGTGAAAAAGGCGCAGACTGTACAAAAGAATTGAAAACAGGTATAATTCGCTACTGATTTTACTGTCGTGTAAGGAGAAAGATCTTGAGCATTCCACTTGATACGCTTATTGACAAAGACACCAACGTTTACGAAATGACATGTGTAGCCATCAAAGAGGCTGCAATCATGGCGGCAAAGAAGGATACGGAGGAAGAACTCGAGAAAAACCACGAAAAGATCGTCTCCGTGGTCCTTGAAAAGGTCCTCAACGACGAAGTCGAGTACTCCAAGCCTGAAGAGTGATTCAAAAGGCAACGTGAACTCTGAAACCAAAAGGAACGTAGTATTTCTCTTTGGGCCCACAGCGGTTGGTAAGACACAACTGCTGTGTGACTGTTTCTCCAAAGTAGGCGAAGTCGTCAACGCAGACTCCGTTCAGGTCTATAGAGGTTTGGACATTGGGTCTGCAAAGGCTGACCCGTATGTGCAGTCCAGGATTCCACATCATCTCATAGATATCCTGGACCCCTGGGAAAGCTACAATGTGTCGGACTTCATCCGCCTTGCAGATGCGGCATGCGAGGATATCTGGAGCAGGGGGCTTCTTCCTGTCGTGTCTGGAGGAACGGCTTTCTATTTCAAGCATTTCCTGTATGGACTGTCTCAGGCCCCAAAGAGCGATCCAGCAATAAGGGATGAAGTTGCATCATATATTTCCAAAGTAGGATTGATGGAAGCGCATAGGTATCTATCAAGCATAGATCCTGTTTCGGGTGCAAGGATAAACCCAAACGACGGCTACAGGATTTCAAGGACCCTTGAGGTCTACAGAACAAGCGGCAAACCTCTTTCATCGTTTGAACTTCCACATGAACCGCGCAATGGAATGAACATTGTGAGCATAGGACTGTGCAGGGACAGGGATGTCCTGAGAAAAAGGATAAAGGCCAGGGTTGGCATAATGTTCGAGCAGGGGATTGTAGGGGAGATAAGGAACCTTCTTGAAATGGGGGCATCCCCCTCGTGGCAGAGCATGCAGGGCATTGGCTACAAGGAGTTTTTGGACAAGGTATGGTGCGGTGACAGCGCTTCGTCCATAAAGACTCTGGATACGCTTTCGAAAGATGAGCTTTCATCCATTGCGGATGAGATTGAGATGAACTCAATCCACTATGCAAAGAGGCAGATGACTTTCTTCAAGAGCTTTGCCAATGTGAAATGGCTCGATCCTGGCGAGGACGAGTCTCAGAACGGATCTGTCCTCAAGACCATTGTGGAAACTGAGCTCTCCGTATCCTTGTAGGATACTTCAAAAACATCTGTAAGAGTCTCTTCCAGTACGTCTATGTTTGAGATTTCAAGCCATGTCTTGCGCTGGATGAACGAGAACTCCACCGTTTCGTGGTAGACTCCTGTGAATACGCTTGAGGCTGTGGTTGCATCGGTTTCCATCGAATAGTCTTCGTATGGTCTAAGGAAGTCGAACGTTGCAATTGCAGTCGCATCATCCATTGTCTGTACTTCAAGGTTTGCAATGCCATAGACCATTGTGCCCTGCGGGATTGCTGGCATCCCCTCGTCAAGCCAGCTTTGGGCTTCAACGATTGGATCCGTGCCTTCGTATGCATAGCGTACCTTTTGGGTGACTTCCAGGTTCGTGACAGTCATTTCGTCAGGGCTTTTGCTGCCGCGTGCAAGCGAATCCTTCACACCTTGTAGGTCAAGGTCGTTGACGGCTTTGTAATAGGCCCTTACTATATCTTCCTTTGGAAGTCCTGCCGTTGCAGGAGGGGCTAGGGCCAGGGCTATGTAGTACCATGCAATTGAGACGACTATTGCCGCTCCTGCTATGGAGGCTGCCAGCACCGCACCCTTCTTTCTTAGGAATCTTCGTATGGAAGCCTTCTTTGCAAGCTTTTGTAAGTATTCCTTATAAACTTTGGATTTCCTTACTATGAAATCATTTGCTGAAACCTTGCCCTTTATGTTTTCCAATGCTGTGAGGAAGTATTCGTAAGGAGAGCTTACTTTGTACATGTCCTTCCTTGTCATGGAGAATGCTCTGTCCACTGCATTGCACAGCTTTCCAATCTCCTTTTTCTGGACGACTCCGTCATCGTCTGAAAAGAAAAGGCTCAAGGGTATCGGTCTAAAGCCACAGTCCCTTACGTCCTGGGGTGCGAACGGCATGGTTGAGGCCAGTGCGTAGTAGAGAAGTTGGAACAGGTAGTGGGCCTTTCCAAAGCCGTTGGCCTCGTTGTGGACGTACCATGCTTCGCGGTCAAGGAAGCGGTCCTCGTCAGGCATGACGCTGTCTATGAAGTCGCTTGCCCTTGCGGGTAGGAGCAGGACGGCGTCATCAAGGAAATATATGCTTGAAAGCGGTAGAGCGTTGAAGTTCCAGTCAAGTTCGCAGTCCTTGGCCCCCTCAAGACTTTGCAGTGTCTGGGCTAGGGTCTCCAGGTGGTCGAATGCGTTGGGGCGTAGGCTGTGTGCAAGCTCAAAGGCAGGGGCCGGGACTTCTTCGCCAAATGGCTTGGCATCGAAGCACAGGCAGCGTCTGTCGTTTTCAAGACGCACCCCCAGCCATGCCACCTGAGTGAAGGATCCGTCTTTGTACAGCAGTGCAGGAGGTCTCTGGGACGAGAGTTCGAATCCTCGTAGACCTGTGGCTGGATCCGCCACGGCTATGCACAGCATCCCGTCCTTTGCGAATATGTCCTTGGAAGTTATCATCTCGTTCTCCTTCAATGCTTTATGCCTCTATGTTCTATGCTTCTTGGCCTTTGGGGCATGCCTTATGCCGATACCTTTGTGTTCAGTACCACATGGATGCACAATGTGTTTCTTCGTCGTCACTTACAAATATTAGGCTGTCACAGGCCATACGTCCAATTGTTTGCTTTATTTCTTCAAGATTGGCGTTGTTTTCTGGTGCCAGAAGGTATGCAACAGGGCTGTTCGGATACAACACGGCAAGGTATGGGGCTATGATTTCAAGGCTGTGCTCCTCTGTGCATACATCGTCGCTTTGCTCAATGCATCCCAAGGATGTGATTTCGCAAGGTGTCTCCAAGGGGATTTCCCAGTCGGAGCCCTTTAAACAGCCTTTGCAAGGTGTGTATGCTGCAAAGCGTTCTCCAATGATGGGGCCTTTGTGAAGGGGTGCAAGGACGAAGATCCTTTTGGGGCTTTTGTCTTGGAGGCCTGCAAATATCCTTTCAAGTTCGCCCTTGCACAGAGTCCAGGATTTGTGAGGGACCTTTATGTACTTGCAGTTGTTTGGCGCGGACTGTTGTGGGTATGAGGTTGCGCTTTTATAAGAGGCTTTTACAAGTGCAGCGGCGTCCTTTGGGTACATCACTCCTTCGCAGGCGTTCTTCATAGCTGCTGTTCCTTTGGAAGAAGCCTTGCTATCCGTTGTGGATCGGGTTTGATTGTAAGGTTCTTTTCCTGGCTTGGAAGGACGAGGCCCGTTTTCCCATCCTTGGCTCTCCTTAGGTGTTTGACCTGTGTGTAATACAGGTCTACGCTTTGTGCGTTGCGTCCCTTTGAGTAGAGTACGGCGATGTTTGCAGCATCCAAAAGCACTTCAAGGGGGACCGTCTTGTCCCTGCGGTGCTTTATGAAGACATATCCACCTGGAAAATCCCTTGTATGGAGCCACATGTCGTTTCCTTTTGCGTGGTGTCTCAGTAGCTCGTCGTTCTCCTTTGCGTTCCTTCCTGCAAGGATCTGAAAGCCTCCGCTTGTGCATCTTATGCCGGGGCCTTCCTGCTCCTGTTTGTGGGGCTCTGTCTTTTCTAGGATCGCCTTGAGTCTTCTTATGTCCGCCTGTTCGTCGTCCGTAGGTGCAAGCGCCTTCTCGAATCTGGCTTTTGTGCTTTCGTACTGCGCTTTTAGCCTTTCAAGTTCGCTGCATGCGTTCTCGTACGTGCCCTTCGCCTTTTGGTAGCGGTCGTAGTAGCCTTGCACATTTGCACCTGGTGTGAGGCTTGGGTCCAACTGCAGTGTCACCTTTGCGTCTCCGTTGGGATCCTTGTTCCAATCAGTGACTGTCACGCTTGTCATGCCTTTTTTCATGAGGTATGAGTTTGCGGATAGTATGTCGCCATCGTATTTGAGCTCTTCGTATGCCGTGTTTGCATCCCTTGTGCGCTCTGCGCTCTTTATTGAGGATTCCAGTCGTGACAGCTCATGCTCCATCCTGTTTGCGATCTGTTTTGTAAGCGTTGCACGCAGGTCGTCGTCCTGCTGTTTGGAGCATGTCGTCTCTATGTATCGGTTGAAGGAGTCTCCTTCGTATTGTCGTACATGGAACTCCTTGTCGCTTTTGGTCCTTTCCTCTATTTCAAGTCTGCTTGCACTTGTCTCGTCCCGTCCAGGCCTTCTAAGCAACAGGTCCTGTATTACAAGGTCTTCGTCTGTGACGATTATGTTCGCACCTGGTCCGCTGTACAGTCTCGTGAATATCTTGAGCTTCCTTCCATGGTTGTCCAGATCCCAGACCATGACTCTGTCAAATGGAAGCTGATAGCACTTTGTTATTGTGGAACCCTCAAGGTTCTTTCTTGCGTACTGCTCGAAACGTTGGAGCTTTTTCGTCTTCTGAGGCTTTGTATCGACCGATATAAGGTTTATTCTGCTAAGTTGTGTGCCAATCTCGGTATAGAAGCTGAATCTTCCTCTTTCTCTGTCGTAAAGCTCCCAAGTGACGGAGTGAAATGAGTTCTGGACGACTCCCTGTATCTTGCATCCATCAAGATGGGCTTCCTTTATGATGAGCTCCATTTCCTTCCAGTTCAACGACATACTACGCCTCCGTTTGGTTCTGGGCTTTGTTCCTTCTCCTGTCTTTCAAGTTCCTCCTTGATTGCTCCTGCAAGATAGAACGAGCCGCATACGAGAATTGGTTCGTCAGAGTCTGTCAATTTTCTTGCAAGTTCAAGGGCGTCTTTGGCTTCGCATTCAAGGTACACCTTCTTTGATGCTTTTGATGCTTTTGATGCAGTGTCTTCGTCGATGTGCCTCTTCAGCATCTCATACAGAGCTAGAGGATCGCTTTTCTTGAAGGTCCCGGGTCTTGAAACTATTACAGTATCGAACGTTCCAAGTATGGCCTCTGCCATGGCTTCGTGGTTCTTGCCTTCTACTGCACCAAAGATACAGACTCCTTTGCCTTTAGGGTACATGTTCTTGAACGTCCCAAGCAGGTGTTCCATGCTGCTTTGCGTGTGTGCTCCATCAAGGATCAACGTCCTATCCCATTTTACAGTCTCCATTCGACCTGGAAGATGGTTGTTTTCAAGAGCTTTCTCTGTTTCCCCCCTCTTATAGAGACCAAGGTTCCTTAGCATCATGATGGCAAGTACGCTGTTCTGTGCCTGCACGTCACCCAGCATGGAAAGGTTGAATGAAGTCTCAAACCCATCGTTGAAGTTCACCTTTATATGTTGTCTGCCGCTTTCGAATGCGGTTTCCAGCCGTTTGACTTCGTTGTCGAATTCATGGAGCTGGCTTTCTTGGAGGGTCGCTTCCTTGCGGAACACTTCAAGGGCATCGGGTTTCTGAGGGGATGTGAAGACTGGTACACCTGGTTTGATTATCTTGGATTTCTCTATTGCTATCTTTGTGATGGTGTCTCCAAGTATGTTGGTGTGTTCGAGTTCTATTGGCGTCAGTACACAGGCCTGTGGCAGGAGTATGTTGGTTGCATCAAGCCGTCCTCCAAGTCCGGTTTCGATTACGGCCCATTGGCAGCCAAGTTCCTTGAAGAGGAGGAAAGCAAAGGCCGTGTAGAGCTCGAAAGTGGTTGGTTCGTTCTCTCCAAGAGTGTCGCAGAAACGAAAGCCTTGGAGCTTCCTGCAAAGAAGGTTTCCGGTTGCAACTAACGTTCCATCGTCAACGAAACGACCGCAAAGGGTGAATCTTTCCCTGTAGTCGCTTACATGTGGCGACATATATAGCCCAACTCGGAATCCTAATGCCTCAATTCCATTGGCTATGAAACTTGCAGTGGAGCCTTTTCCCTTGCTTCCTGCTACATGTATGGTCCTATAGCTGTTCTGTGGATTTCCAAGAACCTCCATGAGGGCCTGCATCCTGTCAAGCCTGTAGGTCCTTACGTTGTATTTGTCTGTCTTCCTTTCAAGGTTGGTGAACCCTTCCATGAAAGACACCACTTGGTCGAATGTTCTGAATTCCTGCCTTTCTTCAAGTGCCATACGGACCTCCAGCTCTCAAACTGTTTTCAAACATCATTGCATTCTAGTTCATTGGTGTTGGGTTGTCCATTGTGGGTTTTTCGAATGTTTTTTGACAATATATAGAAAAGCGTCAACCAAGCTATTGAACTTGCGTGTTCTCCTTTGATATATTTTGCTGTATAATTTTTCATGATTCACATAGAGTCCGCCATAAGGATTCATAAGGAGAAACGATATGGGAAAGAAGCACAACCCAAGACCATGGGACTTCCTTGACAGCTATAGAGGCAAATTCTTTGAAGGTGATTGGCCATCACTGCCTGAGATGTTCGACATCACGGTGGAGCGCTGGGGCTCAAGAAAATGCTTTGAGGCCTTTGCTCCAAAGCACTTGGTGTTCACCTATACCGAGGCAAAGGCCCAGATAGAGAAGGTGTCCGCCTGGCTGTATGCCCAGGGCATCCGCAAAGGCGACAGAGTGGCCGTCACGGGAAAGAACAGTCCTGAGTGGGCACTTGCCTACATGGGCATCCTCTACATGGGCGCCATAGTAGTACCTGTAGACTATTCCCTGTCAGACGAAGAGATCGAGCACCTTGTGGACTTCGTCGAGATCAAGGGGCTTTTCGTGGACGGCGAGCGTTACGAGAGGATTGGAAAGGACGACAAGTACGGCTTCAAGGTGAGCCTTGAGGAGAAGGGTCATGAGGAGCAGTACATACTAAACCTTCCTGACGTTGGACCTCAGCCGACCCAGAAGCCTGTGGCCGATGACCTTGCGGCCTTCCTCTTCACAAGCGGAACCACAGGCACTCCAAAGGCGGTCATGCTCACTCACAAGAACTTCGTCGCTGACTGCTACTCCGCACAGGCTTGGATGAACATCTACGAGACGGATGTCTTCTATGCAATCCTTCCAATACACCACGCATACACCATGCTGGCGGTATTCATCGAGTCCATGTCGGTTGGTGCGAACCTAATCTTTGGAAAGCGTCTTGTCGTCTCCCAGATCTTCAAGGAGATGCGCGAAGGTGGAGTTACGATGTTCCTTGCCGTTCCAATGCTCTACAACAAGATGATCTCATCCATGATGAAGGGCGTGAAGGACAAGGGACCGTTCGTCAACGGACTCATCCATGCAATGATGGGCTTCTCCGGGTTCTTCAAGAAGGTGTTCAAGATAAACATTGGAAAGAAGATGTTCGGCTTCCTTCTCAAGAAGGTGTCGCTTGACAAGAACAGGATATGCATCTCAGGCGGCGGACCGCTTCCGGCATCGACCTTCAAGCAGTTCAACCAGCTTGGAATAGACTTCGTGCAGGGCTATGGCCTTACCGAGACAAGCCCCATCATAACGCTCAACCCAGTGTTCGACTACGAGGAGACGTCAATTGGAAAATGCCTTCCAAACATGGAGATCGAGTTCAGGGACAAGGACGAGCATGGCAACGGAGAGATATGCGTGCGTGGTGTCAACGTCATGCAGGGCTATTACAAGAATCCAGAGGCCACGGCTGAGATAATTGACAAGGACGGTTGGCTCAGAACCGGAGACATTGGCTATCGTGACGATCGCGGCTTCGTATACCTTACAGGAAGGGCAAAGAACATCATCGTCACTGAAGGTGGAAAGAACGTGTTCCCAGAGGAGATCGAGGACCATTTCCAGCTCTACTACGATGTTGATCAGATCTGCGTCATGGGCTATGTGCTTGATGCAAAGATGAAGACTGAGGGCGTGTGCGCCGTCATCTACCCATCCCAGGATTGCCAGAAGTCCATCACGGACAAGGATGCGATGCAGAAGCACATGGAGGAGATCGTCGATGCCGTCAACAAGGAGCTTCTTCCTTACAAGAGGATAAGAAAGGTTTTCGTCGTCGATGAGCCAATGGAGATGACATCTACAAAGAAGATAAAGAGGTTCGTCGTAGCCAAGAAGTACAAGGAGTTGGTCAATGGACAGTAAGTTCAGAGCAAGCCTAAGAAGCAAGGCCCAGCTGTTGGATCCGGTCGTCATGGTAGGCCATGGCGGCGTTTCCAGCGGAGTCGTCGAGGCTTTGGCTCAGGCTCTTGACTGCCATGAGCTTGTGAAGGTGCGCTTTCAGGACTTCAAGGACCAGGTAAAGGTCCTTGCCCCTGAGCTTGCACAGGCCACGCAGTCCGATCTTGTTGCCACTACAGGTTTCACTGCCGTATATTACAAGAGGAACGAAGAGCTTCGCAAAAGAGGTTGAGGATATTGTCTAGGCTTTGTCCTAGACCTCTCCTTTGTGATGTTGCGACTGCTTTTTGTCAGTGGAGCCTGTTTATGAGGAAGGGAAACTTGAGGGCTGGGGAGCCTTTTAAGACAGTCTACTATTCGGACCCTGTGAACGATGACTTTGCACTCACGCATGACCACATAAGCAATCGTGAGATCGACTGCGATGTGGAGTACTCCAACAGAGGCGTGTTGTGGAACACGGCTTCGTTCGTTGTCTACAGGCTCGTTGCTACTCCATTGGCCTATGTCATATGCAAGGTTGGCTTTGGCCTTAGGATAAAGGGGCGCAGGAACATCAAGGTCCTGCGTGGCCATGACAAGTGCGGCTACCTCATCTTTGGAAACCACACTCATTTCGTTGATGCCTTCATCCCAACGCTCCTCTCCTTTCCTCGCAAGGCCTCCATCGTCACATCCCCTGACGCAGTGTCTGTCCCTCTTCTCCACAATGTCGTAGAGATGCTTGGCGCCGTTCCAATCGCTCCTGGCCTGGGAGGTGTGAGACAGCTTGTGGGCGTCATGAAGAAGAAGGTCAGGACCCAGACCCTTACAGTGTTCCCAGAGGCCCATCTGTGGCCTTATTACAATGGCATAAGGCCGTTTCCGGCAAATGCCTTCTCATTTCCGTACCTGCTTGATTCCCCTGTCGTTGCATATGTGACGACCTATAGGAAACGCAGGGTCCTGTCCAATGTGCTGCCTCCTGCGATAACGGTTACTGTGAGCACCTCGTTCTACCCGTCCGACTACAGCAACAAGCACGAGATGCGCGATGCCGTCTATGCCTATATGTGCGATGTCGTTGAGAAGGAAGGCAGCTTCGCCTATATAAAGTACGAGCAAAGGGCGGCTTCTTCCTTGAACGAAGGGGATGACTGAAAAATTTTTTCCACTGTTTGTTTTTGTTCTTTTTCATCATTCAACAAACAGCTTTCCTCCAATTGCATAGGAACACTCGTTTCCAGTCTTTTTTCGTATGTCTTTCATATTGGCCTTGTATTCTTGCGCCAGTTTTTATTGGAAAGCCTTGAAATTGCGGAATACCTCAATTTGATGGTTTTGTAATGCTGTTTGTTTTCTTTTGACATAAATTTCATTTTGTGGAATAAAATAAACAAAAATGAGAATAAACGAACATAAATATGTTTGTTTTGGCTAAAAAAGTGGGTTTTTATGAGTTTTTAGTCACAAAAAAATTGTTGACAGCTTGAAAAATGTGATTGTAGGATGAAGGCGTGTTTTGAGGTTTCCATCAATTTACGGGTTTTTGGAAATGCTTTGGAACCCACTAGTAAAGAGCTTTGTAAGGAGGTTTTTCATGGGAAAAAGGTATTCGCAGATCCTTAGGCTTCTCGACAATCAGGAGTTCATGTCCGTCTCTCAGTTGTCCCAGATCCTTGAGGTCAGTCCCATGACCATACGCAGAGATCTTGACGAGATGGAGTCCAAGAAGCTCATCCGTAGGTTGCATGGAGGGGCCGCTGCAATAAAGACGCAGAACAACGAACCTTTCTACAGGGACAGGGCTGTAGTCCAAGTCGATGAGAAGAGGCTCATAGCCCAGATAGCGAACGAGCTTGTGCAGGACAATTCCATAATAGCAGTGGACAGCGGTTCGACCTGCTTTGAGCTCGTGAAGCTGCTTCAGAACAGGCCAATTACGGTCGTCACCAACAGCTTCCCTGTCATGGAAGGCCTTTTGTATTCGAATACGGTCAAAGTCATAGTGCCATGCGGAAACCTGCGCTCCCATGAGGGCGCGATATCGGGCTCCGACACCATAGAGTACCTTTCCAAGCTCCATGTGGACCAGTTCTTCATGGGTGTGGGTGGAATAGACAGCAATGCAGGGATAACGGACTACAACATAGAGGATGCGGCGGTGAAGCGCATAATCATCTCGAACGCTTCCAAGGTGATAGTCCTTGCAGACTCCTCAAAGTACAACAGAGTGACATTTGCAAACATATGCCCGGTATCGGAGTTGGACATCTTGGTCTCGGACTCCAAGCCGGCGGGGAAACTATACGAGAACTTACAGCGCTCCGGTGTACAGATCATAACGCCATCGGAAGCCAAGGAGGATAGATGAGCAAGAAATGGCTTAAGGATGTTTACGGCGCAGAGAAGCCAATAGTGGCTATGTGCCATTTGGATGCACTTCCAGGCGATCCCAGATACGACAGGCAGAAGGGTATGCAGTACGTGATAGACCGCGCACATGCGAACCTCAAGGCCCTTCAGGACGGAGGGGTTGACGCCGTGATGTTCTCCAATGAGTTCAGCCTTCCATACCAGACAAAGGTAGATGCAATCACCTCCATGGCCATGGCAAGGATCATTGGCGAGCTCATGGACGAGATCCGCATTCCTTTTGGTGTCAACGTTCTTTGGGATGCAAAGTCCTCATGCGAACTTGCAGTGGCGACAGGTGCACGCTTCGTGCGTGAGATATTCACCGGCGCATACGCAAGCGACTTTGGCATTTGGGACACTGACTGCGGCAACACGGTACGACGCAGGAACGCCGTCGGAGGAGAGAACGTGAGACTCATGTACAACATCCTCCCTGAGGCCAGCGTATACATAGCCGAGCGCAGCATTGAGGACATTGCCAAGACGACGGTCTTCAACTGCCAGCCCGATGTCATTTGCGTTTCAGGCCGCACGGCAGGGGCCAAGACCGATACCTCAATCCTAAAGCGCGTCGTCGAGGCCATTCCTGACACACCGGTCTTCGCCAATACAGGTGTGAGGGTCGAGACCATAAGCGAGCAGCTTTCCGTAGCCGATGGAGCCGTCGTTGGAACGGCCTTCAAGAGGAACGGAGACTTCTTCGATATGGTGGATCCTGAAAAGGTTAGAGTATTCATGGACGCCGTTATGGCCGTCAGAAGCAAATAAAAGGAGAAATGCAATGAAAAAGATTTTCACACTGCTTTTCGTAGCTGTCGTCTCGATCTCGATGATCTTCGCCGCCGGTGCAAACGAAACCGCCGCCAAAGACGAGAAAGTGACCGTTGCCGTCGTTATCCCAAGTCCACTTGGAGATAGATCTTTCTGTGACAGCGCCAACGAAGGTGTCAAGAGAGCCAACGCTGAGCTCAATGCAAAGGTTGACCTCATAGAGACACAGGGCGTCCACGAGCATGAGAATGCAATGAGGGGAGCAATCAACAAGGGTTACGACCTCATCCTTGGTGTTGGACTCGACACTCAGATGATGCTTGACCTTGCAAACGAGTATCCAGATCAGGCTTTCGCTTCTCCAAGTGAGCTCTATGCCGATGTCCTCCCAGACAATCTGGCTTCCCTTCTCATCAATGTCAACAAATCCAGCTTCCTTGCCGGTCTCATTGCCGGATACATGACCAACACGGACAAGGTTGGCGTCGTAGCCGGTGGAGACGCTCCTGGCATCAACCAGTTCGTCTACGGCTTCAAGCAGGGCGTGCTTGTAACGAATCCTGACTGCAAGTTCTACGTCAACTACCTTGGTTTCGACTTCTCCAATCCAACGCTTGGAAAGGAAAGCGCAATCGCCCTCTATGACGAAGGCTGCGACATCATCTACAGTGTATGCGGACTTTCCGGCGAAGGCGTCCTCGCCGCTGCTGCCGAGACCGGCAACTATGCAGTTGGCGTAGATACGGTCCAGGACGAGTTCTATCCAGGTTCGATCATCACATCCGTCATCAAGAGAGTTGACAACTCAACGTACGATCTCATCAAGAGCTATGTCGATGGCAACTTCAAGGGTGGATTCAGAACTCTTGACATCGAAGACGGTGCAACGGGAATCTCCTGGGATGTTGGCTACACGACATTCAAGGACAACGCTCCTGCCGACATGGCGGCAAAGGTCGATCCTGCTGCAAAGATCGTGGAAGAGTACAAGGCAAAGATCCTCTCTGGAGAGTACAAGGTATACGATGCTCTTACAGAGGAGCTTTGGGATTCTCTCAAATAGTAGGCCAAGGGGGAACTTCCAAAGCGGGTGAATTGGTTTTGGAAGCTCCCTATTCAAGGTCATCGGCCTTGCCTTCCTGTGATGAGAACGGGCGGGCGAGGCCTTTTCTAGGAGGATGAATGAAAGAGGCAATCAGGTTCGACCATATTTCAAAGTACTATGCTTCGACATCCGTGCAGGCATCGGACGACATTTCCTTTTCCGTGCAGGAGGGGGAGATTCATGCCATATGCGGTGAGAACGGGGCTGGCAAGAGCACCCTTATGAACATCCTTTTTGGATTGGAGAAGGCGGACTCGGGTTCCGTGTACCTCCATGGTGAAAAGGTTGCATTCAAGGGGCCAAGCGATGCCATTTCGTGTGGAATAGGAATGGTGCATCAGCATTTCAAGCTCGTCTCTTCGTTCACTGTAAAGGAATCGATTCTCCTAGGGATTGAGAAGAAGGCTGTCCTTAACGGCAAGGAGGAAGCGGATTTCGTCCGTGAGCTTTCTTCTCGATTCAACCTTCCAATAGACCCTGAGGCTGTGATAGAAAGCCTTCCAATAGGGCTTCTACAGCGGGTCGAGATACTCAAGATGCTGGCACGCGATGTTGACATCCTCATTCTTGACGAACCCACCGCGGTGCTTACTCCGCAGGAAGTTGGTCCGTTCCTTGAGACCATGAAGAGCCTTTCAAAGATAGGAAAGACGATTCTCTTCATCTCCCATAAGCTTGGAGAGGTCCTTGAGGTTGCTGACACCATAACTGTCATGAGAAAGGGGCGTGTCGTCTCTACGGGCATCAAAGCAAGCGAGACGGACATCCCATCGCTTGCGGACCTCATGGTTGGCCGTAAGGTGCTGCTTCAGGTTGACAAGGGTCCGGCGAACCCTGGCAGGACGGTTCTTGAGGTCAATGATTTGAATGTGTTCAGTCCAATGGGTGTGCAGCTGCTTTCCAATGTCTCACTTTCTGTAAGAGCTGGCGAAATATACGGTATTGCCGGCGTTTCAGGCAACGGTCAGGAGGCTTTGGTTGCTGCAATAGCCGGTCATGTCCATTCCATGAAGGGCTCTGTGAAGATAAACGACGTTGAGATTGGACACATGCCCATAAGGGGCAAGAGGCAGCAGGGCATAGCCTATGTGCCAGAGGACAGGATCCATACGGGTCTCAATATGCTTGCGAACCTGTCTGACAACTCGCTCATGGGATTCCAAGGTTCCAAGGAACTCAACAAAGGCTGTTTTCTGGATTGGGATGCCATAGACGAGCGGGCGCACGACATGATAGAGCGCTACTCCATAGCTGGTTCCTCTCCAAAAGGCCTGGTGTCAAAGCTGTCCGGTGGAAACATGCAGAAGGTCGTGCTTGCAAGGGAGCTTGCATACGAGCCGCATCTTTTGGTAGTTGAGCAGCCCACCCGTGGTTTGGATGTTGGTTCCATAGAGGCCGTCCATAGAATGCTCATAAAGGAACGCGACAAGGGCGTTGCAATCCTTTTGGTGAGCGTCGAACTTGAAGAGATACTATCGCTTGCAGACCGCGTTGGAGTCATGTACTCCGGAAGGATACAGGGTGAGCTTGAAGGAGCCGATATAAACGAAACCGATATTGGACTTCTCATGGTTGGAAGCAAAAGGAGGGCACAGTGAAAAGGAAAAGCTTTGATCCAATGGTTCTTGTGATGCCTGCCGTAGCGCTTCTTCTTGGAGTCGTGGTGGCGGTGCTTCTCATTGCAATTACGGGGGTCTCTCCTCTTAGGTCGTTGGGTGTCCTCATCTCCGGAGGGTTTGGCTTCTCGGGCAAGGTCTGGCCAATCTTCATGACTTTGGGTTCCTCCACGCCGCTCATCCTGACAGGTCTTGCCGCCATGCTGTGCTTCAAGGTGGGAGTGTTCTGCATAGCTCAGGAAGGTCAGTATGTCTTTGGAGCCATAGTGGCTGCTTGGTTTGGCGCATCGCTCAAGCTTCCTCCTGTCATAGCCGTGCCTTTCATAATGTTGGCCAGCATGGCTGCAGGAGGCCTCTACGGGGTGATTCCAGCGGTGCTCAAGGTCAAACTTGGCGTCAACGAGATAATCTCTTCCATCATGCTCAACAACATCTCCACTCTTGTGCTTGAGTACATGGTGGCGTTCCCCCTCAGGGCTGATGCCGGTCAGAAGGCCCAGTCCGAGGTCATATCCAAGGGCTACTGGCTGCCTCAGTTCATATACGGCTCCCGTTGGGGTGTGAGCTTCCTAATAGCCATAGCTCTCATAGTCTTCTTCTACTTCTACATCTACAAGACCCGTTGGGGCTATGAGATGCGCATGGTAGGGGAGAACAGGCGCTTTGCAGACTACGGCGGAATAAAGAGCGGCAACGTGATAATACGCTCGCTTGTGATAAGCGGTGCAATAGCTGGCCTTGCAGGCTGCATGGAGGTCCTTGGAAACTACCACAGGATAATGACGGGCTTCTCGTCAGGTCTTGGCTTCGATGGTCTTTCCGTTGCAATGCTTGGAATGTCCAACCCAATAGGAGTCGTGATTGTTTCGTTCCTGCTGGCCGGTATAAGGCAGGGTGCTCAGCTTGGGCTTCAGCTCAGCCTTCAGATTCCTAGAGAGCTTGGAGGTGTACTCATTGCAATGGTCATTTTCTTCGTAGCCATAGGCAATGTCTACAGACCTGTGGTTGAGAAGGCTGTCCGCAGCATTTCAAGAGGGAGGAAGGACGATGAATAGCATTTTCGATATAATCACATTGAACGTTCTTGCAAGTGCCATAAGGCTTGCAACCCCCGTCATCCTTGCGGCTTTGGCTGCTGCAATCTGTAACAAGGCTGGTGTTCTCAACCTTGGTATAGACGGCTTCATAACGATATGCGCCTTTGCTGGCATAGTTGGCGCCTACATATTCCGCAACTTCACGCCTATAGGGATTGCGCATCCTGTGTTTGCAACCTACATGGGTGTCGTCTGCGCCATGTTGGTTGGTGCTTTGCTTGGTCTTTTGTTTGCATTCCTCAAGGACAGCTACGGCGTTGACCTTACGGTCCTTTCCATTGCCATGAACATGCTTGCAGTTGAAATCACCGTCTATCTAATGAGAACCATATTCCACCAGTCCGGAACGTGGTCGGATCCGTCCATCGTGCAGCTTCCATCCATAAGGCTTACTCTTATAGAGAAGATCCCCGTCCTTGGAGGACTTCTCAGCGGCTACAACATAATCGTCTACTTTACGTGGATCTTGGCCTTGGTTCTTGTATTCGTAATGCACAAGACCAAGTACGGTAGGTACATAACGGCTGTTGGCGAGAACCTTGAAGCTGCAAAGAGCGTTGGAATAAACGTCTCCAAGGTACGCTACGGGGCTTTGATATTCTCTGGAATCCTTTCAGGCCTCGCTGGTTCGTTCCTCTCCATAGGACACCTTACGCTGTTCACAAGGGACATGGCATCGGGACGCGGATGGCTTGGAAACGCCGCTGCATTGTTTGGGTTCAACAACCCGGGCGGGTCGTTCTTTGCAGGCCTTTTCTTTGGCTTCGCCGATGCCCTTGCATTGAGGCTTCAGAACGTGACCAAGATTCCGCCTTACATAATACAGGTCATGCCTTATGTGCTTACACTTGTGATTCTTTCGATAGTTTCGTATCAGTCCATAAAGAAGAAGCGCAAGAGATCCATATATTGACGTCGTTTCAGAGACATCGGTCTTGATGATAGGAGGTAGTGCAATGAGAAAGGTTATAAAGGCATCCGTGGTCCTTACCATGAACAAGGCTGCGGAGATATACAAGCCAGGTTACGTTGTCGTGGACGGCAACAGAATCGTGGAAGTTGGGAAGGGCGAGCCAAAGCTTGGACCGGACGACGAGCTCGTGGATTTCACGGGAAAGCTGTTGATGCCGGGGCTCATCAACGCCCATGCCCATACTCCAATGGTGCTTACCCGTGGTATGTGCGAGGGTGTCTCCCTGTTTACGATGGATGGCTTTCTCAACACCTTGAGGCGCTTTGAGAAGTATGCGGACTCGGACATGGCGGCCATGACATCCCCTTGCAACCTTGCAGAGATGATAAGGATGGGTACGACGTGCTTCGCCGACCAGTATTTCTACGCAGATCGCATCTTCAAGGCCACTGACGAGGCTGGTTTGAGAGGCCTTATCTGCTACGGCATAGTCGAGCTTGGAGACGAAGAGGCACGCAAACGCGAGACGGCGCGCTGCGAAGCTTTCCTTGAGATGTGCCAGAGACACCCTTTCATCCGCGGTTGGGTTGGCCCCCATGCGTTCTTCGTGGACAATTCCCTGGATTTGATAGAAATAGAGAAAAACCTGGCCAAGAAGTACAATACAGGCTTTCATATCCACTTCGCCACAAGCAACGAAGAGAACGACTACTGCATGGCGCACTACAACAAGAGTGCCGTCACCATGATGAAGGAGCTGGGGATCCTTGAGGTCCCAATCCTTGCAGCCCATGCCATCACGGTGTCAGAGGAGGACATGGAGACCATGAAGGGCTTCCCGTTCACTCCTGTCATGGCTCCTACTTCATCCATGAAGAGCGGTTTCCCTGCCGCGCCTGTCAAAGCCTACAGGGACCACGGCATAAACGTGGCTCTTGGAACGGACAACCTCTGTTCCTCCAGCGCCGATATGTTTGGAGAGATGGCAACAGGTGCAAAGCTCGTAATCCATAGGGAGCATGACGTAAAGGCGATCACTGCGTTCGATATGGTCAAGATGGCCACGATAGACGGTGCAAAGGCCATAATGATGGAGGACCAGCTTGGTTCCCTTGAGAATGGAAAGCTTGCCGATATGATAGCTTTGGACCTCTCTGATCCGGGTTGGGTTCCATTCTGTGGTCAGGACTACTATACTCAGCTTGTATACTGGGTCTCAGGTATGTCTGTCACCGATTCCATGGTCAACGGCCGCTTCCTCATGCGTGACAGGAAGCTTTTGACCATAGACTATGGCAAAGTAGCCTCAGATGTCGAAAAGGCCACCGCTGAACTCAAGAGGAGGATGGGAGAGTAATGTCTTCGCTTGTCATGGGGATTGATATAGGTACGACCGCCATAAAGGTGATTGTCGTTGATGCCTTGTCTTTGGACAGGATGGATATCGTGGCTGTAGACAGCATTCCCCATGATTTGGTGTCTTTGCACCCTGGTTGGGCGGAGGAGGATGCTTTGGTATGGAGAGACCACTTGTATGAGATTCTCTCCCGCATGGCCTCCTCTGTGGATCTGTCGTCGTTGAAGGCAATAGGCCTTACCGGCATGGTCCCCGCCCTTGTGTGCTTGGATTCCAACTGTGTTCCTATTCGTAATTCAATACAGCAGAACGATATGAGAACGGGTTTGGAGCTTAAGGAGCTCTCTTCCGCTTTGGAAGGTCCTGAAAGTGTCTTTGGAAATGGTTTTGGAAGTGGTTTTGGATGTGGCTTTTGTGCGGGCAGCTATTTTCAGACCACAGGCTCCCATGTCAACAGCCAGCACATAGCTCCAAGGCTCATGTGGCTGAGACGCAATGAACCATATGTCTTTTCCAGAATTTCTTGGATAATGGGGTCCTATGACTATGCTGCATATCTTTTGACGGGAGCCATGCACATTGAGTCGAACTGGGCTCTCGAAAGTGGCCTGTTCTCATTGGATGGTGCGCTTTTGGAACCTGTGCTTGGATATACAGGCCTTCCTGCATCTGTTTTGCCTCCTGTAATTGAAAGCCATGGATTGTGTGGAGTGGTTGAGGAGTCGGTGTCTCTCCTGACTGGTATTCCTGCAGGTGTTCCTGTCTATGCCGGCACTGCGGACCATGTTGCATCTGCATTCTGCACCGGCGCCCACGAGAATGGGGACCTTGTGCTCAAACTTGGAGGAGCAGGGGACATCCTTTTGTCCTTGGATCATTTGGCTATTGACGACAGGCTTTTCATCGACTATTTCGTTTCTTCGTCGTGTCCCTTCATCATAAACGGATGCACTGCTGCAAGTGGCTCCCTCATAAAGTGGTTCAAGAACGAGTTTGGAGGCGACTTCAAGGATCTGGACGAGCAGGCCTCTTTGGTACCTGCGGGGTCGGACGGCCTTGTGATGCTTCCTTATGTCCTTGGCGAGAAGACTCCAATATTCGATCCAAACGCCAGGGGTGTGCTCTTTGGTCTCATGCTCTCCCATACGAAGGCCCATGTCTATAGGGCAATGCTTGAGTCCGTGGCATACGCCTTCAGGCACCATGTTGACGTCTTCAGGGAACTTGGCGTCGAGATAAACAACGTCTACATCACGAACGGCGGTTCCACAAGTCCTCTTTGGCGTCAGATCATGGCCGATGTCCTTGGTATGCGCGTAGACTATATCAAATCCAATCCAGGCTCGTGTCTAGGCGCTGCATTCATTGCAGGAATCGCCCATGGTTTGTGGTCTGAGGATGTGATTGGGTGTTTCACTTCGCAAAGGATTCCTTCATACCCGAATCCTGATGCAACGAGGGCCTATGACAGGGGCTATTCCATATACCGTGAACTCTATCCTCGATTGAAGGATTTGTTTGTAGCTTCAAGTTCAAATTGTTGAGTGCTTTGCTTTTATGGCGTTGTAGGGCGCTGTAGGGCGTTGACGGGCGTTGTATGGCTTTGTGGGACGCTGTAGGACGCTGATGGCAGCGCAGACGACACTAACTGTACCTACAATCATGCATACACAATGCCGCACAGTGCTGACAACACGCACTGTACGCACATCATGCACTGCATGTCCCAAAACGCACTGTTTTTTTGAACCTCCGCTTGGAAATTGTAAGCTAATTGTAGCAATGGTGAGCTTGGTTAGCATGGTGGGTGTGGTGAGTAATGTAAGCGTGGTTGAATCTGTAACTGTTCTGTAGTGGTTGTGGCTTTTGTAGTATTTGTAGCACCTGTGGCGGTTGTCAGGTCTGTAGCAACTGTAGGCAACTGTTGAAACGTGAACCCAAGTCGGTTCTTGCAAGAATCCAAAATGACAAAAAAAGCGACCCAAAACTGAGTCGCTTCATCTTCGAGATCTACGGGGCTCGAACCCGTGGCCTCCACCGTGACAGGGTGGCGTGATAACCAGCTTCACCAAGATCCCAATTGACTTCTTGAAGTTACAATAAAGGCTTTTCTTTGTCAACTATGCAGAAAAAAAATTTTCAAGATGTCTAAATTGCCTGAAAGTAAACACTTTCTCAGTCTTGTTGATACAATACTTCATTTCCGATTGAGTTCTTGTTCCAGCTCCTCTATGGTAGGCAGAGTGCCTTTGAATTCACTCTGAATGAAATTTGTTATTCTATATTCGGAGATTCCAATGGGCACCTTTACTGCATTGGTGGAATACTGGGCAAGAATATTGTCTTTGGTTTTGCATATGAGAAGTCCTATTGTTGGAAGATCTCCTTCTCGTTTCATTATTCCATCGACAGCAGAGACGTATGTAAGAAGTTGGCCCATGTCCTTTGGGTCGAAGTCGGACACTTTTACCTCTACGACTACGAAACAATGGATTTGGAAATTATAAAACAACAGATCTATGAATTGCTCAGTTTTGCCAACAACAAGTCGGAACTCTCTACCAATAAAAGAAAACCCTGTTCCAAGTTCCAGTAGGAATTTCTGGATATTGTTCATCAATGCATCTTTGAGTTCTTTTTCATCGTACTGTTGTCGTATAGTCAGGAAATCAAAATTGTATGGATCTTTAGTTATCTCTTGGGCCAAATCTCCTTGTGGGGTTGGTAGTGACTGTGAAAAATTGGTTATTGCTTTGCCTTGACGTTCATATAAATCCGAATCAAGCCAATTGAGCAGGGTTGCCCTTGACCAACTATTGTCTATGGTTTTCCGAATGTAGAACAGAGCCTTTTCTTCGTTTCCACCACACTTGTCCATGAGGATTCTGTGGTGTCCCCATGGAATTCTGAATATGCACTCTGTTTCATCCACAAGTTGTGGATGATTTTCTCCAATATCTTGTAAAGAACTTTCGTCCACAACTTGTGGACGAAATGCAAGAGGATAAAGTTCATAGAATCTGTGCATATATTTCAAATTTGTTGAAGAAAACCCTTTTGCATCAGGGATGGCATGTTTGTTCGATTTGAGTGAAAATGTGCTATATGACTTGTATCTAGAGGAGGTTTGGGTATTCATTGGGACGATCTAGATGAGGACCTGTACATGCCAAACCTTCTGATGGGTGGCACGTCAACTCCACACCGCGAACACATTGCTTATCTCTCAACAGTGAACTGTCGTTATCTTCTGTTCCTGAGCGACAGCAGCGTGTCATTGGCTTTCTTCATGCTAAGGGTGATGAATACGGGAAGGAGCACAAGGATTTTGCGTATGCCGCGTTTTCCGCATCTTGCTTTCCATGTCTTGTCAAGGTTCGCCCATATTGCAAACAGCTGAGGAAGGAAGTTTAGAAACAGTGCAAACGCCCTTGAGAACGAAAGGCGAGAATGTCCAAACGATACAGCCAGTTCAACTCTCTCCAATGACTGCCGTATCTCCAAATTGCTTGTTGTTCTGAAGAACAGGGAGGTGTAGGACATTGCAACTACAAGACGGGAGACAAGAAGAATGGAGCTGTTGGTATTCCATGTTCCGTCCTTGAAGGACATGAAGAAGTCGCTTCCGTATAGAAAGGACCCTGCGGTTTCTACAAGTATTATGAAGATGCCGTAGAATGCAACAGGTTTGAGATCATGCAGGAAATCCTTTGGCTGTATATGCGAGCTCCATACCAGAAGCAGTGCAACGACAAGAAGAATGCAATGTACGCAAAATCCCGTCATGTACAACGCTACGGCTATACCCAAAAGTGCCAGCAATTTCAGTAGGGCAGGCGTCCTGTGGATGAGGCTGTTTCGTTTCTGGTACGAGAGGATTGGACTTGGCATTCAAAGAGTCTCCAAGGACACGTTGTCAAAACCTATTTCCATCGTTCATTTCCATACAAGTGAATCCAAGGAAGGGTAGGCGGACAATGGAAACCTTATTCCCCAGTCCTCCCAGGTTTCACCCCCAAGGGACAGTCCTTCCTGAGGGGTGCCGTCGAACACAAGACGCCCTTTCTTCAACACAATGAATCTGCCCGCCAAGGCAAGGCATTTTTCGATCTCATGCGAAAGGATAACAAGAGTGACTCCAGAGGTGGACAGTTCTCCAACCAGCTTGTTCACGTCCTTCACCCCTGCATAGTCAAGGTTGCTGTACGGCTCGTCCATGATTATGGTTCCAAAGCCCAACGCCAGTATCGAAGCTATGGCAAGACGGCGCTTTTCACCACCTGAAAGGAAATGCGATGGGCTGTTTCGTTTTTCATAGAGGCCAACCTTCTTCAACGCCTCGCATGCGGCATCCTTTGCACGGGATCCCCGCACGCCTGTGTTGGACAAACCAAAGCACACATCCTCCAATGGAGTCTCTCCAAGGATTTGGGAATCTGCGTCCTGGAACACCAACCCAACCTTGGAATCCGTTCGAATGTAGCCCGATGCTGGCTTTTCCAAGCCTGCGATTATGGTCATAAGGAGGCTCTTTCCTGAGCCGTTCTGGCCACTGACAACGCAAAGGGATCCCTTTGGAATTGCAAAAGACACTTCATCGAGAGCCTTGAAACTACCACCTTCTGCATTGAGGAAGGACTTCGAGACTCCGTGGACCTCTATTGCAACGGCTTCTTTTCCAAAGTCAGCCATTGGACACGTCTTCCTCTGGATCGTCCTTGAATATGTACGAAGATGCAGTTATTCTTAGCTTTGAGGAAAGCAGTACGGCAACGACCATCTTCACGATATCTCCAGGAATGTATGGTACGACGCACAGCGTCATTGTCTGCGAGAAGGTCTTGTCCATCACCCTCATGAAGTGAAGGACCCCTGGTATGTACATGACCACAAAGCCCAGAACAGTGGCAAGAACGAGCCTAAGAACTGGAGTTCTAGCTCCATACTTGGGCCTTTGGGCTATCAAGCCAGCAACAAGGGTTGCCAATGCGTATCCGTAGAGGAATCCTCCGGTAGGTCCCATGAGCCTTGCAAAGCCGCCTGTTCCTCCTGAAAAGACGGGCAGGCCCAATGCTCCCGCTGCAAGAAACAGAACCGTGGCCGCCTCTCCCCAGACCGGTCCAAGCATGAGACCTGTAAGCACCACAAGCATGTTCTGGAGCACTATTGGAATTGGCGTGCCCGGGACAGGTATTGATATGAAGCCGCAGACAGCGGTCAATGCTGCAAAAAGTGCAGTGAAAACTATCTTTTTGGATGTTCCTGTTTCGCTATTCATTTGGACTCTCCTAGGATTTCATCTATGATGGCAAACGCCTGCGATGGCGATTCGTAGGGGTGGAGCGCAAAGAAATCGGTCCCTGATATCATTGCGGACAAGCTGGTCTGAGACCTGCGGTATAGAATGTGGCATGGTTTGCCAAGGTTCTGTGCGTATGCAAGCTCGTAGCCCACTCCTAGGGATGGGTTGGTGCACTCAGCTATGACAAGGTCGCATTCGCGCAGCCAAGCGGTGTCCTGCTGGTATATCTCCTTGTCGTGGCGCTGGTCTTCAAGAAGGCTCAGCGAGAGGTCTCCTATGTGCTCTGTGAGGACCACGGCGGTCTTCTTGATGTGTGCGATCATTTGCCCGTAGAGTTCGGCGTCCGCTCGGCCTCCGCGGATCGAGCCTGCAAAGTATACCTTCGTCGTTTCTTTTCCACTTGAGTTTTCCATGGATGTGATACTAGCACAAAACGGTGCTTGTAATAAACTCGCGTTACATATACATTTTCAAGGAAATCGGCTTTGTTTGTACGATATGGATGGATATTGTGTGGTTGAGACCGGTTTGGAGGAGCTAAGATGGAGAAGGTTCTCGTTGGAATGAGCGGAGGCATAGATTCGTCGGTCGTGGCATATCTTCTCAAGGAGAAGGGCTATGACGTGCAGGGTGTGACCATGACCATGTGGAACGACAAGATTCCGTTCAGAGGGGACCCCCACAAGGATGCCTGCTTCTCACCTGGCGAGGTGGAGGACGTGGAGAAGGCCAAGCAGATTTGCTCTCGTCTTGGCATAGAGCACACCGTCCTTGATGTTTCCGAGCTCTACGAGTCCGTGGTTCTTGAGAACTTCAGGCACGAATACCTGAACGGACGCACTCCAAACCCATGTGTGTGGTGCAATCAGAAGATAAAGTTCGGCGCACTTGTGGAATACGCACGCAAGGCCGGCATCCAGTTCGACTACTTTGCAACGGGCCACTATGCACGTATAGAGCACTCTCAGGATGTCCACAACGGTCGCTATTGCCTCAAGCGTGGCGTGGATCCACGCAAGGACCAGAGCTACTTTCTCTACAGGCTTTCGCAGCAGCAGCTGTCCGGCATCCTCTTCCCTCTTGGCGACATGGAGAAGACCGAGACCAAGCGCATAGACCGCATCCTTGGCTTCCATCCCGTAGAGCAGACGGAGAGCCAGGACTTCTACAGCGGACACTATTCCGATCTCCTTGACGTCAAGCCTACACCCGGCGACATCGTAGACACCCAGGGCAACGTTTTGGGCAAGCACGAAGGGATCTGGAACTACACCATAGGCCAGCGCAAAGGTCTTGGAATCGCAGCCCCACGCCCGCTTTACGTCATAGCTCTGGACCCAAAGCGCAACGAAGTCGTGGTGGGCTACGAGGAGATGACAGGCAACACCTCCGTGACGGCCTCGCAGGTCAACTGGGTCAGCGCAGACTCCTTCGAAGACGGTCTTGTCGCACAGGCCAAGATACGCTCCACGGGCAATCCCGTACCATGCAGGGTCTTCCATGCACAGGACGGCTCCATCAAGGCCGATTTCTTTGCGCCCGTCAAAGCCGCGACCTGCGGCCAGAGCCTTGTCGTCTACGATGGCGACTATGTCCTCTTTGGCGGCATCATAGACAAGGTTGACCACTAGGAGCTTGATTTATACTTATAAGATAGTTACAGTTTATATATGCAGGAAGAAAGGACTGATATGCTTGATGAATATGATTTCTCGCATGCTAGAAAGAATCCCTATGCGAAACTGCTTAAGAAGCAAATAACCATAAACATAGATGTTTCCACCGTTGATTATTTCAAGGACATGTCGTCTGACAATGGCATTCCATATCAGACTCTTATAAATCTTTAGGTTCTTCACGTTTTCCTCGGGG
>MSGT01000006.1 GCA_001940825.1 Sphaerochaeta sp. Phil3
CAAACTGAACGACCACCTGCCATTGCAGGTCTTCTGGTTTCAGATACGGAATATCTGCAACACAGAACGTCCCGGAATCTACGAACAACGAATGCATGAAGTAATACAAATGGTGTTTTTCAAGCCCAGGAAGATCAAGGTCCTCAATATTCCAATTAAGCCTTTCATCACCTAAAGACATTG
Source organism: Sphaerochaeta sp. Phil3 (assembly GCA_001940825.1). Lineage (GTDB taxonomy): Bacteria > Spirochaetota > Spirochaetia > Sphaerochaetales > Sphaerochaetaceae > UBA9732. The sequence continues at coordinate 184 of MSGT01000006.1, forward strand.
CGCACAAAGCCCATTCATCAAAAGATTCATAAGGCCTTGAATTCAAATCAGAAACCTGTATGGTCGGAAAAGCCAACGAAGGGGTGGCATCGGAAAGATCCATGAGAACATCTCCATTCGCCGTGGGAATCCCCTCTTCTTCATAATCGTAGCAGAAGAAGAACTCTGGAAATATTTCGTACCCAGAAAAAGAGGGTTTTCCTTTCTCTCTCAACTCTTCGACTGTATTCCGTATCTCCATGACATCTTCATAGAGCAGCTTGAAGCGACCGAACAACCCATCATTGAATTCTACAATCTTCGAAACAACCTCCTCCGTGGGATGGAAGTTCTCCATTGCTTTCCTTTTCCTTTCCAACAAAACTTCTTTATTTATCATCTCTGTACCTTTCAAGCATGGCTTCAAGTTCTTCCTTCACTTCGTCTTTTAGCCAAGAAGGTTCCAAGACCTGTGCGGAACGGCCTAAGGAAAGAATCCATTTGACAAGCCAATAATTGCCTTTTGTCGTTACCTTAAACAAATAGTCATCTCCATCATGCTGAATCGAGACATTGTCAGGCCAAGCCTTTTGCTCCTCATACCAACCTTGTTCAGCATCCAACCTTATGACTGCCGTAAACTCTTCCTCTCCGGAATACATGGAAAAAGGGTCGGTCAATATACGAGAGGCTTCTTCTTTGTCATAGTTGGGGAATTCACATGAGACATCATCAATCTCAATGGATTGGATTCTTCCCACACTATTGATGTACAGCTTACCTTTGTTGTTTGATTGCAACACATATACACCACCAGAGAAGGTGAAGCATTTTATTGGATAGATGTCGTACTCGTTTATTCCGTTCCAGACCGACTCGTACGTTATCCTACATTTCTTGTGTTCTTCCACTGCTTCAAGGAGATCGAGAAGAACGGTATAGTAGTTCTCTCCTAGTTTGAAATAGTTCCCTTTGTCAATCTTCCTCGTATCCAATAGAAGCCTGTTCTGTCCAAGAAGCAACGAAAGTCTATTAAGAAACAAATCCCCACCCGTTCCAAGGAGAGGAGATGACTGCCCGGCACTCTCCAATAAAAAAGAAAGAAATCTAGCATCATCTTGATTAAAAAGAATATCCCTTGCAATCCTAATCTTGAAATCCGCTAAGAACTCTGGATCAATCCTATAAATCACGCGATTGTTTTCGTCTCTTTCCTCACTGGAATAGATAAACCCATTCTTTTGCAAATCTTCAATCATTCCATATATGGTCGTTCTGGATTTTACATTCAGTTTTGAACGAAGATCATCAATCGTAGCTCCTTTTGGACTTGCAATGTACTCTGCGACTCTCAGCAGTTTGAAAAGCCTTCCTTCTATATCCATACATACCTCTTGTAGCCTTTATTATAGCTGAAACGTATCCTTCTTTTTTGAAATCTCATTCCGTCCACAGGAATTTTCCAACAAGTAAATCTTTTGGAGTTAGGCCTTTTGAGTTCCTCTGTTCAAGAAGCTTTAGAACCTCACTCTCTTTCATGCCTGCAAAACAATCCTTGTATGACTCGTCACTATCAAGCCATGCGTTGCAAACGAAGTAATGCAGAATGTTCCCACCCCCCTTGTCAGTATGGAACAAATCAGCTCCTTTAGCTCTAAGCAATTTGAAAGCCGATAAGTTGAAGGTTGCAAGGGCGAAGAACAAGGGAGTCGCCCCATTATAATCAGTGACATCAACTCCTTTGAGAGTAATCAATCTTTCAATCCAATAGGAATCCAAACCAAAACTGGCAGCAGCTTTATGAAGGAAGCTTTCACCCGTTAGAATGTCAATATAATCCAAATCTGCATGTTCAAGATATTCCGGTATGACATAATCTGCAGAACGGAAATCCATTTCTTCAAAATACTCAAAGAAATCTTCGTTCCAATCCTTCCTCTGACTGTTTTCCATATTTCATATTCTCCTTTCCATTGGTCCAAAAGGATCCTTCAAGCAAAGGATAAGGAAAGGGGCTGTAACAAAAGTCGG
>MSGT01000007.1 GCA_001940825.1 Sphaerochaeta sp. Phil3
AACTTTCCGTGAAGAACCAAAAAAGAAGAAAAAACAGCAGGGTTGAAACATCCTTAGTCATCCAACACCAACACCTGCGGCAAACGGCAGGAGGCGGCATGGGAAGCAACAGCGTCAGCAATCATCTCCCCTACTTCCTTTGAAAGCACCACAGCGCCAAGGGAGGCATCAAGAAGGGCCTCTTCGAACGCCGCTCTGGCCTGCTCGTCGTTGGATACGGCGACAGCTTCTGCTCCAAAAAGAGCAAAACCCTTGTAGGTTTCTTCGTTTGCTATGATGCGGTATCTCATGTGAATGATACTAGCACTTACAAGGCAAAAATCATATCCCAGAATTGGTCTTCAGTGACAAAACCATCCACTTCCATCGTCAATACACCATCGTAGTTGTTGGCAATATCTGGAGGAAGGTAAGTTTCAGGAGCCACTGAGGATAGTGGTGCGGCAGTGTCAAAGACAAGGTCCTTGAATAGAAGAACCATTGCGGAATCCTCCACTTCAGGAACATCGAACACAACAGCGTAGCGCCCGCCCTCCACGTTCAAGTCAAACATGTAGCGTCCTGGTGCAAGCTCGCTTATAATGAAGCGGCCGTCATCGTCAGTGAATACGTATGCAATGTCCATTGGAGTCCTTACGACCTCCGCGTAATCTGAGTTTGGGGATTCTTCGAGCGACAACTCATACACTGGAGAGAAGTATGAAGAGTAAGGCTTTCCATCAACGACAAGGACTCCAGTTGCAGTTGCAAGGGCCTCGTATGAAATCGATGCAACGAACCCCTGCATTGCATAAGGGGTCATTCTATATAGGGAGGCGTTCGATGCTATCAAATCGCCCTGTGTTATGGAAACGAACACATTATTGGGAACATATAATGAAAGACCGGTGTATAGGAAATTGCCAAACGTATTGGAAAGCGTGCGAGAATTGGAGTTCAACGCCTGCGATGCCACAACACCAATGTCCTTTGCCTTGGACTGTGGTGACACAATGAGGAACGGCCCGCTAATGTTGCTTGCCATTGCAAAATGACCATCGGCAAAAGCAAATGAAGTTTCGGCAGAAAGAGAAGTGCTGAACGAGTTGTAATGGTTGGAGACCTGTTCCCTAAGCGCAAGGGATGCCAAGCCACCACGATATGTCCACGAAGCGTTAAGACTATGACCAAGGAGGTCATTGAAGTTGAACCCGTTTGCAGACAGACCAAAGCTCGAACGTCCTTCGCTATGGGAGATACCAACATTGAGAGAAGGCGTTCTATTCGCCCCAAACGAAGACGAAGCGTTCATATTGGTTTTATTTCCAAACGACTTGGTCAAGATCAACGTTGCATTTGCAGAGAACGAAGAATCGATGCTTGCAGATACGGAAAGCTTGAAACCATCAGACAACGGCAATGACATGGAAAGCGAACCATTTGCACTGAATGCACCTCCAGAAGCCCCCCATGCATACGATGTAGAAAGTCCCGTTCCAATGGAGAGTTCACCAATCTTGAAGGAGTAGCCAGAGCGCATCGAAACATTGGACGAACGCATACCAAAGTAAAAAGACAGCGAAAGAGACAACGGCTTCCAGGAAGGATTGAAGAAAGACTGCGATATGCTGCCAGAAAGCTGTGCATCCAAAACAGAGCTGTCGGCGAACGTCAGAATTCCAGAAAGATTCAACCTCGTTGTCCCAATGTTTGTTGCAAGCAATGACGAAACGCTACCCTTTGCCGTCATTGACTGTACACCACTGGAACTTTGAGTTGAAACCGAAATATGATGGCTTTGCGTGTAGACATGAGAGAACCCAATGGACTGCTCCCAGAATAGCCCAAGTCCAGATGTCTCCTTCCCGACAGGGACTGCCAGCCCAAAGCGCCAGGTGTCATCCCCCTTTGCAAGAAGGGCTGTATCATAGTCTTGACTGAACTTCAATGTTTTATCACGACTTGTATCATCCCCCATAGAAAGAGGATGAATCACAACTGTTACATCGTTCTCGCCCTGTGTGAATATGAAATCCCTTAGAAGGTACATCCCAAACAAATGGTTCTCTCTGTATACTGACCTTCCGTTTATGAAGACCTCAACGGTGGAGTCCTCTTCAAGCTCTATCGTTCTGGAATATTGATGCTGCATTGCAGACTGCGTACCAAACGAGTAGCTCTTCTCAAGCGTCACACCAAAGGATTGGCCAGAACCAAAGCCGTATGACCCAACCCCTCCGAATGAAAGCCTCAATGATTCATCAGGGAAATCCCTGTAACCATAGATGTTGCCAAATGAGAATGAAATACCTGACCATTTGTCATAAGATACCGAGACAGGAAAATTGAACGTGGTATTGAATATGGAAAAGGTATTTGAAGCGCTCAAAGAAGCACCATATGAACCAAAAACGAAGTTCCTATCATGCTGAGCGTTAGCAACGAGATTCACGTTGCTTACAAAGGAGAACGAAGCGGGCTTGAGATCAACCGAACCTATTACACTGTAGCTGCTCAGCTTTGACCTTGAAGAAGAACCTCTTATGGATATGATTCCAGTAGGCATGTTTCCAATGGAGAACCCTAGATTGAGTTCAAGGTTGTTCGAATCAAAGCTTGCACTCTGCGTATGTGAAACCAAGTATTCAAATGAATAGTCGCTATCAGAGTCTTTAACGAATTCAGACAACCCTTCCTCTGTAAGGAAAGAAGACAGGATTGCATCAAGTTCCGCTTTGTTGAACGAAGTCACCCCATCCTCAATGAGAGTCTCAACATCGCCAGCAAAGAATTCATTGACGAAGACGCGAGAATAGTACAAACCATTGGGAAGAAAAATGTCATCGTCACTGAATACGAACTGAGACCAGTCAATTTCCTCGTACTGGCTTACATACTCCTCCGTTTCAGGCTCAACTATGACCTCCAAAGTCGGTTCAAGCTCAACCATGTCATAGACCTTGCCGGCTGGTTGGATAACAGCAGAAGGTAATACAGCAGGTTCATCCATGGCTTCAGGCTCTAAAACTGGCACAAGTTCTTCATCAAGGGGTTCAGTTGATTCACTGGGTTCTTCAATGAGGATATCTTCTACAGGTTCTTCGACCGGTTCAACAACAGGCTGCTCGTCGACAACCATCTGTGGACCATAGCCTGCCTCTATGCTGCACTGCCTGTACATTGCTATACAGCATAGAACAAGAACAAAGAGGCATACTATTGATATAGAATTGCGAACAGGTCTCCTAGTCGTCATAGACTCTCCAAAGAACAGTGCACAATAGCAGGTCTAAACACAGCTCGTTATCATTCCTCGTAGCTCAGGCTTCCCCTGTAGCTTCCGCCTTCCACGAAGCCAATGCCATCTGGCCAAGGAATGGACTTCGTTATCGTCTTCTTGGCAAGGATGTTAGCTCCATCAATATCAACAAGGTCATCAGAACCCGATACGACGACGCTCAAACCTCTTGCATCATGGACTGTGAGTTTTGCACCTGAAAGGATCTGATGCACGTTGCCATCATTTCTAATGGTCACATCCATGATCTGATTCCCGTTTTCATCCACTCTAGCAGCTATGGAATCTATTCCAACGGAGACGTTTTCCCTTGAAGGAGACACATAAAGGCTCGTAACATAGACATAGAGAAAGTTGAACATTGCTCCACTCTGATCTTTTGATGTAGTCGTTGAGTACGGAATCTGCTCTGCAATGAGTCTATAGGCTTTCTCTGTTGTCACGACGCTTGGACCTCTGTAACGTACACGAACAACGTATGCGGATTGAGCACGAACTATCACCTGCGAAGGTGTCACAAGGAATTCATTAGATGAAACCTGACCCCTAACCTCATTACCAAGCTCGTCCATGTCTCTTTCCACTACGCTTATCCTCACGGCAATGTCTTCATCCGAGTCGTTCACAATGGTGTATGTCTTCTGAGTGTCCACTCCGCTTGTTCCAAATGTCTGCTCAAAGGGAGAGAACTGGAACGCACCAACTGTGAATACCGATAATATTGCAATAGCCAGCGTAAAAAGCATTTTCTTAATCATTTTAAATAATCCTTACATCAAACCCATAGATGACACAAAAGTCACCCACTTAGGGGTGACTTTGAAAACTACCACAAGATGGAAATTATGTTGTGGTGTAGGACATTACAACCGTTGACTCGTAATCACCAGGTGCCAAATCCTCGTTCATTGGCCATGTGAACGTCCAAGAAGCAAGAGAGGCAAGACCTTCATGTGCAACCCTTGGTCCATCATACTGAATCATCAAGTTAACAACAGATGAAGCGGCACTTTCGGCTGGATCAGTAGTTGCATCGGTAACACTAATGTTATTGACGCCACTAAGAACTGTCCTTTCACCAATTGTAGGAATCTTCGTCTTCTGTTCAGCTAACTCTGGATTTGTATTTACAAAAGGCTTGGCCTCGATGCTTAGAGTCACTACACCCTTGAACCTTGCATCAGTTGATTGAAGTATAGAGACCTTGAGGTTGACATCATTTGCCGCTGGGGGTTCAACGGTTATGCTTTCCACTGAACTACCAACTACTTGCTTGGTCACTGTAGAACCATATTCGCCTTGCATAGTAAAAACCGGATTGCTTTCACTAATGCTAGTAGTCAGTTTAAGCGTTGCAGCAAAACATGCACCAACGGTGGCCATCAAAACAAAACAAATTAGAAGTGCTCTCTTCATATTCCTTGGATCTCCTTTCACCCTATTGGGCTTAGGCAAAGTACATGATTATCCTAGAGTACTCTGTTGTAGATACAACATTTTGCTTTTTTGCTTTGTTTTCCAAAAAAATTTCCTGGTTTTTACAAATCAGCCTTAGGATGCACTGTGATGCGGTTCATATTGTATGTTATTAGCCCATCTTTTTGCATCTTAGAAAGCTCGTTGCATAAAGCGGAACGTTCCACATTAAGGTAATCGGCAAGCTGTTGACGTGAATAATGAAGGTCAAAAGTGTAGCTTCCGTTCCCTTTGATTAATTCTGAAAAATAAGATATTAGACGTTCCCTTATGGTCTTTGGACTCGAATGAACGATTTTTCTCAAGAGCTGCAGACTACGGGAAACCGATACGAATACAAGGTTCTTAACCATCTTGTTATGGCATTCACAAGCCTTCTCGCATGGAGAGAGCAATCTGCCGGCATCGATGAACATCACATGGGAATCCTCAAGTGCCTTTATCGTCTGGATCAATGGACTTTTGGCTCCACAAGCGTACTCCTCTCCAAATGATCCACCAACCTTGACCTTTCTGAGTATATGGTTGGTACCAATGGCATCGACGAACTCCATGACGACGCAACCTGACAGCAATATCCCCACCTTTGAGATTGAAAAGCCTTCTGAGAAAAGGGTCTCATCCTTTTTGTAGAACGCATCATGGGCATTAAGGCACACAAGCATTTTCTGTATGTCTTCGTCAGCTATACCACTGAAAAGCTGTGTATTCGATAGACCAAATTCCACAGAAGAACCTCCCTTTCATCGTTTTCGTTCAAAAACAAGGTAAATTCAATGTAAAATCTTTACATTTTTCAAACACAAATGTAAAAAGTTGGTAGAACAACGTGTTTTTGTTCTTGCCATGCTTTATACTAATACAAAAAGTAGGAATGTCAACAACATGAAGGTATTGCATATGAAACACATCTGCAATGTTTGCGGTTGGGAGTACAGAGAAGAAAGAGGATACCCATTCGCAAACATAAAACCAAATACTTCGTGGACTGAGGTTCCTGAGGATTTTTATTGCCCTCTGTGCGGTGCATCAAAGGACAAGTTTAGGGGTGATACAGACAGTCAATCCCAGAATCCTCAATGATTTCCAAGTCCCTTAGAGTGTATAGGGATGGTGTGGAATCCTTGAATACCGGGGGGGGGGTAATTCGAACAGGCAAATTAGCTTTTACATCACCTAAAAGCCCTTTTGACCCTAGTTATGCACAGGTTATACACAGTTGGCGTACGCAAAAACAAAAGAACTAGAAGTTTCTCATATTCGAAGAAGGGAACTTTGGCTCGCTTGTAACGTTGATTCCAAGCTTCCTAAGACCTGAGGAATCGCCTGCCGATGGAATATGGCTCATGTGTGATTCGCAACCCCTCAATAGAGGAAGCTCGTCCAAAGCCTTCTTGGCATCATCGTTTATGGCGGCGCTCATTGCAAGGCAAATCAAGGTCTCATCAAGATTCAGGCTCACCCCGCGACCTCGCAGGACATCACGTTTCATAGCGGTGACGGAGTCCACAATCTGGTGGGGAATTAGCTCAACACTCTTGTTTATGCCCGCCAGAACCTTGAGGGAGTTCAGGACCAAGGCACTGGAAGCGTGCATGAAGGATGAGTTGTGGCCTGTCACAAAGCGTCCATCGTTCAATTGGATTGAGGCGGCGCATGTTATGCCGTCCTTGCCCTTGCCTCTTGCAATGGCATTTTCAAGCGCAGCCATTGCAACAGGTACAGTGTAGCGGTCCTCACACTTGAGATCCACGCGCTCCATTATGGAAAGGCAGCGTCCAACGGTCTCCTTTGTTCCAATTCCCTGGGCGTATTCGCATGCTGCACGGTAGTAACGCCTTATTATCTCCTGCTTTGCAGCCTCTCGCACAACCTCATCGTCTATGATGCCAAAACCAAGGCGGTTCACACCCATGTCGGTTGGAGAGTTGTAGTCAAGGGAACCCCCTGTGATTTTGTTGAGGATTCTCTTCAAAAGAGGGAAAGCCTCCATGTCGCGGTTGTAGTTCACGGCGATCTCTCCCGTGGATGAGACATAGAAGTGGTCTATTTGGTTGTAGTCGCCAATATCTGCTGTGGCGGCCTCGTATGCAATGTTCACGGGATGGTCTATTGGAAGATTCCAGATTGGGAAGGACTCGAACTTGGCATAGCCGCTCTTGCGACCAGCCTTGAAGTCGTGGTACATCTGGGAAAGACAGGTTGCAAGCTTGCCGCTTCCAGGACCTGGAGCGGTCACTACAACAACGGGCTTGTCAGTTGGGATGTACGGGTTTGCACCATAGCCTTCGTCGCTTACGACCATGTCCACGTTCTCAGGGTAGCCCATTATCTCCTTGTGGAAGTAGACGAGCACTCCACGGCGCTGGAGCATATCCGCAAAGGTGGCCACGCTGGCTTCTCCATGGTAGCGCGTTATGACGACTTTGTTGGCCTTTATGCCCCAAGCGGCGAAGTCATCTATCATCTTGAAGACATCAGTATCGTAGGAGATTCCAAAGTCAGACCTCATCTTACGATGCTCTATATCGCCGGCATGGATGCATATTATTACGTCAAGCTTGTCTTTGAAGGAATGAAACACCTTCATCTTATCGTTTATATCAAAGCCAGGAAGGACCCTTGCGGCATGGTAGTCGAAAAGCAGCTTGCCTCCGCATTCGACATACAGCTTGCCATCCACCTTCTTCATCCGCTCAAGGATGTACTCGTTCTGCTCCCTCAAATACCTGTCATTGTCAAAACCTATCTTCCCCATACCATGGACTCCTTCAAACCCTTCACTACATCGTCACCGCACAACGCACGGGCAATCTCAAAAGCAAAATCGAACGCACATCCAGGACCTGCAGCCGTCACGACATTCCCATTGCGCACGCAGGATGCACCCTTTTCAAAACCGATATCCTCGTCTCCAGTCTCCATGCCGGGATAGCACACAGCCCTTTTGCCAGCAAGGACACCAAGCGGAGCAAGCACAACGGCGGGGCTTGCGCAAATGGCGCACACAAGGGAATGGGCCTTGAATGCAGAGAGGATGAGATCGTTGACGGCGGCGTTTTGGTGGAGGTTGACGGCTCCTGGCATCCCACCGGGAAGGACGACCGCACACACGTCACAAGCCAGGACGGACGAAACTTCGCAGTCGCACCGTATGACCATGCCATGTGCGCCGGTTACATCAAGCGAACCAACACCCGCAACAGCGACATCAAGATCTGCACGGCGCAGGACATCGATTGGAGTTATAGCCTCGATCTCCTCGAAACCGTTGGCCAGAACGACCACAACCTTCCCTTTCTTCATAACAAGCTCCCTAACAAAACGCATGAAAAACCATGAATTGGCATAGAAAAAGGGACCGTCACAGAAGATTCTGAAACAGTCCCCATTGTAGATACTTAGAAGTCAGCCTGTTTGGCTGCCCTTGGATAAGGAATTACATCCCTTATGTTCTGCATTCCAGTGACGTACTGGACGGCCCTTTCAAAGCCAAGTCCAAAGCCCGAGTGTGGAACCGTACCATACTTTCTAAGGTCAAGGTACCACCAGTAGTCCTCTTCCCTAAGACCCAGCTCAGCCATTCTTGCTTTGAGGACATCATAGCGGTATTCCCTTTCGCTACCACCAATTATCTCACCAAGCCTTGGAGCAAGGACGTCCATTGCACGCACCGTCTTGCCATCGTCGTTGAGCTTCATATAGAAGCTCTTTATCTCCTTTGGATAGTCGGTGACAATCACAGGTCTGTGGCATACCTCCTCTGTGAGAAACCTCTCGTGCTCGGTCTGCAGGTCGCAGCCCCAGAAAGGCTTGAACTCGAACTTGTCACCGTGCTTCTCAAGCTCCTTGACGGCCTCTGTGTACGTCATGTGTGCAAATGGAGTCTCCACAACATGCACTATGGTGTCCTTTACACCTGGCTCAATGAACTTGGAGAAGAACTCCATGTCCTCATCGCACTCTTCAAGGACGTACTTGAATACATACTTGAGAAAGCTCTCGGCAATCTCCATGTCGCCTTCGAGCGTACAGAATGACATTTCAGGCTCAACCATCCAGAACTCAGCCAAGTGCCTCTTGGTGTTGGAGTTCTCCGCCCTGAAAGTAGGTCCAAACGTATAGATGTTCCTAAGGGCCGTGGCATAGGTCTCACCCTCGAGCTGCCCGCTCACAGTAAGGCTCGTGTGCTTTCCAAAGAAGTCCTTGGAGTAGTCTATGCGGCCATCCTCAAGGCGTGGAGGATTTGCCAGATCCAGTGTGGTGACTTGGAACAGCTGGCCGGCGCCTTCGCAGTCGCTTGCTGTGATAAGAGGTGTGTTCACATAGTAGAAGTCGTTCTCCTGGAAGAACTTGTGCACAGCAAACGCCATCTTGCTGCGAACCCTTGCAACTGCACCAATGGTATTGGTCCTGGCCCTTAGGTGCGCAATGTCCCTAAGGTATTCAAGGGTGTGTCTCTTCTTCTGCAGAGGATAGTCCGCAGGGGCGTCTCCAATCACTTCTATGGATGTAGCCTTGAGCTCCACTGCCTGGTCGCCGCCTTCCGATGCAACGATCTGGCCTTCGCACTCGACGGAGCATCCAGTAGAGATGGAATTGAGGAGATTATTATCGAATACAGCCTTGTCCGCTACGACCTGAAGCCCCTTGAGGCATGTTCCGTCGTTGACTTCTATGAAACAGACATTCTTGCTGTCTCTTTTCGTTCTGACCCAACCACTGGCTTTGACCAATGCCGGTCCCGGCTGCATAGTCTTCAATTCCTTGATAACAGTCTGCATGATAATCTCCTTAAGCGCAAATATTACTGACCTGCAACACAATAATCAAGACGATGATCGAGGCGACAGGAGGAAGCTGAAGGCCGTTCAGGCAAGTTCTCCGCTGTATTGAAGCCCTCTTTCGCACACATGGGCGTTGAAACCAGCCATGCAGTCCCTGACCAAAGACGGTTCGTTGTTGTTCTGCGAAAGGTGCACAAGATAGACGGGCTTTCCGGAACCCTCGAAACCGCATTCGCACAGAAACCTGCGGGCCTGTTCGTTGGAAAGGTGTCCACGCTCCCCTGCAATCCTTCGCTGCAGATACAGTGGATACGGCCCGCGGCGAAGCATCTCCTCGTCGTAGTTGGACTCAAGGAACAGGACATCCGCCCTGCCTGCAGCCTCCAGCATAGAGGGAGAATAGACTCCTGTGTCAGTCACAACTACGAACGTCTTTGAATCGCATCTTATTTCGTAGCCTACACTTCCTGCACTGTCATGGCTCGTATAGAAGGCAGAGACCTCGAACCCGCCAATGTCGTCCCCCACTTTGAAAGGGACTCCTTCCTCAAAAACGAAACAGCTTTCCTCTGGAAGGTTCATGGCCCTATACTCCACTGCAGCGTACTTGATGCATTTCGAGCTTACGTAGACAGGAAGCCCGGTCTTCCTTGCAAAGACCCCTGCTCCCCTGTTGTGGTCAGGATGGAGGTGGGTGAGCAGAAGCGCCTTCACTGTGGCTATGTCAAGGCCTGCGTTCCCAGCCCTCATGGAGAGCTGTCTATACGAAAAGCCTGCATCTACAAGCAAGGACTGTCCACCATACGAGAACATATAGGAGTTTCCGCAGCTTCCGCTGCCAAGAACGCTGAATACGACCAAGGGCGTCACCTCTTTAGACGAAAAAATCCTTGGAGCCGGAACTCCAAGGATTCTAATTTAGCGGCGAAGGGCCACGATCCCCTGACCGATCGGATATGAGCCGATTGCTCTACCAACTGAGCTACGCCGCCAAGCCTTTAACTTTATAGAACATTTGCAAAAAAAAGACAATACCCCAAGGCCCAAAGATTCACAACTTCTTCGCTGCCACTATAAACCAGGAGGCTCCCTCTCCTTCAATGTCCACAAGACTCACAAGCTCCACCACGAAGCACAAGCAATCGTCCCCGGACCTCACGTTTATGGAAACGCTTCCGTCTCCATTCTCAAGCGCCTGAGACATAAGGAACCCTTTCAAAGGAAGGTTGTCTGAAAGCCAAGTCCCAAGCACTGTAGACACATCGCTGCGGGAGGCTTCAAGAACGAAGCTCTCCATCCACTCGTATCCGTACTCACCGGTAGACAATGCCCTTGACAAAAAGGAATGGGCCTCAGAGGCATCGGGCTGAACTATGACTCCAATACGCGAATCGACGGGAAGCAGACCAAGGCCATCTCGTCTATGGGACGGAAGCTCCGTGCGGATGTCCGCGAAGCAGGCCATGCCAAGGAGGAGGACGGCGATTGCAAGAAGGGCCCTTTTCGCCCTGTTGGAAGACGTTTTCACGAATCTGTTCACACGTGCATTTTCCAACAAAAGGCGTTCGTTCACAAGAGGGCTTTGCAAATATCATCCCGCTCATTATCATTCATGCTCATAAAGGACATAGAAAAAAGAATGAAGGACGAAATCAAAAGCCCGTACGACAGCGCCAAGCTTTCGTACAAGAACATTCTGGACGGGAACATGCAGCCGTGGGTCATGAGGTTCATAAAGGCTGTTGGCAAAGGGATAAACGACTTTGATATGATTCGGGACGGAGAGGACATTCTGCTTGGGGTTTCGGGTGGGAAAGACTCCCTGGCCCTTGCCATGGCTCTTTCCATAAGGCGAAGATGGCTTCCAATAGACTATAAGCTCCACGCCATCATGATAAACTGGATAGAGCATCCAATAGACGAGGCATATAGGCCACGGCTTGAGCAGTATTTCAAGGACTTGGACATAGACTTCGAGATACACGACGAATACCAGTTCCCGCAAAGCTTCAAGGGGGACTTCAACTGCTATCTGTGTTCGCGCAACCGCAGGCGAATCCTGTTCGAGATGGCCCAGCAACGTGGTTTCAGGCAAATAGCCTTGGGTCACCACCTGGATGACCTTGTGGAGACGACCATGATGAACCTTTTCTTCAGGGGCAATTTTGCAACCATGAACCCAATCCAGGAGTTCTTCGACGGCAAGCTCTACGTCATACGTCCTATGATTGAGATCCATGAGCAGACCATCATACGCCTTGCACAGACCTATGACTTTCCTGTCATAAAGCCCGTGTGTCCATACGACCAGACCAACATAAGGGCCAAACTCAAGCCCATCGTCAAGGAGATATGCCATATGGACAAGTTCGCCCGCGAGCATGTGTTCGATGCCCACAAGCTGGACTGCCGCATAGAGCGTTTGGAACAGGACACGTCCGGGATTGGCCCCAAACCCGAATCAAAGACTGAATCCAAGACGGATTAGCTTAGCTAAATAGACTAGAAAAACCGCTCCATTAGCATTATTATATGAGGAGACGGGGAGATCGTGCCAAACGGCATGGGAAAAGGACAACCCAGAAGGAGTTTGTATGAATAGGATGAAAGGAAGTTCAAGAGCCAAGAGAATCATTGCTGCAGTCGTCATGGTCGCAGTCGCATTTGGTTTCGTGTTCGCTTCTCCATTGAACTTGGAAGGCCCTCTTGGAAACGCTAGGGTATACGACAGGTCGTTCAAATCAGTCGCAAATCCAACCACAGCCGACGAAGGCTGGATAGTAAGGACCTTCGACAACGAAGTTCTTCTTGCCAACGAAAGCATGGTCATGAACGTTGGTTCAGGTTCGCTCGTGCAAATCCTCAATCTTACCAACGCCCCTGAGGTCTACCTCCTTGACGGATGGGTCGCAGTGGGGCTTGCATCAGGCAGCGCACAGGTCAGAACCCCATCCACGCTCTACAGCGCACAGCAGGGCACTACCCTCGTGGTCACATCCACATCCCAGACCGAGAACGCCTACATCCACACAGGATACGCACAGGCCACGGACGCAATCACATCAACAAAAACCGATGTCCTTGCAGGCTCCTATGTGAACGCAACCGCTGCAGGCTTTTTGGAAATAGCACCAACGGACGAAACCGTTGCAAGGGCTCAGCTCCCTGCAGTGGAGGTTCCACAGGTAGAAGTCTCACAGTCAGAAGTCCCACAGGCATCCGAGGAGCCTGTTGTAGAGGAACCAGTCCAAGGGCCAACCGTTGAGCCTGAAGCAGAGCCGGTTGTAGAAGAACCTGCCAAGCAGGAGGAAGCCGCTCAGCCTGATGCAGAGCTCACACCTGCATTTGAAATCAAGCCTCTTGAGAAGACGCTCAGCTACGCAGGCTATGAAGCCACTATAACGGCATACATTGGCAAGGCATATGTGAAATATCCATCGTTCGTGACGGCTCAGGAGATCTATACAGCCGCAGCTGCAGCCCTTGCAGCATACCCTGCAGACCTCCAGAACGTAACGATAAGAGTCGTCGAAGACGGACTTGCAGAGATAACATACCCTGAAGCCTACGGCGAAAGGGAGTTCGACTATGCAATCATGCTTCTTGAAAAGGAGCTTCCATACTACATAGCATCGCTCTTCGCGCCAAAGGCACCTGAAGCACCTGTTCAGCCACAGGTCGAAGTGGAGGAGGAGCCGGCAAAGGTTCCTGCAGCACCTGTAGAGCCAACGGTTGAAATAGTCCTGAAGCAGTCGGTCCAGGACGTTGAAGTCGTAGCAGAACCTCAGGCACCTGCTATGGAGGCAGCCCCTGCAGTCGAAGGTACAGAGGAATCGGTCCAGACTGAAACGGTTTCAGAGCCAGTCGAAGCCCCGGTTGCGCAGGCCCCTGCACGGGAGAAGGCTTCCAATGTGAAGCTTGGTGCTAGGATTGCAGTCGAGTATGGACTTCCGTTCGAGGACAACCAGTACAAGGGACTCGTGCAGGACGAGTATTTCAGACTTGGTTTCTTCATGAACAACGTCAACATCGCCGTAGACCCATACATCACGATTGGAGACTTCACGTTGGGTCTTCACCTTGCAATCAACACGGCTGATGTCAAGTCCTCGTTCACATTCGACACCGCAAATGGCGTTGCAGGCTACGTTGCAAGCGTCGCCAAGTACGTTGGAAGGATCAACTATGAGAACGATGCCGTCAAGCTGGCGATAGACCGCAACCATGAGTTCACGTTCGCAAGCCCGGTTGCAGCCAGCTTCGACAGAGACTTCGACACCACGGCAAGGCTTGCCGCTTCATTCGACGGAAGGTTTGGAATCGTTGGAATCACAGCCTTCATGGATGACCTTGAGATGACGAACAAGCTCAACGGCAAGAAGCAGTTCGCAGGTCTTAGGCTTGCACTCGATGCCGGTCCTGTGGAGTTTGGAATCTCTGCCGCCGCCGATATCCGCAATGTGGACATCCTTGAAAAGCAGTACGGTGCAGAGCTCTACCCTGCCGTAGACGTCAACGTTCCGTTCTCCATTGGGAACACGAACATTGACATAGTCCTTGGAGGTGCAACGAACATCACTCTTGGAGAGACTGTTGATTTCAACACCCTCTCATATCTTGCAAAGCTCAACGTAAAGGTCTCGCATGACCTCTACTACATTGGTATCGGTGCTGCATACAACAAGGGCGACCACCTGAACGGTACGGTCAACAACTCTCTTGTCACAGTCACAAAGCCTTTCAATGGTGAAAGCATAGATGCACTTCTAAGTGCAGGACTCAACTGGGGACCTGTCGCAATCGATGCTTCAGCCAACGTTCCATTTGCACTCAACAAGGAGAACGGAGGGCTTCTGGCATACAACGAAGTACTTACGAGAAGAGGAAATACACCCACAATCACAGCTGACACCATCAAGCTCAAGGCAAAGCTTTCGTTTGGAGGCTTCGCTCTTGACGGCGGCATCATGTTCGACGGCTTCTGCGGTAGGATTGCAAAGCTCTCAAAGGCAATCGTGGGCGGACAGGACAAGATGGATGCAATAAGAGGACTGCAGGATCCAGAGATCGCAACGTACTTCGTTGGAATGAGCTATGGCATCGGCGGCTTCGAAGCGCATGTGAAGGGCAACTACATGCCGGTTGTAAACGAAAGCGTCAACACCAGGACATTGGTCCTTTCCGTAGGCGGTTCGTTCACTTTCTAAAACATTCAGACATCGAAAATGATAAGACAACTAGATCCAATTGTCGCATCTCGAATAGCAGCGGGGGAGGTAGTCGAAAGACCCTCCTCCGTTCTTCGTGAACTCATAGACAACTCCATTGATGCAGGAGCGTCCAAGATAAGCGTATATGTAGACCAAGGAGGAATCAGAAGCCTTACGGTCGTTGACAACGGCTGTGGAATGGCAAAGGAGGACCTGCCGCTAGCCTGCATAAGCCATGCAACAAGCAAGATAAGCACGCTCGACGATCTGTTCAACCTCCGAACCCTTGGATTCAGAGGAGAAGCCCTAAGCAGCATAGCCGCATGCTCCCTGCTTACGATAGACTCCAACGGAAATAGGATAATAGTCGACAACGGACACCAAAGCGACATACTGTCAGGTAGCGTCTCACAGGGGACATCAGTAAGGATGGAGAACCTCTTTGAGATGATACCCGCCAGGAAACTGTTCCTCCGCCGCCCTCAAACAGAGGCCACCGAATGCCGCAAGGTGTTCCTCGAAAAGGCTCTTGGCTTCGAAAAAGTCGAGTTCCTGTTCTTCGTCGATGGCGAACTCAAGATACACTTGGCAGGTGCCCCAAAGCAAAAGAGATGCGTGGATGTCATGTCAATGGACAGGTCCTTTCAGCCTGCACAGATCCTTGAAATGGACTACACCTGCGACAATGCTAGTCTCTACGCAGTGGCAAGTGACCCATCCTGTTACAAGAGGGACAGGACACAGGTCAGAATCTTTGTAAATGGAAGGGTCATAGACAGCTTTGCCTTGGTTCAGGCGGTGACCAATGCCTACTCCGCAGCACTCCCGGGCGGAGCGTTTCCGTTCTTCTATCTCTTCATAGAAGACAATCCATCGCTTGTAGACTTCAACATCCACCCCGCAAAGCGGGAGTGCAAGATACGCAACCAAAGTCAGATCTATGGATGTGTCACTGCTATGATACGCAACGCCCTCCTTCATGGAGTGTTCAGCAACGGCAGTGCATCGTTGGACGAACAGCCGGAACCCCCTACCCTTTTGGATTCCAACGATTTGGCTTCCAACAAGTTCTCTTCCACTCGGGTAGAATCCAGAACAAAAGCCTCTTTCGTAAAGGAGGAGTCTCCCTTCAAATACGGTGAGGTTCCAAGTTCATCTAAGGTGTCACATCATACGCCACCAAAAACAACAGCGGCAACGAGACCGGAGTCCAAGCCGTTCAATCCTTCGTGGTTCGAGAATGCAAGGGCCATAATGGATGCCTCAAGACAGGCGCAGAGACAGAAAGAAGACGGCCCAAAGGAATCGGGCTATGGAAAGGCCTTGTCGTCCTGTGAAACGTTGGGCAAAAAGCAGGCCACCCAGCAGTCAAATTACAAATACATTGGCCAACTCTTCGATACGTTCCTTCTTGTAGAACTTGGCGACCGTCTTCTGTTCATAGACCAGCACGCCGCACACGAACGCATCCTCTATGACGAAATCGTAGCCCAGAAGGATGTCCAACGCCTAATCGTGCCGTACCAGTTCGAGACGGACCGCTCTGCAGACGACTTCCTACTTGAAAACAGCATCATCTATGCCGATTTTGGCGTGGAACTCACCCGAGTGGAACCCATGCTGTGGGAGATGTCAACGATTCCCGCCGTGTGCCGAAAGAACGAGGCGGACATAGCTACGTATATACAGAACACCACGGGCGATGTGGACAGCGCGCGAAAAGGCCTCTTTGCAATCATGGCATGCCATGCGGCCATAAAGGCTGGGGATCCACTTGACAGCGTGACGGCGAAAGCCCTTGTTGACAAAGCCTTCAAGCTCGATGCAATGGTATGCCCCCATGGACGTAGCTTCACCTTTGAGATGTCAAAGGAAGAGCTCTACAGGAAAGTTGGAAGAATAGTCTAAGAATAGTTCTATTGGAAGTCCTTAGAGCCGCTTCCCTATTGTTATTTCAAGTATTCCTTGATGAGAGCATCGATGTACTTCGTTTCCAAAGGAGTCTTTGAGGTTTCGAATGTGACTATGAAGTTCTTGCCTTGCAAGTATCCTGCATTGGCATAGTCCTGCAGCTTCCTTACGTTGTCGATGCAGTAGGAGGGACTATCCATCATACCTAGGTGCTCCCAGAAGTACGCCTTCCTCGTCCTTTTGTTGAGGACGAAGAAATCAGGATGGAGCACATCCATTTGGTTCAGGGAGATGGGGACTTCGTAGTGATAAGGAATTCCTTCGTAGAACAGTCTGTCTGCTATTATGACTTCGCTCTTTGAACGGACATGTTCGTTTTTCTTTGTATAGAAAGGACTTTCGTTTGAAACTGGCTTCTTGCGGTATTTTAGAGAACTCCATTCCTTTACATACTCTTCATCAAGAGAGTCTATGGTTCTTATGAAGGGCCTTGCTTCCTTTGGAATTCTATCAAGTACCTTTGAAAGCTCCTGCATTGCATCTGCGCTGTCCAGGGTTTTCAAGCATTTCTCCACTGCCTTGCGGCGTTTTTCCACTTCCTTCAGAATCTTTGCATCATAACCTTTCTGTGCAAGGGCCGTTACTGTTGATATCTTGTCTTTGCCGAGGTACTGAGAGGCGAGTCGATTCCTCTCATATTGTACATAGAAACGAGAACCTCCGTTTATATGCTTTACAGTAAGATTCCCATCCAATGCTTGAGACAAGGACTTCTTCAACCTGTTTTCAAGTTCAGAGAGCTCACTTAGGTTCCGCCTTAGTTCATTGTACAAGTTCTCCATAGTCAATTTTAATCTAGAAAACCGAAAATCGTCAAATCAAGATTAAAGCTTAATCTTTACCGAATCTTTTCTACAAAACCGCACAAAACTACTAAATCCATCGAAAAACGCCATTTGAGAGCACTCAAATGATGTTTTTCCCTTCCGATTTCAGTTTCGCAAAAAACAACAAAAAAGGGAAATGTACCAAAAAACGTACCAAAACCCATATAAAAAAAAGGACTTTCATATAGAAAAAAGGACACGGAATACAGCGTTGCTTAATCGGAAAAAGCCCTTGAACATCCTTGTATACGCAAGGAATCGCCTTGACTTTAGTTTTTCAAACGGAGGTAAGAACATGAAGGAGAATCCGCTCTACTCGCTTGTACCAAAGAAACCAGGCAAAGGTTTCAGCTACAGACTAAAAATCGCTGCCGGAGGCAACAGAGGAGGATTGAAAAGCGTCGACAAAATCGCCGGAATCCTTGGTTACGAAGTTCCAGTCGTCAAGAGGAAGGATGCAGCGAACATCCTTGACGAATGGTTCGCCCTTGCAGACGAAAAAGCCGGACAAGAAACAAATCCGAACCTATACGAATATGCCAAGAAGGTTCTAACAAAGGATTCGCCTCTCTACGCAAGATTGGATGCTAGAAGAAAGAAAACAAAGAAAGACCCTATAAGCCTTCGTTATAGAAAAAGCTGTCTGCATGAGATTGAAAGGTATAAGAAGATACTCTCGTGCTATCGTCTCAACGGTTTCAAGGCGAAGGACCTTGACAACCTAATATACAGACTGATTGAGGACGATGACTGCAGTGTAGTATCGATAAATCTTCTTCATCAGGCCCTACGTAAAGTTTATGACTATGCAATATCCCAAGGAATCACCGAAACAAACCCCGCAAGAATGATAAAATTCCTCACTCCCCCTGAGGCGGAAAGGGAAATTCTGAATCCAGTGGAGATGATGAAGCTCATATCCAAAATCGATGATACGAACAGAATAGATTGGATTGAAAAGCTAGTCTATATTACGACAGTCTATTCTGGAATAAGAAGAGGAGAATTGCTTTCCCTTCGAGTCTGCGATATACATCCGACGAAAGATGACCAAGGCAACGACTCCGAAGATGTCTATGTGATAGAAGTCAAAAGGAACTGGGACTATGAAAGACGAAGGTTCAAGTCTCCAAAAAGTGGAAAACCACGAAATATATATGTGTGGAGAGATTTGGGAGAATTGTTGAAATTTCATTTCGAAGAGTTCGGATTGAGAGACCAAGACCTTGCCTTTCCTCTGGGAAAGAAAAAAAACGAAGTAAACTACACCGCAATGGTCTTTTCTAAGCATTTACGCGATAGACTCAAGGAGCTTGTCGGAATCGACAGGGAGGAGCAGAAAAGAAGAGGCATCTCCTTCCACTCCTTACGACATTACTATGATACTGCGATGCAGAACAATGCAATGGACAACGAAGTAAGAAAGGACATAATGGAAGCGGTCGGCCACGAATCCATAAGGGTCGACAACATGTACATACATGAATCAATGTTCTCAAAAAAACTAAGACTCGCAAAAATCAGCGGTTCCCTTTTCAACCTAAAGGATTTCTTCCCCAACGGCCTTCCAGAACACCTTCTGGACGAAAGGGAGAAAAAGGTCAGACTTTTGAAACGCAACAAGCATCAGATGCTGCTTCCGAACTCAGAGGAGAGGAACCCTTCGTCAGTGAACGTGTAGCTCTTCCCTTCTGCGGTCCTTAGTGTGTGTCCTATAAGTTCACCGTCTATATAGCTGATGCACTTTCCATCGTACTGCGCCATGAACTGGAGGTTGTTCGTCGCTCTGCGGCAGAAGACCTCCAGATTCTTCGATATAAGGTCCCTGTTGTTCAGAAGGAAACGTTGGAACGCATCCGTGAAGTGCCAGGAATCCACTTCGGCTTCGTAGTATCGATGGGAAGGGCCCTTTTCAAGGACCACAAGGCGATAGACGTACATACAGAACCCCCTGATGGGATTCTACTGACATCCCCCTCGCCTTTTCTAGTCCCTTCCTCCAATCATGTGAGAGCTCTTCCTGATGACGGCTTCCCCTTCAACCTCTCCGAAGAGCGTCGGCTGCGCCTCGATCGAATAGTCCTTCGGAAGCTCCTTGGCGACCATCGAAAGCCCTGCATACCTTGCGTAGTCCTTGAGGAACCTCTTGTCCCCATAGTCCTCCTTGGAGTCGAGGGCCTCCTTGATCCGCTCGTCTATGGTCCCTGCGGCGCTTATGTTGTAGTAGATGCACGGAAGAATCTGTCCGTTGCGGTGTATCCTGCCACGGGCCTGGGCATACAGTTCATAGGAATCGGGAAGCGAGAAGAAGACCCCAAGCCTTGCTTTCTGCAGATTCAGACCATATCCCCCGCTCTGCCACTGGACGATGCACACGCAGTCGTCGTGCTTCGCGTAGTTGCTGTTCTCCAGGTCTTCGAGGTCGTGCCTCTGGCCGTTCTGTACGGCGTATGGCTTGTCGAGCTTCCTGCAGAGCTCGATGATGCGCTTCGCATCCTCTTGGAACTGATGGAAGACCACCACACTCTCATCCGTACTCTGAAGAAGGTCCGACAAGGCGTCGAGCTTTTCGCCGTTGTACGATGAGGCGATCCTTCTGAGCGCCATCCTGACGGTGGGTACGTCCTTTGCGACGAACCTTTCCCCTTCGACTTCGACCTCCCCCTTCTCGTCGAAGCGTCTGTATTCGGTGGGCATCCCCACCTGTATCGTCATGTCCGTCGTCTCAGGGAGGTCTATGCACTCCTCCGTTCTAAGGCGGTGCATCCCATGGTCCGCAAGGTCCTCCATCAGTATATCCAGGTTCCTGTAGGGGTTCTTCTTGTTGAGGATGTCCTGGAACCTTCCGCCTGAAAGCCTTATGGAAACCATGTTGCAGAAGGATTCGAGGTATGCAGCCCTCTTCATGGGTCTGCCCAGCATCAGAAGATGCGTCCACATGTCCTCCCACTTTCCTCCGCAAGGAGTCCCCGAGAGGAGGGCCAGATGCCTGCTTTTGAAGGCAAGGTCCACCGCCGCGCGGGTGCGCTTGGCCGAGTAGTGCTTCACGAAGGAGCTCTCGTCCAGAACCACCGTACAATCTTTGAAGTTCGCTATCCAATCGCGGTTCGAGAGCTTGTCGTAGTTTATCACATACCATCCCGGAACGATTTCCGGTCCGGCCTTTGCATATTTGGGTTTCGTAAGGTCAGTGACAGGGGTGTCTTCGTCGCCCTTCTCCACCAGCCTTTCACGAAGGAATGACGTCCACATGCCCACAAGGGACTTGGGGCAGACGATGAGCTTCACGTCGTCGTTCCACGCCTCAGATAGAAAATAGGACGCCGCTGTCTTGCCGGTTCCCAACCCCCACCAGAGCAGAACCTTGTCCTGCCCTTTCTCCAAAACATCCTCCACCAGCTTTTCCTGATGCGCCAAAGGTTTCATCTGCCCCTCCATTTCAGATAGAGCCAGAAGGCTCCGAACAGCATGAGGGCAGTAGCTGCAAACGACAATGCGAACGCCATACCGCCTCCTTCCTTTGATTCTATCCCCAAGGCGGATTGCGACCAAACCCAGGGACTGGAAACTCAGAGGTACAACCGATTAGAATCCCATGGAGGAGAAAAAGAAAATGGAATACCGAAACGACGAAGACCAGAAAAAGAAGGATGCAGAGCTTACAGCCATTCTGCTTGCGACCCAACAGACTCCGGGGGTGATGGTTGGAAAAGACCTCGTGTTCCTGTCTGAGGCAGCGATAGAGGAATGCTACAACTACTACCTGTTCGAGGCGCTTGCAAGGAACATGCCGCAGGCCCTCAGGTTCCTGGGCATCGAAACCGACGACCCGATTGCACTTCAACGACTTGCGGACAAGGTGTTCGAAAGCATTCTGTTCGATGTCGCATGCAAAATGGGTGCGAAGAGCCTTGTACCGCTGGTGAGCGAAGCCGTGCAGAGAGGAATCGAGGGAATCGACCCCGAACCGAAGTTCACATTGGTGAACAATGATTGAAGGACGGCCTTCGGGCCGTCCTTCTACCAGTACCCCACCCTTATCCTCAGGTCTCTGTAGTAGACGTTTCTGCTTGAGCCGTTCGTGTTCAACGCCCCCGATGTGGCGGCGATCCTCGTCGAACCGTTGGAGGCCGACACCGTGCTGCCTCCGAGGTTCAGCGAGGTCGGGTTCGATACCGTCGTGGTGCTTGCCGTATCTATGTCCTTGAGGGACACGTAGCTTCCGTTTGTCGTGTGCGAGGCGGCTATGGACGCCACAGAGAAGGTGTTTGATTTGTAGTACTGGGTCACACCGCTTGTCCAGGATGAACCTGCACTCATGGGACAATTCACCCTTGTGGTTCCATTTATGACAATCGAAGGGTTGGACGTTCCAAGCGAGGAACCAGGAGAACTTAGTCCGTATACGGTTTTTCCTGTAGAAATCAGATTCAATCCATTGGAGAATACTTTTGTCCACTGAAGGGTTCCATAGCAGTGGGCTGTCACCTTTGCTTTTACACCTACAGTTGTCCCTCCCCATGTTTTTGATTTCGAACAGCTCCAACTGAACGAATTGCCAGGTTGCAAAGTAACTGTATCTGAGCCTTCGGTTGTTCCGTATGTCCCAGCCTCGGATCCATTGCATTTGATTGTCATATTGCTACGCGCATAGTCCGTACCGCCCCATGCCCACCAGCCTATCTGGTTTCCTCTGGCTCTGTAGTAGACTGGCACAGCAGGAAAATTCGATGGAAGGGTGTAGGAACCAGAGGTTCCATCGACATAGTTGGATCCAGATGAAGTGGTACCTTTTATCTTGTCATCAACATTGTCAGCCACAGCGGCCCAATAAACCATCGAACCTATGCTTATGCCATTGTATGTACCAGAGGCCGAAACGATGGTCGGCATTGTTCCCGATGAGTTCGTGACCCAAGAGCTTCCGTAGGAACTCAATAGATTATACACGTCCTTCCACCTGAAAGCCATCTGGCTCGTGCTCGGGTTCCCTCCCGTATATTCGTACCAGTGGTTGGGGACGTTGTAGAAGGAGTCTGTGTCGGCCGATGACAAGGACGAGCTGACATGGAAGTCCGTGAGCTTCGTGCAGTTGTAGAACACCTTTGATCCGATGCTCGTTATCGTGTCGGGCATCCAGCAAGCAATGAGGTTGGTGTCACCCGAAAGCGTATTGGAGTTCAGCGTAGTCCTGCTTGGAGAGAAGGCGCAGTATTTGAGGGAGCTTCCGCTTCCCGCCGCCGATTCAGCCGAGTATATCGGTTCGAGCCACACCTTATGGTCCGTCGAGTTCGTGTATGCAAAGTCCACCGCACTCTGGGAGGAACTCCTTTCGTATGGTTTGAATCCAGTGATCACCTGCCCGCTAGGTATCGCTTTGGACGTATTGGAGCTTTCCGCCGCTGCCGTGAAGGATATGGAAGAACCCTTTGCGACGAACACGAAGCCTGCGGATGCACCGATCGTGACGTTCTTCGTAGCGGAGGTTCCTACTCCGGAAGGCAGCGTTCTATTTGACGTAGCCTTTATCACCATCGTGCCGACTTCGTAGCCTACAGTTAGGATTCCGCCGTTGGTTATCTTGTCGTAGTTGGAGTCCAGAGCCGTCTGAATCGACCAGGTTGCGCCTCTTTGGCTTTCATGGGTGGTCGCATTGGCGTACTTCACCTTGAAGGACGAGACGTCCCTTATGTCGAGCTTGTCAGCGCCTTCTATGGAGAAGCCCGTGCTGTCTCCGTGACAGGTGTACACGATCTTGTTCCTCTTCGCATAGGAAGCCGAGGAATCGTTCGTTTTGGACGAACCGTAGTAGTTGGCATCGTAGACCGCAAACGTCCTTGTACCTGGTTTCTGAGGCGTTACGGAGACGTTCTTCGTTCCAGTCGTCATATTCGAAGAAGAACTTCCATTGGTTCCTCCGCTGGAAAGCTCGACGCACTCGACCTTTAAGTCCGAAACCGCATCAGAACCATTGTCGCTCCATATCCCGTTCGTCCTCTTTCCGTTGGTGGTAGGGATCTGGACGGCGGTGTATTCGAACACCATCGTCGGGTTGTTCGCCGAATTGGAGGAGTTCTTGTAGTACCCGGTCGTCTGCGGGGTTATCGTATAGGTCGCAGTACGCCCCGAGTAGGATATGGAGGCGCTTGAATTGAGGTTCGTAGGAGAAAAGTTGGTGTTCGTCGTGTTTTGGTCCATCGAAAGCTCGTAGCTCACCCAAGCTGCATAGAGCGTGTGGTTCCCTGCCGTGTGGACATACGTATCCTGTGTCGTCCGTGCTCCGGAATACCCGTACCCTTCGCTTCTGACGTTGCTCTGGAACCATCCTACGAACTTGTATCCAGTCCTTGTCGGAACCGGAAGCGTTCCGTACTTCAAATGGTACGTCACCGTCTTGCTTGAAGTCGGAGTCGTTCCTCCCTGTGGATCGAACGTGACGGTATAGTCGTTCGGCGTCCAAGCGGCGAACAGTTCCTCGGGAGTCGGGGTATCGACCTTCGTGTCCGCAGTCACCAGCTTGCTCTTGTCCTTGGACTTTGCTGCAGTCTCCGTCCTATACCATCCTTCGAAGGCATATCCCGTCCTCGTAGGCGTCGGAAGGGCCTTTGCATAGTCAGCATAGTCGTTCTTCACGTCGTTGGTCATGACGGACCTGCCGAACGTTCCTGTATATCGTACAATATAGGAATCTATGGTCCTTGTGGATGTGCTCTCCGCATCATAGAGGGTCGGAGGTGTGTACTCGACGCTCTTGAACGTCACGTTCTTCTCCTTTCCTATCCAGCGTGCGTAGAGTTGTATCATCGCTCCGTTGGAGCTCTGGGCCGGAACCTTTGTGGTTTCTAGAATCTTCTGCCCGCTGCATGCAGCATCGTAGTACCAGCCGACGAAATAGTGGTGGTCGAGGCTCCATGCACTCGTGTTGAGGTCCGGCAGAACGGCATCGGAGCCCATCCAACTTGACGAAGCCTTGTCCGTGGCAGTGCGCCAGGTCGTCCTGAATGTGAAGCCATACTTCACGAACCTCAATGATATCGAGGCTATCGAACCTATGGAGGAGCCGTTCTTCTTCAGGTACGGATCCCCGGAAGGCAGGTTGGAGTCGAATGCAACCGTGTATATGTGGCTTCTGAAATGGGCGTAGAGGACATGCCCCTTCTTGGATCGTACTATGGTCGAATCGACGACAGGGGTCAGAGACGACTGCTTCTCCTCGTCGAAGTAGGTGAAGCCGTTCTTCGTGGTCCTTGGTTCGTCCTCGAAATACCACCCAAGGAAGGTCCTTCCTGCAATGCTGGAGGTCGGAAGGCTCTTCTGCACGTCGTCCTCCTGCTCCTCTGCAGCGATCCTTCCATAGTTCTCAAGATACCTTACAGGCCTGTATGTCTCCGTAGCTGTGGCTATGTTGTCGTATATGTCCCTCCCCGCATTGAAGATTATCGTCACAAGACCCTTCTTCCATTGGGCATAGACGGTCTGGTCTTCGCGTTTCGTGTTGACGGTCCTTTCCGTGATCCTCGCAGCGCCTGATATGTCGGCTTTGTCGTACCAGCCGATGAACCCATAGCCGGATCTGGTGGGGATCGGGAAGGGATATCCATCCAGTGTCATGCCCATCTGGGCGTTGTAGCTTACAAGTCTGTATTTCGGGTCCTCAATCGGACTTATCGAACTGCCGTTCCTCTGCGTTATCTGCGGGAACTCTATCGCATCGTCGTCCCCGTCCTTCGTTCCTTGGTTGGCATCGAAATGCAGTCTGTACGCCCAGTACGTCACCGTGCAGCCTGCGCCCCACGGCTCACCTGACAGGTCTCCGTTGGTACGGTCTATGAAGAGATCGTAGAGGGCCGATGTCCCGGAGAAGGCCTGTGCACCTATTGCGTTGCAGTCCGTTATGGACGAATATCTGTCGCCTCCATCGGTTCCTATCGAGCCTGGCACATGGAAAGTGCCTTCGAGCCCGCTGCAGTCCTTGAACGCCTTCGATCCTATTCTCCTTATGGTCTGTGGAAGTTCGACAGTTTTGAGGGAGGAGCATCCCTCGAACGCCGATTCTCCGACCTCCGTGGTGTTCGAAAGGGATATGTCGACGAGTCCAGTGCAGTCCTTGAAGGTCGATGCAGGTATCAGAGAAGTTCCGATAGAGGTCTTGAGAAGGCTTGAGCAGCCTTCGAATGCCCCTGTTCCGAGAGTTGCCGACGATGGAATCTCCACACTGCCTATGGACGAGCCGGCGAAGGCGCCGTCCCCGATCGAGACTCCAGGGTGCATGGTGGGTGGCTCTGGAAGACCGCTTCCTTTGAATGCATCCTTCGATATCGTTCTAAGAGGGGATGTCACCACATCCCATATCCTCGTGTTCTGGAACGACCCTTCTCCGACGGATGAGACGTCAGGGGCGTATATGGCTTCCAGAGACGTGTCTCCGAAAACGCCTGAACCGATCGCCGTAGGGGAGCTTGAGAAACCGGAGGAGAATGCTATGTACTTCAGGTCGGCGTGACCCCCGACCGTCGATGTCCCGGAGAAGATGTCGCTCTGCTTGGCTTCGATTGGTATCAGATATATGACATCGGACGTGGAGTTCGAGAAAGGAAAGGCCACATCACCTTCCGCACCGAGTGCATGGAAACCGGTGACGACCGTCCCGTCCTTGATTCTGAGCTGTGCGGCTGCATCTGTGAACTTCAACGTCTGTCCTGGGTCCACGACGGCGAACGAAGCGGCCCCGGATATGGAGAACTCGCCGGAAAGGCGCGTTGTTCCACCTTCGAAGACATAGGTGTCCAGAACCTCTCCTGAGAACACCTCTTCTCCGTTGTATAGTTTTATGGAAAGCTTGTACGCCCCCGTCTGCATCGGGATGTCGGATGCCGTGTATCTTGTATAGCCATCGTCTCTGTGTTCGAATGAGAAGTTCCTCCTTAGGCTTCCCGTGGAGTCCAGGAGGGTCGTCCATGCCGTTTCGTTCGGTCTTTGGTATTCGACGAGAAGCCTCGGCTCTGCGAGCGTCATTGAGAGGAACTCCAAAGAAAGAAGTCCAGTCCCCTGGGTGTACTCGGAAAGCGCAACGACGACCTTGTTGGTCTTGGCCTCGGAGATGTACTGCTGGGACGAACCCTTGTATATGACATCCCCGTTCTTCGTACAGGCACTCACAGTGAACTCCCACAACCCTTGGGTGTGAAGCCCCAAGGATACGCCTGTCGGAGCTGTTCCTTCCCCCTTTGCAACCGTGAGTCCTGAGAACTCTCCAACGACCTCGAACTCCTTCTGGGTTGCGCTTATGATCTTCGAAGCGATCGAGAAATGCGTTATCTCCCTGTCGTGGTCCGAGGATATGGACTTTGCAGGGGATACATCCAGAGAGACTTCAAGGGCTTTGAGCTGTTCGACCTTCGGCACCTGGACCTCATTGTCGCATGAAGACAGCGAAACCGCGACGAGCGCGGCAAAAGAAAGAACCTTCACCAAAACCTTTGGAATCCTCTTCATGGAAAGACCTCCGAAAAAACAGTATCTATGGAAAACAGCGAAGGCCGCCCTCAGGCGGCCGTGTGCGTCACTTCTTTCCGACGACTTCGACGGAAACGGGCTTCTCGCTGCCTGAAGCCTCGACGCTGACGTTCATGTCCTTCAGCGCGCTGGAGACGAACATCTCTATGATCTCCTTCTTCAGGTCCTTCGCCGTCGTGACCTTCACGTTGAACGTATATGTAGCCATGCAAAACCTCCTTAGATGTTGATTCCAAGTCCGATTCCGAACTGTGCATCGAGGGATGCCGTTCCGAAATTGAATACCTGCTCCAGCTTCGGATCCTTTGGAATCGGAAGGATTTCGAAAAGCTCCAACGTCACAGGTCCGATGTCCAAGCCTCCGGAAAGACGCCAGAAGAGATTGTCTTCGTATTCGTTTTCATGGAATCTCATCTGACATCCGAATGCGACTCCTACCTCCAGGCATTTGAGCACTTTGGCATCGAAGCCTGCGTAGAGTCTGGCCAAAGGCTGTGCCTCTCCGTCCTTCACGGAAGCGCCTCCCTCTATGCCTATGCCGATCCCCGACTGCATGAACCTCACCTGTCCGAATGCTTCGAAGTCGTCTCCGATCTCCTCGAAGAGCGTCATTACATGGTCGCCTTCGATCCTTCCTGCAATCGTGTTCCAAGTAGGTCCTGCGACCGCGCTTGCTCCTATGCGTACGGTTGCGAAAGCCGAACATGCGACGAAGACCGCCAATGCAATGAAGACAATCGTTCTCTTCATCCTTACAATCCTCTCTGATAACAATGGATTTGCGCCTCTTGGGCGTATACCCGGATTGTAGCTTCAAGGCATTTTCCAACCAAATTCTTTCGAGGGAATCGGATTCCAGTGGAGGTCGGACTACCATCAAGAAAAAGAAAAGGGCTGAGGGGAGACCTCATCAGATTCCTTTTACAACGTCCCCAACCACTGGTACGAATATACGGGAGGGAACCCGAGCACGAGCCAGATGGCCTTCAGGTGGGCGGAGGTATACAAGGTGCTGTACGATTCACTGACTGCAACGACCGACGGACAGGGCATAGAAGTGTCTGGAAACGTCAATGGAACTTCCATCGCACGTCTTTGGAAAAGCGGTGAATTGGGGAAAACAACGATTTCGGACGCTCCAGCAACACTATGCGGGCCTCCAACGGCTCCACAAGCCTCATATTCACATCCGGATCCCTCAGCGTCAACGGAGCTTCAAGGAATCCTTACATACGGGACCTGAAGGTCAGAGTCGGCTACTGGTAGGCTGGTGGAAAGACACTACCCTTCCCTTCGAACGACAGACTTATCCTTGGAGACTGTCATCTTTTCTTCTATGTTAAAGCATCTCAAGACCATTGTTCCGAAGCTCGACTCAGGAAGTCACGAAGAAAAAAAACAAACCACCATTCTCTTTCCAAAAGAATGGTGGCGTCACATACAAAGACGTTTGAACGAGGGATGGGTCATGCTTTTTGTGTGGCTATATCCTCCAGGAAAGCACGATGGAGTTCGAAAGCGTCCACACTTCCCTTCCCTCCAAAGTCGCAAGGTCCAGAATCGAACAGAACCCGAACGCCAGGTTTCTGGTGGGTGCTGCAAGGATCTTTCCCTCCAAGCCCAAAGCCGGAACGAAAGCCTTCTCCTTCGGTCTGGATTTGAATCCGCTGCACAGCGAAACGCTTGTCTGGATCCTCCTTCCGAAAGCCAGTCCCACCTTGGCGTAGACGGACGCATCCGCATCGAAGGCTACGATTCCCGAGCCCCCATCGAAAGCGAAGGAATCCACATCGACGCCGAACCCGACGATGGCGTTCGCCTCCCTTTGGCTGAAGCAGAAAGAAAGACCGACCCCCTTGTCGGAAAGCGTGGATGCACCGTCGGAAGCGGCGGTGTATTGTATGGATACGGGCGAAAGGCCGACTTCGAGTCTGCTCTCGGCGGCGAATACGGAGAAGAAGCAAAATGCAGCAAGAAATATAGAAACCGTTCTCTTCATGCCTTGGATTCTATGACGAAGGCATTCTATCTCCAAATCCGACGGTTCTACACCTGAGGATTTGAACTACTCCTGGGTCATTCTTTTTCGTCCTTCAGATACGAAAGCCATTCCTCGTCCTCGGACGGGTCGTACCACTCTTTGGGAAGGGCCTTCACCACATTGTCGAAGTATGCGAAGTTCTGAGGCGGTGACGAGAGACCGAAGAACGACAGGTCCAAAGGCCTTTCGAAATGCTGCGGGTCCTTGAGCCTGTAGGCATACGCTTTGGAACGCCTTCTGTAGTATTCGTCGTAGAAGTCCTTGTCCACGCAGCCTCCTCTCTTGGTGGCCTTCCAAACCTCAGATGGGGTTCCCGACACGATTCCGTCCACAAGGACCCTTCCGACCACCTTGGAGACGGGAGCCGTCTCGTAGATGTAGATTCCACCTATCGGAGAGACTGGAACGGACTTTCTGTATTCGAACGTCTTCTCTCCGGAGAAGATCATTTCGCACCATTTGGGATTCACTGCAAGCACTATGTCCTTCATGTCTGCATTATAGCACGAAGGCGTTTTCTCCGGCCAAAGGAAAGGCCTCCCGAAGGAGGCCCGAAATGGCTTTTCGTCGTACTATTCCGACTTCGCAGGTTCATAGACGATTTCGAAGGAGGCCACATCGTCCATGTAGACGCTTTTCTCTTCGATGAGCGTATCCACGGGGATGTCAGTTATCAGGATCTCGCCGTCCTTCGTCGGATGCACGGCGGGGAAGCTTCCGTTGTCCTTGGTAATGAAATTCTCCTGTCCGCAGATCCTCCAGCAGTCGTATCCTTCAGGAGGCTCTGGAAGAGCGAATCCCGTTTCGTTCTGTGCATAGACGTCGACGCTGTTCGTACTCGTTCCCTCGTTGTGGATCCAACGCATTTCGTACCATCTTGCGGTTCCACATACGGTGCAGTCGTCATCCTCTCCGTATTCATGTTCGTACAGGACCCTGAAGGCATCGTGTACGGCCGGGTCGCAGTCCGTCTCCTTGTAGTGCAGCGACATCTCCACGCAACCGTATTCATTCAGGCGCTCCCATGACGTGGCTCCGTCCTTGTATGAATGGACATGGCTCTGCTGCGTCTTCTGTCTGAACGTCAAAGGCTCACCGGAATCGGAGACGTAGAGGGAGACCGTCTTTGCCGACACATCCTCGGATTCGAACTTCATGACGTTCTTCTCTGATTCTCCATCGATCCATGTGCATATGAGTCCGAACACATCCTCTTCGATGGGATTCCCTTCCCCGTCGCAACCTGTGGTTTTTCTGAGAGTCCCGACTTCATATGATTCGTAGGAATCCTCTTTGCAGAATCCCTGGAAGGACTGGCCCAACGTGACGGTTCCATCGACGAACGAAGCACTCATCCTAACCTGTATGCCTTTATAGAGGAGCGGACCGCTCTCCCAATAGCCTGTGATCGGCCTGTAGAGGTCTCTGCCTTCTTCGGACATCCTCCCATTGCAGTCCAAGCAGTATTCGTATTCCTTGACGGCCGTGAACCATCCAGGTTCGCCTTCGTGTCTGTACTCCGTTGCACCTCTGTGGTTCGAAGGGACGATCGCAAGGGTCTTGTTCTGTTCATACCCGCAGACGGAGCATGATATGTTCTGGAGGCCTGTGGATATGCACGTAGGTTCGACGGTCACTTCACCATCGACGAAGCTATGCTCAAGCATATCGATGTTCTTCTCGTCCAGCAGAGCATCGCATACGCTGCATCTTCTTTCGGCATGGCCCATCTCGGTGCAGGAGGCTTCCTTCGTGGTCGTCCACGCACCCGACGTGTGCTCCTTCATCGGAATCGTTTCATGTACGGCTCTGTCGCATCTTGAGCACTGGCCGTATCTGGAACCCTCCGACGTACAGGTGGAGTCTATCGTCTCGACCTTTCCTGTAAAGCTGTGTCCAAGGGGTTCGACGTCCCTTTGTTCGGTCTGATGGCATCTGGAGCATTCCCACGTTTCGCATCCCTTCGTTTCGCAACTTGGTTCGAGGGTCCTTTCCTTTACCTCCCAGACATGTCCGAGGGCAGGTATCGTTTCGCTGTGCAGCACTTCGCCACAGTTGGTGCACTTTATCTCCGTCCTGCCCTTCTCCGTGCATGTGGACGGCGTGGTTTCGTCCGAGCCCGCCTGATGCTCCGTCTTCGGAATCACCTCGACCTTCTCTTCGCGGCATCTACGGCATATGCGCAGGAGACTTCCGATGGAGACGCATGTCGCCTTCTCCGTTATGGAGCCATCGTCCCAGTCGTGTCCGAGTGCGGGCTTCTCGTCCTTGGAGAGCACTTCGTTGCAGACTTCGCATCTGACGAAAGTTCCACCCTTCTCGGTGCATGTAGGCTCGATAGTTTCACGGGAGCCCTCCTTGTGTCCGAGCATCTGGATGACTTCAACCTCGGTCTTCCCACACACCGTACAGGTGCGGGTCTTCGCACCGATGGCCGTGCATGTAGGCTTGGCGGTGACAACCCCTTCGTCGAAGGAGCAGACGTGGACCTCCTGCTCGCAGGAGCAGAGGGCGAAAACGGTCGAAACGACCAGCAGGATGTAAAGCAATGTCCTCTTCATGATCCAATCGTACGGCAAAGGCGTATTTCAACCAAATGCAGAAGGGAATGGATTGGAAAAAAAACTACACTTCCGACTGTTCTCTATGGTTGTTGCAAATCAAACACGAGCAAGATTTCAGAAGGTTTTCATAGACCAGTTGGTCCTGGAAGACGTTCTCCAAGCCATAGCCGGAGATTTTCCTGGGGGTGAGGGTGCGGTAGGCTTCGAACACTTCGGAGAGGAATCCGATGTCGTCGTACTCGGGATAGTTCCATTCGCTGGTGGGAAGATGGCTTTCCAGGCCGTTCTCTCTGCAGAACGTCTCGTAGAGATACCAGCTGGGGTAGACCCACATCTCGTCGCACCACAAGGCCTCGTACAGTTCGCTTCCATGCACGGTCTCAAGGGCCTCCATCGGGGGCAGGCCGTTCATCGTCACGAGGTCGGATACAAGATCGAAGACCGCACCTGCAATCCAACGTGCATGGACAATCCTCTCACCAGCCTCTTTCGTAAGCATTTCAATTACCCTCTTCTATCTGAGAAGCCCCGTGTCCTTCGTCTGGGCTTTGTTCTGCTGAACCTTCAGCCTTCTGTCTGCGAACACCGCATCGAACGCCTCGAAGTTCGTCCTGTCCCATTCCGCGCAGTAGACTGCGAACTCCACGTTCCTGAACGAGAAGTCTTTGAGGGCGGCCTTGGCGCTGGATGCGACCATCGAAGGGTCGTTTCCGAATACTCCGCAGCCGAATGCTCCGAGCACGACGTTGTCCGCCCCATTTGCCTTTGCTACGGAAAGGATGGTCTTGAATCTATCCTCAAAGACCTTCGGAAGGTTGGAGACATCCTCTCTTCTTCCCTCCATCGCACCTCTGTTGGGGGCGGAGCAGGAGATCACATCCACCTTCCACCACTGCCTTCTCTGCAGTACGTCCATGTATCTGTCGTCGTTTCTGAATACAACGATGTCCGGCGTGTATATCACCCTGTCCGAGTACACCGGATCGTTCTGGCGACGGTGGAAGCCGTAGAAGTCGTACCATACCCCCTTGTCGCAGAGACAAGGATAAAGCGTCGAAGCCCTGCAGAGGGACTCCTCCTGTGCGCTTGAACCTCCTTCGACCCCACCGCCGGGATTGCGTGCGGATGCGAAGTTGAGCACCGCGGTCTTTCCCGTCGTGTAGTATGATGCAGCTTCGAAGGACTTCCTCTTCGTGACCTTCACAACCGTCTCGAAGTCCTTCCCTTCGACCACGGGAGGTGCTGCATACACCTTCTGGTGGGATATCGAGTTCCTCACCGCTTCCATCAGTTCAGGATCCGAGAGATACATCTCCCTTGTCCTTTCGAATATCACTACATTGTCCTGTCTTGCCATTTCTTTCTCCTGAATCGTTTCAAAGGACTTTCTATCTATGTCCTTTCCATTTCTCGATGAAATCGAAGGATGGGATCGCTATCTCCAAATAGGATTCCATCTCCTTCGACGAAGCTCCGAATCGTCCCTCTCTATTCCACAGGTCCATCAGTTTGCGTCTATACCTTGCCCAGAACACGTCCGCCCTTGTGTAGCCGAGCCTCCGCCTTGCATTCTCCAAGGCGGTTATAAAATCCATGCGGGAATACTCCCGTCTTCAGGCGGGGGATGAAAGCATGGCTATACGTTCTTCTGGTTTTCGATGTACTTCATTATCGCTCCATCCGCTACAGGGCCGACAACAATGTCAAAAGGAAGGCTTTTTCCTTCCATACGTCCCATCAGAACAGCCTTGAGCCAAAACTCATCTGGTCTATCGAAGATGCGTATTCTAAGTCCGTTTATGTTGGTAAAAGAGTATTCGCTTACTGCAAATGTCGGCCAATTGGCTTCCATGGCCTTCTTCCGTCCCCATTCCTTGGCCTGCCAATGGTTTCCTGTCACATAGAACGCTCTTCCCAAGTCGGAAAAAGGGTTTTCTTTTTCGACCTTGGGATACCCGACCGACTCAAGGGCTCCATGGTAGAAAGTGTTTTCCAACAAGGTCTGACGTATATCCATATTCTCATTATAGCATGCTTGCATGATTTCGGCCAAAATCTACGCTCGGGCAGAAGCTTCATAGCCTTGCAGGACGGAGGAGTCCTCTTCGAATGTCTTTGGCTGCAGACCGCAGAGGAATACGTCCTGTTCAAGGCGGACTTTCTACTTGGCAACAAGGAACGTAGCAACATCCCCGTCTATGTCGCACACGAAACGATGGCCCTCTATCTTCTCATCGACAGAAACCTTGAGGCTGAGACCTTCGGAAACTCCTGTCGAAGGAACTTTTGGAACCAGACTCTCGATTTCGAACATCCTTGCGACCACCTTGCTTCTGATTTGGTCGTCCAGCCCGTCCAGCATCTTCTTTACGGATTCCGAAACCTCGATCCTAACACTGGAACCGCCTTCATACCCGAAAGCCTTCGCTATGCTCTCAAGGGAATACGTTCTCTCCCTTCCGGCCTTCACCGCCTCGCGTGCAATGATCAGGTCGAAGGACTCCTCCAATTTCCCCAGATATTCATCAATCAGCATGTTGTAGATGAACGAAGAGCTCTTTCCCGTCCTTTCCGCCAAAACATCGATTCTAGTCTTGTTCTCCTGGCTTGTTCTGAATGTAACGATATTCGTAGGCATGTAGGTCTCCTTCCGTATGCGACTCAGTAGTGAATACAAAGCGCATACAACTGTATACAAATGTATGCAAAGAATATAGTATTGGGTCTGAGTCGATGTCAAGTCGAAGTGGTTCATTCGTTGATGCTCTTTGGGACAGAGGTCTGAATCATCACCAAACAATGGCCCAACAACGGAACAACACAGAAGAAAATCTCAAATCAATGCTTTTTGGGCCATACAAGCACCATTTTCAAAGAAATTTCTTACACGCCTGGATCTTCTCCGGACCTTCTCCGAAACGTCTCTGCGGAAGGATGTTTTTCCAATGCCATCAGAGAAAGGAATTGCATTCCCTGTTATGGTAGGGTTTTCGTGTTTTTGCTGAAGTCTTCATCGTATTTGAGTTGAGGGATTCCAAGAAAATCCTACGTCTCCTCCAAGAGCATCTCCAAAGACTCAATCGTGGACTGAATGCGTTTCCTCCATACAGAAGGAAAACCTTTCCTTCTCCTCTCCATGGAGACCAAGGCTTTCGCAATGTCCTCTTTGGAAGACCGTTCAGTGAACAGTTTCAAGAAGTCTATCCACCATCTCGCCTCTATTCCCAAAAGCTCCATGTTCAGCATGTCGTCGACCCATTCGTCCATAAGGCCATCGATTCTGGCAATCCTACCGAAATTTCCGCCCCTATCATCCGAAACGCTGTCCGAATAGGATTCTCCTGGCAAGGGATAAGGATGGCAGTTTTCGGGATGTCTGACGGTTCTCTTTCCGTTGCTCCCGCAGTTGATCCAATATGCCGTCCTCAGATCGGCTATATATTTCGCCTGCTTCAGAAAAGGAGGCATCAGATACGGCGATCCCGAAACGACATTCGTCAAAGCCCATGGAAAGACAGCCATTATATCCCATTCGCTGGTGGCGCCGGAACTGGCTCTGAACCGGAACGAAGGCTCCTTCTCCTTCGACATCAGAAACCACCCTTTGAGTTCTATGCCTATCAAAGGCTCTGCGCCGTCGCCCTTCTCCAACCTGACGTCAGGATAGCTTTCAGCGTGTCTTCTGAACACACAGTCCTTATAAAGGCCTTCCTTATCCCAAACGCTTCTCATGGAGTTCAGAGCTTCTGTCGTTTGGTTCTCTATCGCACCTCCCAAAAGGGAGTTCATTGAAAAGAGATCGGTCGAATCAAGGCCTTCGATGTAGATTTTGGAAGAGAACGACGAGGGTACTGCCCTCAACGCATCCATTACCCCTCTTCGCAAAGCAAAACGATGGTCTTTTTCGTCGAGCTCATATTCCTTGACTGCACCGAGAGCTTCCTTCCTTGGAGTGCAGACGTTTTCAGGTCTTCCGTCATTCACCATTCCTATCGTCCCCCTTCGCAGCATCCCGGAGTCTATCCTCTGCGATCGATGCGAAAAGATCATCGACCTCCGCTGTATACGGAATCCTTCCGAGAAGAATCGAAGAGACAGAGGCGGAGGCCAGACCTCCGAAAGGCTCCCAAACGACATCACCTTCATTGGAAGCGGCATTGACTTGTATGGACATCAGATCCAAAGGCTTCTGGTTCAGATGGGCGCATGAGAACCTTGTCGGTCTATGCATACGAGGAGCGCTTCGTTCCATAGTGCCCTTGAATCTTTCGGAATCGGCGAGAGGAGGTCTCGACCATACGTTGGTGATTCCATTTCTATGGTTCCAGACAGCCCTGAGGCCGTCCCATTCGGCCGCTGTGACAGGAGACCTTCCGTCCAACGAAAAATAAGGTCGATCCGAAGCAGGTCCGTTCGTTCTGCAGTATTCCGCCATCGCCTGTACGCACTCCCCTGGGGGCCAGTACCATAACCAATCCTTTGTAAGGTACTTCCTTGTCGCTGCGCTTTTTACACCACAGGCTTCGTTCGCTTTGCAAAGAGGGATTCCACTCCTCTCCCATTCATAACGAAGCCATTCCTTCGCTCCCAAAGCCCTTCCGTCTTCAGTGTTCAACAAAAGTCTACGCCGATACAAAGCGGAGACCTCCGTTACGACCGGAAGCTGTCTGATTGTCTTGCCATTGACGTTTCCAGCAACATGCGCCAACCCTTTGTCCCATATCGCCAACTGAACGAAATCCCATCCATGGGAAACGAGCAGAGGATGCATTGTAGCCCATCCTTCCTCCGTATTCCAAAACCAAAGCGATGTCGAGGGCTTGGCTTTTTTCGACCACTCCAACAGATGGGGCAGATACCACTCCCCAAGGGACGAAACATCCACCGTATCGCCTCTGAAACCTCGAACTCCATAGGCCCCGTCGGATATTATTAAATCGGGAGAAGGCCAATTCTGATATGCTTCGAGTACGTTTCCATGGAATATTTCGTATTTTTTTTCGTCCATTTGTGGTGATTGTACCATGAAAAAATGCATTTCGGCTACATTGGTTTCGAAATTTCGATTCAGTCGATTCTTTTCCAAAGAGAGGGCAAACCTGTATGGAGATTTTTCCTTTCCACCAGAGAATCGACGTTTAGGGGTCTTGCAAATCCCCACCCGTTGGGTTAACATCCACCTGTCGGATTGGGGCGGGCCGCATGCGCGGCATGGTCTCCAAACGAAAGAATACGCGAAAGGAGAAGCCTTTTCTAAAAAGGCTAACATGCTACCATGAAAAGAATTGCGATATTGCTGCTCGCAGTGCTTGCGCTCTGCGTCCTGGCTTCCTGCAACCATACACCTAATACACCGGAGCTTCCTCCTCAGGACTCCAAGACGGAGGTCTACAACTATACCAATGGAATAGGACGACTCGGAACCCTCATATCCCAGAATAAGGAAGGACAGAGCAAGATGGTTCTTGATATGCAAAACGATAGAACAACCGTCGAACTCAAGGAATGGGTCTGGGACGCCGAGCAGAACAAGCTTTCCGACAAACCCTTCGTCTACAAGGGGAGGCTCACCGAGAAATTCTACGACAGGTTTGTGGAAGAGACGTCCATAAGGATAGAGAAGACAAGGACCCAGTGCTTTGAACTCGACTTCAGATCCATCGAGGCTCCTGAAGGCACATCCGACGACATCGTGGCCGCCTATAGGAAGAACCTTGAGGAGTATTCCGGAATGTTCGATGTTGAGTACGTCTCCGGATACAGGATTGACAACAGAGGATGGGCGAAGAACGGAGGATATGAAAGATATTGGGGGTCTGGAACGGTGGTGGACTTCACCATGACGCTCAGCGAGGACGCTCCCAAGAACTCCATGCTCATCGGGACTTGGATCCTGAAGTAGACCAAACAAC
Source organism: Sphaerochaeta sp. Phil3 (assembly GCA_001940825.1). GTDB lineage: Bacteria > Spirochaetota > Spirochaetia > Sphaerochaetales > Sphaerochaetaceae > UBA9732. Next base: position 37,582 of record MSGT01000007.1, read on the forward strand.
CGAAATGCAGAGGGTCGGCGATCGCCGGCCCTCTTTTTCGTCATTCCCCGAACGGCCAGACGTATATCTTTGCGCCTCTTGCGTTCTCTTTGTTGTCGTGCCAGTGGTTGCCGTGCGCGTTCACATCCCTGTAGAGCACAAGCGTCGCGCTTCTGTCAGAGCCGCTTCTGAAGAGGTAGTCCATGGCAAGGTCGAACTGGGACGTATTGTGGGAGCCCAGCTTGGCTCCATACGAGAACGAAGGTTCGTATCCAAGCTTGGGTATGGTCGCTATCCTGTTCCCATCCGCATCGAGGTAGCAGTTCAGGTCGTACTCTCCGTTGAACCATGCGTATTCGTCGGTCACGAAGCTTCCTATGTCAAGCATCGCGACCCTCTCATCCGCCGCGGGGACGGTGAAGTGGACCTTCATCGATATCGCCCATGCATCGTAGCTGGTGGAGGCTGCGAACCCCGCCTTGTAGCATATCTTGTTGCTCGAAAGGTTCACCTTTGGGTACAGTCCGCTCCATTCCTGGGCGAAGTCCTTGGAAAGGCCCGAGTACCTGTTCATCCCTCCGTCGTACATGAGAGTTATACTGTGTCCGTCGATCACAAGCGAGTTCGTGTATGTGAAAAGATGCGTCGTCCTTGTAGCCGTGTAGCATTCGTAGGAGACCTTTCCGGTTCCATTGCACTTGGCGCAGTCGTGGAACGTGAGCACTACGGTCCCTTCGTGGTCGACTACCGTGGTCCCTTCGCACACAGGACAAGTCTTGGGTGTTTCGAGGACCTGCTTCGAGCCTTTGCAGTCAGGGCAGGGCTTCTCGTACTCCATCTGCTTCGCGCCGTTGCATTCGCGGCATGGAGCCTGGACGTACCTCTTGCCCGAACACGTCTCGCAGGGGGTCTTCCCATCTGCTTGGAATCCGGTGGCGTTGCAATCGGAGCAGTTGTTCATGTTGATGCCGTAGCCGTTGCACGTTCTGCATATGCTAAGCGCCATAACCTTTCCGGTGGCCTTGCACTTGGTGCAGTCCACAAGCCCCTGGACCTTTCCGGTTCCGTCGCAGTGGGTGCAGCTCTCTGTGTCCACGTAGTCGAACCCGTCGCCGTTGCAAGTGGGGCATGTGCGTTGTTTTGTCACAGGTCCCTGGATGTCGGAGTACGTGTAGTACTTCGCACCGAACGATGGGTTGCGTGGCTCGGCTTCGTCCTGAGGTCTGCCTTCGACCTCGACGGCCTCGTCGCTGGTCTCCCAATGGTAGGAGTTGTTTCCGGTTCCGAGTTTGTTCTTGGAAAGGTCGATCCTTGCGTTCGATGCGTTCCTGATCCCTATGTCCGCAACCGAAATTCCACAGTCCGATGCCTTGAGGTCCATGAGGGATACGTTCCGTCCGTCCGAGCCCTTGTTCACGTAGAGCGATGTGACGTTATAGTTTTCCGAGAAGTCGATACTTACCACACCTGCATTCCAGATCTCTACAGCTCCTGCAAGTCCTGCTTTCGTCATCGAGAACGACTTCACCTTCCAGGTGTTCCACTTCGTCCTTGCGTAGTTTCCAACCGAAGGGCTTTCCGAGAGGTCCAAAGACGAGACGTACACGCCTCCTGTGTTGAAGGTCGAAAGGTCCTTGCACTGGGAGAAGTCGAGCGATGCCAGCCTCGTGTCGCCCAACGTGCCGCCGCAGTCCCCCGTGATGAGAAAGGACCTGATCGAGCCGCCTTTGAACGATATGTCGGTCGCCGTTGGATCGGAGAACGACCCCCCTGCGATCTCAAGCTCTCCGCCGAAGGTGTTGCCCGAGATCCTTGTGCCTATCGTGCAGCCTCTGAGCTGGACCTTTCCATCCCCATCCAAGCCAAGGGATGTCACGTTCCCCTTGAACGAATAGAGGCTTCCAGCCTTGCCCTTGACCCTGAGCTCTCCGTCCACGGTCTCGATCCTGCCGTCGAAGCCCACATCGTCCAAGGAGACGTCGCCGAGCGAGCCTGTAATGTCTCCGCTTCGGAATGAGAAGGCCCTTAGGGTCACATCGACCTTTTTCGCGGTAGGAAGCTTCATTCCAGAAAGCCCGGAGTCCTCGCCTCTGCCCTTCACGTCAAGGCTTTCCAGATGCGTCATCGAAAGGTCCCCGTCCTTGAAGAGCTTTCCAAGGGCGCTTCCATCCTTGGCGTCGGGATCGGACAGCTTTGTCATGTCGACCGAGAGCCCAGTGACCCATGGAAGGTATGCAAGGTCCGCAAGGTCTATGGTCTCATAGCCCTTTCTCGTCCAGTCCCTGCCTTCAAGATACTTGGGCACATCCGCTATGTCCTTCGTCTCGAACATGTCCGTGGGCATGAGCGCACCGTCCACGCTTGGGATCGAGGTCAAGCCTATGCCTATGGTGATTCCACCTTTGCCCTTGAGGATCTCCCTGACCCTGTTCAGCCCCGTCGTGAGCCTCTGGCCCACATACACGCCGTTGGTGTCCAGAAACGTGGCGTACATGCGCCCCGTGTAGAGCGAATGTCCGTTCAGCGCCGCTCCGTTGGAGTCCGTGACCGCATGGTTCATGGAGAGCGCGTACCATCTGTCCTTCTGGGCGCGTGATATGCGCTCGGGGATGAGGCTTGAGACGTTGAGCGTCCTGACATCAGGATATCCGCTGGCGGAGAGCGACGCCTGCACGAGGTTCATCAGCTCAGGGTCGATTCCGTACACGACGTACACGGGGACCCCTCCTGTGAGCTTGACCTTCTGCACCGTCGTCGTGGTCTTTCCGTCCACGGATTTGGTCACGAGCACCACCTTTCCGTCCTTGTCCGTAAGCGGATATTCTATCGTGTACTGGAGGTACGCCTTGCCGTCGCCGCCACAGGGCCTTATCGTGGCCACGTTGTCGCCCTGGCCCACATCGCCGGTCCTGAGTATGGTGTCCCCGTTGGAGAACTCCACTATCGAGGACCTGTCGCCGCTTCCCTTGGCCTCAAGGAGCTCCCATGTGACGGATATCCTGTCTATGACCTCTCCGGACTCGGTGTTCACGTAGTTTCCGTCCGCGCCCTTCCTCGCGACGCCTATGGGGTTGGCGTAGCTCTGGAGCACCGTTCTGTTGACCACATCGTTCAGTGCGTTGCGTCCGGTGGCCACGGTGACCCCCGCGAACGAAAGGGATATCTCATCCTTTTCCTTTCCGTCCTTGTACCTGGAAGGCGTCGCATCGTCGTAGAGCACAACGGCCTCCATGCTCTGAAGGACCTTGGCCTGCGAGTCCCAGAGGACGTCCCATTGGGACTGCACCGCATCCCTTGTGTCGGCCGATACGTCGTCAAGGTCGAACTGGCCCGGCATGTACGTGAACGCACCGTCCTTCCTGGTGTCCAGAAGCTCCCCCGAGTCGGTCTGGGGAAGGTTCCTCACCAGTCGGAAGCTTGCGGGCGAATAGTGGATGGTGAACTCCTTGGAGAAGTTTATCTGCGGATTGTAGATCCTCATCCTCACATCCCCGTATGAGACCGTATAGTCGCTTCCGGAGGCCCCTATGCCGTTGTCGTCGTACTCGGAGTAGATGCGTCCCGTGGGGATGAAGCGGAAGGCCCGCACATCGTCTCCGATGCCGGTTCTGTCCACCGTCCCTATGACCTGGCTCGTACCCTCAAGCATGTTGTCCACGACCTCGACCGAAAAGTCGTAGCCGTAGTCGGGGGCCGGAGCATAGGTGATGTAGTACGCATCTATGTTGCCTCCACCACCGGATACATCCGTGGTGTCGAAGCAGTAGATGTCCGCAGCGCCCTCGGTGGCGGGGCTTGCATCCACGCTGACGTTCCTGTAGATCGGATCCGACTTGACGCCGCTCGTGACGTTCTTGTTGGTCTGGATCTGTCCTACGGACGTGAAGGTAAGGCTCTTCACCAGCGTCTGGATGTCGATTTCGTATGTGCAGCTTATGCTCTGGTCGGAGGTGCTGCGTGCCGTGACGAAGATCGTGCGATGGTCGTTCTCCGCATACTGGCCGAAGCTCTTGGCCGTCAGCATCAGCTGCGACACGTCTCCGTCGCTCTCACTTGAATACACGACCCACTCGGAAAGCACGTTGTCAGGGACCGCGGTTCCGTCCTGATACACTCCCCTGACCTCCCATCTTATCCCCTTCTCATGGGTGCTGGTGGGGTTGAAGGATGGTATCATCGTTAGCGATGCGCCTTCATAGAGCTTTATCTTCTCGATGTTGGTCACCAGCGTCTCGCTGACGGTGCTTCCATGGTTCTCCCTTATGACCGTACCGGTGTAGATGTTGCGGATCCTTCCGCCTATCTCAAGTGCGAGGTAGCTGGCCTTCACATCCATCATCTCCGCATCGTATCCGGAGTCGGCGTCCCATTTCACATCGTCCCTGAGCCTCACGACGATCCTCAGTGTCTCGTCGGAGATCGCATCGGAGTTGAGTCTGAAGAAGAACGATGTACCTCCGTTGTCCACGCTCAGGGCTCCGGCTTCGTCGCCGGTCCTTGTGGCAATGCCCATCGGAGTCGCTATGAGCCTTATGTTTCCGTTTCCAGTCAGATACGCATCTCTGTCGGCCTTGAGAGCCTTGTACGTCACGCCTTCGATCTGCTTCTTCGCGTGGCTTGCGTCCACATAGTAGGCTCTGCCGTTGGAGAAGATGATGTCATGCCAGTCGTCGGTCGTCGTGTTCTCCCTGTACTGCCAGGTCTCCTTCTCGTAGTTGTAGTAGCGGCTGTGGTCGGCCGTCTCGTGGAACGTCCCCGAGCCGTCGTACCAACCCCAGACGCCGTTCTTCTCATAGAGCGACTTCGCCTCTCCGTCTACGGTGCATACAGGGACGGAGCTGGCATAGACAAGGCCGGAGTCTTCGCCTACTATCCTGCACTCAACCCAGTCCCAATGCGTAAAAGGGGACACGACGCTCCCCTCCTCGGAGGAGGCCGTTGCGAGCATGTCGAAGCTTATCCTTCCGTTCTCAAGCGAGGACGGGTCTATGGACCTGTCGCTTCCCGTCGAGAACGTATAGATGGCCTTCGAGACCGTGACGGTTATGTTCACGATGCTGTAGTAGGCCGATATCGTCTCGCCTGTCGGATTGCCGTCCTTGTCGTAGACCTTGAACGTGTCCTGACCCGAAAGCCTTACGTAGAGGCCTGCCTCCGCCGCCTGTTCGAGCGCCACATGGTCGCTCGTCGTCTTGCCGTAGAGCACCCTGAGCCTCTGGGTGTCGCTTCCGGTGGTCCCCGCAAGACCCGTGACCGTGGCTGTGTCACCGCCTACGGACACCTTGACGAATGCATTGGTGTATGTTCCGTCGGCGTCGATGAGGTGCGCAGCAGTCGTTCCCGCGACCTTTTCGTCCATCGCGAAGAACACCTTCCTTGCCAGTGCGTTCTCAGGCGTGAACACCGCAGTGACCTGCGCACTTGAGTTCTTCGCCACGGAGAGGACCTGACCAGTGGTGGTCGAAAGACCCTTCACGTCGCCCGCTATGCTTATCGTGCTTGTGTACGAGAGTTGCGGATTCTGTTCGCAGAGAACCTGGAGTCTGTAGAGGCCCGCCTTCTTCGGGACGTAGTACATCGTCTTTCCGTTGAAGTAGGCGTCTATGTTCTCCTTTTCGTTGCGTATCGCCGTATCCAGATCCCATCTTGGCTTCCCGTCATCGTCCGTCTCGGTATAGGTCGCACCTACAGGATAGAAATACCACTGAACCGTTCCTGCAGTCTCCTTGCCCATCTGGTCGTACAGTGTCGCCGTGATGGTCTGCTCTTCGTCGAAAGGAGGCTGGAGGTCAACCTTATCCTCGCTCAGTCTGATGGAGAGAGGATAGGTATTGCCCTCGGGGAGCCTTCTTATCGTTACGGAGATGTCCGTAGAGCTCTGCCCGTCACGGGTGGAGACCCTTACGGTCGCCCTGCGTGGGAAGGTTTCGAGGATTCTGTTGAACTTCCTGCTCGTGTAGTCGGAAAGCCCGAGTCCAATGAAGTCGTCCGTCGAAAGCCCCAACGACTCCATGGAGGCCGTAAGCTCGCGGTTCGTCGTCTCGTTCGTCACGAGTATCCTTGAGCCCAGGACGAGATCGGACGACTCGACCACTCCGTTCTCGTTCGCATTGGCTATCTTCAGGGCTTCCTTCATCTCCTCGCCCGTGGCGAGTATCCTGCTGTTCTCTATGAGGTATCCGTCCGCCGTGTACTCGGAGAGTATCTGCACCGAGAAGCCTGCGTTGTACGCCGGATTGTCGAGCGACATCGAGACCGATGCACTGCCGCCGGTGTAGAGCACGATCGAGCTTGAGCTTGGAGTCAGGTTGTTGCTGTCGCCGCCTATTGTGACGTACATCTCGCTTGAATAGTCCTGTCCGTCCTTCTGGAGCGTAGCCCTGACCCTGAACTCGCCTTTGGCTACAGGGACGATCGTGATGTCGTTGTTCTGAAGCCCTTCGGAGTAGGTCGCGACCACTTTGGAGACCTTCCCTGTTCCGGAGCAGTTGGTGCATGGAGAACCGTTCGCTTCGCCTGCGCCGTTGCAGTTCTGGCAGAGCACCTGGACCATTATCTGGGACGGGGACTGTACATCCTCCCACTGGCCGTCGACGCTCACCTGTACGGTATAGTTGATCTCGGCATCGGATGCGGTGGTTCCGTCCATGTAGTATGCGCTGGCCTTGAAGCTCTGCGACGCATACGGGAAGCCAAGTGTGACGAACGGACTTGGGAAGGCGATCTGTCTGATGCCACCAGTGCCCCATGAAGCGTCGTGGACCGTTATGTGGGTCCTGCAGGAGACGACGTTGCCGTTCACGTCCGTAGCCGTGTACGTAAGGTCCTCCTCCCCTATGCTCTCGGCGCTCACAAGCACGCTGTCGACCGTCTGCTCGGAAAGCCCTATGGCCTTCGGAAGCGCAACGCTGTCGCCGGACTGAATCCAGCTGTGGTCTATGACCTTCGCCGTCGCTGGGTCCCTTGAGACCGTAACGATCGTCGATGAGCCCTTCACGAGGTGCATGTAGCTTGACTGGAACATCGCACCGGATATCGCGCCGCCTACGTCCAGCATCGTCCTGGCAGAGACTCTGAAAGGCGTTTCGGCAGGACCTTCCTCAGGGCCGTAGGCCTCTGCGAAGTATATGCCCGCCCTACCCGGCACTATCCTGAGCATTCTGCTGTCGGATCCTATGACGGAGAAGTCGGATACATCCGTGAAAGAGGCGTCGTAGACCTTCAGTTCCGAGAACGAATCGAACTTCTGGTTCTTGTAGATGTACTTGCCATCCTCCCAGCAAAGGAGCTCAACGCCCCTTTCGTCGAGCAGGCTCCATTTCGATATCGGATCCTCGGTGTCCTTCCTGGAAGTGTCCACAAGTGTCGCCTTTATGTAGGATGCGTCCGAACCCTGGGAGAGTGAGAGCGTTGTGCTGTCCATCTTCACTGCGGAGTATCTGTACTTGGCGTCGCTTGCGCCCTTGCCGACGATTTCTATCGAAACGCTGTCCGTCACAGCCTTGAAGCCTTCGAGCTCGGCGCTGAGGTTCAGAACGAACCTTCCGCTTTTCTTGGCTCTGATGGTGAGGCTTCCACCGGACTTGGACACCATCTCCACGTATGGATCGGCAGCCGGTGTGGTTCCGTCCTCCTCCGTCTGGGTCCAGACATACCTGACACCCGTGACGGATGGGTTGACCACCGCCTTGAAGGTGGCGTATTCGCCTTCCTCCATCATCATCGTGGATTCGGAGATCACCACGGACCTAAGCCCTTCGTCCTCGACCACGGAGAGGTCGGCCACCTCTATCTGAGCCTTTGCAACGGCCGTTCCATAGCTTGCGGTGATGTAGGCATAGCCCACGTTCTGGTTCGCATGGACCGTCGCAATACGTCCCTTGTAGGACTGCGAGAGCGTATTCGCTCCGATGAACGCCATGCCGATCGTGTTGCCTTCGAAGCTCCACTGGACGTTGGACGCATCGACCTCCTCTCCGTTCTTCCTGAGCGTCGCCGTGACGAGCGCATCCGTTGAAGGAGAGAGTCTGAGGTTCGTTCTATCCAGAGATATCGTGTACACGTCCTCGGTCTCCTGTTCAGGAGCGGGGACGGTCACGGACATCGTGGCCACCACGTTCCTTGAAGATATGGCCGAAGCCTGTATCGTCGCGCTTCCAGAGCCGACTGCGCTTATGGTGGCCCTGTCGCCTGTTCCGATCCTCGTGACCGTAGCCACAGCTGGGTCGGATGTGCTCCATTCAAGCCCCTTTGCAGAGTCCGCAAGCCCGTTCGGCTGATACAGTGCACCTACAACCGTGCTTTCGCCCTTTTTGAGCATGAGCTTCGGCGTGGCCATCGCTATCGAGCTCGGTCCGGAGGCTGCGCTCTGCTTCTCTGCAACCGCAACCCTGAAACCGGCCTTGACCCCGCCTGCATATGCATTGACGTAAGTCGAACCTGCATCCATAGGCTCCACCTTGACCCTGCCGCCTCCGAGGTCGATGACATTGACGATCCTGTCGTCGTCGGCCTTCCAGTAGTCGATCTCCCTGTCCATGAGCCCGCCGTCCGCGTCATAGACCTTCGCCGTGACGGTCGCGCTCCTTCCTGGAGTCTGGTCGATCGACACGGACGTGGCATCGAGCTTTATCACTGCAGCCTCGGAGGATCCCGAGACGGTCACTGCGATTTCGCTCGTCACGTTTCCGCTCGAAACCGTGACCGTGGCGGCTCCGATGCCCGTAGCCGTGAGGGTGAGCCTTCTGCCTGTGACGGATGCCTTGACGACGTTGGTGCGGTTGGAGGCCGCATATACGGCATCCGAGTTGTCCGCAGGGACCGTGGAGATGTTCATCTGGACGATCTCGCCCTTCTTCATCTTCACGAGGTTCATGCCTGGGATTATCCTGACGAGACTTGGTGTCGGCTGCTGGGAATCCTCCGTGCCGACGGATACGAACGCAGGGGCCTCGACCTCTCCGCTCTTCGCATAGATGGTGGCCATGCCCGCCTTGAGGCCCTTGGCAGTGACCTTGGAGCCCTTGGTCGTGAGCGAGGCCACCGAAGGGTCCGTGATTGAGAACGAAACGTCGGAGTAGACTTCGTTGCCCTTTCTGTCGAACATGCGCGCCGTGAAGTCCACCGTCCTTCCGACCTGTATGTAGGCCGAACTTGGAACCAGCGATATACGGTTCACACCAAGGGTCTCGGTGTCGTTGACGTATACGAACGCCTCCGTGCTGTAGCTTCTGCCTCCGACCTCCGTCGTGAAGCGGATGCTCGCCGCACCCGGTCTGTCCGCACGGACGGAGAACACCTTCTTGGAAGGCTCCGCCGTGACCGTTATGGAATCCACATCGCCGCCCTTGGAGGCCTCTGCGCCTCCGAACATGGAGCTTGGGGTTCCGTATACGGTTATCTTGAACGTCGATCCGACGGTGAGGTACACCTTGTCCGCCGAAAGCGACAGACCTCCGAAGCTGGAGGTGTCAACTATCTCTATCGAACAGTACGCCTTCACGTCTCCACATGTTGCCACGAGTCTGACGGTTCCCGTGCTTGAACCCTTGTTTATGCCTGTGGATGCACCTCTTGTGGAGGTGAGCGTTACACCTGTACCCTGGTTCTCCTCAAGGGACCAGAGTATCTGTGCGTTCTCGACCTTCCTGCCTTCGTAGTCGAATGCGGTCGCCGTTACGACTACATCCGCCTTTGAGGAGAGGTTGAGCACTATGGCCGTCCTGTCGAGGGAAATGCTGGTGACGCTCGGAAGGTCGTCCTTGCTTGCGACCGTCTTGACCTGGATCGTCTTCGACAGGCTCTTGCCGTTTTCGTCCTTGGCGATTGTGGTCGCCGTGGCTTCGACGTTCCTAGGGGTGACAGCAAGGGCCTTGAACTCTATGCCCTCGTCGTCCATTGTGCTTGAGACGTAGCCGGTGTCGTTCTTCAGCGTCCATACGAGCCCTTTGAGGGAGTCCTCGTTCGGACGGTACGAGACGTTCACGCGCTTCGTGTCGCCGAGGACGATGTAGACCGGACTGGAGCTGTCCATCGCGATGGCTTCGAGCTTCGGATCCTCGGGGTCCGCAGGAAGCGTTCCGGTGTAGATGTCAACGGTCTTCGAGACTATGCTTCCATCCTTCGATGTTCGCTTTGCGGTGAGGGTCCCCCTGCCTGCATCCTTCGCCATCAGATATATCGTGTTGCCTTCGGTCCTTGAGACGACCGCTGCGTCTCCGAGACCAGAGACGTCCCACTCCACGTTCTCCTCCGAAAGGACGTTCCCTTTTCTGTCATAGACCTTTGCAATGAATGACGTAGGCATCTTCGCATCCTGCGAAAGCACTGCATTCGGTGGGGTTATCGAGATCGATCCTATGTCGTATGTGGATGGCTTTGGATCGTCCGGGGTCGCTGCTTCGTCGACAACGGTCACGACTACGGTGTCGCTCACCGTAGGCTGACCGTAGACATACGCCTTGACCGTAGCGCTCCCTGCCTTGTTGGCCGTCACGTTGCCGTAGATGTCCACGGACACCGCATCGCCCTGCTCGACGGACCATCTTACGTCCGCCGAGACGTCGCTTGGAAGCGTCACCGCCCTGAACCTTCTCGTCGAACCCTTCTTCATGGTGATGGATTCGAACTCAAGCCTGAGCTCCGTGACCTTGCGCTCCGTCACTATCGTCTTGGAGTCGATGACCCTGACATAGAGCTGAGAGTAGACTTCGCCGTCGTTCTCCGCTGTAGCCCTAAGGTATCCAGAACCCTCCGCGACGGGTCTGATGGAGACGGTCCTTCCCTTCGCATCGTTCTCGACGATGGAGATCGTCCCCGCCTGCTCCGCGGACAGGTCCTCCTTGAGGAACGTCCACTTTACAGGTTCGTCGGCATCGAACGTGTTGGCGACATAGATCTTCGCGTTGACGTCGGCCTTTGCGCCCGCTTCGTTGAGGTCAAGCGTAAGGCTGCTTCTGTCAAGGGTGAGCCCTGTTATCGTATTCGAGATGTCGTCCCTGACCCTTACTCTGATGGTGGAGCCCTTCTCCGTGGCTTTGTCCTTCACCAGGATGTTCGTGCTGCCCTGCTTCACACCTGTGACGTCGGCGGAAAGTCCTGTCGTGGCCTTGACTACGGCCGTATCCGTGTCCGCACTCTCCCATACAGGGGATATCTGCATCCCTGCTGGATAAGGGGATACGAAGACCTGTGCTTCGCTTCCGGTCTGTATCGTAAGCACGCTGGGCTGTACGCTCAGGTGGTCGAGGGCCTTGGAGTCCTCGCCTGGGACGATCCCCGTGTATACGGATGCACTTGCACTGAGGCTTCCGTAGTACGCCCTGATGTTCGTCCTTCCGCTGTCGAGCGCCGTAAGGGTTGCGGTGTTGCCGTCAACCTTCATCTCCGCGACGCCCTCCGTGTCCATGGCCCATGTGACGACGGCCCCTGCGATGGGGAATCCATCGGTGGCTATCACGCTCGCCGTCACATCCTTGGACTTGCCGTCGGTCTGCGAAAGCTCGACGCTCTGGACCGAAAGCCGCACGAACGAGGCCTTCGTTTTCTCGACCGGATCGGAGAGGACCTGTATCTGCACGTCCTTGTGGACGTCGTACTTGTAGCTGTGCGCCGTGACCACGGCGTTGCCCTCCGCCACTGCGGAGACCGTTCCGTTGGAGTTGACCTTCGCTACGGTGTTGTCGCTTGTCGTCCATGATATGGAGGTCGAGACGTTCTCAGGCATGGGCGAAGCCGAAACGGTGTACGACTCGCCTCTTCTGAGCACGAGCCTCTGGTCCGAAAGGATCAGATCCGCAAGCTCGGTCGCAGCGCCTGCGGCCACTATCTCGACGTAGCACCTTGCACTCACATCCCCGGCCTTGGCCACGATGTATCCGGCTCCGACGCCCTTCTTCGTCATCAGAACCGAGCTTCCATAGCTGTCGCGCGGAGAGTACGAAAGCTGCGTCTCGTCGAGCCCTTCGAGGCTCCACTGGACGGATGTCGTCCTTGACACCTTTCCGTCCACGTAGACGGTGGCCTTGAGCTCCGTAAGGGACTTTTCGTCCATCGCCAACGTTATATGGCTCTTGTCGAGCGAAAGGCCTGTGACCACATCGGCGGTGGTCTGCTGGACCTTCACCGTCATGTACGCCTTCGCCGCAGGGTTCTGCACGCTGACGGCGGTAAGTCTTGCAGACCCTTCCTTCAGAGCCGACACGAGGACCGTTCCGTCTCCGTTCGCCTGTATCCTTGCAACCGATGCATCGTCTATTGTGTACGAGACCTTGTCTCCAAGACCTGCAGGTATCGTCGATGCCTTGACGGTCCTGTCTTCGCCTGCCTGCATGACTATGGAATCCGATTCGAACACCACGCCCGTCGTCTGCTTCACAAGCGTCTGGGACTGGGCTCCCACGACCACGAGGACCGTGTTGGATACGTTTCTGTAGGTCGCCTTGATGCGTGTCCTTCCAGCCGAAAGAGGAGAGACCGTGGCTTTGTTTCCGTTTGTCTGAAGCCCCGCCACGGCTGGGTCCTCGATCTCCCAGACGACCTGGGCGTCGTCAAGCAGAGCGAACGACGAGTCGTATACGGAGGCTTCGACCTCCATGGTCTCGTCCATCCTCTCCTGTGAGAGATAGACTGCGTTCTTTGAGAATCTGATGGAGGATGCATAGGCTTCCTCCTGCGCAGGCATTGCATACACATACACCTGACATGAAAGCTCTGTCTTCTGTTCCATATAGGAAACGATGGCCTTTACGGTGCATCTACCTGCTTTCTTCGCCTCCAATACGCCGTTTCGGTCTATCGTTGCAACGCTCTCATCGGACACTGCATAGACCACATCGACATCAAGACCCTCCGGTATGGTCTTCGTCTCGAACGTATAGGAAGATCCTTCTTCGATCGAGATCGACGTGGAGCTGAGCATCGCCCCCACCAGCTTCGTCTTCGCAACCTCGGTGGAGTCGATGACCTCAACGAGGAACGATGCGCTGTATGTCGGGTCGTCCACGCTCGTGGCCGTCACGTATCCGCTTCCCACAGCCTTCTTTGTGAGGGCGACCATGTTGTTGCCCATGTCCATGACGGCCGCTGCGTCCTTGGCTCCATCGGAGTATGTCCATGACACCTTTGAGTCGGATGCCTTTCCGTTCCTATAGACGGTCGCCTTGACGACCGTAAGGGAACGTTCGGCCATATCGAGGACTATCGAAGACTTGTCGAGCAGGACCGCGGTCACTTCGTCCTCGGCGACGCCTTCCTTGACCGTCACCTTCATGTCGGCCTTGATGTCTGGATGTTCGAGGGAGTATACGGTTATCGTGCCGGCTCCGGCCTTCACGCCCTTGAGCACGGCGCTTCTCCCATCCTCTGCGATTTGGATCTCGACGTTCGCGGGGGTCGATACCGCCCACGCAAGGTTGTCGTCGTTGGATGCAGGGACTGTCGTCGCCCTGACGGGTATAGTGGTGGACTGTCCGAGTTCGAGCACAAGGGGGCTTGGATAGACCATTATGCTTCTGAGCGTTTCGGTTTCGACGTAGGCTTCGCCGACGACTATCTTCAGCTGGGCCTCAACGCCATCCATCGATGCGGTCACGACGGCCGTGCCTGCGTTCCTTGGAGAGAACGAGAATCCGTTGTACGCCGTCGAGTACTCCAATGCGCCGCTGGGGTCTTCGACAGACCATACGACGCTTCTGTCGTCTATCGTGCGCCCGGTCGAGGAGGTAGTGACGGCCGTCACTTCGAAGACCTTGTCCATGTCCTCCTGGCTGAGCATCATCAACGTTTCGGAGAGCCTTATGCTCCTGGGCGTCTCCGATGCAGGGATGTTCTGTGAGACGACGATGCGGCACGTGTCGCTCTTGCCGCCAGCCGTGACGGTTATGGTGGCCGTGCCTACACCGACGGCCCTGACCTTCCCGTTGGATACGGTCGCGACCTGTTCGTCGTCGCTCGACCATCTGACCTCCGTCTGTGCGAAGAGGGATGCAGGCTGTCCGCTTGCGGTGAGGGTCGTGGTTTCGCCCTTTGCAAGTTCGACGACGCTTTCCGAGAGCATCACATAGCGGAGTTTCTGTGCCATCTGCGTCGTATCGACCATCTCCACCAGACATGATGCGGATGCATCCGGATTGTCCACGCTGGTAGCTGTGACGGTCGCAGCGCCCACCGTCCCTTTGTGGGCCACAAGCACAACCGAGCCGTTCTCCGTAAGCGAAACGAGGCTTTCGTCGGATACGCTCCAAACGACCTTTTCGCCGAGCGAGGCGATTCCGTTCCTGTACACGGTCGCCGATATCGTCTGAGGGGCCTTAGTCGCCAGATCGTACGAAAGGTACGACCTGTCCAGCTTTACGCCCGTTATGGCGGTGTCCACCTTGCCGGCCTTCTCGACGACCTTCACCTTGAGGGTCGAGGAGACCTTGCCGTCGGAGACGGTCACGTTCGAGGTCCCCGCCTCCAGGGCGCGGATGGACAACTCCTGTGCATTCGTATCCAAGGAGACCTCAACGCAGTCGCTTGAAGCCTTGGCTGCGAATACACCGCTGTATGCAGCCGGTACGGTCGCATACGAGACGGTCTTCTCCGTACCCTTCTCCAATGTGATGGAGTCGTATCCGAGAAATATGGATGCGTCTTCCTCCTCTGCAGGAGAGGAGCCGAGGACCACGTATACGGTGAACACTGCGCTCGCCTCGGGGTTCGACACGGACGTCGCCCTTATCGTCGCAGGGGCCTCGTAGCCCGTATAGTCCTTCGTGAGTATCGAGAATACGTTGGAGCGGCCTGCCGTGGACACGGCCTGTACGCCGGTCCCCATGACCGTCCAGTCGAACATCTCGTTGGCTACGGTCTTTCCATCGGCCCTGTAGGCCGTGGCCGTCAGTTGTATGGATTTTCTGAGTGCGCCTTCGATGAGGTGGGTCGTGCTTCCGCCTGCGGCCACGACCACATACGATACGCCTGTGTCCTCGACCTTCGCCTCTTCGACGACGTTGACCGCAACGTAGGCCTTCAGTCCGCTGTCGCTTTCGGCTCTGACGATGGTCTTTCCCGCCTTGAGTGCGAACACCGTGGCTTCAAGACCGTTTCCCGTCACCTGTGCGACGGCGGAGTCGTCGATGGTCCAGGCGATGCTCTCATCGAACTGTGCACCGAACGGAATGACGTTCAGGTTCACGTTCCGAGAGCTTCCCTTGGTCATGGTCACGGAGTCCGTCTCGGCTTTGAGCCTTACCTTGTCCTGAGCCACGATCGCGCCTGCACCGACCTCTATATGGAGTCTGGCTTCGCTCTTGGCCTCTTCGCTGTAGAAGAACCAGTCGCAGGAACCTGCGTTGAGGGGGTATATATAGAAGCCGCCGTTGGAGACGGACTCGATCCTCGCGACGCTTTCCGCTCCAGGCCCTGCCTTGAAGAGAACGTCAGTCTCGACGTCCTTTCCGTCTGAGTCCTTCGCCGCTGCGGATATGTAGTACGGATCGGAGTCCTGTGCGATCCTTATGTTGGACTCGGACAGTTCGATCGTCCTTATCGTCACAGGCTGGGAGACGTGCACGTTGGCCCTGACGGTCGCCATTGTCCTTCCATCCACCAGTATGTCGATGTTGGTGCTTCCTGAAAGTGCAAGGGCCTTCACATTGAGGCTGTAGCCCGATTCGGTCTTGGCTATGGATGCCTGGACGTTGTCGTTGCTGGTCCTTGCAATCGGCGCCGAGAACACCGCGCATGTCGGGAACGCAGTGAGGTCTATCGTAGTCTCCCCGCCCCCTGCGATGTTGACGGAGCTTGTGGAGGCTACAAGGGCCTTGAGCTCTCCATCCACCGTTATCGAGGCGCTTGAGGACACCTGTTCGTTGTCCTTGCTTCTGGCGGTGAGGACAGCCTTGCCCGGCTTCAAGGGCGTCACCAAGGCTCTGTTGGGATTCGATTCGTCGGTTTCGAGATGCAGCACGGAATCGTCTGAGACGCTCCAGAGGACGCTCTTCCCTTCGTCTATCGACGAGCTTCCATCATCGGCCCTTCTCCATACGGATGCGGAGACTTCGGTCTGGGAGTATGGAGGATAGCAGACGATTGTGTTGTTTGAGAGGGTCACCTTCTGGATCCTGTCGGCCTCGCTTGTGGGGACCTTGACGTTCACAACGATCTCCGTGCCGATGGAGGCGTCCACCTTGGACCACATCTTCACTTTGGAGACACCCTCGGACTTCGCTTCGAGCGTCATCCTGTACTTGTCATAGGAAACGACCTGCACGCTCGTGCCTTCGATCCCGAAGTCGAAGCCCCTTCTGTCTTCAAGCACATTCTCAGGGCTGTACGAGACGTCTATGGTCTCCTTGTCGCCCACCGCGAGGTTGTAGTAGGAAGACGACGTCGAAAGTCCTTCGATGTCGCCTGTGACCTTCACGGGGACGTCCGCCGTCACGGTCGTGCCATCGCTCGTATAGCTTGCATGGACGGTGAAGTCGCCGCCCTTCGTGGCGATGAGGGTGGCTATCCTTCCCGTGGTTGCGGTGAAGGACGCCTTGGTTTCGTCGGAGATGGAGAACTTCACCTCTCCGCCGTCCATGACGTTGCTGTTTCCGTCATACACCTTTGCCGTGAGGGTGAGGCTGTCGCCTACGTCGACGGAGGCCTGGCTGGGCTCCACGACGACGGCCCTTACAGGCAGCTTCTGGTCGGGCCCGGTCTCCTGCACGATCACCGTCACCTTGTCGCTGATGGCCTGGTTGTCCTTGCTTCTAGCCGTAATTACGGCAGTTCCTGCACGGCGCGCCGTCACGATGGCCCTTCCGTTGGGCTGCTCGGTCACCGTCACGACATCCCCGTTGTCTACGCTCCAGATGATGTCCGTCTGAGGCGTGGAGCTCGGAGTGAACGAGACCTTGAGGTCGAGGACCTCTCCGACTGGAAGCGTCCTCGAATCGAAGGCGCTTCTGTTGAGCTCGCAGATGTCCATCGATACAAGTGCGTCCTTTATCGTTATGACGCACTGGGCGGTCATCGAGACCTGCCCCTTGTACTTCACGCCCGCGGTGACGACGTACGTCCCAGGTTTGAGGATCTGGAACGTAAGCACGCCCTTGGACGTGGAGACGACCTTGAAGGCCGTGGTGTCGCTTGGCATGTCGAGCCACGTTATGTCCGTGGACTCCTTGCCGTCTTTGGTCTTCGCCTTCGCCGTAAGCTGAAGGTTCTTGCCAAGTATCTCCCCTATGGTGTCGAACTCCATAAGGTCCTTGTCGAGGCTTATGTCTGTAGGCTCCTTGGATCCGAACATGTCCTGGTCGCATGAAACGACCGAAACGACCATGAGGACCGCGAACAATGCAACTGCAATGCGTTTGGCCATATACCCTCCGTCAATCCCGCTTTCTCTGCGGTTTTCGTCTTCTTTCGTACAATTCTAGTTCCAAGGCGTTTTTTCCCAAAATGCAGGGTCGAAAAAAAAGGGGCTGTAACAAAAG
>MSGT01000008.1 GCA_001940825.1 Sphaerochaeta sp. Phil3
CGAGGAAAACGTGAAGAACCAAAATAAAGGAACTCCCCTCTCGTTCATACAAAAAAGGCAGGGACACTATGGCCCCTGCCAAATCCAAAAAACTAGAAAACCATGGAACTACAAGAAGTCCAACTACTTCAATTTCTTTCAGTCTTCCAAAAGATACTCGTATGCAGCCTTGCAAGCAGGATCATACTCGATGTCAGCCAAAGGCCTCTCCTCCGTCGTCATCCTAGCGTAGTACTCGTTCCTTGCAAGGACCTGAAGAACCTCGGCTCTGATTCCCGTATAGGAGAACTCATCGACGAATTTTGAAACGTTCTGTGCAGTGTAGTCAGGATTGGAATCCACGAACTCTTCAATCTTGGTCCCATTCAAAAGCTCCGAATAGGCATCCATTTCATCGTCCTGGACCACAAGGGACTCCACTTCAATGTCTGGAGAGACACCTTCGCCCTGTATCGTATCACCGCTTGGAGGAACGAAGCTTGCAACCGTAATGGAGGTATAGCCATCACCAAACGATGAAATCTGCTGCATGACACCCTTTCCGTATGTTGTTGCACCAATGAGAACCGCCCTTCCATTGTCACGCATCGTGGAGGAAAGGATCTCAGCAGAACTTGCAGTGCCTTCGTTTATGAGGATTGCAACCTTGACGCTAGGATCCACTATAGTCCCTTCGCTGGATTTATAGACGACATTCCTGGAGGTATCCTTGTACGAAACGGAAAGAAGCTTCTTGCCGCTTATGAACATATCGGCTATTGAAAGCGTAACGTCCACATCTCCGCCAGGATTGTCCCTAAGGTCTATTATGAGGCTCTTCATGCCCTGGGAGTCCAAATCCTCCAAGGCCTCGTTCACGGCAGAGAGGGTGTTCTGGGAGAATTCAAGGATCCTAAGGTACGCCACGGAACCGTCAACCATCTCGTATTCTACAGTAGGAACGGTTATAACCTCACGAGTGAGGGTAAGTGTGAACGATGACGACTTCCTCTTTATGGTGATGTCAACTGTGGTTCCTACCTCACCCTTCATCTTGGCAGCACATTCGTTGGCCGTCATTTCATCGACAGGCTCTCCGTTGATGTGCGTTATCATATCCCCTGCAATGAAACCAGCCCTGGAGCTTGGCGTATTGGGGAACACCTGTGTTATGTTGCAGTACAGAGTGCTCTCGTCATCGGGGTTCTGGTATTCAAGGTATGTCTTGGAGAAGTATATTCCAAGCCCACCGTAGACCCCCGTCAACTGCTCCTCGTAGTCGGAAGAATCGTCCGATGTTATGTAATATGTGTACTTGTCGTCCAAGGCATCGAAAAGAGCCGTGGCCATTGCATCGTATACGGCGTCGTAGTCGATGTCATAGAGGAAGTTCTTGTTCACATACTGGTACAGCCTCTCCAGCGAAGCCATGTCCCTTGAAATGATTTCGGCACCCACCGCTGCAGAAGGCTGCTGGGAAACCTTTCCGCTGTTCGAAACGTTCTGAACGCTCTGATACTGCTGATTTCTCAGAAGGTTCTCGAAGATGGCCTGGTCCTCAGGAGACCCGTTTGCAAAGACAAGTCCTGTAAAGACCGCCGCAATCAAAAACAAAACCAATGTTCTCTTCATGACTGCAATATACAACATTTTCGCCAAATGAGGCACTCAACAACGGCTCAAATGCGGCAAACGTCACAAAAACAACATATTTTCCAAGTTCAGGGACAACTCCAATTCCAAAGGAACTTCCAACCTCCCGCAAACCCGGTTTTGCAAGCTCCTCTCTATTCACGCTTTCACTGTAATATGGTAGAATCCAGCCATGTTGATGTATGTGGATTTCCCCAAATGGATTTCGCCGTTTGTGATTCCTTCGCTGCCGGTAAGATGGTACGCAGTCATGTATCTGCTTGCCTTTGGAACCTGCTACATCCTGTTCAGGCGCCAATGCGACAAGGAAGGCGCGCTGAACCACATGGACTACGACACATCCCTTACACTCTTCTGCTACACCATAGGATTCCTCCTAATTGGTGCAAGGCTTTTCTCAACCCTGCTCTATGACGGCTCGTGGTACTATTGGACACATCCATGGATGATATTCTGGCCGTTCAGAAACGGAAGGTTCATTGGACTTCCAGGCATGAGCTACCATGGAGGTGTGGTGGGCGCAGTCTTTGGAGGATGGCTGTTTGCAAGAAAGTACAAATACAGACTCCTGAACCTATCGGACACGGTCATAGCGGGAATCCCTCTTGGATATACATTTGGAAGGCTTGGCAACTTCATAAACGGGGAACTGTGGGGGCGTGTAACCGGCACATCATACGGGATGGTTTTTCCAGAAGCACCATCCTTCTCAACAACGATATCCTGGGTAAGGGACATTGCAGACAAAATAGGCATGCAGTACATAGAAGGAGACATCGTAAATCTGCCAAGACATCCTTCTCAGCTGTACGAAGCCTTCTTCGAGGGAATCTTCCTGTTCCTAATGCTCTGGTTCATAGTGAAACCTTTGGCAACCAAGCACAAGGACGAACACGGACCAGGAATGATTACAGGAGCGTACTTCGTAGGCTATGGAGCAATACGCTTCGTACTGGAGTACTTCAGGGAGCCGGACAGCCAGCTTGGGTTCATAATAAAGCTGGGAAAGGAATGGGAGCCAACGGCGCTGTTCAAATCGGTGCTCAACATATCGCTTGGACAAATCCTGTGCCTAATAATGGTTCTTGCAGGAATCGCAATCATCGTATATGCAAAGAAATCCGCACCTACGACCTATAAACCAACAAAGAGCAAAAAGGTAAAACGAGGAAAATAGAATGAAAGTCGATGAGAAAGTAAAGCTACTCAGAGATGAGATGAAGAAATCCGGGCTCAGCGCTTGGATAGTAAACGGAACGGATCCGCATGAAAGCGAATACGTAAGCGAAAGATGGCAGGCCAGAAAATGGCTAAGCGGCTTCACAGGAAGCGCTGGAACCGTCATAGTGACAAAGGACAAGGCCATGATATGGGTCGATTCCCGCTATTTCGTACAGTGCGCAGCGCAGATCAAAGGCACATGCTTTGAAATGAGGAAGCTCAACGGCCCTGAAGCCTCAAGCCCAATCGAATTTCTCACAAGCGAATTCAAGGACAACGAAAAGGTTGGAATCTCCGCAGAAACCCTCATGGTGGCAGCAAACGAAAACTACAAGGAGCATGGAATCAACATAGTCCCAACGGACGACATCCTTGACGCAATATGGAAGGACCGCCCGGCAATGCCTGACTACCCGGTCGAACGCATGCCAGACGATATATGCGGCGAGACACCGTCCCAGAAAATCGCACGGATCAGGGAAGCCGCCACCAAGAAAGGAGAGGACTACAACCTCATTTCAAGCCTTGACGACATAGCCTGGATACTCAACCTAAGAGGCAGCGACATAGAGGACACCCCAGTCTTCATGGCCCACCTCCTCATAGGGCCCACCACAGTCAAGCTCTTCACTCCCCCACAGCGCTTCTCCAAAGTACAGCCCGATGTCTTTGAGCTTTTCGACTACAACGCTATAGTTCCAGAGCTGGAAACCCTTCATGACTGCACTTTGAGAATGAACCCCCACAGAATCAACATGAAGCTCAAGAACGCGTTGGACAAGGCTTCAAACGTGAAGATATCATGCGGACGCGAGTATTCCACAGACTTCAAAGCCTGTAAGAACGAAGCGGAGCTCGAAGGAATGAGGACCGCCCATATTCTGGACGGTGTAGCTTTGGTGAACTTCCTTGCCATGGTCAAGCGAAACGAATTCGACTTCACGGAGCTTTCCATCTCCCAGGCCCTTGAAGACGAAAGAGCCCTGGAGGAGGACTACCTTGGACCGTCGTTCTCAACCATAGCAGGTTTTGGCGACCACGGAGCTGTTGTGCACTACAGTGCAACCGAGGAGACGGACAAGGCAATAGAGGGCAACGGACTTCTCGTTCTGGATTCCGGTGGACAGTACACATGCGGCACCACGGATGTGACAAGGACCTTGCTGTTTGGAGAAGCCACCCAGGAACAGAAGGAAGACTACACATTGGTCCTCAAAGGACACCTTGCACTATGCTCCCAAGTATTCCCAAAAGGAACCGCAGGCGTGCAGCTTGACATCCTTGCACACCAGTTCCTATGGCAGAGAGGCATGAACTACTTCCACGGTACAGGCCATGGAGTTGGATTCAGGCTCAGCGTCCATGAAGGGCCTCAGAGGATATCCGCAGGCTTTGGCTCTGAAAGGCCAGTGTCCCTTGAAAAGGGCATGGTCGTAAGCGATGAACCGGGCCTCTACAAGGAAGGCAAGCACGGCATAAGGATAGAGAACCTCATAGCAGTCGTACCTGCAATGACGACGGAGTTTGGAGAGTTCTACACATTCGAGGTCCTCACCGCCTGCCCTTACGAAAGGGACCTTATATGCAAGGACATGCTTACGGAAAACGAAATATCTATGATAGACGAGTACCACAAGTGGGTCTACGAAGTCCTGAAGGACCTTGTTGACGAAAGCTCCCTTGACTACCTCAAGGAAGCGACCAAACCACTATGAAGCTTTGCCGTTGGCAATAGCTGACATTATATTCGAGATGTCAGGTTCGATTGGACGAGACACAATAATATTAAGAGGAAACTGAAATGGTTGAAAAACTTGCAAAGACTGGAAAGATAGAGAGAAAAGGACCTGTCGTCCTTCTCATCATGGATGGAGTTGGTTTTGGCAAATATGCAGACGGCGATGCCGTGAAGCAGGCCATGACGAAGAACCTTGACCACCTTATGGAGACATGCCCATGGACGAAGCTCAAGGCTCATGGAACAGCTGTTGGACTTCCATCAGATGCAGACATGGGAAACTCAGAGGTAGGTCACAACGCAATGGGCTGCGGAAGGGTTTTCTCCCAAGGTGCAAAGCTTGTGGCATCATCCATTGAGAGCGGCTTGATGTTCAAAGGCGACACATGGAAGAAACTTGTGGCCAACGTCAAGGACAACGATTCCACAATGCACTTCATTGGCCTTTTGAGCGATGGCAACGTCCATAGCCACATAAAGAACCTCATGGACATGATAGTCGAGGCAAAGAAGGAAGGAGTCAAGAAGGTCCGTGTACATGCCCTTTTGGACGGAAGAGACGTAGGAGAGACGTCAGCCCTTGACTATTTCGACCCGTTCGACAAGTTCCTCAAGGACCTTTCGACAGACGGCTTCGATGCCAGAATAGCATCCGGTGGTGGTAGAATGGTCATAACAATGGACCGTTACAACGCAAACTGGGACATGGTCAGGAAAGGATGGGAGACCCACGTCCTTGGAGAAGGCCGCTACTTCGACAACGCACATGACGCCATCACAACCCTTAGACAGGAAACCGGTGCAATAGACCAGGACCTCCCTCCATTCGTGATTGCAAAGGATGGAAAGCCTGTTGGAACCATAGAGGACCACGACAGCGTGATACTGTTCAACTTCAGAGGCGACAGAGCACTTGAAATCACAAAGGCGTTCGAAGCCAAGGACCTCAAGGAGTTCGACAGAAAGCGCGTACCAAATGTGGAGTATGCAGGAATGATGGAGTACGATGGAGACCTCCATGTACCTCACCAGTACCTTGTGAACCCACCTTCGATAGATAGGACAATGGCTGAATACCTCTGCGCATGCGGCGTAAAGCAGTTCTCCATCTCAGAGACCCAGAAGTTCGGACACATCACCTACTTCTTCAACGGAAACAAGAGCGGCAAGTTCGACGAGAAGCTTGAAGAGTACGTCGAGATTCCATCAGACATCGTACCTTTCGAGCAAAGACCTTGGATGAAGTGCGCAGAGATCGCTGACCGCGTAATCGAGGAAGTCGAAAGTGGAAAATGGCAGTTCATAAAGATGAACTTCCCAAACGGCGACATGGTTGGACATACAGGAGTGTTCGAAGCAGTGGTATGCTCAATGGAAGCCCTTGACCTCCAGATTGGAAGGATTGAGGAAGCCGTCCGCAAGGCAGGTGGAATCCTCGTAATCACTGCTGACCACGGCAACGCAGACGACATGATAGAGCACAACAAGAAAGGAGAGGCATCCCTCAAGGCCAATGGAGAACCAAAGGCCAAGACAAGCCACAGCCTCAACCCAGTGCCATGCATCATCTACGACCCATGCTACAACGGCGAGTACTCGAAGGAGCTTGCACAGGGGCTTGGAATCAGCAGCATAGCAACGACATGCATAGAGCTTCTTGGCTATGAAAAGCCAGAAGGCTACGATCCATGCATCGTGAACTTCAACTGATTTCAATTGAAAATAGACAGCCAAAGGTTTAAACTACCCCCATGGCATCCAAGACAGGCAAGGTTTACGGAATTGGAAATCCCCTCATCGATGTGATTGTAAACGTCGATGACGAGGATCTTGAAAAACTGGGACTCTACAAGGGAACCATGAACCTCATATCACTTGAGAAAAGGCTCGAGCTCACGAACTTCATAAAGACCAAGAAGGAGCCAAAGTTCTCCTGTGGTGGTTCGTGTCCAAACACCGTCATAACCCTTGCCTCGCTTGGAATAGAAACCACCCTTGGCGGCAAAGTTGGCTCCGACGAATACGGAGACATCTACAAGGAAAGGCTCGCATCGCTTGGAGTCAAGGACAACCTTGAAAGGTCATCCAATGTGACAGGCTCTTCCATTATCCTCATCACACCAGACTCAGAACGCACGATGAACACCTACTTGGGAGCCAACAGGGACTATAATCCCGATGATGTCGTAGAGGACGAAGTCCGCAAGGCCGATTTCTTCCATTTCACAGGGTATATGTGGGACACCCCAAACCAGAAGGAAGCTGTGCGAAAGGCAATGAAGGTTGCAAAGGCCAACGGCGTGCGCATTTCATTCGACATAGCTGACCAGTTCGCCGTAGGCCGCTACCGCGATTCCTTCCTTGAACTTGTGAAGGACAGCTGCGACATAGTGTTCGCCAACAAGGAAGAAGCCCGTGTGATGTTCGACAACTACGACCCATACGAATGCTGCAAGAGCATGGGTAAGCTGTGCGAAACCGCCATAGTCAAGAACGGCAAGAAAGGCTCCTTCATAAGCTACAAACGTGAAATCCACGAAATCCCCGTCATGGGGCCAGAGACCCCAGTGGACACGACAGGGGCGGGCGACACATACGCCGCAGGCTTCCTCTATGGTCTTTGCAAAGGCATGGACATAGTGGAGAGCGGCCTTGTAGCCTCCACCCTAGCTGGCCAAATCATCAAGCAGACAGGAGCCCAGTTCTCCCCTGAAAAGTCCGCACAGCTCAAAGCCTACCTTGAGAAGGACCCATGGAAATAACCAAAATGTCGGTTTAATGTCGGTTTAATGTCGGTTTAATGTCGGTTTAATGTCGGTTTAATTGACATTTTGTCGGTTTATGGTAAACTTCCATCATGGAAACACCAATGAAACATGAATTCGTAGAATCAGAGAAAGTAGAACTCAAGTCGAAGTATACAGATGCCATAGCAAGAAGCGTGGTAGCATTCCTCAACACAGAAGGCGGACAGGTTTTCATTGGCGTGGACGACAACGGCAATGTCGTTGGAATACCAAACGTTGATGACACGCTTAAGAAACTGTCTGATCTCATAACCGTTCAGATAGAGCCTTCACCGCAGGATATCATAGACATAAACCTCAAGCTCATAGAAGGAAAGTATGTGATAGCCCTCAATGTCACAAAAGGTCCTTCTGGAATCTATTGCATCAAGAAATACGGATACTCCACGACAGGATGCCTTATGAGGATTGGGTCAACCAACAGGGAAATGACAACCACCCAAATAAGGGTAAGGTATGAAAAGACCTTTGCAGACAACGAAAAGATGCTGATAGTTCCTTCAAAATATGGGGACATATCCTTCAGAACTCTCAAGGTCTACTACTCTGAAAAAGGCTTACACCTTGATGACAGCTCATTCGAAGTGAACATGAACCTAAGAACAGACTCAGGACGATACAACCTTCTTGCAGAACTCCTTTCCGATAGGAACGATATACCTCTTATCTTCGTCAAGTTCAGAGGGTTGGACAAATCGTCCATATCTGAAAGGAACGACTACGGCCACACCTGTATACTATTGGCGTATGAAAAGATAAAGAACAGGCTCATATCAGAGAACATATGTACGACAGACACCACTGTAAGACCTAGAAAGGACACATATCTGTACGATATGGACTGTGTAGACGAAGCAGTGATAAACGCCATAGTACACAACGATTGGACGCAGACGGAACCTCTCTTTTCCATGTTCGAAGACAGAATCGAGATATTCTCGCATGGAGGACTTCCAAACGGTCTTACAAAGGAGCTCTTCTTCGAAGGAGTCAGCAAACCAAGAAACACTACGCTCATGAGGATATTCATGAACATGGAGGTAACCGAGCATACCGGCCACGGAATCCCAACGATAATCAAGAAGTATGGAAAGGAAGTCTTCGATATAGGGGATGACTACATAAAATGCACCATTCCATTCAATAGTGAAGTAATGGACAATAAACCACAAACTCAAACCACAGTTGCCTCGAACAACGTTGAAGACATCTCAAAGACTGAAAAAGGAATTCTTGGACTGCTTGTTTCAAACAACGTAGAGACAGCCGACTCAATGGCTGAACATCTATCCGTCACTAAGCGAACCATAGAAAGGGCTCTGAAATCACTTCAGGACAAAGGCTACATAAGAAGAGTTGGGTCAAAGCGTGCCGGCTCTTGGCTTGTAATAAAGTAAAAGGGACCATTGCGCTTCGCAACGATCCCTTTGTTCTGTCAACAACTGGAAAATCAGTTGTAGCGTCTTCTCTTTGAGATGATCCTCACCTGCTTGTAGAGGCCGTCGCCTTCGCTCTTGGTCTCTATGCCGGTTACATCGTTGAGAGCCGTATGGACAAGTCTTCTTTCATACGGGTTCATTGGCTCCAAGAGACGGGACCTTCCGGTCTTCCTGACCTGCTGTGCGGTTCTGTAGGCGTTCTTGATTATCTGCTCTTCATGCCTGACTCTGTAGGACTCGGAATCAACTATGATCTTGCGCTCTGAATCGATCTTGCCTGCGAACACGTTTGCAAGTACCTGAAGGGCGTCGAGGTTCTTTCCCTTTCTTCCAATTATTATGCTGGAATCCTCGCTTTCAATGTTGAGGTTCACCTTCCTACCCTTTCTGGATACAACCTTTGTGGTTGCCTTGTAGCCCATGTGCTCGATTACACCGTCAAGGAACTGGCAGACCTGGGTTTCAAGCTCCTCGTTTGGTTCAAGATCCTCTTCTTCCTCTTCTTCATTGGAATCGTGGGAGTCATCGTCGTAGGAGTCAATGACATCGGCATTATGGACGTAGTTGGACTCATCCTCATCCGGTAGAGCCTGCTCGGGCTCATCGTCGTTTGTGTCTATGTGGACCCTTATCTTGACATTGGCCTTCTTGAAAAGGCCCCTGCGTCCATTGTCCAGTATCTCTACATCAAAGTCCTCACGCTCGATGTGAAGCTCTTCAACAGCCTTGTTGATGGCCTCCTGTTCTGTCTTTCCTTCAAAATCTCTTGTCATATATGGTTCCCCTATTACTTTTTGTTCTTCTTGGCGTTCTTGGCGGCTTCCTTGGCAGCCTTTGCCTTTTCGTCCTCTATCCTCTTGAGCTTCTCCTGATACTTCCTCACGGCCTCAGGAACCTTCTCCTCAGTCTTCTTCTCGACGACAGGTGCGTTCTTGACCTTCTTGTTAGTGTAGATCTGCTGGATTATGGAAAGTATGTTGCTTGCCGTCCAGTAGAGAAGGAGTCCAGATGGTGCGCTGTAGAGAATGAAGAAGAATATGATTGGCATACCGTATGTCATGAACTTCATCGTACCGTTCTGGTTGGCTGCGCTCTTGTTCTGGGCATTGGTCATGCTCATTGAAAGGATCATGCTCACCGTGTAGATGATTGGAAGGAGGTGGATCTCCGATCCAAGGAGAGGAATCCTGAATCCAAGTGTGAAGATCGTCTCAGGCACAGAGAGGTCTGGAATCCATCCTGGAATGAACATTGCTCCTCTGAGCTCGAAGTGCTTGTTGAGAAGTCCGTAGAATGCAATGAGGATTGGGAACTGAAGCAGCATTGGCAGGCACCCGCCAATTGGATTTATGCCGGCTTCCTTGTACAGTGCGGCCGTCTCAGCATTGAGCTTCTGAGGATTGTCCTTGTACTTGACCTGCAGTTCCTGAAGCTGAGGGTTTATGGCTGACATCTTTGCAGTGGACTCCGTTCCCTTCTTTGAAAGAGGCCACAGCACAAGCTTGAGCAATATGGTGAGAAGGATTATATCAACACCATAGTTTGGAATCACCTTGTACAGGAGGTTGAGAACCCATTTGAGGATGTTTTCAAGCCATCCCAAAGCTGAACCGCTTTCCATTGCATCATCCAAATTGAGGTCCCTTATACCCCATGGGTTGTCCGTTCCATTATAGTAGGAACCAAGATACTTCTTGAGCTGAGGTCCGCAGTAGAAGTAAACGGTGTCGCTGGAGGATGCATCGGTTGCAGGCCTTGAAAGATAGATTCCATTTGTCTGTGCAATGTCGCCATCCGTGCTCTGTAGCGCAGAATACTTGTAGGCGACGTTGCTTTCAGGAGCTGCTATGACCGTGAAGTATTTGCTTGTGAGACTTATCCACTTGAGGGAATCGGTGGTCTCATAGCTGCCGTTGGTGAATCCTACGGTTCTCTTCTTGGTCTTTCCGTTGTCCTTGTATTGGTTTATGTAGACACGTCTGTAGTCATAGTTGTTGTTCTTCATTTGGGTGAATGCAGGTCCTACCTGTGGCTCATACGCCAAAGTGTAGGCATAGCCTTCGTCGTCTATGCCAGCGAACGATTCACCACCCTCAACATCTACAGTGACTGCGAACAGATAGTCTCCGTCCTTGAATTCAAAGGTCTTCTTCAATGTGAATACGTTGCCACTTGCATCCATGTAGTCATGCGAGAAAACGATGCGTGAACCCTCTATCGTATAGTCGAACGTATCCATGATTGGATTGGAAAGGTCGCTTCCCCAGTAGGTGAGGAATGCATTGTGGTCGTTGTCGCCTTTGAACACCAGATCAACATGCTGACCGTCCGCATTGGCATGGTCCTTCATGATTATTGACCTTATGCTTGCGCCCACTGGATCGAACGTTATGTCAAGGATATCGGTCTCGTATTCGAAGGTCTCAGTCGAATTGTGGTCCTCAAGAGGAGTGACCTTGTATTCGTCCTTCTGAACCGCAGCCGTGGTCGTGGAACCGTCAGCAGGTGATGTCTCGTCTACCGTAGTCTCCGGACTGGAAAAGAATGTTGTCTGTACGAACATACTCACTGATATGACTATGACGCACAGTATGACGGCTAGAATCGTCTTACGTTCCATTGTTCGTCTCCTGAAAAATCGTTGTCGATGGCAGAGGTCTTTGGATTCAAATTCCCACGTATGAAGCGATATTCAGCGTAGAAAACAAAAATCAGCCCACTAGTGAGCTGCTTTTCATAAAGAGGTCGAGTAATGTGCCTTCCTTTTCTTCATAATCCAAATCTTTGCCTGGGTACACTATGACGACCATGTCCAGCCCTTCCTTTATCCTTTCCTGATTCGTGCGCCAGATCTCCTTGACCTGTCGTCTTATCAGATTGCGCTGGACGGAGTTTCCATAGTGTCTGACAGGAATGACAATGAGCCTGCTGTAGGAAAGATTGTTCTCGCATACATACAGCTTAAAGCAGGAAAGAGAGAATCTTTTTCCTGCTTTGAAGACATTGTCAATATCTGCTTTAAGTCTAATAATTTGTTTCTTAGTAAGGCTTTTTCTCATCAGAGACGGTAAGACTGTGTCTGCCCTTAGCTCTTCTTCTGGCCAATACCAGACGTCCGCCCTTTGTTGCCATACGAGCTCTGAATCCAAACTTCCTGTTTCTTTTCACCTTACTTGGCTGATAGGTTCTTTTGCCTTTGTAACTCATGGTCTATCTCCATAATTTATCGCTTAAAGCGGGATTTTCTTGTCGTCAGTACATTTACCGAGCAATTGAGTATAAATTTATGCAATGTTTTGGTCAAGAGTGGTTTTGATACTCGTGCTTTCGATAATCGTCTTTACCACTCACTCATGCCTGCATTTCAACTGTTGTATTCCTTCACTATCTCGAACATGGTCTTCCATTCACAGATCTCTTCAGGTTTGAAGTAGATTCCAATCTCCCTTTCTGCGCTTTCAGGACCATCTGACCCATGAATGACATTGTAGCTCATCTCAGGTGAGAAGTCGCCGCGTATGGTTCCAACATCGGCGTTGGAAGGATTGGTCTTTCCCATGATCTGACGCATTCCAAGGATTGCATCCTCCCCCTCTACGACCATTGCCACTATTGGGGCGCTCATTATGAACTTTACGAGACTTGTATAGAAGGGCTTTCCAACGTGCTCGGCATAATGGGACGCAGCCTGCTCTTTGGTGACTTGAAGCATCTTGAGTGCTACGATTTTATAGCCCTTCTCCTCTATACGGGCGATTATTCTGCCAATAAGTGCCCTTTGTACGGCATCGGGCTTGATTGCTATGAATGTCCTTTCCTTCATTTCAATACCTCCTGGTTGGTACTACCCTTACTTGAATCCTTTTCACTTCAAGTTCAGGGAATACAGTCTTTATCTTCTTTATCACATCGTTTCCATTTATCTTCATATACGAAGCTCTGGAAGGATTGTCGCATGCTATATGGACCGCATCGCCATCCACTTTCTCGAAGAATACATGCTTTGCGACCTCTTCGCCTACTATGTCATGCCATCTCATGGCAAGCTGGTTGGACGGTTCGTTTGGGTCTATTCCAAACCTCATGAGAACCTGATCCACAAAGAGACTGCCATCCACAGGATCCTCTGGAGACAATGGAGCGTACATATCCCTCTTGTAGTTGGACTTCCTGTCATTTTCAACTTTGTCTTCCATCATGTAATCCATCTCATTCATCAAGGAAATCCCCCCCTTCAACCTTATAGACCTTTGTGTTTCCATCGTTCATGTCAAAGAAGGAACCAAAGTACTTCTCCTCTGGAAGAAAGGTGAAGAAAGCCTGGTTGTAATGGCCCAAGTATGCAAGATACCTCGCTCTTTTTGATGCATCAAGCTCAAGCAAGACATCATCTATAAGGAATATTGGATTCAGTCCAGTCTTTTGCCTGTAGAACGCAGCTTGAGCGGATCTGAACACCAAGGAAGCAAGACGCATCTGCCCTGTGGAGGCATTGTTCACGAACGGACCATGCGAATCCACAACCGTGAACCTATCCCTATGAGGCCCGCTGGTCGTCGTAGACATCCTTAGATCAGTATCCCTTTGCAAGCGGAGCCTTTCGACGACGCTGTTGACATCAAGTCCGGTCTCAAGGCAGTCTGACCAAGAAGGCCTGTATGAAATGCCAATATCCCTGTTCTCTTGGGAAACTGCATTGTATATGTCTGGAAATATTGCAAGGAACGAGTCAAGAACGCCCATCCTTGCCTTCATTATTGGAATGCCGTATGCAGCAAGCTTTTCGTCATAGACATCAAGGAGAGAGGTTTTTTGGCTCTTCAAGGCAGCGTTCCTCTGCCTTAGCACCAACTTGTACCTTCTTAGATCATCGAAGAAAACAGGATCGTACATTGACATGGTCTGGTCGAAGAACCTTCTCCTATTCTCAGGCTCCCCCCTTACGAACTCTATGTCATCGTGCGTGAAAGCAATGCATGGAATGCTATATATGAGCTCCTTTCTGTCTTTGACTTCCTTTTCATCGAGTCGTATGCGCTTCTTTCCATCTTCGAATGCAATATCAACCGTACGTCCAAGCCCCTGGGCATCCTCGAACGACGACCCTACACGGAAGAAATCCCTGCCGTGGGCTACAACGTCCCTAAGGTTCTGGGTTCTGAACGAGGAACCATAGCAAAGAAGATATATGGACTCCAGGAAATTGGTCTTCCCTTGTCCGTTCTCTCCTTTGAGTATGACTTGCTTGAAAGATGTATCTACGCTGCGGTCCTTAAGGTTTCTGAATCCGTTGAAGGACAGCTTCTCTATAAGCATCTAGATTCTTAGTTGATGTTCATTGGCATTATCACGTGCAGATAATCCCTTTCAGGCTCTGACTTGATCGTAAAAGGCCTTCCTGGTTCGCTGAACTCGATTCTGGCCTCCTTTCCATCCATGACTTTGAGAGGGCTGAGAAGATATGTGAAGTTCATTGCGCACTTCACAGGATCGTCCTCGTACTTGCAGTCTATGATTTCACGTCCGGCACCAACATCGCTTTCATCGCAGTAGACGGACAGCTTGTTGTCGTTGAATTCAAGTATGACCTTCTTGTACTTGTTCTCAACAAGCAGAGAGACTCTCTTGAGGGCATCTGAAAGAGCCTCTATGTTGACGATGCATACCTTGCTCTGTCTTTCTGGAATCACGCGTCTGTATGCAGGGAAGTCGTTCTTTATCAACGAAGAGGAAATCGTACAGCTTCCAAAGCGAATGGAAATCGTGTTGTCGCTTACACATACATCGAAATCGCCTTCGTTTATGGACATCTTCTTCACGAGAAGAAGAAACTTGCTTGGAATCGTAGCCTTTGAGAAGTCAGGGATATCGGTCTCAAGCTGTCTGCATATGTATGAAAGGCGGCGACCGTCAGTTCCAACCATTACAAGAGAATTGCCGTTCCTTTCAAGGAGTGCACCGTTCATTGCGAACTTGGATTCGTCGTCGCTGACTGCGAAGATAACCTGATTGATCATATCCGTGAAATCCTTCTGGGATACCTTGAAGAAGGAATCCTCGTCCGCAAACGTAAGGCTTGGGAAGGCCGATGCCTCTATGGTTCTTAGCTTGAAGTCAATGGACTGGTTCTCAGGCTTTATGCTTATCTTGTCTTCGCTTGTTTCGAATACGATGTCAGCCTCTGGAAGGTTCTTGACCACATTCAGAAATTTGTCGCAGAGAACGGTCGTCGAACCGTCTTCGATTCCTTGTACTGTTATCTCGGAGACATAGCTCATCTTCTGGTCAGTGGCCTTCAATGTAAGGTTGTCGCCTGCAAGTACGAGACATACGTTGGCATATACAGCAATGGTGTTTCTCTGTGAAGTGAAGTCCAGAGCGTTCGACAGCTCCTTGAGGATGGCGCTTTTCTGGCAAACAAATTTCATAGCCGTCTCCTATGTTGAAATCTTATTTTTTATTTCAGTAGTCTTAATAATAGCACAAAAATTGTCTAAAATACAGCAATTCTTTGCATTATTTGGTTATATAAGCCCAATTTTTTTCAACAGCCATGTTCATAGAATGTCAGTTTCTGTGCAATTTTAAGATGTATCGTTTTTTATGCACATGATGTAGACATTCAATCAACGGTTATGAACATGCTATGAACATGTTTTCAAAGGTGCTTTGAGTCTTACCGGTCCTGTTTTAGGACTGCTTTTCGACTATTTCCTAGCCTCTGTCTTTATCTGGCTTTCAAGCTTGGCGACAAGTGATGATAGCTCGCTGTCGCTGGAGTTGAGCTTTGATTCTACCTTCTGTACGTTGTACATGACGGTGGTATGGTTCTTTCCTCCAAATTCAAGGCCTATCTCCGTTGTGGAGAAGTCAGTAAGCTTGCGGCACAGGTACATTGCTATCTGGCGTGGAAGCACGACGGACTGGCTCTTGCTCTTACCCTTGAGGTCGAACTGCGAGACGTTGAAGTAGGTTGCTACCGTCTTGACTATAAGGTCTATCGAAATCACAGAGGCGTCGTTGTTAGAGTTTATGATTTGCTTGAGCTGCTCCTTGGCCGTTTCAAGCGATATATCCTTGTGAAGAAGGGTGCTGTAGGCTATGAGTTTCGTAAGGCATGACTCCAATGCCCTTACATTGCTTGAAATGTTTGATGCTATGTATTCGATGACCTCATTGCTAAAGATGACCCCTTTTTCTTGGCATTTCTTCTTCAATATGGCCACTCTTGTCTCATAGTTTGGAGGAAGTAGGTCTATGTTGAGACCTCTTGCGAACCTGCTCCTGAGTCTATCCGTTATATCAGTGAGCTCCTCGACGGGTCTATCGCATGTAAACACTATCTGACGTCCGGTGTCGTATAGGTCGTTGAAGGTATTGAACAGCTCCTCCTGGGTTCCGCCTTTCTTCTGGAGGAAGTGGATGTCGTCTATGAGAAGGACATCGGCCTTTCTGTACTTGTTCTTGAACTGCTGCAGCGTGTTGTCGTTGACAGACTGTATGAACTCGTTTGTGAAGTTCTCTGCGGTGACGTACACCACCTTGTAGCTTGTAGTCTTTCGTACATAGTTGCCTATGCTTTGTATGAGGTGGGTCTTGCCAAGTCCAACCCCTCCGTAGAGAAGACACGGGTTGTAAGCAGATCCCGGGTTCTTTGCTATGGCCATGCAGGCATTGTATGCAAAGCTGCTGTTGTCTCCTGAAACGAATGATTCGAACGTATACGAAGGGTTGAACATAAGGTCATCGACCTGCGGTGTCTTTTGTACAGCAGGTTTTTCAGACGATGGCCTATTGTTTGGTGTTTCATTGGTTTTTTCTATATATTGTGGAATGCTGGACTCTTTTCTTATCTCGAATACTACGGTATAGGGTCTTCCGCCAAGTTCGCTCGCCGTGTTCTCGATTATTGATTTAAAGCTGTCGTCGAACTTGTCCTTGAAGAATGCGGACGGCAGGTACAGCGTTATCCTTCCATCGCTTTCACCGCCGAATCTAAGACGTGAGAACCATGATGAAAAGTCGTTCTCGGGAAGTGAGTTCTTTATCTGGGAGATCGTTCTCTCCCAAAGCTGCAAAGACGATTCGCCGTTGTGGTTTGTAGCAGAGTTTTCGAAAGAGTTTGGCATAGCCCAAATAATAATACGATAGACGTTTGGTTTCAAGGTTTGAGTTTGTCGTTTGGCCTTTGCACCGCCTGTCAAAAGGTGCTTGAGGTAGTCCCATATATTAATATATACTAGTGAGAGAAAATCTTTAGAGAGGAAGGATCCGAATTCAATGAATGAAGAGACAATGAATCCAGAGAAGACAATGCCGGTCCAGCATGACGACGTCGCCGAGATGACGCATGCATCCGAGCACTACACAGGGGAGAACATCCAGGTACTCAAAGGACTTGAAGCCGTCCGTGTAAGGCCTGGAATGTATATAGGTTCCACAGGTCCTGAAGGACTCCACCATCTCGTTTATGAGGTTGTGGACAACTCCATAGACGAAGCTGTGGCAGGCTACTGCGATACCATAAGGGTGACGCTGGACAAAGGCAACTATGTGACTGTGGAGGACAACGGAAGAGGAATTCCAGTTGACATCCACCCTACAGAGGGCATAAGCACCCTTGAGGTTGCGCTGTGCCATCTCCATGCAGGTGGAAAGTTCAACGGCGGTGCCTACAAGGTCTCCGGAGGGCTCCATGGCGTAGGTGTCAGCGTCGTCAATGCGCTTTCAGACCATTTGGTGGCCATAGTCCATAGGAATCCTGACATTTACATGCAGGAGTACCATTGCGGTGTACCTTTGGAATCCGTCAAGAAGATAGGCCATACCGACAAGGTTGGAACCGTCATAAAGTTCCATCCTGACACGACCATAATGGAGTCCGACGACTTCAACTTCTCCACTCTGTGCGAGCGCTTCAGGGAACTTGCATTCCTGAACAAAGGCGTGACCATAACTGCAATAGACAACAGGGAGGAGAATCCAGAGGAGAAGGTCTTCCATTTCGAAGGTGGAATCAAGGACTTCGTGAGCTTCATAAACAACAACAAGAAGGTCATACCTGAGGGAACGGAGCCAATATACTTCGCAGGTGAAAGGTCAAACGACAATGGAGCGGCGATCATAGAGTTCGCCATGCAGTACAACGACAGGTTCGACGAGAACCTCCACTCGTTTGCCAACAACATCAATACAAGGGAGGGTGGAAAGCACCTCATAGGCTTCACAACCGGACTTGTAGCGGCCATAAGGAACCAGCTTTCGCTGCATATAAAGGAGTTCGTTGGAAAGAGCAAGAGCGCAGAGGCGTTCTTTGAATCCGACGACTTCAAGGAAGGCTTCAACTCTGACGTAAGGGAAGGTCTCAGCGCCGTCGTGTCAGTCAAGATAACGAACCCTCAGTTCGAAGGACAGACGAAGATGAAGCTTGGAAACTCATACGTGCAGGGACTTGTCTACAGCTTCGTCTACCAGAAGCTCAACGACTACTTCGATGAGAACCCAAGCATGGTGCTTCCAATCCTTGAGAAGACCATAGCCTCCTCGAAGGCTAGGATCGCAGCCAAGAAGGCACGCGAGAACGCACGTAAGAAAGGTGGAGTGAGTCTTCCTGGAAAACTTGCCGACTGCTCCGAAAAAGACCCGTCACAGTGCGAAATTTTCATTGTGGAGGGAGATTCTGCAGGTGGAAGCGCCAAACAGGGACGCGATAGAAGGACGCAGGCCATCCTCCCTCTTTGGGGAAAGATGCTCAACGTAGAGAAGACCAGAGAGGACAAGGTCGAAGGCAACGACAAGCTGCAGCCTGTCATAGATTCCATAGGAGCAGGACTTGGAGCCTCGTTCGACCCTGCAAGGGCACGCTACCACAAGGTCATCATCATGGCCGATGCCGATGTCGATGGCTCACACATCAGAACCCTTCTCCTTACGTTCTTCTTCAGATACATGAGGCCTCTCATCGAAGCGGGCTACGTGTACTTCGCAATGCCGCCTCTCTACAAGATCACCATAAAAGGCAAGGACTTCTATGCATTCGACGACAACGAGAAGGCCGATATCCTTGAGACCCACGGAGAGACGGAGAACGATTCCAAGAACGTGAAGATACAAAGGTACAAAGGTCTTGGTGAAATGAATCCGGATCAGCTTTGGGAGACCACCATGAACCCTGAGACCAGGTTCATAACACAGGTTCATCTTGCAGATGCAGTGGAGGCAGACCAGGTGTTCTCCATGCTTATGGGCGAAGAAGTGGAGCCACGACGCGACTTCATTGAAAAGAACGCCACATACGCGCAGATCGATGCCTGATTGGAGGACTATGTATGGAAAACAATGAAAACAGAGTGTTTGTGAAGGATATATCCGAGGAGATGAGGAAATCCTACCTGGACTATGCCATGTCCGTCATAGTCAGCAGAGCCCTTCCTGATGTCCGTGATGGACTCAAGCCCGTCCATAGAAGGATCCTGTACGATATGTACGACCTTGGAATCAAATCCACAGGGTCGTTCAAGAAATGTGCAAGGACTGTTGGAGACGTTCTTGGTAAGTTCCACCCACATGGAGATGCATCGGTCTACGATGCACTTGTAAGGCTTGCCCAGGACTTCTCAATGAGGTATCCGGTCATAAAGCCGCAGGGAAACTTTGGTTCCATAGACGGAGACCCACCTGCAGCATACAGATACACAGAGGCCAAGATGGGCAAGATGGGTGAGCTCATGCTTGCCGATATAGACAAGGACACCGTAGACTTCGTGCCAAACTTCGACGAATCCCTCAAGGAGCCAGAGGTCCTTCCTGCAGGCTTCCCGTTCCTGCTTGCCAATGGAACGAGCGGAATCGCCGTAGGTATGGCCACCAATATGGCACCGCACAATCTTAGGGAGATATGCGATGCGCTGTGTGCTCTCATAGAGAACCCTGACATAACGATCCTTGAGCTCATGAACTACATCAAGGGGCCTGACTTCCCTACAGCCGGCATAGTATGCGGAGTCAAGGGTATAAGGGATGCCTTCGAAACCGGTCGCGGAAAGATCGTAATGAGAGGCCGCTACCACATAGAGGAACATAAGACCCATGATGCAATTGTATTCACTGAAATACCTTATCAGGTGAACAAAGCTGAGCTTGTAAAGCATATCGATGCACTTAGGAAGGATGACGTACTAAAGGACATCTCAGAGGTTCGCGACGAATCCGGCAAGGATGGAATAAGGGTCGTCATAGAGCTCAAGAAGGATGCGGTGCCCGAGATTGCGGTCAACCACCTCTTCTGGAACACGCAGCTTGAAACCAACTTCAACGTCAACAACCTGGCCCTTGTCGATGGTCGTCCAAAATGCCTCAACCTCAAGGATATGCTGTGCTGCTACCTTGAACACAGGAAGGACGTAATAAGAAGAAGGACCAACTTCGACCTAAACAAGGCGCTTGAAAGGGAACATATACTCCTTGGACTCAAGATTGGACTTGAGAACATCGACGAAGTCATAGACATCATCAAGAAGGCCGATGACAATGCCGATGCCTCCCTCAAGCTTCAGGCTAGGTTTGGACTTTCCGACAAACAGGCAGGTGCAATCATCCAGATGCGTCTTGGAAGGCTCAGCCACATGGAGACGCAGGAGATAATTGATGAGCTTTCAGAGCTTGAAGTCAGAATTGCGTTCTTCAGGGACCTCCTTTCAGACAATGAGAAGTTCATGCATGAAGTCGAAAAGGAGATTCATGAACTGTCCGCCGAATACGGTGACGATAGAAGGACTGAGATAGACCTAAGGGAGATTGGCGGGCTTGTAGACAAGGACTTCATCAAGAAGGAGGAAGTCGTAGTCGTCATAACGAACAAAGGATTCGTCAAGAGAGTCCCTGCCGACGAGTACAAGTCTCAGGGAAGAGGAGGAAAGGGAGTCAAGGGAGCATCCCTTAGGGACGAGGATTTCGTCGAGCACATGTTCTCCGCCTTCTCTCATGACCACATCCTGTTCGTCACCAACTTTGGAAAGGCATACTGCCTTGAAGTCTGGGAGCTTCCTGAAGGACAGAAGGTTGGAAAGGGGACGAGCCTCAAAGCCATCCTTCCAAAGATGGATCCAGGTGAGAGTGTATCTGCAATCATCGACTTCAAGGATTTTGCAGATGATGAGTTCATACTCATGGCGACAAGTCGTGGCGTAGTGAAACAGGTAGCTCTCAACGAATTCATCAATGCGCGCAAGAACGGAATCAAGGCGATAATCCTTGATGAAGGCGATTCCCTTATAAAGTGTGAGTTCGTACATCCTGGCGATGAAGCCATGATAGTGACGAAGAAAGGAAAAGGCCTTAGGTTCAGCGTTGACGATGTAAGGGTCATGGGACGTACTGCACACGGTGTGAGAGGAATCAAGCTTGCTGAAGACGATGAAGTCATTGGCCTTGTAAAGGTTGAAGAAGGAAAGAACGTAGTACTTGTGACTGAGACAGGAAAAGGAAAGCAGGTAGATTTCGATCTTTTCAAATCACATAGCAGAGGCACCATGGGTCAGCTTATCTATAAACTGCAAGAAGGAACATATCTTGTTTCTGCACTTGGAGTTAATGATGAAAACGACCTTGTGTGCATAACTAAGAAAGGCCAAACTATAAGGACCCATGTGAATGGAATATCATCTCAAGGAAGAAGTGCAACTGGTGTAAATGTCGTAAAGATGAAGACCAATGACGACTACATTGTTGCAATGACGGTAACGGACTATCAGGAAGAGGAAGTAGAGTCTGAAAATTCAGAAAATGCTAATATTTCCGAAGTAGGAATGATTGCAGAAAGCAATGTAGATGATTCTTCAAATGAGTAAAAACAGGCCATAAAGGCCAAATTATTCTGTTACTATTAATAGTAACAATAGGTAAAAACCGCATTCTAGCTATCTGGAATGCGGTTTTTCATTGTCTTGGGGTGATTTCAAAAAAAGACCCAGTAAATTCAAAAAATGGAAACAATGGCTAGGTGGGTTGTTGTTTTGTTTGGTTTGATGTTGTTTTATGGATGGATTGATTGGTGATTGTTTTATGGTTTCACGTGAAACATATTATTGTGATTATATGTATTGTGTTTGAACTTTGGATTTGTAGTTTGTTTTTCATTGATGTTTTTGAGCAATAAAAAAACCAGGCCTTTTATTGACCTGGTTTTGTTTGTTTTTTCTTTGATGTTTCACGTGAAACATTGGTTATTCTTAAAATGGAAGGTTCTCGACTTCAAGGTTTTCGTCTACGTTATACTTCAGCATTCTTTCGACACCGTTTTTCAATGTCATTTGAGCCATCATGCAGCCGGCACATGCTCCTTTGAGTTTTACATAGACTTTGTTTCCTTCAAGTCTGACAAATTCTATGTCTCCACCATCGTTTTGGAGCGATGGTCTGATGTATTCCAGTGCTTCTTTTACTTTTTGTTCAAGATTTTCCATGGTATTTGGTCTCCTTGGCTGTAATTTAGTGTCAAATAGCAGTTAGAGTCAAGAAAAGCGTGACTTTTGGAGTGTTTTGTCTTATTATGTTTGGTATGTCGGCACATAAAATAATCTTTCTAAACCAAAAAGGTGGTGTAGGTAAGACTACAACCGCTGTAAATGTAGGATCCGCTTTGGCAAAGGAAGGATATAAAGTACTTCTTGTTGACCTTGATTCCCAAGGAAATCTCTCTAGTTCTGTGTCTGTTGATACTTCAAAGCCTGGAATCTATGAGATTTTGGCCGAGGAAGCGGATTTTTCTGCAATTCAGAGCACTCCTGTCAATAATCTCTACTGTTTAAGCGGTGGAATCAATATGGCTGGGCTTGCAATTGAGCTTGTTGATGAGAATAGAAGAGAGTTCTTCCTTAAGGAAGCCTTGGCTCCAATTGCCAATGACTATGATTTCATCTTTGCAGATTGTCCTCCTGCGTTGGATTTGGTGACTATGAACGCCCTTTGTTGGGCTGATAGCGTCATAATTCCAATGCAGTGCGAATATTTTGCTATGGAAGGCTTGAATTTGCTTCTTAGAACCATCTCTTCCATAAAAAAACAATTGAATCCTTCACTTGAGGTTCTTGGAATCGTTTTTACGATGTATTCAAGTCGTTCGAACCTGAATAATGAAGTAGTCGATGATATAACGGCTTATTTCAAGGATCTTGTGTTCGATACGAAGATTCCAAGGAATGTGCGTCTTAGCGAAGCTCCGTCTCATGGACTTCCTATAAACGCCTATGACAACAGCTGCTCTGGTTCAAAGGCATACAATGCTCTTGCAAAGGAGGTACTTGACCGTGTCAATTAAAAAACATGGCTTGGGTAGAGGAATAAACTCCCTTATTGACGAATATTCTTCCTACGAAACGAAAAAACTTGAAGAAACAGGTTCAAAAGTCCAGGAAATCGATATAGATAGGATCAAACCCAATCCAAATCAGCCAAGAAAACAGTTTGATCCAAATGCATTGATGGAGTTGAGGGATTCCATTGCTGCACAAGGCGTGATTCAGCCTATTTTGGTGGAGGAAATTGCTGATAATTACTATATAATTGTTGCTGGCGAAAGAAGATATCGTGCTTCTAAGATGGCTGGGCTTAGGACCATTCCTGCTATTGTAAGATCTTTCAGTGATCTTCAGAGAATGGAGATTTCCTTGATTGAGAATATCCAAAGAGAGAACCTGAATCCTGTCGAAGAGGCTCAAGCTTTCTCGTATCTTCTTACACAGTCAGGAATTAGTCAAGATGAATTGGCGAAAAAAGTTGGAAAAGGGCGTTCAACCATTACAAACAGCGTAAGACTTTTGAATCTTCCACAGAAGATGCTCGACTCGCTTTCCAATGGACAGTTCTCCCCTGGACATGCCAGAGCTCTTCTTAGTGTGGAAAGCCCTGCAGATAGGGAAATCCTCTACAACATGATCATGGACAAGAACCTTTCTGTACGCCAGGCTGAAGAGCAGGCTTCAAACCTCAATAGGGGGATTAGAGCCGTTTCAAAGACAGTTCCAGAGAAGTCCTCGAAGAGTGCTATGAAATCGCCTGAAATACTCCAGCTTGAGGAGAAATTCCTCTCTGCAACCGGTTGTAGGGTGGAGATAAAGGGGAAATACAAGAACGGCATCATGAAGAAGGGAAAGATACTCATTCCATTCTCGTCTGAGGAAGAGCTTGAAAGAATATTCCAAATCGTGGCCCCTGGCGAGGATTTATACGAATAATTCTTTGTAATATAAGTAATTAAATATAATAAGGAGTAGAACAATGAGTTATAAGGATAAAAATGGTTTGTATGCTGTGATCGATACGGAGAAAGGAAAGATCGTCGTTGAGCTTGAGTATAAGAAGGTTCCAATGACGGTTGCAAACTTCGTTGGTCTTGTTGAAGGGGAGCTCAATTTTGAGAATCCAGGTGAGAACTTCTATGAAGGCCTCAATTTCCACAGGGTTGTGGACAACTTCATGATACAGGGTGGCTGCCCAAAAGGAGATGGCACCGGTGGTCCTGGCTACTCGTTCCCGGACGAGTTCGATATCTCCCTCAGACACGATGGTCCTGGTGTCATGAGTATGGCCAACGCCGGTCCTGGTACTAACGGCAGCCAGTTCTTCATCACCCATGTGAAGACGCCTTGGCTCAACGACAAGCACTCTGTCTTTGGAAGGGTCGTCGAAGGTCAGGATGTCGTAAACTCCATAAAGCAGGGTGACAGGATAAACGACATCACAATTGAGCGTATAGGCGATGACGCAAAGAATTTCAAGGTCACGAAGGAGATCTTCGCAAAGCTCGTCCAGGATGCTGCAAAGAAGGCCATGGAGCGCAGGAAGAACGAGATTGAGAAGATTGAAAAGGAGATTGCAAACCGTTGGCCAAACGCAAAGAAAACACCTAG
Organism: Sphaerochaeta sp. Phil3; assembly: GCA_001940825.1. Classification (GTDB taxonomy): domain Bacteria; phylum Spirochaetota; class Spirochaetia; order Sphaerochaetales; family Sphaerochaetaceae; genus UBA9732. Next base: position 24,746 of record MSGT01000008.1, read on the forward strand.
CGGTTTGCAGTATGTAGTGCTGAAGGAAGGTGATGGCAAGGGCCATCCAAAGTATGGTCAGGAAGTCACTGTCCACTACACTGGAACGCTTCTTGATGGAAGAATGTTCGATTCCTCCGTCCACAGAGGCGAGCCTGCGAAGTTTGCTGTAGGACAGGTTATAGAAGGTTGGAACGAGGCCCTTCAAACGATGAGCAAGGGAGAGAAGAGAACCCTCATAATCCCACCAGAGCTTGGCTATGGAGTGCATGGATATCCAGGAATCATTCCACCCAATTCATACCTTATCTTTGATGTGGAGCTGCTTGATTTCTAATTGGTTAGGATAGCTTCCCAACAATCTTTGTTCCATTTTCATGAAACCCGCACGAAAAAGACGTTTTTCAATGTGTTTGGATCGTCTTGGATGTTGCGGGTTTTTGTTTTTACCTATATCGTTTTTCGTGAAACGTTTGGAGAATTCCGTGATTCCAAACACTAAAAAAGTTAGTAAGGAGTTCTTACATGAAGGAAGGTGCAACTCAATTCATTTGTTCCCAATGTGGCTATACCAGTTCCAAATGGCTTGGAAGATGTCCTGACTGTAATTCTTGGAATTCCTTTACAGAAGAGAAGATAGAAAAGTCAAAGAAAATTAGTAAGGATTCCATACAAACAAATTCAGTACCCCTTTCGCAGGTCCCTTATGAAAGTGAGTTCCGTTTTGGAAGCGGAATAGATGAACTGGACAGGGTCCTTGGAGGCGGAATCGTCCGTGCCAGCTCGGTTCTCGTAGGAGGCGAACCCGGCATTGGAAAATCCACCCTTATGCTTCAGGTCGTGGCTGGATGCTCCGACAAGAGAAAGGTCCTTTATGTGTCCGGTGAAGAGAGCGCCAGTCAGGTTCGTCAAAGGGCGGAGAGGCTTGGACTCAACTTGGATAGGATAAACATACTGTGCGAGACGAAGCTTGACAGAATCCTGCATGTCCTTGAGGAAGAAAAGCCTCAGATTGTCGTCCTCGATTCACTGCAGACCCTGTATTCGCAGGAGTTCACTTCGACTCCTGGATCCGTGACGCAGATACGTACATGCTGTATGGAGGTCACAGGGCTTTGTAAACGCATAGGGACATCGGTCTTCCTTATTGGACACGTCACCAAGGAGGGGACGCTCGCTGGGCCAAAGATTATAGAGCACATGGTGGATACCGTGTTGTATTTCGAGCAGGCTTCCATGGGTGTGAGGCTAATCAGGGCCGCCAAGAACAGGTTTGGCTCGGTTGATGAGATTGGCATATTCAACATGACCGGCGGAGGGCTTGAGGGGGTGAAGGACCCTACCAGCTTCTTCGTTTCAGAGCGTCAGGATGGTGAGCTGCCGCCAGGAATCGCCTATACCGCTATCACCGAGGGGTCTAGAACGTTCATAGTTGAGGTCCAAGCTCTCGTGGTGGACGCAAAAAGCGGCTACAGTCGCGTTTATTCGGATAAGATAGATAACTCTAGGGTGACGCGTATCGCCGCGATTCTGGAGCGACATGGGGCCGTCAGGCTGGCAGACAAGGACATCTATGTGAACATTGCAGGTGGCGTCAAGGTCAACGAAGTGTCCGTGGAACTTGCATTGGCGCTTGCTTTGTGGTCTGCATGCAGCGGACAGAGCCTGCCTCCAAAGATGGTCTGCTTTGGCGAGCTCAGCCTTGCAGGAGAGGTGAGGCCTGTCAACTACGGCGACCGCAGACTCAAGGCTGCATACGAGATGGGCTTTGACAAGGCCGTTGTTCCATACTCAATGAACTTTGAAGAGAATAGGATACTTCTCAAACGCTGCAAGAAGGTGAAGGAAGCCTTCGTGTTCAAGAAATGACAAGGGTTCATCTTGAGATGAATCCATCTTAGATTGTTTGAATTTTATCGGATGAATTCTTCAAATATTGTCGGATTTGAGTATTAATTGTTTGTCTACAAATCAAATATCTTCAACCAAAAACCTTAAGCATTATTGGGAACAGAACGAACGTTCCAAGAATGCTTCCAAGGCTTGTGGCGAAGAACACTGTGAAGGCATGTAGCACTCTGTTCTTGAACCATCCCTTGAAGGTGGAGATGTCGTCCGCTATGTTCTCGAAGTCCTTGACCTTTGGCTTTCTCAGTTTGGATTCCGCTATTCCCGTGAAGATTCCAACTCCAACGGCTGGGTTCAGAACCGCTATTGGCGCGCTTATGGCCGCCACCAGCCAGTTCAAAGGGTGTGCGTTGCACAGAATTGCGAAAAGCATGGTTGTGAGGGCGTTTGTAAAGGCCCAGACGACAAAATACCTAAATCCTTGGTCGAACCCCTGTGTGAAGCCCACTGCAATGACTATGGCTATGATTGCAATTGGAACAACCCAACCAGCAATCTTTCCAGCTTTGGACGGCTTTGGAGCCTGCGATATGTCTGAAAGGTCTTTTGAAAGCTCACCTTTCTCAAGTTTCTCCATGGTTTTGATTATTCCATTGGCATGGCCTGCTCCAATTACGGCCACCTTCTTGTGTCCAGGGGCTTCCAATATGTTGGTTGCAAGATAGCGGTCCCTTTCGTCTATGAGGGCTTCCTTTGCTCCTGGAAGCTCCTTTGCAAGTTCGTTCATCATTTCCTGAAGGGTGTCGGACTTCTTCAGCTCTTCAAGTTCCTCCTGTTTGAACTCCTCTTTGTCGAATGCGCTTGAAAGGAGGGTTGATATGAGCTTTGCCTTGTTCCATAGGTTGCTTTTGCCCCATGCCCGCTTGAGCGTCACCTGAATCTCCCTGTCGCAGAACGAATAGGGTATGCCTTTTTCCTTGGCTATCTCGCTTGCACCTATTATCTCTTCACCAGGGGCCGATCCTGTCTGTGTCCCCATTTTCTTCTGAAACGAAGCCAAAGCGGTGTTCGCAAGGACGAGGAACGCCTTTCCTTCCTTGAACACCTTGCCAAGGTCCATGTTGGAGTAGCTGCTTTCCTTGGTCTTGCTTTCATATCGGCCCTTGTCCAATTCAAGGCATACCCTGTCTGGATTCTCCTCCTCTATGACCTGCTTCACTTCGTCAACGCTGTTCTGTGAGACGTGTGCGGTTCCAACGAGGACTATCTCATCTCCGTTGTCCAAGTATATCTTGTTAATGGTGTCGCTTACTCTATCAACCTTCATGAAGGACAATATACAACAAAAAAAGCATGTCTTCCATTGCCTAAATGTATAATCATGATTTGTCAAATCACGATTTGTCAAAATGTGTAAAGCGGGCCATTTGCGGATAAGGTTTGCTCTCATTATAATTCCCTTATGCAGCGGCGCGAATGCAACGGCATCACTTATTTCCTCAACAGAAGAAAAGGGCTCAGGAACCTACGGGTCCACATCGACAGCCAAGGCCGTGTGATGGTAAGTGCTCCTTACTATGTCCCTTTCTCCAAGGTCGATGGTTTTGTGGCTGCCAACTCTCAGTGGATAGTCCAGCATGTTGGACTTGTTCCTGTCCATACATACGAAACAGGGGATATGATACCTTTGCTAGGTGGTGTGAAAGCCCTTGAAGTGGTGGATAGACCCTTGACCAAAGGAACTAGAAAAATGTCCCAATATTCGATAGATAGTGGAAAAATCATTGTATATGCAAAGAACAGGGATATCGGTCTAGTGAAGAAGGAAATCAAGAAGCTGTACGTTGACACGGTTTCCAAGATTCTTGCAAGCAGGGTGGATTACTGGGCCTATGAAATAGGTGTGGAGGTTCCGATATACGGTGTGAACAATGCAAAGTCCAAATGGGGCGTGTGCTACCCAACCCAGAACAGGCTTTATCTAAGCTATATGTGTGCGGTGCTACCCTACGAACTCATCGATATGACTGTGCTCCATGAGGTGTGCCATTTGAAGGTTCACGGTCATGGGCAGCCTTTCTGGACCCTCATTAAGGAGCACATGCCTGATTTGGACGAAAGAAAAGCCCGTCTCAGAGAAATCTCCAAAACGGGCGTGAACCTGAATTTGGTGTGAACGAATTTCATCCAACGTAACGAAATTTCCTTTTCTTGTTTCCCTTTGATGATGTATCATGCTTGTATGAAAGATGTTGTTGATATTCTCTCAAAATATAAGCTTGAAGCTAACTCTGAAAACTGCATGGTCGAATGTAAAGAAGCCTCAAATCTTATTCCTAAATCCATGTGGGAGACGTACTCTGCTTTTGCCAATACTTCTGGTGGTTGTATTTTCCTTGGAGTAAGAGAGAATTAAGACAAAACGTATACTGTCACGGGAGTGTCTTCCCCTGCGAAGGTTCAGAGTGATATTTGGTCAATTCTTGGGAACAAGAATAAGGTTAGCCTGAATATTCTAAACGATGAAAACATCTCTGTTGTAAAAGATGTATCAGGGAAAGATGTTGTAATAGTTCAAGTTCCGGAGGCGGAGGATTCTCAGAAACCAATATATCTTAATTGGAAAATTGATATGGCCTTTGTGAGGAAGGGCGAGGGGGATCAAAAAGTTGATAACGATCTTCTTCAAGCGATGCTTAGGAATGCATCATCTTCTGTAGATTCTGGTATGCAGAAGTTATATTCAATCAATGATATTGATCCTATTTCATTGGCTGCATTCAAGAGTATTGTTTCTTCTAGATACGAAGAAAAAAAACTATGCGGGTCTCTCTGATATGCAGTTTCTAACGGAGATTGGTTTGTTCAGAACAGATCGGACTGATGGACTTACTTATCCAACTTTGGGTGCAATTCTTATGTTGGGCAAATACAACTCGATTAGGGAATTGATACCATCTTTTCATCTTGATTACATAGATTACAGGGACACTGTTGAGAGATGGAGCGACAGGGTTGCTTCAGACGAACCAAGCCTACGGGAAATGAATCTCTATAATTTTTTCTCTATTGTCAATGATAAACTAACTGCAACGGTAAAGACCCCATTCAGTTTGGGTTCTGATAATGTCAGAATTGACAAATCCCTTGAGGTCTCTTTAAGAGAGGCTCTTGTTAATACGTTAGTTCACGCGGATTATCTGACTCCAAAAGAGTATGTAAAAATAGAGGTATACAAAAGCTGGTATTCTTTCAAAAATCCAGGAAAAATGCTCATCAGTGAAGCTGAATACGTCTGTGGAGGAGTTTCAAAGGTAAGAAATGAAATACTGATGAAATGTTTCAGACTTTTAGGGTTGTCCGAGAGACAGGGAATGGGCGGAAAGGAAATTCTAAAAGCAGCGATGAATCTCAAGTTTAGGCGTCCAGAAATAAAGACATCGTTCTTCTATACGTCTCTTGTCTTTTGGAAAACAGACATTGTAGATTCTCATACGGAACTTACAGAAACCGCAAAGAAAGTGTTTGCCTATATAATCAACAATGGGACTTCTTCCAGAAAGGATATTGCAAAAGCAACAGGTATTCCTGATAGACAAATTAGGAGTGCTTTGGAATCCTTGATGGCTTGTAGTCTTGTAAATTTGACAGGAAAAGGACCCGCTACTCGTTATTGTCTCCATGAACGGTCAATGGAGAAGAAGGCCCAGATTCAGAAGGGCATATATGAGTTGATTAAGTTCCTGAGAATATAGAAGAAATCTCGCATTTTTTATTTCTATATAAAAAATTAAATCTCGCACTAACCTCGCACCAAAAAGGACCAGTTTGTTTTGAAGGAAAACTATGGAAATCATCGCCGTCAATACTTAACCCCACCTGTCGGTTTAAAAACAAGTGGGGTTATGCATGAGCAATTCCTTATAGACTGCTCTGTAAATATTCTATTCTATTCTATTATGGACAGCAGGTGCTTTAGGAAGTCGTATGTGCGCTTGACCGAGCTTATTGAGAAATGCTCGTTTGTGGAGTGGACATCGAAGAGGTCAGGCCCAAGCGATACGCTGTCCATACCTGGTACAATGCTGTTTATCACTCCGCATTCAAGACCTGCATGGATTGCCGTCACAACAGCATTCTTTCCGGTGTTGTCCTCGTATGCCTTTGCACAGAACTTTGCAAGTTTGGAGTCTGGGTCAGGTGTCCACGAAGGATAGCCGTCGCCAATCCTGCAAGGGATTCCAAAAGCCGTTATGATTGTGTAGATCCTGTTTACAAGGAAGTACTTTGCGGAGTCTATGTTGCTCCTTACGCTTACCTCAATGTGGAGTTTTCCATCAATCAGGCGCGCAATTGCAAGGTTGTCTGACGTTTCGACCACTCCAGAGAGCGCTTTGCTCATTGCAAAGACCCCATGTGGTATTGCGAACAACGTCCTTGCAATCGTGAGTGAATCCTGAACTGAAAGGGAAGGGCATTTCTTGGAACACTTCGTGCAGTCATCGCATACGCATTCCACCTTGAGTCCCGGTTCCTCGAACCTGTTCTCTTCCTTGAGGGTTTGTGCGACGTCAAGGACGATTCGGAAAGCCTTTTCGCAGTCGTCTCCGTCTATCTGTATCACGCACTTGCATGTGGAAGGTATCACATTCCTTCTTGTTCCACCATCGAACTTCATTATCCTAAAGCTGATACCCTTTTCATCCAAGGCCATGAGGATCCTTGCCATTGCAGTTATGGCATTGAGCCTTTGAAGGTGTATTTCTCCTCCACTATGGCCTCCTTTCAGCCCTTCTATGTTGATTTTGAGGGCTTTGGTTCCCTTTGGGGCATCGCTCAGTACAAACTCCTTGTCTGCAACAAGGTCTATTCCGCCGGCACAGCCAATGTAGATGACTCCTTCCTCTTCGCTGTCAAGGTTTATAAGTCTGCGGCTTTGGACCAAGGAGCCGTCAAGGTTGAAGGCTCCGTCCATACCTGTTTCCTCTGAGAACGTAAAGATCGCTTCAAGAGGACCGTGTTTGCAGTCGGGATCCGTGAATGCTGCCATTGCCATTGCAACGCCAATGCCGTTGTCACCTCCAAGACTTGTGCCTTTGGCTCTAAGGAAGTCTCCGTCAACGTATGTCTCGATTGGATCCTTCGTGAAGTCATGCTCGCATCCTGGAACTCTGACGCACACCATGTCCATGTGGCCCTGCAGTGCTACGGACGGCTTGTCTTCAAAGCCTTTGGTTGCCGGAATCCTTGCTATTATGTTGCCTGCTTTGTCCCTTTGGGCTTCTATTCCGTTCTTGGAAGCCCAGTCCAACAGGTACTGTCTCATTCCCTCTTCATTGCCTGATTCTCGTGGAATCCTGCAGATTTCATCGAAATATCCAAAAAGATCCATAACAAATCTCCTCTATGCTCTTTGTTCGCCGTTGACGAAAACCGCAACTGCGTTGAAGTCGTCGTCGAACACGGCTATGTTTCCCAAATGCCCCTTCTTTATGGATCCTATATCCTTGAATCCATATATCCTTGCAGGGTTGCATGTAGCCATTGCAAGTGCCTTTTCGACGGGAACGCCCCATGAAACCACGTTTCCAACCCCTTTGTTCAATGTAAGGGCTGATCCGCAGAGAAGATCAGGATTCGAAGCATCCACAAAAGCTCCTCTTTCCCCAAGTACAACCTTGGTTCCGTTGGCAGTGAACGTCCCTTCTCCAAATGCAGTTGGAGTTAGGCTGTCCGTTATGAGTACAACGTTTCCATTGGGCTTCTTGTCCGCAGTGAACTTCACAAGGTCTTTGTGTACATGTACCCCATCTGCAATGACCTCGCAGTTCATTCTGTCATCCATGAGCGCAGCTCCGGCTACGCCTGGCTGTTTGTGGTTCAAAGGGCTCATTGCATTGAACATGTGGGTTGCATGATGTATGCCGCACTCAATGCCATGCAAGGCTTCGTCATATGTGGCGTTTGTATGCCCCGCAAGAAGAACAATGCCTTTCTTTGCGGCTATATCTGCAATTTCTTCGACTCCTTCAAGCTCTGGGGCTATCGTCATGCATACAAGACGTCCCTTTGAAGCGTCACAGAGTTCTTCGAAGACCTTTGCATTTGGAAGCGTCAGCGATTCAGGGTCCTGTGCACCTGCCTTCTTTGGACTGAGAAAAGGTCCCTCCATGTTCACACCAAGAATTGCAGCTCCTTCTTCGTGTCCTATTGCTTGGACGATGCAGTCAGCTTCCTTTGCCATTTTTGAGGGGCGGCCTGCGTATAGGGTTGGAAGAAAACCCGTCACTCCAAAATCTATAAGTCTTTGGGACATCCCAAGGATGGATGAAGGCTCAGCGGCATCGGTCCCAAAGCCTCCTATTCCGTGTATGTGGGTGTCTACAAGGCCAGGGGAGACGATGTGTCCTGCTGCGTCGTAATGCTCCTTTGCGTGGTGCTTTGCAGCGTCCAGGTCCCGCATGTCGAATACGTCCGATATCCGTCCTCTTCCATCCACGAGGATTCCGCAGCCATTGCGAGTGGCTCCGTCCGATACCACCTTGGCGTTTGTAATCAGCAAAAGGTTCTCCATGGCTTTCCTTTTTCCTTCCATCCCCACTTGCAATATACATGTAGTATACATGCGCAGGCGACTTCAAGCAAAGGGGCAAATGGAGTACAATTGGACCATGTGCGACGACAAAGAAGCAAAATGCCCAAAAGATTCAACGGGTTTCATCCCAATGACCCTTTCCGACATGAAAAGGCGTGGGTGGGACGAACTTGATATTCTATTCGTATCCGCAGATGCCTACGTGGACCACCCGTCTTTTGCCTGTGCACTCCTGTGTCGCCTCCTCGAATCCAATGGCTATAGGGTTGGAATAATCGCACAACCAGATTGGCGCGATCCTGAAAGCCTCAAGGCCATGGGTCGTCCTAGACTGTGCTGCATGATAGGCGGCGGCAACATAGATTCCATGGTCGCGCACTACACAAGCACCAAAAAGAAACGCAGCGAAGACATGTACTCTCCCGGTGGAAAGGCCGGCTTCAGACCTGACAGGCCAACCATCGTCTATTCCAATCTTGCACACCAGGCCTTCAAAGACCTTCCAATCGTAATCGGCGGACTTGAGGCCTCCCTAAGGCGTCTTTCCCACTACGACTACTGGCAGGACTTGGTCCGCAAACCAATCCTATTCGACTCCAAGGCCGATATCCTTGTGTACGGCATGGGAGAGCTTCAGATCCTTGAGATTGCAAGACGACTCTCTCTGGGTTGCGGAGTGGAATCGTTGCGGGATATTCCCGGGACTTGCTATTTGATCTCTTTCAGTCAGTTCGAATCCATGAAAGAAGACGGTTCGCTTCCCTTTGAGCCTGTGGTTCTGCCGTCGTTCGAAGAGGTCTCTTTGAGGGAAAAAGCATCCAACAAGCCTGATCCAAAAGGACAGCTGGCATATGCAAAGGCGTTCCAGCTTAAGATGATAAATGAGAACCCTATGTCAAAACGATGTCTTGTACAGGAGTGCAATGGACGTTTTGTCATACAGAACCCTCCAGCTAGGCCATTGACGACCAAGGAGTTCGATTCTTTATATGAGCTTCCTTTCCAGCGTTTGTGCCACCCTTCGTATGACGCCATGGGAGGGGTTCCTGCCTTGAAGGAGGTTCAGTTTTCAATAACGTCCAACAGGGGTTGCTATGGAGCCTGCTCTTTCTGTGCCATAACTGCGCACCAAGGAAGGATCATCCAGGTACGAAGCAAGGAGTCCTTGGTAAGGGAGGCTGAGGCTTTGACCAAGCATAGGGATTTCAAAGGCTACATAAACGACCTTGGTGGACCTACAGCCAACTTCCAGTGTACCGCCTGCGAAAAACAGCAGTCCGTAGGACCATGTGCTGGCCGCCAATGCATGTATCCAACTCCTTGCAGGAATGTAAGGGACTCACATTTGGAGTATTTGGACAAACTTGAAGCCGTCTCAAAGGTTCCTGGAGTGAAGAAGGTTTTCATCCGCAGCGGTATTCGTTTTGACTATCTCATGCTATGCGCTTCTCCAAAGGTCCGTGCTAAGTTCATGGAGAACCTTGTACGCAACCATGTAAGCGGACAACTCAAGGTGGCACCTGAACATATCTCCAAACAGGTTCTCGCCTGCATGGGAAAGAGTCCTGTGGAGGTGTATGATGCCTTTAGGGAAGAGTTCTTTGAGGAGAACAGGCGTCAGGGCAAAAAGCAGTTCATAATCCCTTATTTCATAGCAGCGCACCCGGGTTCCACCATGCAGAGCGCCATAGAGTTGGCGTTGTACTTGAAGAAACAGGGCTTTGTCCCCGACCAGGTACAGGAGTTCTACCCAACGCCATCGACGGTCTCCACCTGCATGTACTACACAGGCTTGGATCCACGTCCAGGGGAGGACTTCAAACCGGTCTATGTCCCAAAGGGCCGTGATGCAAACCTCCAACGCGCATTGCTTCAGTTCAACCGCCGAGAGAACAGATCCTTGGTCCTGGAAGCCCTCTCCAAAGCCGGCAGGCCGGAGCTTGCAAAGGTGTTGTTGAAGTAAGAAGTTCTTCAAAAGACCATAGAGTGTCTCAAAATCTGAACACTGGTATTCTATACTTCAAAATACAACTTACTAAGGTGGAGGTTTCCAAATGTTGGGAAAGAAGTATTATTGCAAGAACTGCGGAAGAAAGTTTTCGACCATAGAAGCTCTTAGAAGCTCCAAATGCTTGAAAAGCCCGAATGGGCCGCTTAAAGGTTATCACGAACTATATGAAGGGGATGAGAAGAAGGCATATACATGCAAGTATTGCGGAAGAAGCTTCAGCAGCATCGAGGCTATGACTTCTGGTAAATGTCTGAAGCATCCAGATGGTGCATTGAAGGGATATCATTCGCCAGCTTTGTAATGAAGGTTTTCTTGTGCTCGATTTCAACCAACGGTTCATGAGATATCTTTGCAGTGTAGATGAGTTCAATTGCGGTATTGACGAGGCCATAGTCGATGGTTTTCTATCCAAAGTTGACCTGAACTATGTTGAACCTGATTCTGGAAGGACTTTCATACATTGTTTTGTTGAAAACTGTGACAACGGCCGCTTGTTGGAGAGACTTATAACAAAGACGAATGCCAATGCTCCGGATTCCAATGGAATTACACCTCTTTTCATTGCATTTGAACATTGGCATGTCTGGGACTTTCAAAAACTTCGTGATTTTGGTGCTGACCTGTTTCATTTGGATGCTCGGGGCGGGAACATCCTTCATTACTATGTTCGTAATGGACGCTTCTCATCCACAATGGAGGAAAATGCAGACATATTTGCGTTTCTAAGTTCTTACGAAATTTCAACACTTTTGGATCAAAGAGATTCCAATGGAAAGACTCCAGAAGACTTGCTTGTCAAACTTGCTTGTCAAAAAAATCTTGCACGTTGGATGAGAGGGGGGGGTATGATGAACGAGATGAAAAGCAAAAGGAGGTCTAGATTTGTTTGATAATGTGTTTTTTCTTCCTTGGGTAGGATGCAATTATGAAAGTGGTGGAATCTTCAAGAAAAGAATTCTTGTTGTTGGAGATAGTCATTACTGCAGTGATTGTACAGAATGTGGAGTGTTGAACCCAAAAGCGAAAGCGTCTGAATTCGAATGTAGGAACTTAACAAAGGATTGCATTGAAGGTTATCTCGACGATTCCGTAAGTTTCCAAAAGTGGATGGGAACTTTTAGAAGGTTTGAACGTGCTTTGTCAGGAAACCTTTCTTCAACACGCTCGGAAAGCAAAGAGATATGGCAGAGTCTTGCGTTCTATAATTTCGTTCAAACAGCAAATAAAGACAAACCTAGAGAACCCTATTCTCAAGAGGCCTATGAAAAGTCTTTGCCTTGTTTCTGGGAGGTGATTGAAGGGCTTAATCCTGATCTTGTTATTGTCTGGGGTAGCAGAGTATGGAACCAACTCCCATCTGAAAACTGGAACTATACGAAGCCCCTTGATTCCTACTCTGAGGTTGGGACCTATACGGTTAATGGTAAGGAAATTCCTTTTATTCTTTCCTGCCATCCATCATCGTCTTTGTTCTCCTATGACAAGTGGGTTCTCATTTTCAAGGAGTTCCTTTCAACATGTATTTCAGATTCTATCTGAACTTCATTGAACCGATAAATTTTTATAGGGGCTGTAACAAAAGTCGGG
>MSGT01000009.1 GCA_001940825.1 Sphaerochaeta sp. Phil3
ACCAACAAAAACTCGGAAGAGCCGAAAATCTAGATTAAAGCCATATCAAGAACATTCATAGAACCGTCAGGTTTGAGGATGAATCGAAGACTGGAAGCTCACCTGCGCGCGATAATGCACCTTCGACATCCCTATAGGAGACATCGAAGGAAAGGTCCAAGGTGCGCCCGTCCTTGTAAAGGATCTCAAGGCTCCAAGAGCCTTCAGGAAGAGGTGCTCCATGAGGCATAATGATGTCGGAGGTCCCGTAGTAGACGGCGCCATCATATTGGACTGAAGAAGGGACGAACGACCATGTCAGATTGGAAGATGGGTCGGTGACGACCATTGAGAGACCTTCAAGAGAAGGAACTGAGGCCGAGACGTATAGGCTCAGCCCCATATCTGAAGAACTTGAAACATCGGATGCAACGATGTACGGCTGAGCTATGACATGGGAGACGGAGAACGCCCCTTTGTGGCAGGATGCCAGCAGGAAAAAGGAGCAGAGGAAGACGAGGAAGAAGGTCCTAAAGGCTTTCAAGGCTCTTCTCCTCCAGCATTGAGATCACGGGATTCGCATAGCCCTTGTAGACCATGTCGCGGACCTCCGGCTTCAGATGGCGGTAATGCTTCACGAATGCCTTCGTGTTCATGTTGGCGTACTTGGACTCGTAGTCCGTAGTTCCATTGATGTAGTCGTAGGCGAAGTAGTTCGTATCATACAGCTTGTAGTTGAGATGCACCTGACGGTCTATCTCACGCACTGCAGTGCGGGCATCGGCCAAGGAGGGGTCAAGAGGCGTGCCAAGTTGTATATGGACATCGCCTTTTGGAAGCCTAAGGCCTCGGATGAGGTCAAGGACATCGGCATATTTCTTCTTGGTGTAGACGTTGTAGACACCCTCGGCCTTGAGCTTACGGATCTCCTCCTGGCTTTTGGTTACATCGCAGGGGTCGTACTGGTAGCTTATGGACACAGGGACGATGGAGGCCCTTTCAAGGAACTGCTGGAAGCTTAGGCCCTCCTCCCTGTAGGCAAGGTAGAGCATCTTGAGGATTGCGGCGCTTGTGTTGTCTACGCCGTCCTTGGAACGACCGCTCTTCTGGGCTATCCAAATCGACTTCTTCTTGGTCTCGATGGCGTACTTGAGGTATCTGCTTACGCTCAGCGTCTCGTTTCTGAGGTCGGATGCAGAACTGAGCGAGCGTCTTATTGTCACGGCACCGTTGACTTTGAACATGTCGGTGGCGAACTGGTTGACAAGGAGGTTGTCGCCTATGACCATCTCGCACATCTGCCTGCCGTTGCGAAAGAGGGCAAGGTCCAAAAGCGCCGTGTCAAGGACTATGTCCCTGTGGTTGCTTATGAAGATATGGGGGCGGCCACCAGGAACCTGGTCGTCGTCTGGCATGCAAAGGTTCTCGACGCCTCCAAATGAGAACTCGTCAATGGACGAGCTTTCTATCATGGAGAGGAAAAGATCGCAGGTGATATACTCCTGAAAGTCCGTATACGAATGGACCTGCGTCAGAAGATGGGCAAGCAAGCTCTTTGCATGGAACGATTTCCACTTGTTCACAATCCTGTTGTGACGGGAGATTATGTCAGTGAAGTTGTTCAAAAACTGCGGGTACTGGCGCAGCCTTGAGATTGCATCCTCGAAATCCTGTCCTTCGTAAGGGGCTATGTCCTTGAAATCGTCAACCATAAGACCTCCTTTGCATTATAGGCTTGTAATCACGCCACAAAGCTCAGATCGTTCTGAATCCGCTGTAGAGCTTAAGGCATACGGAACGCTCCCAGCTCTGGGGGTCCCCTACCTTCTCCTGAGACAGAAGCCCTCTGAAATCCTCCACCTTTTCATAACCGTGGCGGTCCATCCAATCCCCAAGACCGTCAAGGATCTCCTTGACTGCGGAGAATCCGTTCATTGAAACAACTGAGCTTATCTGAGTTGCCTTGGCCCCGGCAAGGAGCATCTTCACTACAGTGGAGGCGTTGCGGATACCGGTGGAGGCGCAGATATCGGCGTCTATCTCTGAGCTCATCATTGCCGTCCATCTGAGGGTGTCCCCGTAGTCGCCCTTTGGCTGGAGGGTGTTCTCAGAGTCCACGCAGACCTTCTCTATGTCTATGTCAGGACGGAAGAAGTGGTTGAACATGACTATGCCGTCCACTCCTGTGTCCGACAGGCTCTTTACCATGTTTGGTATGGACGAGAAGTGCCAGCCTATCTTCATGCTTAGGGGCATCTTTATGACGCTTCTTGCCTTCTTCGCGAACTTGAGGTATTTGGATTCTATGGAGGATCCGGTCTCCTTGCAATCGGCAGGGATTATGAAGTGGTTTATCTCAACGGCATCGGCCCCACATGAAGCGAAGCGTCTTGCGATGTCAAGCCACATGGAGTCGGATGTGCAGTTGATGCTTGCAATCACGGGAATGTCAAGACTGGCTTTGGCCTTCTCGACCAAGTCCATGTACTTGTCCACATAGTGCTCCGTGCTGGCCTGGGAGAGGAATGTGAAGGCGTCTGCGTGTGTGAGGAAGCCTTCTGCGCCGCTCATGTCGCTTTGGGCGCTGCTGTCGATCTGCTCTTCGAAGAGCGAATTGAGGACTATGGCGCCAATGCCTGAGTCCTCGGCTTTCTTGAGGCCGTCCAAGTCGTTCGTGTATGGGCAGTTGCCAAGTATTATTGGATTTTTGAGCTTTAGGCCCATGTACTGTGTTGAAAGGGATTTCATTCGACGCCTCCAAGGTGGTTGAGCCACCTGATATAGTGGGATACAGTTTGATTATATCAGATAGAAGTGCACTCCGCAATTGAGGTTGGAATATGGGGCTTATGGGGTGTATGGGGCGCATGGGGCGCATGGGGCGCATGGGGCGCATGGGGCGTATGGGGCTAACGGGGCGCATGGGGCGTATGGGGCGCATGGGGCTCACGGGGCGCATGGAGCGCATGGGGCTCACGGGGCGCATGGAGCGCATGGGACTCACGGATCACGCACGGATTTCAAAAAGAACAGACTCAAACGATGAGAATCCACAAAAGAAGGAACTTAATTTTATATTTACAGCATTTTCGAATAATAAAATTTGACTTGGACGCAATGTACTGATAGAATCTGATGCAGGATGATGGGAAACCCCAGAAGTCCCAAGAGGAAAATTCCCAAAAGGAGACAACAATGCTTATTCTTATTTCCGATGCCTTCGATGCATCCCTCGAGTCCAAACTCCAGCAGTTTGGAGAAGTCACGACCGACAAGACAAGGGCTCCAGAAGCCGACGTAATCCTTGTAAGGGCAAAGACGATCTGCGACAAGGCATACATAGACGCAGCCAAGAACGCAAAGCTCATAATCCGCGGCGGCGTTGGAATCGACAACATTGACAAGGCATACGCAGAGTCAAAGGGCATAATCGTGCGCAACACACCAAAGGCAAGCTCCATTGCTGTTGCAGAGCTCACGTTCGCACTCATGCTCAGCGCACCAAACCACATCATCACATACCACAACGGAATGAAGAACGGAGAGTGGCTCAAGAACATCAAGAGAACCGAGCTCTATGGAAAGACACTTGGACTTCTTGGAATAGGAAACATCGCAACCAAGGTGGCTGAAAGGGCCAAGGCATTTGGCATGAACGTCGTCGCATACGACAAGTACGTTTCATCATCAGCCGTCGCAACGCTTGTTCCTACAGTCGAGGACGCCGTCAAGGACGCAGACTACATCTCCATCCACATGCCTCTTACCGACGAGACAAGGAACATGTTCAACGCCGATCTCTTTGCAAAGATGAATAGAAAGCCTGTCATCATCAACGCAGCACGCGGAGCAATCGTCAATGCCGATGACATGGTCAAAGCCCTCGACGACGGACAGGTCACATGCTACTGCGCAGACGTCTATCCAAGCGACCCACCAGCTCCAGACTACCCTCTTCTCAAGTCCGACAAGGTCATCCTCACACCTCACGTTGGTGCAAACAGCAAGGAGAACCTCCTTAGGATTGGAGATGAGATTGTTGCAACGATCAAGGACCTCAAGGACAACGGCAAAATCTGATGAAGCTTGACGAGACCAACAAGGCCATCATAAAGGAACTCAGCAACGGCAGGAAAGCGTTCAGCGCCATAGCCGAGAACATAGGAATCACGGAGAACACCGTAAGGTCCAGGGTCAACAAACTTCTGGAGGACGGTGTCCTCCAGATCTCCGGACTCGTCGATCCCCAATATGTGCCTGAGATGCAGGTCGTCATAATGGGCATAAAGCTGAGCACGCTGAACCTTGAGGAGAAAGCCAAGGAATTCCTGGCCCTCAAGGGAGTGATCTCCGTCGTGGTCGTGACGGGAAGGTATGATCTTATCATCCACCTTGCCACGGACACGACCGGGGACAACAGCCTACTGAACTTCTTCAAGAACGAGCTTAGCAAGGTAAAGGGAGTGTCAGATGTTGAGACCTTTGTGGTCTACCAGTCGCACAACTACAGGATTCCCTATATAATCTAGCCAAAACACAGCTTGGAGAGTCTGACGAGGAAGATGGATCGTAGTGTAAAGACACAGGCCATTGTCATAAGGACGGCAAGATACGGGGAGCTCCACAAGATAGTGACGCTCCTAAGTCCAGACCTTGGAATCGTATCCGCCGTGGTATACGGAGGGCGCAAGGGCAAAAGAACCGCACTTGCGCCTCTTTTCTCCGTAGGCACGTTCCAGCTCTACAACAACCCAGTCAAAAAGGAATACTCCATAGAGGAAGGCGTCCTCTCGTTCGTTCCAACCTCCATAGCAGACGACCTCGAAAGCACATACACGGCATCGCTCATGTGCGAGCTTGTAATGAAGACGCCGTCGGACGACCCACAGCCTGTCTTTGAACTTTTGGAAACGGCTCTGCGCCAGCTGGAGATGTCGCTGAAGGAAAGCACGGATCAGGCGGATTCCTCCTCTGAAGGGCAACCAAAGGAAAAGACGACGTCAAAACGGGCAGTTATAGCCTTCGTATGGAAGCTGCTTCAGATATCGGGCTTGGCACCGGATCTGGAGTACTGTCCAAGCTGCGACCGCAGGTATGAAGAAGACGAGACACTTTCCTTCTCTTCGTCCATATTGGCCCCTACGTGCAGGGATTGTGGCGACAGCGAAGAACTCGTCCTCCCTCCCGGAGCCAGAAGATATCTAAGGTACACGCAAGGCATGGGATATGAAGACGCCATTGGGGTGAAGCTCAATCCTGCTGCGGAGGCCCGGATACTCAACTACATGACCAAATGGATACGTCTCCATGTGAACGCACCAATCAAGACATTGGAGAACTGGCCTTTCTGAGACCATGACACCTATTGAACCAACGCCCCATTTGCCTTATCCTTTCATGCAGGCGAACGCACATGAAATGGAAAATCAGACAGGCACAGTATGACGATATAAAGACCCTTCAGGAGAGGTTTGGCATTGACCTCGTATCAGCGAAGATACTTGCAGGACGTGGCATAAACACGCCTGAAGAGACGAAGTTCTACATGGAGAGCGACATATCGTTCCTTCACAATCCGTTCCTGTTCGAGGACATGGAGGCCTTCTGTGACAGAATCCAACAGGCTGTAGAGGACAAGGAGAAGGTCAGGGTCTTTGGAGACCGCGACGTGGATGGAATCACAAGTACGGCCCTGCTTGTCACGGAACTCAGAAGCATGGGGCTTGAGACATCATACACCGTTCCCATGGGCGACGACCCCTACGGAGTCACAATAGACAACATAAAGAAGGCCATAGAGGATGGAATCACCCTTGCCATAACCGTGGACTGCGGCATTTCATGCTTTGATGAGATAGACTATGCCCAAAGCCACGGCCTTGACGTGCTTGTCACGGACCACCACATAGCAGGAGAGCTGTTGCCTCCTGCAGGAGCCCTCATAGACCCAAAGGTGGAAGGCTGCGGATACCCCTTCGAACACCTTGCAGGTGTTGGAGTCGCAGCCAAATGCATATGGGCAATGAGGTTCTCCAACACCAAGTTCTACAGGGCCCCAGTTATACTGCTGCATTCCTATCCTGGGAACGGAACAGTGGTCATAGAAGCTACGAAGATGGAGAACATGGAGGTCACCGGCCGTATAGCTGAAGAGGTCATTCCTGGAATCCTGCCGGAATACAACAGCAGACTTCTCAAATTCCTTGACTGCGGACTTCCAATATACGTCCTAGACAAGGACGAGGAGATGATACAGCTGAGAAAGGCATTCCCAAAGGCGGACATCTACGTAACGGAGCTTAGAAGCGAATTCGAAAAGGCATTGCCGCAGGTGCGGGGGAAATCCCTCTTCGCACTCAACGAAGTGAGTCGCTTTGCACGATACACACAGGTCAGGAGCGAGCTCGACACACTTGTGGGGCTGTTCTGCGCATACATAAGGGTCACAACCCCTGCCCTGTACAAGGACTACATGAAACTCATGGACCTTGTGGCGATTGGAACCGTAAGCGATCTAATGCCAATGAGCGATGAAAACAGAATCCTAGTCAAAGCGGGACTCAAGGTTTTGGAAACGAACCCAAGGGAACCCATGAGATGCTTCCTTTCCATGCTCAACCTTCTTGGAAAAAGGCTGTCCACAACGGACATAGGCTGGCAGATATCGCCACCAATGAACGCATCGGGACGTCTTGGAACACCAAACGTGGCCATAGACATGCTTCTTTCAAAGGACTCAAGCGAAGCCATGCACTATGCACAGGAGCTCCTTGCCTTGAACGACAAGCGCAAGAAGCTTGGAGAGGACACCTGGAACCGCCTGCAACCAAAGGCCAAACGCAGCTTCGAGAGCTTTGGAACCAAGCTTGTCATGGTCATAGACAAAGATATCCCACGAGGCATCACCGGCATCATGGCCACACGGCTTCTGAAGTTCTTCAAATGCCCTGCAATCGTCATCACCAAGACCGATGACGACAGAGCCATTGGCTCTATGCGAAGCAACACCGGTTTCAACTGCCATGACTTCCTATCCAAGTACAGCGAATTTTTCATTGACTTTGGAGGCCATGCTTGTGCAGGAGGGTTCTCGCTTCCTTGGAGCAAGGTTGACGAACTGTCCATACGCATTGCAGACGACGTCGATTACATGGACTGCCCTTCCTTGGACGAAGACGAAACGCTTACGATAGATGCGGCCCTCAAGGAAGATGAGTTTGGCAGAAACATAATGAACGTTGTGGAAAGGTTCGAACCATACGGAGAACAGAACGGACCTATCCTGTTCCTCATAGAAGGAGCAAGGATAGAGAGCATAATCTCCATGCAGAACTCAAAGGATGCAGGGTCCGCGCACCTGAGGCTCACCCTCTCATATGGAAGCTATCAATGGCCAAGCGTATATTGGTCTGCAGGCCAACGGGTTGGAAAGGACTTCGACGAAGGAGAGATTGTGGACGTGGTGTTCAAGATGGGACGCAACTACTACAAGAACCAGGAATCAATACAGCTCACCATAGTGGACATACGAAGACACTGATCAAAATGGGTTGTCCGGAAGTAGCCTATCTACGCTCTCTTTCCAGCAAAAAGGCATTGACCGCATAGTAAGGGGCCATTGCAACGATGACCGTCCAGTTGTCCTGAAGGAACACACCAGGAAGCGCGACCTTTAGGACCACAAGCATTGCCATGACGCAGAGAAGTCCCTTGTACCACACAGAAAGCCTCTTTGCCTTGTCGCTTGAGGAAGCTTTGATTCCAAGGCTCTTGATGGCCATTGCGAAAAGCAACGGATTCACGAAAAGAAGGTTCTCGTTGCACCACGTCACATTGTGGTTTGTAAAGAACATCATGAACATGAGCACGCTTCCAAGGATTCCAAGCACAAAATCGATGGCGAACGAATAGATGCGGTACGTCAGCATGACAGCTGGTCTCTTGGAAAACCACAAAAGAGCGAATGCGACCGCTGCCAGCGATGCTCCAAGGATTATGGAGAATGCATAGTTTGGACTTGGCTGGGAGCCCCTTCCCCCTGCACTTTCCAAAGTCTGTTCGTATACCAGTTCATAGCCATCAGAGGAGACCAGGCCTGTTTCAAGTCCGTACTCAAGGACATATCGTTCCAAAAGTTCAGGTAGGAACATCTCCTCCCATGCAGTGGCCTTTCCATCTATCTGGCCGCTTTGGAGGAATTCGAGCGCCCACTGGACGAATCTGTTCCTCGAAAGGGCTCCTGAAGCCCTCTTTCTAAAGGAAAGCCCTTCCTTGGCCTTTGCCCAGACTTCGAAATCACCGTCCGTTGCATAGCTTATGATGTCGCGCACCCTTGTAGCGCAGTTGTCGTTGTAGTGGTGGTACAGGTACGTGCGGTTGTCAGCCTTTGAGTTTTCGTTCAGGAACGAGATTATGGCCTTCTTCTGGGAAGCTGTAAGATCCAGCTCCACTTTGCTTACCTTGCGCCCTGTCGTCCCAAGGTATGAAAGCTCATAGTCTCCATAGCTTACGTTGCAGCAGAACCAAAGGCGCCCCATTATGAAATTGCGGTAGAAATTGTCAGCATCGAACGAGAACGTGCCGTAGTCGAACATATACGAAGGGCTGTCGGGAGACTCTACAAGAAGAGCCGTATGACCGAACCACGAGTAGAGAGGGTCCCCTTCCCCTATGGTTACGAGGAATATCCTGCACTCCGTCCAAAAGCCCTTCTGCCCAGAAGGAACCTCCTCATCGTAGTAGGCTTCGAGCATGGGAAAGGAGTCGAAGCTGTTTGGAGTCTGGGTCTTTTGCCCCACGCTCACCCCAAAGGCAAGGCCCGATATGATTGAAGCCATCACGGCTATGGTTGCAAATCGTTTTCTCATGTTCCATAGAATACTATCCTTGGAGACTTGCGTCCACACAAAGCCAACGGCATCGGTTTTTTGGTCAAATATGTGGTTTTGTTGGATTTTAACCAGTTCGTTGCCAGTTGGGTTTGCCTTGGATGTTGGACGAGGCTATATTGGAGCCATGAGTGAATTCAACAAGATATGCAAAGAGTTTGAACAGTTGGACGTCCTTTCGTACGTTGCCCTTCTTGGTATAAAGTCGAAGAGGATTCTTCCTGCATTGATAGATATCACGCAGGATGGCGAAACAGGCGTTGAGATATTCGCATCGTTCATCATTGGTGCAATCGCTGCGGACGGAAGGCTCTCAGAGACGGAGTATGAGCTTCTAAGCCCGCTTCTCCATGCGTTCTTTGGTGAAGAGCTCGACTACGAGACCTGCAAGAAGGCCTTTAGGAAGATGGCTCCGGAGCAGAGGGAGCTCAAGAAGTCCGTCGATGAAATGGTAGATGTCCTTGGACTTCTTTCAGACGACCTCAAGGACGACATCATCACTGTATGTCTTCTTATCTGCGCCGTTGACGGCAAGGTCTCCCTTAGAGAGAGAAATTGGATAAAGCAGCTTATCAAATAGTTTCATTGGTAAGCGCTTGAGGTTTTGAAAACCTCCTTAAACAGCCCCTAACCAGGTTTTTCGATTCCTTTGGAGGACTTGGTTGCAATAACAACCCCACAACCGTGGCGGTCGGATCCTCCTTTAGAGATCCTGGCCGCCACACCTTTTCTTGGTCCTTGCACGTTCTGCTTCGGCGTTTCTGCATGGGCCGTACACCACGTACTGTCCCACGCATCACTTCTAGCATTCAGGTGCAAATACCTGCGAAATAAAGCTTATCTACCTTTTCTAGTATTGAAGTATTTGATTGCGTAGAGCGTTCCAACCATAAGGGCTATGCCAAGGGGCAATGTGATGGCTGCATTTGGAACGAAGCCCGATATCAGATAGCACACACACGACACGGCGGCGACCGTCATGGCATACGGAAGCTGGGTGCTGACATGGTTTATATGGTTGCACTGTGCTCCGGCGCTGGACATGATGGTTGTGTCAGATATAGGTGAACAATGGTCGCCGCACACGGCACCGGCCATGCAAGCAGAGACGCAGACGACACCTATAGGATCTGTAAGCGGGAAGATTCCAAGGGTGATTGGAATGAGGATTCCAAAAGTACCCCAGCTCGTGCCTGTCGCAAAGGCCAGGAAGCACCCAATGAGGAACACGATTGCGGGAAGGAACGCCTGGAAGTTCTGTGCAGACCCCTTCACGACCGTCTCCACGAAGACCTTGGATCCAAGGCTGTCAGACATGGCCTTGAGGGACCAAGCGAACGCGAGGATGAGTATGGCCGATACCATTGACTCGAACCCCTTTGGAACGCACTCCATCATATCTGAGAAGCTCATTGTACCGCGAATCATGAAGTAAGCAATGGTGAGCACCAGTGTGATTGCGCTTCCAAGCATGAGACCCACAGAGGCATCGGACTGCGAGAATGCCGTCACGAAATCCGTTCCGCTGAAGAAGCCTCCGCTGTAGAGCATGCCCGTGACGCAGGCCACGATGAGGATTGCAATTGGAATCACAAGGTCTATGACTCTGCCCTTGTCGCTTCCCTCTTCAGAGCCATGGCCGTTTGCAAGCGCCTTGAGGGCATCTAGCTGTGAGTCAGGCCTTGCGGCGGCCTCGAACTTGGCCATTGGGCCAAAATCATACTTGGTCAATGCAAGCCAGACCATCATAACGATTGTAAGAAGTGCATAGAAATTGAAAGGTATCGCCTTTATGAAGATCTCGAAGCCACTGAAACCTGAGTCCCTTACGAAGGCGGACACCGCAGCGGCCCAAGACGAGACGGGGGCTATGATGCACACTGGTGCGGCTGTAGCATCTATGAGATAGCTCAGCTTCTCACGGGAGATGCCCTGCTTGTCTGTAACAGGTCTCATGACGGAGCCAACTGTAAGGCAGTTGAAGTAGTCGTCTATGAATATGAGGATTCCAAGGGCTATGGTTGCAAGCTGTGCACCGGTCTTCGTCTTTATGTGGCTTGCGGCCCAGCGTCCAAATGCACGGCTGCCTCCGGCTTTGTTCATAAGGCTCACCATGATTCCAAGGATGACAAGGAACACGAGGATTCCAACGTTGTAGGAATCAGAGAGGACGGACACTATGCCATCGTTGAATACATGGTTGAGCATGCCTTCGAAATTGAAGTTGGCGTACAGGAGTCCTCCAACGACCACACCAAGGAAAAGAGACGAGTAGACTTCCTTTGTGGCAAGAGCAAGTCCAATGGCGACGACAGGTGGAAGAAGGGACCAAGCCGTGTTTACAAACGGACCACCTGAGACTGCGGCATAGACCATGACCGCAACGATGACTGCAAAGAAAACCAATCTGAAAGCAGTACTTTTCTTCATAATGAAAAACCCTCCGAAAACGCATCGTCATGACCTATCATGACACATGCACATTCCAAAGGGTCTGTACTGCGACAATGATAGCTCTCCGTCCTCTAGTGGACGACAGTCTGTAGGATGTTCTCCTACAGCCCGAGCATTGCCATGTTAGGCAGCACAGCAACCTCTCGGCGACTGGACCTTTCGCTGCTTCCATTGCCTTTGAAAAGCAGGTACTCTTTACAGCCGCGCCTCTATCATGCTCTGTATTTCGTGGTGAATCATAGAAAACATACGGAAAACTGTCAACTGTCAGGCCACTAAAACTTGGTAAAAAAGCATAAAAAAAGCACTGTGAACTTGTCGAGTTCCATTCAACTTCTTATCTTGCAGTATGATACGAATCGCATTCTTCGACACGAAACCGTACGACAGGCAGGCCTTCGAGGCCCAGCTTGCAGAAAATCCTTTTGCAAAAGGCATAAAGGCAAGCTTCTTCGAACCAAGGCTTGACAGGACCACAGCTTCAATGGCAAAGGGCCATGATGCAGTATGCATCTTTGTAAACGACGTTGCGGACAAGGATACCATAGACGTACTCGTCGCACTTGGAGTCAAGCTAATAGCCCTGCGTTGTGCAGGCTACAACAACGTTGACTTCAAATATGCGCACGGTCGCATTGCCCTGTGCAGGGTTCCAGCGTACTCGCCATACGCCGTTGCAGAGCATGCAATGGCCATGCTTCTATGCCTCAACAGAAACCTTCATCATGCCTATGTTAGGGTAAGGGAGTTCAACTTCACACTAACGGGCCTCACAGGGTTCGACCTTCATGGGAAAACTGCAGGCATCGTTGGAATGGGGAAGATTGGAAGGGCGTTCGCATCTATATGCCAAGGCTTTGGAATGGATGTGGTTGCCTACGATGCATATCCTTCGCCAATGGATGGAGTGAAGTTCCTTTCTCTTGGAGAGGTGCTGTCAAAGGCGGATGTGCTGTCCCTTCACTGTCCTCTCACGAAGGACACTCACCACATGATAAACAAGAAGACCATCTCCAGCATGAAGAAGGGAGCCGTTCTCATAAACACTTCAAGAGGAGGTCTAGTTGACAGCATAGCCCTTCTTGGAGCGCTCAAGACGGGCCGTCTTGGAGGGGCGGCACTTGATGTGTACGAAGAGGAGACAGGCCTTTTCTACGAAGACCAAAGCTACAGAATAGTCCAGGACGACATAATAGCGCGCCTCATATCGCTTCCAAACGTGCTTGTCACAAGCCACCAAGCTTTCCTTACGAAGGAGGCCCTTTCGAACATTGCGGGAACAACGATAGATAACATAGCGTCCTATTTTGACAATGGAGAGCTAAAAAATGGAGTGGCTGGCTAAGTATGGGCTGTAATTCGCTTGAAAAGCAAACCTCGAGGAAATCGGTCTAAAGGAGAAGCTAGAGTGTTGGGTAGACATCCACGGAGTCCACGTAGGGAGAGTCCTGGAAAGCCTTCATAAGGTCGAGTATGGAGTCGCCGGGTCTGAAGATGACCTCGACCTTGGCTATGATGCAGTCCTTATCGTCCTTGGATAGGGCCATCTCCCTTATGCTGACTTCATACTTGTCCAAGTAATTAGAAAGGTCTTCCACAGAGATTGCGTGCTTGGTTATGTTGGATGTTATGGATCCGGAGTTCTGGCTGTGGGACTTGGTGTGCTTTCCATGGAGGGCCCATTGTATGAGAAGTATAAGAAGCGTTGTATACAGACCTACAGAATAAAGCCCTGCCCCAATGGTTATTCCAATTCCCACTGTCGCCCATAGACCTGCTGCCGTGGTGAGGCCAACGACGGATTCACGTCTTACGAATATGACACCGGCTCCAAGAAATCCTATTGCAGACACGACTCCATGGGCGATTCGTGAGGCATCGGCTGACAGTCTAAGGCCATCCAGTCCAACGACATCCATGAAGCCGTACTTAGAGACGATCATCATGAGGCAGGACGCAATTGCAACTATGATGTGGGTCCTAAGACCTGCGTTCTTGAGCCTCTTCTCCCTTTCGAGACCTACAAGGCCTCCACATACCATGGCCATTGCAATCCTCAATAGGAAATCAAGGTAATTGACAAGGCTAAGTATGCCGTTCTCAAAGAAAGTTCCAATCTCTACCATAATGCATGACCTCTATATGACCTCATAGACCTGGTTGATCCAAGCGACCCGGCTGATCCAAGCGACCCTTCGCAAGTCCTCGTTCCCTGAAAAAAGAAACGTGAAATCTTATTAATATTTGGTACTATATTACAGTTTCTTATCAATAACAACGATTAAATAAAGTTTTTTTATGAATTTCATTTTATAATCCTCTCTTATCCATAAGTTTTTCTTATAGCACGATATAATTAAATGATTTGCTTTTTAGCTCCCCTGCGTGTACCATGTTGAAAATCCAATGGGACAACATCTCGTTGAATGAAAACAAGAAAGACGAACAAGCCTCTTGAAAGCTAAATCCTATGTCATTTTCTGCATAGGAGGGGTTGTCACTTGGTTTGTCCATAAAAAAGGAAAGGTTCTGTATGCACAAGGAAGAATTGTTTGAAAACACGCCAATCTTCAGGGCGCTTTTCGAGCTTGCATTGCCAACTGTCTTTGGTCAGATCATCCTAGTCGTCTACAACATGGCTGATACGTATTTCGTTGGACTTACAAAAAGCAACCACATGCTTACGGCAGTCACTATCTGTATGCCCGCTTTCATGATACTCACGGCAATGGCCAATCTTTTTGGAGTGGGAGGATCAAGTGTAATAGCGAGAGCTCTTGGAAAGGCCAACTACGACAGGGCAAAGTCCACATGCGCATTTTCCTTCTGGGGCTGTACTGCCTTCACCTTGATCTACTCCCTTGTAGTGTACATCTTTATAAATCCTGTCATAAACGCTCTTGGAGGAACAGATCCCTTCGTACACAAATATGCCAGAACCTATCTTATGTACACCGTTGTGTTTGGAGGCTTTTTCACCTCAATGAATGCACTCATGGCACACCTTGTAAGATCAGAGGGCAAAGCCCTACATGCGAGTATTGGTGTCGTCATAGGAGGGGTCCTCAACATAGCCCTGGATCCGCTTTTCATGTTCGTAATACTGGAAAAGGGCAACGAAGTTGCAGGGGCAGCGATAGCCACAGCGCTTTCCAATACAATCTCGTTCTTCTACTATGTCGTGATATTCGTTGCAAGCAGAAGGGAAAAGAGCATACTCAATGTAAAGCTTACGGGCGAATCCTTCAAAAACAGCATACCTTCGTGTGTGTTCGACGCTGGACTTCCCGCCTGTATAATGACACTTGCAGAGAACATCTCCTACGCAATTCTGGACAAGCTTATGTCCTACAACGGGCTTGCCGCACAGACTGGAATTGGAGTTGCGAAGAAGGTCAACATGATGGCCCATTCCATAGTAAGAGGCGTGACCCAGGGAGCACTCCCTCTTCTTGGCTACTCGTATTCATGCGGCAACAGGGTAAAGACGAAGAAAACAGTAGGAGCCACGGTTCTTATCTCTGCATCGGCAGCTTTTATATGCACTGTGGCGAGTCTGCTTTTTGCAAACGAAGTCATTGGAGTCTTCATCCATGAAACGAATGAAGCACACATATACGGAATCAAATTCCTTCGAATCCTTTGTGTTGGTGCTCCGTTCTCGGCCGTAACGTACACTTTCATTTCATTCTTCCAAGCCGTAGGTCATGGAAGGAAGTCCTTTGTCCTCGCACTCCTCAGAAAGGGAATTCTTGACATTCCTCTAATGTTCGTGCTTCAGAACCTCGTCAAGATATATGGAATCGTACTTGCAACGCCTATCACCGATGCAATATGCTTCGTAGTCTCGCTATGCCTCTTCTCCAAGTTTGCAGAGAAACATCTTGCGGCAAACAAGATCAGAAAGGTGTATAATCCTGTAACAGGAAAGAATGAAGTAGTAGGAGAGAAAAATTGAGCCTAATCGACCAGAAACTGATTTCATTCATGAAAATTGTAGACACAAACAGCTTCACGAAGGCCGCCGATGCACTTGCACTCACGCAGCCTGCGGTAAGCCAGCACATACACAACCTTGAGGAAGAGCTTGGAGTCAAGCTCTTCATAAGAAGCCACAACCAGCTTAGGCTCACTGCAAACGGAGAGATTGTAGACAAGTATGCAAGAAGGCTTCTTGCAATCTCAAACAACCTCACCCAATCGCTCAAGGACGAGAAGGAGAACGTCTCATCCCTTACGGTAGGCATCACGCACTCCGTCGAAAGCAGCCAGATCGTCGAAGCCCTTGCCGAATACTCCAACCAAAGCAAAGGTCTAACGATCAAGGTAGTGACGGACACAGTCGAGAACCTCCACAAGATGATACGAAACTACGAACTTGACTTCCTCATCATAAACGGAAAACTCAAGGACTCCAAACTCAACTATATGACAATGGATACCGATTGCCTTGTCCTCGCAGTCTCCCCTACCCACAGGCTTGCATCTCAGAACACCGTGACCTTGGAGGAGCTCAAGAAGGAGAAGCTCATCCTAAGGCTTCCAACGTCCAACACCATAAGCCTCTTCGATCAGGCACTTAACCAAAACAACCTGTCGGTAAGCGACTTTGACGTAGTTCTCGAGATGGACAACATAGCTACGATAAAGGACCTCATAAGGCAGAACTTTGGAGTCTCGGTCCTTTCCAAGAGCGCATGCATGGATGAAATACGCAAGGGCAAGCTCATTGGCCTTCCAATAGAGAACCTTAGCCTTATAAGGGACATAAACATCATCTATCCAAAGGACTACGAGAACCTTCAGACGATCCAGGACATAGTGGAGCTTTACAACAGGTTGTAGACTGTAGGAGAAAGCCTCAAGGTTTCAGGCATAATGATTTCAAAAGGCTCTTTTCTTGGCGTTTGATTGTACCCTTCTATACTTTTTTTAGAAAAAAACTTGAAGAGAGAGCCGGCAAGAAATGTATAGGATGTAAAACACCCAGCTTCCACAGCTCCCCCACTTTCTACAACTTCTCTTTTACAGCAAAGCGCTTAGTCCCCAAAGAACGCCTTGAATCCCTCGCAAAGGTTGTATGTGTCTTTAGTGCCGCCTGTTTCATAAGGAGAATGCATGGCAAGCTGGGCTGCACCAACGTCCACGCTCGCAATGGAGAACTGAGATCCGGATATGTTTCCAAGGGTTCCTCCGCCTGTGACGTTGGAGTTGTTGAAAAAGAGCTGGTATGGCACACCTGCACCATTTAGGATGTTCATCAAATAGGAACCTGATGCAGCATCGCTTGTGTACTTCTGGTTTCCAGCATACTTTATCATCATACCCTTGTTCAGCTCGGGCCTGTTCGATGGGTCGCACTTCTCTGGGTAGTTTGGATGTATGGAGTGGCCGTTGTCAGCAGATACCATGAAGCTGTTGGCCTTTGCTATGCACTGCGCCTCATAGTCCCAGCCAAGAGCACCCCCTATACGGGCTATGGTCTGGACAAGGAAGTCGCTGTCAGCGCCCTGCTTGGTACCGCTTCCAACCTCTTCGTTGTCAAAAAAAGCCACCATTTGTATGTGTCTGTCCTTGGAGTCGCCTGCGTTTATGAATGCTTTTACAGCAGTGTAGACGCACTGGAGGTCGTCTATCTTTGGCGAAGAGAAGAACTCGTCGTCCAAGCCCCAAATCGAACCGCACATTCTATTGTAGAGGAAGAGCTCCGTATCAAGTATGTCATCTTCAGAGACATCAAGCTGTTCTGCCACTAGGGATTTCACGGCACCCTTTAGGTTGCCACAGCCAATCAAGGGAAGCATGTCTTTTTGGACCTTGTACTCGTAGGCTTTGTTTGCCTCCCTGTTCTGATGGATGCAAAGGTTGACTATCTGGCACAGATCCCTATCGAAATCAACCAAGCGTTCAACGACGGAGTCATCGTTTGAATCGTCGCCATTGGACTTCACGAATGCCCTGCCTGCAATGGAAAGAGGTCTGTCGAACCATGGAGCCATGAGCATTCCGCCGTAGGCCTCAACGTTCAAGGTTGTATAGGTCTCTCCAAGAGGAAGCTCAGGGTTTGCCTTGAGTTTGAACGAAGGGGAATCGGTATGGGCGGCCACTATGCGGTAGCCGGCAGGATCCTTGGAAGCATCGAAATCCGATGGAACCCTGAAGGCAATGACAGCCGAGCTGTTGCGTATGACGTAGTAGCAGCTTCCAGCCTCAAGGTGGAATCTCTTCCCCTCTTCCAGCCTTGTGCATCCTGCATTCTCAAGCATACCAGCAACGTTTGCCACAACGTGATAGCACGAAGGGCTGTCGTTTATGAAATCAATGAGCTCCAATGTAGATTCTATATACTTCTGATCCATACCAAACCTCTTCCCAAACTATGGAACCCATAGAAATGGGAAACGTCAAGAAAACATGAAGCGGCCTCTTTCAAAGCCGCTTCAAAACAAAACAAAAACTATCTCTCAAGAACCGCCTTGATTCTTCTGACACCCGCCGATGAGCTTTCCTCTTTTAGGATATGGAAGTGTCCCATATCGCCCGTGTGCTCAACGTGTGGACCAGCACATACTTCCTTGGAGAAGTCTCCAATGGAGTAGACAGTGACCTGCTCGCCGTACTTGCTTGAGAAGAATGCCATTGCACCTTCCTTGAGGGCTTCCTCTGGACTCATGGTCTGGACTGTGACCTTGAGGTCCTTCTTGATCTCTTCGTTGACTATGTCCTCAACTTCTTTAATCTGCTCAGGGGTCATCTTCTCGCCATGGGTGAAGTCGAATCTGAGTCTTTCAGGTGTAATGTTGGAACCCTTCTGCTGTACATGGTCGCCAAGAACCCTTCTGAGGGCGGCCTGAAGCATGTGCGTTGCGGTATGCAGAGCTGTTGTCTGTTCGCTGTGGTCTCCAAGACCGCTCTTGAACTGACCGGCCTCAGCGGTGCGGGACAATTCCTGATGCTTTGCAAAGGCTTCCTCAAAGCCCTTCTCGTCAACAGTGAAGCCTTTCTCGGCAGCAAGCTCCTTTGTAAGCTCGATTGGGAAACCATAGGTGTCGTAGAGTTTGAATGCGGAGCCGCCGGAAATCTCCTTGACACCCTGCTTGTCCAGGAAGAACACCATCTTGTCGAACTGCTTCTCTCCCTTCTCCAATGTCTCGCTGAACTTCACCTCTTCCTGTGTAAGCTCATCGAAGACCTTCTCTTTGTTCTCTAGAAGTTCTGGATAAGGCTCGCCGTAGAGGTCTATTACGACCTGTGCAACCTTTGCAAGGAATGCACCCTCTATTCCAAGATGCTTTCCGTTTCTAACAGCCCTTCTTATGAGCCTTCTAAGGATGTAGCCCTGTCCAACGTTGGAAGGTGTGCAGCCCCTCTGATCCCCAAGGATGAAAGTGCTTGTCCTTATGTGGTCGGCAACGATGCGCATGGAGACATCGGTCTTTTCGCTGTCGCCATACTTGATGCCTGAAAGCTCTGCAATCTTGGCAAGGATCGGCTGCATGACCTCAGTGTCGTAGACGCTCTTCTTACCCTGAAGGATTGCGATTGTGCGCTCGATTCCCATTCCGGTGTCTATGCACTTGCGGTCCATCTCCACAAACTGACCGTCAGCGGTCTTTCTATACTGCATGAAGACGTCGTTCCAGACCTCGAAGTACTTGCCGCACTTGCAGCCAGGTTTGCAGTCCGGACCACATGCAGGACGGCCTGTATCTATGAACATTTCGCTGTCAGGCCCGCAGGGTCCGGTCTCGCCGGCTGGCCCCCACCAGTTGTCCTCACGGGGCAGGAAGAAGATTCTGTCGTATGGAATTCCCATGCTGTGCCAAAGCTCTGCGCTCTCTGTGTCGCGTGGAATGCCGTCTTCGCCTGCGAATACTGTGACGGAAAGCTTCTCGACAGGTATTTCAAGCACCTTCGTAAGGAACTCGAAGCTCCAGGGAATCATCTCCTTCTTGAAGTAGTCGCCAAGGGACCAGTTGCCTAGCATTTCAAAGCATGTGAGGTGATGAGGGTCGCCTACGCTGTCTATGTCGCCTGTTCTGATGCATTTCTGGTAGTCAGTAAGCCTCTTTCCAGAAGGATGTTCCTGCCCCAAAAGGTATGGAACGAGAGGATGCATTCCAGCCGTCGTGAAAAGCACGGTCGGGTCGTTCTCAGGGATGACCGATGCGCCGCTTATCTGCACATGTCCCCTTTCCACGAAAAAGTCAATGAATTTCTTTCTTAATTCGTTAGCTGTCATTGGTATCATAATGCCATAGATATTAGCTTTATGCGTTGTTCTAGTCAATAATTGGGGTACTAGCCAAGACAGATGCCAAACCTGTTGCAAAACCAGCTTTGAAGACAACCCTCAGAACAGCTCTGGCTGCACGCTCGAATCAGGCTCCACCCTACTTGAAGCCCTATTTGAAGCCCTGTTTGAAGCCGTTTTTGCAGAGCTGTCTGAAACCTTGCAGGAAATCCTTTTGCGTGTGCTGCCGCTCGACTGTGTCCTGCGCAGTGCCTCGTCCGGGGTGTCTATATTCTTTGCGAACGCCCTCTCCATCTGAAGAGTTCTCCTCACGGCATTTCCAAGGGCCTTTGGGGACGACACCACCACAGGATCCTTTAGCTTTCGAGGCCACAGGAACGTGCGGTTGTCCACAGTCTCCCGTAGGACGAACACCTTCTTGCCCTGATCTATGCTGTACTGTGCCTGTTGCACGCCTCCGCCGCCGTCCCTATCCTCCACGACAAGGCTTGCGCGGCTTATCTGGCTCATAAGAAGATTCCTCTGCATGAAATAGTAACGCTGCACAATACGGCTTGGTGCGAACTGCGACACGAGAAGGCCATGCTGGGCCACAAGGGCCTGAAGACGTTCATGCTGCTTGGGATACACATCACAGACCGATGTCCCAATAACACCAATAGTGCGAATTTCCTTAGCCAAAGCCTGTATATGGGCTATTCCATCTATTCCCATGGCAAGACCGCTTGTAATGGTGAAACCGCTCTCGCCAAGGGAATCGACAACTTCCTTGGCAAGCTCGACCCCCCTTTGAGAGGGGCTGCGGGTGCCAACTACGCTTATGCTGGGAGTCAAAAGAAGGCTGGTATCCCCCTTGAGGTATAGATACCGCACTCCTTTGATGTCAGGACACCAGAGAGGGCTTGAACGATCTATTATGGAGACATTGGAATCAAGACGTTCGAACGCCTTGCGGCACTTGAGATAGGCCTCCTCCAACCATGCATCAGGAACATCAAGCACCTCGCTGTATACAGCCATGTTGAATGGCATTGCCTCATCTATGCTGCAACGAGTGGCTATCTCGTCCATAAGGGACGAGCAGTAGCTGTCGTTCTTCCCCAACGCCATGACAATGGCTTCAAAGTTCATCGCCGCCTGATAGTTTTCCATACGAACGATTCTACTATGCTACAAAAGTTTTTTTCAATCTGCTTGCAGGAAAACCTATTGACAGTCCTTTCTCTTTGGGTTATACATACCCTTGCACGCCGTTTTAGCTCAGTAGGTAGAGCAAAGGACTGAAAATCCTTGTGTCCCTGGTTCGATTCCTGGAGACGGCATACACAATGAAGAGGCAGCTCAAAGGCTGCCTCTTTTCATATATGAACTGCAGGAGTGATGCGCTACGATTGGAACGGACAAAGCCTTTATAAGAAAAGAGATGCTCGCTGCGCTAAAGACATCTGCCGGACCAGACGCAAAGGATGTCGAACAAAGGACAACATCACTTGAAGCGTATACAAGGGCATCGGTCTTGGTGGGCTACTGTCCTCTTAGAATCGAGGTGGACGTGTCGCTTGTGGTTGACAAAGCCATAGAGGACGGCAAGAAGGTGCTGCTTCCAGACCTTGAGCCGGGAGTGTTTCGTATGGCGAAAGAGGATTGGCGCAAAAGGCTGATAAAACTGGAAAATGGAACCAGAACGGTTGACACTTATGAAATAACAAGTATAGTTGACAGTGTATTTTTTAAAGACGTAGCTGTAGTCGTCTTGGTACCCGGGCTCGCCTTCACAGAGGACGGAACCAGACTGGGAAGAGGTTCAGGCTATTATGACCAAGTTTTGAAGAAAGCCAGTGGCGGCGATGTAACCACAATAGGAATTTGCAGAAAGTCCCAGCTTCTGGGATATCTACCGACACAACCACATGACCGCAAGGTGGATATGGTTATCGCTTTTTGAACGACTTTGAGGAATCTCCCATGATGGGGGTTCCCTTCTGCTTTAGGTTTTCACATGCGTAGAATCATCAAATACGCCGCAAGGCAATGGAAGCTTTATCTGACATCGGCAATAGGGCTGGTGGCAGGAGTGTATTTCTCGGCTATGGGGCCGCAGTATATACAAAGGATAATCGATACATGCATAGTGGCTGGCAATGGAAGCGCTTTCTTTGTGCTGGCAATCCCTCTTCTTGCATCCTATCTCATAACCGGTGTCTTCAAGTACATACAGGAGTTCGCATCGGACTGCATAAGCGCAGCCATGCAGAACTGCATGAGACGAGACACGTTCCGCAGCATAATGGCGCAGGATCAGTACTTCTTCAGGGAGAACAACCCAGGAGAGCTCATGAGCCGCACAAAACAGGATATTGAGACAGTAGGTTTCTCGACGGGCTTCATCTTCATATTCTTCGTGGAGATAATAGTCCATGTCATATATATGACCTACTGCCTTGTGAGGATAAACACGGCAAGTGCAATCGCGGCTTTGGTGATAATGCCTGTCATAGCCGTGCTTGCGATTCTGTCTGAGCCAAAAGGCGTCAAGCTCTCGGACCAAAGATCCGATGACATTGCGGACATGAACCAAAGTGCCACGGAAAGCCTCTCAGGAATAAGAACCGTAAAGGCCTTTGGGCGCGAAAAGACGGAATCGGAACGCTTTGACAGACACAACAGGATGTTCTACAAGCACTCGTTGCAGCTGGACTACCTATGGGCCAACTGGATCACCCCAATGGATGCGCTTGCAAGGATAATGCTTCTTCTTGCAATTCTAGTGTCTGGAATCCAGGTCATTGCAGGGAAGATGACGCTTGGACAGCTCACAGCGGTGACACAGTACACAAGCGAGCTTTCATGGCCAATGATGGAGATTGGCTGGCTTTTGACAGAGATTGCATCGGCAAAGGCATCTCTCAAGAAGATAAACAAAATCCTGGATGCAAAGCCTCTAATCAAGGACGGTCCAAAGCACTTGGAAAAGCCTTGCGGCGAGCTGGAGTTCGACCATGTGACGCTTGATGTGAGCGGAAAGAGAATCCTAGACGATGTCTCATTTGACCTCAAAGAGGGCAAAAGTTTGGGTATAATGGGTGCTACAGGTAGCGGAAAGAGTACAATAGCAAACCTTGCAATGCGGTTCATAGACCCAAGTTCCGGAGCTGTCCTAACAAACGGAATAGATCTTAGAGACCTTGACCTTTACAGTGCAAGAAGCTCAAAGGCCATCGTAACCCAAGACATATTCCTCTTCTCCGACACCATAAACTCCAACCTTGACAAAGGTCAAAAGGGGCAGATCCTACAGGAGATCCTTGAACAGTCCGCTCGTGATGCAGCCGCCCATGATTTCATCTCCAAGCTTTCCGATGGCTATGACACCGTCATTGGAGAAAAAGGCGTTGGTCTTTCAGGGGGTCAGAAACAAAGGGTTTCAATTGCAAGGGCATTGGCTTCAGGAAGGCCCCTTCTCATATTCGACGATGCTACAAGCGCCTTGGATATGGAGACGGAGAAGATGGTCCAAAAAGCCATACGAAAACACGGTAAAATCACAATGATGATAATAGCCCACAGGATTTCAGCGGTGCGCGATGCCGATGAAATCATAATCCTCGACCACGGTCGCATTGCCGAACGTGGAACGCACGACCAGCTCATGGCGCTCAAGGGAAGTTACTACCACACCTATATGACGCAGTACCCTGACGATGCACCGGAGTCCATGGATGCAAATGAAGCCGTTGGGATCCAAGAGTCCGGCGTGCAGGAGGCAAGATAATGGCTGTAAACACCTACAAACAGGACGAAAGGGTCGCAAAGACCAGCAAACGGAACACAATGATCAGGACCATAGCCTATCTGAAGGACTACAAGCTTCAGACGGTCTTGGCCATCATAATGATAATACTCCAGACCCTCATAGTGGCAGTCATGCCAACCCTCAGCCAAAGGGCCGTAGACATTGACATTGCGAACGGAGACATAAACGGCCTCATACGAACCATTGTCATTGCCGCAGGACTTGGCATTGCGATATGGCTTCTCACAATGGGTTACAAGAAGATTCTGGCTGTTGTCACGAACAAGATTATATACGACATTAGGAAGCAGGCGTTCGACCATCTTCAGACCTTGTCACTCTACTACTTTGACTCACGACCTACGGGAAAGATACTGAGCCGTCTCATAAACGACGTTTCGTCCCTCAAGGACATGTTCACAAGGCTCATTGCCACGCTCATCCCAAACCTGGCGCTCATAATAGCCGTAATAGTCATCATGCTGGTCCTCAACCCTGTACTGAGCCTTTCAGCCTTTGCTGTCCTCCCACTTCTCGTTACAAGCCTTACGGTTATAATGGTCAAAGGCTTCAAGAACTGGATGGACTATAGGCAGAAGAACTCCAACATGAACGCCTACACCCATGAATCATACACGGGAATCAAGGTCATTCAGGCCTTCAATGCAGAGAAGGAGACCATTGAGGAGGGCGATAGAACCATGCAGGAGGTCAACGATTCATGGGTCAAGGCAGTAAGAAGATCAGACCTCTTGAACATTGTCATAGCATGGTCTCAGGGAATAGGATACTTCATCCTGTATCTCTTTGCCGTCAAATGGCTCAAGCTTGGAGCAACATCCGTTGGAGAGCTAATAGCGTTTGCATCGTACATATCGCTGTTCTGGCAGCCTATCAGAGCCCTTGCCGCAGCGTTCAACCAGTTCACAAACCAGGTCACAAGTGCAGAAAGGGTCTATGAGTTGCTTGATACGCAGTCCATTCTCCAGGAGATGCCAAATGCAAAGACTCTTGTCGTCAAGGACGGCAAGGTGGATTTCGAGCACATCAACTTCGCCTACCCTGACGAACCTGACGTAGAGGTCCTCCACGACCTTACGCTCAACGTCAAGCCTGGCCAGATGATAGCCCTTGTAGGACCCACGGGAGCTGGCAAGACCACAATAGTCAACCTTCTCTCGCGCTTCTACGACCCAACTTCAGGAGATGTCCTCATAGACGACCAGGACATCTCTCAAGTCACGCTCTCCTCCCTGCGCTCGAACGTTGGTGTCATGACACAGGACTCCTTCCTCTTCTCCGGCACAATAAAGGAAAACCTCCTCTATGGCAAACCAAACGCCACGCAGGACGAAATTGAGAACGCATGTCACAAACTTGGGTTGGACGAATTCATCAAGGCTCAGCCCGATGGCTTTGAGTCCAGGGTCTCCCAAGAGTCCCTCTCCCAAGGTCAGAAACAGCTTGTTGCCCTAGCCAGAACCCTCATTGCAGATCCAAAGATCCTTCTATTGGATGAAGCGACAAGCGCCATAGACACCCAAACCGAGGAGCTTGTACAGGCCGGCATGGCAACGCTTATGAAAGGAAGGACAAGCTTCGTGGTCGCCCACCGCCTCTCCACAATCGTGAAGGCAGACCGTATCCTCGTCATTCAGGACAAGGGCATTGCAGAGCAAGGGACGCACAAGGAGCTTCTTGAAAGGAACGGCATCTACGCCGCACTCTACAAGTCACAGTTTGAAGAACTGGACATGGATTGAGTCCCTTAAGGGCAACCCCAAGTACAAAAGAAAGCCGGCACTTCATTCGAGGTGCTGGCTTCTTTCATATATATGTATATGCTTTTGGCTTTCCCGTAGGGACGCTTCGACAAGCTCATAATTCTTGATTCCAAACTCTTCGACTACATCGTCAACGAACTTGTCGCGCACTGCAATGTACAGTTCCTTTTGCATTTCAAGAAGGGTTCTTAAGGCATTTGCATAGCCGTGTCCCTGCAGCTCCAAACGCCCTACTTCGTCAATGACCATGCATTTCATTTTTGATTCCAACAAGCATTTGGATGCCCAGTCGAATGTTTCCTGTCTGCATGAAAAACAGCCAATGGTCGGGCCTTGAAGAGAAGAGCGGTCGCTCATCAATAGCCTGGTTTCGCCAGTTTCTATGTTTTTTGCATAGTATTCATGTTTTTCAGGTGATGATAAGGCCAAAATCCCTCCAAACGATTCGTGAAACTCATTGGACTCTATCAACCTCGAAAGGTATGAGGTCTTTCCCTTGCCTTGGGGTGCACTCACGATGTAGACCAATCGCACTCTCCTTTTCGTCCAAAACGCCTCATGGCATTGTATTGGGCGGGAATCACAATGATATGGAACCTTATCCACGCATGCGGTGACGAGAATTTGATTCCACGATAGCCCAACCTGTACGAAAGTACAAGGGAGGCTCTCTCTTTGGCCCCAACGGCCGCAAGAGCATCCTCTCCCATTGCCTTGCCAACAGTCAAATCCCTCGTTGCCATGACAACTCCCCTCTTGTTGGCAACATGCTTCCATGCCTGCGCCAACGCACTTGGAATTCTCCTCCTCGTTCCGTGCCGATAACACCGACAGCCTGTTTTTTGGCAAGTGTTCATGCTTTGCATTGTGTCCCTGCCGTGTACCTGTCATGTATTGGATATAAAAAGTGGCCACCAACCATATCGCTGAATTGGTGACCACAACAAAACAAAAAGGAGAGATTGTGTATCAAACTCCGCAGATGCTCGCCATCAACGATGGGTCGCACCTACGGAAACTTGCTTCATATTGCTTCTTTTACTTCTTGATCTTGACTTCGATCTTCTTTGGCTGCTCGACAGGTGTCTTTGGAAGTGTCACCTTGAGGATACCATTGGAGAACTCAGCTTCAATGCCGCTTTCGTTAATGCCTTCAGGAAGCGTGAAGGACCTATCGAACTTCACATAGCCGCGCTCGCGGACCAAGAACTTCTTGTTCTCCTT
The DNA here is from genome assembly GCA_001940825.1 of Sphaerochaeta sp. Phil3. Lineage (GTDB taxonomy): Bacteria > Spirochaetota > Spirochaetia > Sphaerochaetales > Sphaerochaetaceae > UBA9732. The sequence goes on from MSGT01000009.1 coordinate 26,377, forward strand.
CTTCTCGTTGACCTTCTCAGAAGAGATGTGGAGCACATGCTTTTCAACATGAACGTTCACTTCGTCCTCTGTGTATCCTGGAAGTTCAGCTTCAAGGTAGTAGGCCTTTTCGTCTTCGTAGACATCCACCGATGGAATTGTGCTGTTCTTCACTCCCCAGTTTCCAAGCATGTCATTGAAGAATGTATCAAAATCATTAGCAGCGTTTCTTGTCATCAAATAGTTCATATAAGACCTCCATGTCTTTTTTATTCTCAGTTGTCCGTTGGCCTTTGGCTTTCGCCCCAACCAACGCCTATGATGTAGCATTTACCGTGCCAAGTTTTATAATTTCTTTGTTATAATGGAATTATGTTCAAAAGGCTGTTTTGATGCAAATCCAAGAGGCATACCAAGAATGGGTCTTTTTGAACCAGTCCATTCTCCAAGCTCCTTTTCTGTATCATTTTGACACACTGTGTCGTTTGGATGTCTAAAAAAGAGCAAGAGAGTTACGAAAACGCATAATTCAACACTGACACATTAATATTCAAAAAGAACAACCGGAGTTGCCAGTACCAACCACGTTTCAATGGTTATGTTGTAAATGAAGGGAAAAAAGCTATTCAAAGCGGTCAGCCCTCCCTTACAAGTTTATTCGAAGAGAAATCGCCAGTACGTTTGTGAGGCTAGCCAGAGGTGAATTTACACACTAATTTGAACTTGACCTGCAAACCTTTATTTCAAGGTTCAATGCCTCGCAAATCTTTGAAAGCGTTTCAATTGTAGGATTTGCAACACCCCCTTCTATTCTGGAGATGTCACACTGAGTGATTCCAGTCTTCTTCGAAAGCTGAGTTTGAGAAAGTTTCATCTCTTCTCTAGTCTTTGCAATGTAGAAGGCCAATTGCAGGATGGTCTTTGTGATAACTTTTCTTACAAATGAACCCTCATTCCAAATTTCTTCAGCAGTTAGGTCTAGTTCATCATTGAAGTAAACACCAGATCCTTGAGGTAGAAGCTTGGCTCCATACCAAATGGCTGTGTCTTCTTTCAAAACTCTGTATTGAGGCCATCTATCAAACAAATTCTTCACGTCAAAGTTTTTGACGATACCTGAATAAAAGACCGCTTCAATTGTGATGTCGTCATTCAATTTTATTGATGCAATTCTTTCAACCATTACTTGAACCTCTCAAAATTCTGAGGATCCTCATCCCATAATTTCAACAACTCATCTTTGTTTTCATCTATAAAAGCCCTGGCTTTAATGAATTGCGAATTTGGAATGTGCCCTGAAAACAATTTCGCAAGTTTGGATATTCACCACAGCCAAATCATCCTTGTAATACGCATGGACATGTGGAGGGTTATACTCTCTACCCCTTGAATTCAAAACAACACGCAAATCCAGACATCTAAAAACCGTTGGCATATTTATATGTTAAAACATATAAAAACTTTCGTCAACCTTACCCAAAGCCCTCGTTTTCAAACTATGACGGTATCCTTTATATGGTTTTGGGGACATTCTTCACCTTTGCATTGAATGAAGTTTCCGATCTAGACAGTCTAGACGAACTAGCCGTTCTGGACGTTCTAGCCACTCTAGCCAATCTAAAACGGTCCAGATTACGATGTCCGGGACACTCAGGTGCGGTCAGGAGCTATCAGGTACACTCAGGTACGCTCTGAAGCGCTCTACCATTGTCAGGTTCAATCGTCTTCAAGCGCCCCAAGCGTCTTAACCGCCTCAAGCGCCCTAAAAGCCCCATAAGCCCCGTTAGCTCGCAAATGCAAAAGATGGCGCAAAGAACAAGAAAGGGGCTGTAACAAAAGTCGG
>MSGT01000010.1 GCA_001940825.1 Sphaerochaeta sp. Phil3
AGGAGATGACAAACTATAAATAGTCAAGCATTTTTGAAGAAAAAGTTTTGATTATAAAAAAGGGTAACCTTAATAGACCCTCTAAATACAGCGTATTTTAGATGGAAGTAGACTTCTATAAAAAATATGTATTAGCGGAGTTTCTGAACACTGAAATCGGTATCTTGCCTCTCCAATGCATAGATAACACGAATCAGTTTCTTAGCAACGTGGGTAATTGCTACTCTGTGTGGCTTGCCTTCTGCGCGTTTCTTGGCATAGTAAGTTGCAAATGTCATATCGAAACGTATTAAAGGAAGACAACAATTAATCAAGGCATAGCGTAATTGGGAAGAACCTCGTTTTACCATTCGACCACCATGAGATTCTGTTCCAGATTCATTGATTCCAGGCTCAATTCCTGCGAAAGCAAGCATCTGACCAGGATTATCAAAGTTTGATATGTCACCGTATTCAGAATAAATGATTGCTGCAGAGATGGAGCCAATGCCAGGAACAGATAAGTAATGAGGATGGACTTCCTCAATGAGACGATTGATTTCTTTTTCAAGAGTATCAATCTCTGTTACAAGCGCCTTATACAAGGTAAGAAGACTGTTCAATTCTATATCAAAAATAGAATTGTTTACACCTACTGTGTTTGTTGCAAGCTCTTTCAATGCAATGAACTGTTGAGGTGAGAATTTACCTCTGGATATAGAGCGGAGTTTTTCATAAGAAGCAGAGTTCATACGGGACATCTTTTCAGCAGAACCATAGTTTTCTAACAAATATAGAGCAGTCTTAGATAAACGCTCATTGAAGAATGGTTTGAACTCAGGGAATGTGTGATCTAGCACGTTTGTTATCTTAACAAGATAAAAAGAACGCTGGCGAATTAACCTATCACGCAAACGAGTTAATGACTTTAAGGAATAAGCGTGGTAAAATCCTTTTGAATGGGGTTTGTACTCAACAGTCATTAACCACCGAGCTATTGATTCGCAGTCAACAGAATCGGTTTTGGTACGCCTTAAAGTCATAGACTTTTTGTATCCCTTGATTAAAACTGGATTAAATTCCATGAAGCTGTGGTTGGCATTTTCAAGGAAGAGTTCAAGATTGAGGGCATAATGGGCTGTTGATTCAAACCCTATTCTTATATCCTCAGGATTGGAGAGAGAATTGAAAATAGTAATAAGTTCTTCAAATCCAGCTTTATCATTCTTGATAGTGAACTTTGAAATAACTTTTTGATCAGCTGCTGAAATAATGCAGCAATCGTGCTTGTACTTGGAAATATCAATTCCAACAAAGTACAGAGACATAGATAAGTACCTCCTGAATAATAAAATAAGCACTGCTGTCTTCCACAGAGAATTCGGCTGTGTAATCACGTAAATAGAAACGTCAAGCGTTAACAAACTGATTAACAGTAATAGACGAAAAGCTGTGGTCTGAGTCATCTCCGAACAGTCAAAGCTGTAGTGTTATAGGTACAGATCCACAGTGCTTTAAGTATTATAATGGAGAATTCAATAAAACCCAAGAAATGGGAGGAAGGAGAATAATCCATTAACCTCAAAAGAGGATAATTGGATTATACGT
>MSGT01000011.1 GCA_001940825.1 Sphaerochaeta sp. Phil3
GTTAGCTAGCGCGGGCGCTAACAAAAGAAACAGTGCAATAAGAAGAACAACCAATAAGAAACAAACAACAGATAACAAATATACATGCTAAAAACACTTTTTTCATATACAAATTCCCTTTCCCAAAAACTGAGCTTCATGTTCAAACTGTCATTTTGACTCTTTTGTCGAATAAACCTTTCACCTTCAATGTACAAACTGTCACCAATCAAAGTAGCTCTCATGGTCTTACATGTTTGATTATACGAGAATTGAATACTTCCATTTGAAATAGTATACGTCCCTATATACGTTGTACTTTCAGTGGAGGAATTCTGTATTGTGATAGACATATCTTTTTTGTTTGGAATCATGACCTTGGCACCGTAAAGTCCAGATCCACTGTTTCTCAAATCAATCGACCATGTACCAATTAAATTGTTGCTATCCGTTGACTGAGGATTAGAGTACATGCCGTTTATCCTTGGAAGTTCATAAAAATTAAAAACCCGTTCTGTATTACTGGGACTTGCAATGAAGATGGTAACCTTTTCAGTTGAGCCTGTGCTTGTCGTCAGACTAAGTATATCATCTACAAATGTATAAGTACCCTCTTCGGTTATTTCAGGAGTACCATTTGCAAAGCAAAACAAAACACCAAAAAAAGAACAAAGAAGAAACAATATTTTTTTTCATAAAACCTCCCATTTACTCTGTGGTGTATGTGAGAACAAAATGTCCTTTCTGATCAAAGGAGTATTTATCAGTCGTGTTGTTTTCTGAAATCCAAGTCCCAATAATTGTCTTTTCTTCTTTTGCGAATATGTCCAAAGAACATGACAAAACTGTAAAACACAATAAAACAATCAAAGCAAATTTCTTCATTTTTCCTCCTTACTGTAATACTTTACATAGGTTTCATCGTCATTGAAGACGTATTTCTCAGAAATAGAAGAATTCATGGACTCCCAAACACCAATCAAAAGTGTACTCATATCAATTCTCCCCCATAAAGCAAAAAGCTTCATATCTGAATTTACCGTTGTTCTATACAGATTTGAATTCTTACCGTCAGACCAACCGCAGAAGACCCATCCATTCTTCGAAAGGACTGGCAACTCTAAAACATCACCTTTCTTTACTTTCTTTATAATCGAGTCACCGCAGTTTCCATACACATCAATGCCTCCTTCATAATTGAGGCTGACTGTAAGAATCTGACTAGGGTCTTTTTGTGACAACTGAAATTCATTTGAATCATTAGGATTCAAACCGCAGGACACGAGCAACAATAAACAAATGAACCCCAACCCTTTTTTTCTCATTCTTCTCCACACTTCAATTTTATATCAATATTAGTATACATTTAATATCTCGAAATGCAATATAAAAAGAGAGTTTTTTATACTAGATTTAGTAAGAAACTTATGAATCTTGAGCAGATAGTCGTTGCAAACATTCGCAGAATCAGGAAAGAACGGGGAATGACACAGGAAAAGCTTGCGGAGCTTTGCAACACCTCTGTCAGTTATATAGGACTTCTTGAGATAGGTAGAAACGTACCAAAACTTTCAACGATAGAGAAAATAGCAGATGCCTTGGGTGTTGACTATGTTGAGTTGTTCATCTCTCCTGAAAGCCAAACCAATCCTTCAAATAGGGATTACACAAAACTGAAGAAGAGAATTCTTGCCGATATAGAAAAGGACTTGGACAAGTATCTAGTCTAGAACAACGAAATTAGAAGGCTAATACAGTACTCCGAGATTCCTCATTAACCAATAAAATACATGTTTATGAAGAAAAATTCTAAAAATATCTATTTGTGTGACAATGAGTTGTTGGAAGTTCTTCAAAAAAAACTTTCCAAAACCGTGAATGGAAAACGCAGGTTTCTTGGAATCAGTAATATGAAAGGCTCTTGGAGTCTTCAACGTTACTTTCCAGGAGGTGTTTCCATGACGAAGAAGCACAACGGTTCACAAAGGGTTTTCGGAAGAACGAACAGAAGGGACATACCGCTTGAGAACGATGCGATGTTCGCGGAGGTCATGCGTCGAAAGGACCTATGCATTGGTCTGCTTGAGACCATATTCGAAGGCAGGCGCATAAGGGACATCGTCTACGAGGACGGCCTCTCCCCGGAGACCCAGAAGCACATCGCCTTCAATCCTGGCAACAAGAACATGTTGGAGTTCGCTGATTTCAACCAAGAACGACCATTGAATTCAACCAAAGTACGGGTCAAGCAAAACAACCGAACACAACCAATCGATCGATTGTCAGTTCTCCGTCACTTCACCATTGGAAGTATCGGAGTGCTTGCGAAGTTCACCTGAGTGGCGACCTTGTGTTTTCCTCTGAACGAAGGCCCCTTGAAGTCGAAGCAGTAGGATCTGTCGAAGAGTCTGTCCAGGATGCATTCCGCAAGGTTCCCGTCCTTGAACACCCCCGTCCACGCAGAGGGCTGCCTTTCCTTCAGTGTCCAGAACGTTTATGAAACCCCAGTCCATCTGGTACATATGTCCAGAAGCGGTCTCGTAGCGTCTTGACCTAGACCCCTGCTTCGCAACGGAGAACCTCGGCGAAGGTATCAGATCCCTATGTGCGGCCCTGAACCTCTTTATCGTCGAGACACTGCCTGCGTACCCATCGGGTCTTGTTTAATGGCGGCCTTTGTTTTGTTCTCTGGTTGGTTTCAATGAGCCTGTCACTGGTTGAATCCTATGAGCGCTTTCCGGTTGAAATCAGCGAACTCCAACAAACATAAGGCTGGATGTATACTTCGAGGACGGCGACACCGTCTACGACATAGAGATACAGAAGGCGGACAAGGGGAACCTTCCCAAAAGGACGAGGATGTACTCGTCCATGATGGACGCCAACATGCTGGACAAGGGCCTTGAGTACGAAGAGCTCAAGGACAGCTACGTCATATTCATATGCATGTTCGATCCATTCGAGAAAGGTCTGGCAAGATACACGTTCCGCTCGATATGCGAGGAGGCGGAGGGCTTGCCGCTTGGCGACGGCCGCTGTATCATGTTCCTGAACACCAAGGGATCGATTGGAGAACTTGGTTCAGACATGGATGCGTTCTTCGGCTACATCAACGGAGGGATCGAATCCATAGGCACAGGAAAGGACAGCGGCAACGAGTTCGTCGAGAGGCTGGACGAATGCGTGCTTGACATAAACGGTGACGAGGACTGGAGGCAGGGCTATATGAAATACGAACTGAACCTCATTGAGAAGTACAAGGACGGAGAGGCGAAGGGAATCTCCATTGGCGAAGCCAACGAACGAACCCGTATGGTCAAAAGCTTCAAGGAACAAGGATTTCCAGTTGAAGCCATAGCCAAGGCTGCGAACCTGAGCGTTGAGGAAGTTAACAAGATTCAGTAACGAATACAGAACGGGCGGATAGTTAACCCTATTCCGCCCATTCTATCGAACTTTTCTTCTCAAGACCCGTAAAAACAGAAGAACGAAGAAAACCTTCAGTCGAATCAATCAGAACTCAATTCCCTTTCTGGCATAGACTCCGTTGTCGAAGGGGTGCTTCTCCTTCTTGAGGTATGTGATGTAGTCTGCGGCATCTCTTAAGGCATCTATTGGGATGCCTTTGTATTCGTGACCGGTCAGGATGAGCTCAGTTCCTTCGTTCTTGGTTTTCATGAGCTCTGGAAGGTTTGGGAATATGCCAAGATTGTAGGCATCAACAGCCTCATCCAATACGACCATGTCATAGCTGCCATCAGTGGTCTTTTGCACGATTTCATCAATTATGGGCGAATACATGTCCCTGTATGCATTCGCTTTCTCCGCATCGCCGGAGAAAACGAAGGTGTTCGAGATTGGATTGTCAAGAAAGTCAATTCCCGGAATGCTTTTCAGGACGGACACTTCACCGCTGTCTCCATTCTTAAGAAACTGGAAGAACAGAACCTTGAATCCGCTTCCCACTGCACGTATTGAACTTCCTACAGCAAGGGACGTCTTCCCTTTCCCGTCTCCAATGAATAGTTGAACAAGACCTTTTTTCATAGACTTTCCAAAAACTCCTTAATTCGAACGATTGCAGTATTTGGCAGAACAGTCCTCTCCCCTTCAAAGTCCTCTTGGCATGTCTCCACGGCTTTGTGAAGGATGTCAGTGGAAAAGCCAGACAATGAAGCCATCTTTGAAAAGGCATCTTTTCCGTAGAGGACGAAGAAAGCATTGTAAAGACAAAGCAGCCTTTGGGATTCAGTCTGTGCTTGTAGATATCTTCTATAGAACTGCTCTGCCTTTGGATTCATGACCTACCTCATTTCATAGTATTCAAGTATGAACTGGATTGTGTCAAGCTGGTCGTAGACACGCCTGTAGATATCGAAGCCTCTGAACGTCTCAACGGTAATCACTGGGATTCCCAGCACATTTGAGACTGTGCTGTTAAGACTTCCTGCCGGACCCGGCCCCGTTGCAGAGAAAGCATTGTGGCATATATCTCCATCCTCAGTTGCTGCAAGAAGATCGAACATGAGCATGTCTATGTCTTCAAGGGTTGTGAAGATGTAGGTGCTGCCTAGAAACTCCCTGCTCTTGGATACGACTATAGCTTCATGAAGGTCAAGCACAAGGTCAGGGTTCTTGTCCTGTATGTCAGAGAATATGGCATAGTCAAGGACCTGTGTAAGCGTACCGTTTGGATCTCCAGGGAAGAATCTGTTGGGGTCGTCCGTTCCGGAAACCCTACGGCTTACCTTGTTGGCACCAATGATGTTCGCTTGGGAGAGCACATACAGATCTCCACAGGAAATCGTGCAGTCCTTCATGAGGACACCTGCATACCATGCGGCCCTTTCATCTCCATGGATTCCACCTGATATGTAGATGGTAGGACCTTCGTTCTCGCTATGGATATGCCAAACAGTCGTTTCTGCCGCAGAACCTTGGGCTATGGTGTAGCTGGAGACCTCTACGGAGTACTCTTCTTCAAAGAAGTCTCCAAAGTCAGAGAACTTCATGTCAAAGATATCAAGCTTGCTGTCCGGTTCGATTGCAACGTTCCATTCTTCGTTCCATGCAACCTTCTCCCCTGCAACCACAACGTATGTGGAAGGGTCGTTTGGGTCGTATAGAAGGCTCTGTTCCTCTTCTACAAAGGAATCATCCACGCTCTGATCGTCCAAGGATTCCTCCATGGAAGCGACTTCAACGGCAGGCTGTGCCTCCACTCGAGGAAGCACAGCGCATGAACAAAGCAAAAGCGAAACAAGAAATAAAACTATGGTCTTGTACTTCATTCTGGACTATGGAGATAGGCTCCAATTCCGTTTTCGACCATCTCATCGAATGATGGCATGTCACCCAAGGAGATGTATAGGTCGTCCTCTGGAAGGTATTCATCGCAGAAGGCCACAAGACAGCTTATGTGTCTTGCACAGCGTTCCGTTATTCCAATTCCATCCTCTCCAAACGGTACCGTGACGGCTCCGTACTGTGCCGCACGTGCGTAGAACTTGTCAACGCCGTCTACGACAAGTGAGCTATGGATGGCTCCGTGGAGCCTTCCTTGCGATGCATTCGCAGTCTCCATGAGAAGAGCAAGGGTATCGGTGTAGTCCCCCAATTCCCTATGGGTGAGGCCGTGCAGGTTGGTTGGAGATTTCTCGATCGAAATGGAGAAATAGTCCTCGACATCCCACAGCGCCATGTTTGCAAGCTCAATAGCGTTCTCATGTGCAACGATTGCATTGACTGTCGTGTATTCAGGGGATGCCTCGTGGAGGTCAACCGTTATGTCTATGTTCTCTTCGTTTATGAGGGTCGTGATTCCATAGGCTATCATCTCAGTCAGGTTGCCGTTGGCTTTGCCGGGGTAGGCTCTGTTGAGGTTTCTGGTTTCGCTGCCGCTGAGGGTCTGTCCGCTGGATGCGTGTACATAGACCTCGCTGTCAGGCCATTGGTCCGTTGGGTTGGTGGCTCTGCTTCCAAAACGGAACCATCGTTCGCCACCATCGGTCTCGATGAAGTACTTCATTGGTGCGGCTTCCTGGGGGTCTGTGCATGTGAAGGCGCTGTTGTTGGCCCTTGGGATGACATAGAGTATGCCCTCCTCCGGCTGGCAGTATTCGACGAGCATGACTGCAGAGACGACGCCGCTTGGTTCGTTTGGATGCGTTCCTCCAAGGACGAGCATCGAGGCCCCTTCAACACCGCTGTCAAGGATGTAGACCTCAGTGTCGCCGTTCGTTCCCTTAAGTCCAGGGAACCAGTCGGAGAGCATCTTCATGTCTGTAACGCCTTCGCCTGCATAGATTGGTTCAGGGTTCCTCATTGAGGAGAACGTGATGCCAAGATATACGACAAGGGCTATTACGACCAATGTGAGGATTACTGCGCTTATTATGTGTTTTGGTATCTTCATACGGACCTCACTTTAGAAGAAGCAGACGCAGAAGCAATGTGACCATTACAAGTGCAGCATCGATCTGGAAGAACAGACTGTCCTTCTTGCGGTACATATTGTAGGCAATAAGGGAAAGAATGAAGGCCACGATGGCTAGATAGATGTATTTGAGCATATCGGGGACCTCCTTATACAGTCAGGAACGACAAAGCGTTCGTGTTGAGTATACATACCACAGCAACTGCTATGCAGAACAAAAACGGTATGATGCAGTTCTTGAGTACAGGCTTGTACTTGAGCTCAACGATCTGTGCAGCATAGTTTCCAGCAAGCGCCGTAGGAGGCATGAGGTCTCCCAAACAGCATGTGAAAGCCAACACCGCAGCTACGACTATGTCGTTGCAGCTTGTGTTCTGGATCATGACCAACAGGAAAGGTACGCCAATTACCGATGCCGCACCGTAGGAGCTGACAGCACCAAATGCAGGCATGATGGTGAACGTTGCTATATAGACGAATACCATTCCAAGTCCAAGGCAGCTTACGACAATCCAACCTCTTGCACCAACAAGGGTCAGGACCTGTATGAACATTCCAACTCCCATGAGCTTTGCAAGGACAGGGATGGTCGTCTCCATTGCATCTGCGCTTTCCTTGAGGAAGTTGAACTTCCTACCTGTGAATAGACCAACGAAGGACGAAATTAGGAATATGAGGCATGTCCCAAGCTGAGGGAACGAAGGGAGAGCCTTCGAGACCACAAGCAGCACTATGAGTACAATGATTGGAAGATACAGCTTGAAGCCGTACTCCTTCCCTATCTCCGTATTCAGCTGACTCTTGAGCTTTTCTATGTCAAGGTTCTTGCAGTACTTGAGTCCAAGGAAAAGGACTGTGAATACAGCACATGGAATCGTGAGAAGGAACAATGGTCCATCGAACCCAATGTAAGGCATATCGACACCACCGCCAATGAGCATTGCCGGAATGTTGATTGGAGGGGCCGCCATTCCCATGATTGCGCCAATGGCTATGATTGCACCGGCCTTTTCCCTTGGGATTCCAATCATAAGGAGAACCGGGGCGACAAGTGCACCGGCTGACAGAACTGCAGCAGTCGATGAACCAGTGATCATTCCAGGGAACATGATGACGAACATGAGAAGTACGAGCATCAGAGCCGGTATCTTGTAGAATCTTGTCACGATTGCGGCATTCAGGGCCTCAAGGGCACCTGATTTCTGCACAACAGTCATGAACAGCATTGCAGTGGATATGATGAGCATCGTATCCACGTATGTGAATGTTCCCTCGAAAAGATGTCTGAGGGGAATACCCTGCCCGCCGACAAGAGCTCCGGCTATTGCACCAAACATCATCGAAAGGCTTACAGGGAGCTTGATTACCATGTTGGAGACCAGAAAGACCCCCAGCATGGCAAGAAGACATATCAATTCTAGATCCATCTTATCCTCTCAATTGTAGAGGCTCTTGAACACATCGATGCAATCCTTGGTTCCATAGATGAGTGAGACTGGAAGGTTGTGCTCAGAGGCGTACTTTGTGAACTTGTAGTCGAAGTTGGCGTCTTCCTTGAGAACGAGGTAGCTGCTCTCTTCAAGGACCATGTCGGTGAGGACATCGGAGATCTGGCCTCTTCTTGCAGAACCACCAATATGTACGCATATTACGGTTATGTTCTCTTTCTTGACGACATCCATTATGGCCTTGGCCCTTGCAAGCTCGTCATCGATTGAGATTCCCGCCGCTCCGAGACCCTTTGTAGATGCACCGACCGCTATTACTAGGGTCTTGACCCCAGAGATCTTGTCTGCTGTAGCCGTAGGTGAATACGTGTAGTTGAGCTTGCACCTCTTCATGACGGTCTCAAGCATGGCACCTTCTGTGCTCTGTCCAAAGGACGTGATGAAGATGGGCTGTGAGTACAATGACTTGTCAACAGTACCCTTTGTTACGATTCTGTTCTTCGATGTCGTCTCCTGGACGAACTCAACTGTCTTGTTTGGATCGAACTCGGAATCGTTCGTTCCCTTTGACGATGTGTAGTCGTCTGCAAAGAGACCTGTACACACAAGTGCAAGTACGATAAGTGCAAGAGCAATCTTTTTCATTATACTAACTCCTTTTAATTTATAGATTTAAGTATTCCGCCGAGGCCCATTTCCACCATGTCCTCGTATGTTCCAAGATTTGTGTCGAACGATATGCATCTTTCAGGGACGTACTCAGAGAACCCTTCTGCAAGATATGCAATGGTAAGGATGTGACGGGCCACTCTATTCACAAGTGGATAACCATCCTCTGGAACATCGAAATAGACATAGCCGTCCAGGTGAGCCTGATAGTAGTTTGGCTCGTTTCCGTTGATGATGAGGTCGTCGTCCATCTTTCCATGAAGCGGTCCCATGGATGGGTTGTACGTCTCCATCAATGTCATCATGGACTCAGTGTTGTCTCCAAGGCTTCTATGTGAAAGGCCATAGCTGTTGACGCCGGAATACTCCGCCCTCATTGTGAGGTCGTCGAACTCCATTGACAGGCACATGTAGCTTGCAATGCTCATTGCAAGGCTGTTGTCCGAATGCTTGTTGACCATAGTGCAGTCAAGATAGAGGAATTCAGGGGAGCCTTCGTGCATATCCATCGTTATGTCTACGTTCTCTGTCTTTATGAGATTGTAGATTCCATAGCAGGCACGCTCGGTCAGCACTCCCTTTTCGTTTCCAAAGTACATCCTGTTTATGTTCCTTATCTCGGCGCTTTCGGTTCCAACGAGCTTTCTTCCAGAAGATCCTTCGTAGTATGTCCTGTCTGGCCACTGGTCAACAGGATTTGAAAGCCTGTTGCCTACTCTGAATGTACGAGTGGAACCATCGTCCAACTCTATGGAGAAGAAGTCCTGCATTCCATCAAGTGGAGAGGTATGCGAGAAGCCGCTTCTATTGGTCCAAGGGATTATCATCACACGTCCCTCTGTGACCTCTATGTTCTCAATGAGAGCAATGGCTGCAACAGGTCCTGCGCTTTCGTTTGGATGAGTGCCTCCAAGGACAAGGAACGTTCCACCTGGAACTCCGCTGTCAAAGACATATATTGGGGTATCCAAGTCCGTACCGGCAAGGCCTTCGCTGTAGTCTGAAAGCCATCTAATCTCCGTGAGGTTTGGATTGTCCGCAATTGGTTCGTCGTGGTGCATTGCAAGGAAATCAATGGATGCAAAGACAGCGAAGACAGCAGCGACAAGCAGTATGATGACATGCCAAATATATTTCTTCATCACATGCCTCCTACTTTATGTGCAGTGCCCTGAGCACGAACGTGACGATGATTATTGCGAAGCATACAAGCTCCTGAGGTTTCCTCTTTCTGAAGAATCCGTATACAAGAAGAATGGATGCAACGGTTATGATTGAATAGTAAACAGCCTGAAGCATTCTGTCCTCCTTATAGAATCAGCATGGAGAGGTTGTCTCCAAAATAGACCCAAACCAAACCCATGCAAAGAGTTGCAACAAGTATTGGAATTATTTGCTTGATTATGTCGCCATACTTGCAATCAGTGCCAAGAGCCTTGGAAACCCTTGGAATGAGCCCGCCTCTGAAATCAAGAACGCTTACACATGCAAGTCCGGCTGCGCATCCTGTAACGACTACTGTATTTGCAAGCCAACCTATTGGGAACACTGCATATGTTATTAGGAAGGCAGGGATAGGTTCTCCAAGGAATGTACCAATGACAAGTGAAGCCAGAATGAGAACAAGCATTACGTTTGGAACCTCGTAGGGAAGGATCCAAAGGCTGTACAGTCCACGGACTCCGGTCATTGAAGAAACCTCTACGAACGATCCAAGAGCGAATATGAATGCAACCGGCCACACGGCGTTCTCCATTCCATCGCAAATGGTGTCAAGGCATTTTCTTGCAGAACCAAATCCTTTGTTTGCAACAATAAGCAGGATCGATGCAATGGTGAATATGAGCGTGCCGCCTCCAATGTAGACGAAGGATGAAAGAAGTCCTTCGACAAGCAAAAGGATGCATACGGCTGCAAAAATGATGATTGAGAAGGTGCTCTTCTCTTCCCTATTCGTTTCCGTTACGGCTGACAGGGTCTTCATGTTCATGAGTGTGAAGATGATGTATGAAGGAACCGCAGTAAGCAGCAATGGAAGGAAGAATCCAATGTAAGGTGTTGGCAGGACGCTTCCAGCGCCATTTGCAGCAATGATTGCCGGGATGCAGTTTGGAGGCATTATCATGCCTATGAACGATCCACCAACAACGACGGTCGTTGCCTTCTTGCCATCCATTCCGTTGGCTTTGAGATTGTCTCCAACGATCTTTCCAGTAGTAAGTACCGATGCCATTGTGAAACCGGTCAATGCGGCTGGAAGCGCGATGAACAGCAGTACGGCAAAGGATTTGACCACTCTGTTCTTTATCTTTGTAATTGGGGCGAAAAGCGAATCGAAACAACCGCCTACGTAAAGAAGCCACACGAATACTGACGCGCATACAACATTGAGTGATGAATCAAGGAATCCAAAAGGACCCTCGACTATCTCTCTGAAGCGTATGCCCATGCCAGCGACAAGTGAACCAGCGACAGCTGCAGCAAGAAGGAATACGACGCTCCATTTCCTGTCGTTTTTCTTCCACCCAGAACCAATCACGCTTATCGCAATCATCACTGCGGCTATAAGAATTTCCTCTCTCATGGGAACTCCTGTAGTAATACGGGGATGCCAGGATGAATCCCGACACCCATGAGGGAATTGCAAAGCCTAGTTTTGCAATTCCCTTCCATCAACTCAATTATCAATAAGCACTTGCGCCATAGTAGCGTCTATGGTCGCCAACAGCTCTGAAAGTGCCGTCTTCAAGAACCTCGACGGCTGCAAGTGAACCTACGTGGGAGCTGTAGCCTGCAGAGATGTCAGAGCCTATGACATCAAAGCCCATGTCGAGAAGCCCCTTGTATGTCTCAAGGCTGTAGTTCTCCACATAGATGCTCTTGCTTGTCATGTAGTCTCTGTATGTTCTTGGAGCATTGACTATCTGTGCTGCATCAAAGCCAAAGTCAACATAGTTTATTATGGCTTCGAAAGTTGCAGAGCAGGTGCACCAGTTTCCAGGGGAACCAAGGGCAAGAACAGGCTTGCCGTTTGCATCGGCCACGATGGTTGGGCAGATCGTCGATGATGTCTTCGCACCTGGAAGGAGTGCATCGACCTTGCGGAAGCCCTGGTTGTCGAACAGCATGAGATGTGCGGAGAATACGAATCCCGTTCCTGGAACAGCAAGTGCAGAACCAAAGTTCTGACCGTTCGTATTGGTCGTAGACACAACGTTTCCGTACTTGTCCATGCAGACAAGATGAGTCGTTCCACCTGGATCGAAGACATCTCCGTTCTTGACCTTCTCGCCTGTCTCCGTCAATGAAACCTGAAGTTTGCCTGCGGAAGCCGTCCTCATCTTCTGGTTTGGTGTGATGAGCTTTGCTCTCTCCGCTGCATATTCCTTGCTTGTGATGGTATCGATTGGCATGTCATAGTAGGCAGGGTCGCTTACGAACGAAACGCCGTCCTTGCATCCAAGAAGGAAGGATTCGGCCTTGAGCTGCACTGTTGTTGGGTTGTCGAAACCAAGAGATGCAAGGTCGAAGTTCTCAGCTATGTTGAGGGCCTCCACGAGAGCCACTCCTCCCTTCGTTGGAGCGGATACCGTTATGACCTTGTGGTCTCTGTATGTAGTCACAAGAGGCTCTCTGATGACTGTCTTGTAGTTCGCAAAGTCCTCGTGAGTGAGGATTCCACCAAGGCTCTGGATGTAATCGACCATCATATCCGTGAAGTCGCTGTCGTAGAAGCCTTCGATTCCTTCGTTTGCAATGAGCTCCAGAGTGTCCGCCAGGTCATCGTTCGTGATGATGTCACCTTCCTCATAGAAGAAGCCTTCGTCAGTGTAGAGGTTGAGGGTGTATTCGTATGCAGAGATGTTCGCATACCTGCCGTCAAGGTTGGAGTTCCATCTTGCAGGGAGCTCAAAGCCTTCGCGGGCAAGTTCGATGACAGGAGCAAGGACCTGTGCAGGTGTCATTGTTCCGTACATCTCAAGTGCTGTGAGCGTTCCGTGGACGACGCCAGGGATTGCAATGGACTGAACCGATGGCGGATTTGAACTGCCGTCAGTGTCGGTCTCCCCTATCCTGGCATTGGAAGGCACCTGTGTAAGGTACTCGATGTTGATATACTTGTCCTGGTCTGCAAGGTAGACGAGCATTTGTCCAGCTCCTCCAATACCTGAGGCTGCAGGCTCAAGAAGGCCAACTGCATAGATCATTGCAACGGCTGCATCGACTGCATTTCCACCCTGTTCAAGGATTTGGGTGCCAATCTGGGCGGCAATTGGGTTCGAACAGGCCGTTGCTCCGTTCGTACCAACGGCGGCACTGTTCCAGACATCGCTCGTCCAACCGGAATCCACTGGCTCCGGAGTGCTCATGAAGTCCACAGGTTCATACCATGAGTAGTCTTCCTCTACGACAGGTTCCGGTTCCGAAACCGCTGCTACTATGGTTGCAGGATCCTGGGTGGAGACCTGCGAAAGTTCGTCTGTCACATGTCCTGATGCCGCGCAGGAAACCGCAACGGCGAAGACAACTAGGGCAACAGCGAAAAGTGAAAGGTTTCTTTTCATCTTCACATCCTAAAAAACGCCCTCATTGCTGAGGGCTTTTTACTAGTCTAAAAGCGTCTAAGTCTTTAGATTAGAAGAATTTGACTGCAGCAATTCCGCAACCTGCAACAAGTTCCGTTGCAAGAGCGTCTGCGACAGGGACATCAACGACGGAGCCATCGAGGTACTCGATCTGTGCAACCTTTGCATCAGCCACGGCTGCATTGAGGGACTCGACCGTTGAAGCTGCATCTGTAAGGAATACGATGGCGGCGCTGTCGAACGTGATCGATGCAACATTGACTGCATCGTCGGTGTTGGCCTTGAGCTGGTATGGACGAAGAGCCATGAAACCATTGGACTTGTGATGGATGAGTCTGTCCTCAAGGACCCTTGCAACCTCGTAGTCGGTTCCATTGTACTGTGCGCTGACAGGTGCCTTTGCTCCGTACTGGGCAAGAAGCGTTCCAATCTGGATTGCGTTGTAGTATGAACCCTTCACGTTGCCTACTGCGTTTGGCTGCTTGCCGTATACGGACTTGGCGCAGAGAGCGAATACTGCCCTCATGATCTTGCCATCTACAGGTGTGGACTCTGGAGTGACTCCTTCTGGAACGACGGAGTATGCGTTCTGGATGAGTCCTGCTGGTGTCTGGATGTTGACCGTGTTGAGGTCGAACAGGACTGTGGACTCAGAGACATCGGCCTTGGACAGGACGTAAGTCTTGCCTTCGACGTCGGTTACGATGTAGTTCTCTGCATCGAGCATCTGCTTTTCGTTGGAGATTGGCTCAAGGGCGATCTTCGAAAGTGGGTAGTCGTATGGGACGTAGACCAAAAGCTCGCTGCCTATGGATGAGAAGCACTGGTAGTAGCACTGGCTTGAAGCTGCCTGGCCCTCGCCTACGCAGATATCGTATTCATATTTTCCATTGGTGTCCTTTCTGAAAGCTATGTACTTCTCGGTGAAGAGCTTGGACTTTGCGTTTTCCTTTTCAGAGTAGTTGGCCATGTCAAGGTATGTGTCGTCGAAAGTACCGGTTGCACACAGGGCTGTTGGCTCAGGCTGGAACCAGAAGTCCTCTTCGACGATCGTCTTGATGCTGTAGCCACCCCACCACTCAACAGCGTTGAATGCCTGACGGATGATGTCTGACGATGCAAGCTGTGGAACGGTTGCGATATCGCCTGCCGTCTCAGGTGCATCGAGTGCTATGACTGTAAACTTTGCCTCTTTCTGTCCAAGTGATGCACATGAAACTGAAAGAAGAAGAACAACTATGACCAGTAGAGCATTACTGATTCTCTTCATTTTTTCCTCCTAGTTTTTTTCACTGTTTTTTCAGTCAAACACACAAAATTTGTGTTGTCAACAGGAAAACAGAACAGTTTAGTAAAAAATGTGATAGCTGCAACAACAGTTTCATGATGATGGAAAAATGCGTTGTATTAATGAACGGACCCAACGAGTGGGCGGAAAACATGTTGCTTTACTGCTCTGGATCCTTTAACTCATCCTCAACGTGGAACATCTCAAGGGCCATGTGAATGAAGTCCTTGGCGAAGCCGCAAAGGTATCGGTCTTTGTTGTACCCAATGGCTATGGTGTCCGATATGCCTACTTTTCTGAAATGGAAGCAGCGTACCTTCCTTTTGAGTTCCCTGTCGTGGTTGGCGGAGAACACGTATGGGCTGTCCAGATAGATATCCGGGCTTATGGTCATGCCCATGCCCTCCCCTGCAAGCGCCAAGGCCGTTTGGATGTTGCTCGTTTCAAGCCTCACCGTTGGACGAACACCGGCAAAGCGGAACACGTTGTCCGCCATGGTTCGTATGCGGTCGCCTTTGCTTAGAAGTATGAACGGGACGTTGCGGAACAGGCGTATGTCGTTTGTCTTCTCATATTGGGCTACCACTTCGTCAGCATGTCCGGGGAAGCATTTTTCAAGCAGAGAATCCGATACGACGATGGAAAGGTTCTCCTTCATGAGTTCATGGTACACGGCGCCTTCAACGAAGAAAGGTCCAAAGCCTATGAGTATGTCTATTCTACCTTTGAGCAGGTAGTCCTCAAGAACACGGGAGGTGTCTTCGATGACTTCTATTTCGACGTTTGGGTACATGGAGCTGAACTTTGGAAGAATAAGCGGCAGAATGGCCTGGCCTCGTGTATGACCTATTCCTATCCTAAGCTCGCCTCTGGAACTTCCATTGATGTCGTCTATTGCAAGAAGGGTCTGGCGCTTGAGGTCAAGGATCTGGTTGCAGCTTTCAAGGAACCATTTGCCGCTATAGGTGAGGTTCATGTTCTGCTTTCTGTCGAACAGTGCGCAACCAAGTTCCTGTTCCAACCTGGCTATGCTGTTGCTCAATGCCTGCTGAGAGAGGTTGAGCACTTCAGCAGCTTTCGATACGCTGCCCTCGGATACAACGGTGATGAAGTATTCCATGTTTTTGAAGTTCATCTTTGCTCCCCTTCTTTCTTCCCCGCCTCCTGCGCATACTACACAATTTTTTTGTTGTGGTAAATCTTGTTCTGCAACTATTTTTTGTTTTACAGCAAAGTTGTCGCAAGGTACAACTTTTTTGTTGTTTTTTCCATCAGAAAACAAGTGTTTGCCATTTCCAGACGGTATCAACTAGAATGCCACAGAAAGAGGAAGCCCAATGAGAGAAATAAGATGCGAAGACATTACGAAAACGGTCAGAGACCTATGCATCAAAGCCAACAGTTTCCTTCCACAAGATGTCAGAAGCAGGATATGCCAAGCCTGTGAAACGGAGAGCTGGCCACTTGCGAACAGCATTCTTAGGACGATTAGGGAAAACTTCGAGATAGCGGAGCACGACGAAGTCCCAATATGCCAGGACACCGGCGCCGCATGTGTATTCGTCACCATGGGCCAGGATGTATATGCCGATGGTTCGATTGCCGCCGCAATCGACGAGGGCGTCCGACAGGGATACGCAGGCGGCTATCTTAGGAAATCCATTGTATCCGACCCACTTGACGGAAGGGTCAACACAGGAGACAACACCCCTGCCATGATCTACTGGGATGTGGTTCCAGGAGATGCATTCAGAATCACCGTAGCTCCAAAAGGCTTTGGGTCTGAGAACATGAGCAGAATCAAGATGCTTCGTCCTGCAGATGGTGTGGAAGGTGTGAAGGAGTTCGTCGTCAAGACCGTCGAAGAGGCAGGGCCCAATCCATGCCCACCAATAATCGTTGGCGTTGGCATAGGCGGAACGTTCGACAAGGCGGCCCTTCTTGCAAAGAAGGCTCTTATGAGAAGCACTGACGTGCGTAATCCAAAGAAGTACTACGCAGACCTAGAGAAGGAGCTCCTTGACAGGATAAACGACCTTGGAATTGGACCGCAGGGCATTGGAGGAAGAACGACATGCCTTGCAGTGAACATTGAGGAGATGCCAACCCACATTGCAGGACTTCCCGTGGCTGTGAACATCAACTGCCATGTGACGAGACACATTACGGAGGAACTGTGATGGAGAAGAGAATCAGCTCTCCAATGACGGAGAAACAGGCAAGAAGCCTCAGAAGCGGAGACTCCGTCCTGATTTCAGGAACCATATACACGGCAAGGGACGCCGCCCACAAAAGACTGTGTGCACTGCTTGCGGAGGGAAAGGACCTGCCGTTCGATGTAGAAGGCAGCATCATATACTTCGTTGGCCCAACCCCTGCAAAGCCAGGCCAGGCCTTGGGGTCTGCCGGTCCAACTACAAGCTACAGGATGGACCCCTACTCCCCTGCCCTCATAAAAGCAGGGCTCAAGGGTATGATAGGCAAAGGGAAAAGGGATTCCAACGTCATAGCGGCGATGAAGGAGAACGGTGCTGTGTACTTTGGGGCCATTGGAGGGGCTGGAGCGCTCCTATCCAAATGCATAAAGAAGTCCGAGCTCATTGCATACGAAGACCTTGGCTCGGAAGCCATAAGAAAACTTGAAGTCGAGGATTTCCCGGCTTTCGTGATAATCGATTCACAGGGCAACAACCTCTACGAAACCGGAAGACAGGAATACCTGGACGCTACAAAGGAAAAATGAACATGGAAGAGAAGAACAACGAAAAGAACGTTGAAAAGACCACTGAAATGAAGCCAAAGAAGAAAATCGTCATTGGAGTCATTGGTGCAGACGTCCACGCTGTTGGAAACGCAATTCTGAACAGAGCGTTCCTTGATGCAGGTTTTGATGTGACGAACCTTGGTGTCCTCGTACCTCAGGAGGAGTTCATACAGGCCGCAGTGGAGGTTGGAGCCGATGCAATCCTTGTCTCCTCCCTCTATGGTCAGGGAGAGATAGACTGCACGGGAATGCGTGAGAAATGCGATGAGGCAGGTCTCAAGGGAATACTCCTCTATGCAGGTGGCAACCTGGTAGTTGGAAAGGTACCAGAGGAAGAGATCGTGGCACGCTACCGTGCACTTGGATTCGACAGGGCATTTGGTCCTGGTACGGACCCTTCCGTTGACATCGCATGCCTTAGAAAAGACCTCCACATGGACGACTGATGGCCAGATGAGCAACATTCTTCTCATTGATTTTGGAAGCACATATACAAAACTCACTGCTGTAGACACGGAGACTGAAAGCATACTTGGAACCAGCCAAAGCTATACCACAGTCGAAAGCGATATCATCAACGGCTACGAAAACGCACTTTCAGAGCTCAGAAAGCAGACAGGAGGCATTGTGTTCGACAAGCGAATAGCATGTTCGAGCGCTGCAGGCGGGCTCAAGATGGTGGCCGTTGGGCTTGTACCGGAGCTGACATCCAAGGCCGCACGACTTGCATCCCTTGGAGCCGGGGCAAAGGTCATCAAGACATATTCATACGAGTTGACCAAGTCCGATCTTGAAGAGATAGACTCCTCAAGGCCCGATATTTGCCTTCTATGCGGTGGAACGGATGGAGGAAACAAGGAAGTTATAATCCATAATGCAGGCATGCTTGCAAAGAGTACTGGACACTTCCCTATCGTATACGCAGGAAACAGAAATGCAGCGGATGAATGCGCAGAGATTCTTGCATCCAAACAATGCATAGTATGCTCCAACGTCATGCCCCGCTTGGGAATCACCGACTCCGCCCCAGTCCAAAAGGTCATACGTGAGATATTCCTCACCCAAATCGTAAAGGCCAAAGGGCTATCCAAGGCCCAGGATCTGGTAGGAGGCATACTCATGCCTACACCATCTGCCGTCCTAGCTGCAATGAAGCTTCTTTCAAAGGGAACCGAACGTGAGGATGGGATTGGAGATCTGGTTGCAGTGGACCTTGGAGGAGCAACGACTGATGTATACTCCATGTGCAACGGCCATCCAACGAATCCAATGACCACTTTGCGAGGCCTCAAGGAAGAATATGCAAAAAGGACGGTCGAAGGCGACATTGGAATGCGCTACAGCATAAAAGGGATTCTGGAAGCCAGCTCTCCATATGAAATCTCAACCATTTCAGGACTTCCTGAGGACATCTGCCTTGAAAAGATAAACCACCTTGCAGAGAACACGGATGAGCTTCCCTCTACAGAGGAAGACCAGAACCTGGACGTTGCACTGGCCTGCATTGCAGTCAGAACCGCAGTTGCCCGCCATGCAGGGAGAATTGAGGAGTACTACACCCCAATGGGCGTTTCGTATGTACAGACTGGAAAGGACCTTGGCTCAGTAGAGACTATTATAGAGACAGGTGGCGCATTGGTGCGCACAGGCTACGCCGAGAAGATTGGACAATACGCCCTCTACTCCCCCAATGATCCAATGTCCCTACGTCCAAAGAAAGCAAAAATACTGACTGACAGAAAATACATTCTTGCAGCCATGGGGCTTCTATCCACGGAATACCCAGATGTTGCACTTCACATAATGAAAAAGGAGCTTGTCTGATATGGCGACAGATATAAGGAACAAGAAACTGAGCGACGACGAATTCTTCCGCACCCAAAAGGAGATCCTCCAGACTTGGGAGACAGGAAAGGATGTGAACTTCAAGGAAGCTGTGGATTTCCATAAGAGCCTTCCAAAGCACAAGATATTCTCTGAAAAGCTTACAAAGGCAAAGAAGGATGGCAGAACTCTCATACAACCAAGAGCCGGCGTTGGACTGCTTGAGAACCACATAAAGCTGCTCAAGCACCTTCAGGACTTTGGAGGAGCGGACCTGCTTCCAACCACAATAGACTCCTATACAAGGCAGAACCAGTACCAGAACTGCGAAGAAGGCATAAGAAGGGAGAAGGAAGGCATGTCGAACGGGAACTTCCACCCCTACCTCAACGGCTTCCCTGCAGTGAACCATGGAGTTGCTGGATGCCGTGAGCTCATCGAGGCCTTGGATACGCCAATACAGGTCAGACATGGAACCCCTGATGCAAGACTCCTTACTGAGATAGCGTACGCCGGTGGCTTCACAAGCTACGAAGGCGGTGGAATCTCATACAACATCCCCTACGCAAAGAACATCCCAATCGAGAAGACCATGAAGGATTGGCAGTATGTGGACCGTCTTACAGGAATGTACGAAGAAGCGGGAGTCCAGATAAACAGAGAACCGTATGGACCTCTTACGGGAACCCTTGTACCACCTTGCATCTCGCACGCAGTAGCCATCATAGAGGCTCTTGTCGCTGCGGAACAGGGAGTCAAGAACATAACCGTAGGATATGGTCAGCTTGGAAACCTCTTCCAGGACGTTGCAGCTATAAGATCCCTTGAAGAGCTCACGAACGAGTATCTTGCAACGTTTGGCTACAGGGATGTGAACGTCACGACCGTCCTTCACCAATGGATGGGAGGATTCCCTGCAGACGAAGCGAATGCCTTTGGCGTCATAGCCTGGGGAGCCGCTACGGCTGTTCTTGCAAACGCAACCAAGGTAATCGTCAAATCCCCTCATGAGGCTGCAGGTGTACCAACGGCAGAGGCCAATGCTCAGGGATGCCGAACGACAAAGCAGCTTGTATCCATGCTTGCAGACCAGCATGTTGGAGGCTCAAGGGTCGCAACCGAGATAGCCATAATAAAGGAAGAGACAAGATGCATCCTGAACAAGACGTTGGAGCTTGGAAACGGAGACTGGATACAAGGCACGGTTGCAGCCATAAACGCTGGAGTCATAGACATTCCATTTGGACCTGCGAAGTGCAACAAGGGACTTATGCTCCCTGCCCGTGACAACATGGGTGCAGTGAGGATCCTTGAACTTGGAAACCTTCCATTTACAAAGGCCCTCAGGGACTTCCATGCCGACAAGTTCCAGGAACGTGCAGCGCATGAACACAGAAGCGTCTCTTTCCAGATGGTCGTAGACGATGTATACGCCGTTGGAAAAGGCCATCTTGTGGGAAGACCCGCAGGATGCGAGGACTGAAGATATCCGAAAAGAAGATTGGGACAGGAAAACCAATCTATATAATATAGAAATAGGAGACATATGATATGAAGATAGTCAATGTTGTCTGCTCTGCAGGTAGAACAGGATTCTTTTTCGATGACCAGAAAGCAATCAAGGCCGGTGCCGTTCATAATGGAGAGACATACGTAGGCCAGCCTGCGACGGAAGGTTTCAAGTCCATAAGAATGCCAGGTGAATCCATATCCGTGATGCTGGTGCTTGAAGATGGTCAGATCGCCTACGGAGACTGCGCTGCAGTCCAGTACTCAGGTGCAGGTGGAAGGGATCCCCTATTCCTTGCAAAGGACTTCATTCCAGTAATAGAGAAGTACATCAAGCCTGTCCTGGTTGGGAGAGAAGCGGACAACTTCAGAAACCTCACGAAGGAAATGGAAAGCATTCAGGTCGAAGGAAAGAGACTTCACACAGCCATAAGATATGGTGTAAGCCAGGCAATCCTTGATGCAGTTGCAAAGTCGTCCAAACGCCTTATGGCAGAGGTCGTTGCAGACGAATACGGCCTTACCGTGTCCGACAAGATGATTCCAGTCTTCACCCAAAGCGGAGACAACAGATACGACAACTCGGACAAGATGATAATCAAGGGTGCCCAGATTCTCCCCCATGCCCTTATCAACAACGTTGAGACAAAGCTTGGAAAAGACGGATCCCTCCTTCTTGAGTATGTGAAGTGGCTCAGAAACAGAATAATTGAGCTAAGGACCGACGAAAGCTACAGCCCAATCCTTCATATTGATGTATATGGAACCATTGGACAGGCATTTGGAGACGAGAACTACAAGGCAATGGCCGATTATCTTGCAACGCTTGAAGAAGCAGCCGCCCCATTCCACCTTAGGATAGAAGGCCCAATGGATGCAGGCGCGAGAGAGAAGCAGATGATCTGCCTCAGGGAGCTTAGAAAGGAGCTTGATTCAAGGAACATCAACGTGGAGCTTGTTGCAGACGAATGGTGCAACACCCTTGAGGATGTCATATACTTCTGCGACAACAAGGCCGGCCACATGGCACAGATCAAGACTCCGGACCTTGGCGGAATCAACAACACGATAGAAGCTGTCATCTATTGCAAGAAGCATGGTTTTGGTGCCTACCAGGGCGGAACATGCAACGAAACGGACCGCAGCGCCCAGGTGTGCGTGAACTGTGCAATGGCAACGCAGCCGGATCAGATCCTTGCAAAACCAGGCATGGGTGTAGACGAAGGCTACATGATAGCATACAACGAAATGAACAGAATCATTGCCCTTAGAAAGGCAGGACTTTGAGGCTAACCATGGAAATCATTAGAAAGGCATGGGCGGGAACAGGCGAATCAAGCGATGCATACGTATTGGTGTCACCTGCAAATACATTGGAGATAGAGATTTCCTCTGTAGTATACAACCAGTATGCAAAAGCAATCGACAAGGCCGTAAGGGAGACCCTTGCAGACTTGGGGGTTGAAAAAGGAACCATAACCATCAATGACAAGGGGGCTCTTGACTGTGTCATTCAGGCAAGGGTCGAAACCGCAATCAAAAGGGCATCGGAGGCTGGAGTATGAGACGGTCAATGCTTTTCATACCCGGCAACAGCCCTAGCCTTCTAATGAATGCCGATGTCCTTGGCGCTGACAGCATAATCTTTGACCTTGAAGATGCCGTTTCGCCAGCGGAGAAGGACTCGGCACGCATCCTCGTCCGCAACCTTCTGAGAAGGTTCGACTATGACAGCTGCGAAGTCATAGTAAGGATAAACTCTGTTGACACTGAATTCTGGACAAAGGACCTGGACGAGATAATCCCCTTCCATCCTGACATGATAATGCCTCCAAAGACCAATTCGGAGGATGATGTAAGGCTTGTATCTCAATACATTGGCACGCTTGAGGAAAAATGCGGAATGAAGAAAAACTCCGTGAAGCTCATTCCATTGATCGAGACTGCCATGGGTGTCGAAAACGCCTATAGGATAGCTTCTGCCGACGAAAGGGTTGCAGCCATCTTCCTGGGGGCCGAGGACCTTTCAGCAGACCTCAGGTGCAAGAGGACCAAGGAAGGTACGGAGATTCTGTATTCAAGGCAGCGTCTTGTAGTAGCCGCACGGGCAGCGTGTGTGGATGTCTACGACACACCGTTCACAGACGTGAACGACGACGAAGGAATCCGCAAAGACGCGTCCTTTGCAAAAGCCCTTGGCTTTACAGGCAAGGCATCAATATCACCAAGGCATATCGATGCCATAAACGAAGCGTTCAGTCCAACGCAGGCCGATATAAAGTATGCACATGAGGTCATGAACGCCATAGAACAGGCTGCTCTGGAAGGCAAAGGCGTCGTTGCACTTAGAGGAAAGATGATTGATGCGCCTGTCGTTGCAAGGGCGAGACAAGTCATTGAAATGGAAAAGGCCATTTACGGAGCTTGAGATGGAGTTTCAAATGAATAAAGTCGTAGATTCTATTCAACAAGCCATAAAGGCTTCAGGACTGAAGGATGGAATGACCATATCGTTCCACCATCACATGAGAAACGGAGACTATGTCATGAACATGGTCCTTGATGCAATCGCACAGGCTGGAATCAAAGACATAACCGTCAACGCATCCTCTTTCTTCGATGTCCATGCCCCTATTCTGGACCACATAAGAAACGGCGTTGTGACAGGTCTTGAATGCAACTACATGAGCTCCCTCATTGGAAAGGCGGTCTCTGAAGGAATCCTGGAGAAACCTGTCGTGTTCAGAAGCCATGGAGGACGCCCCTCCGACATGGAGAAAGGTACAAGCCACATTGACGTAGCGTTCGTTGCCGCTCCCACATGTGATTGGTCCAGCAACTGTACAGGAAGGATTGGAAAGAGCGCATGCGGCCCAATGGGGTATGCAGTATCCGATGCAATGTATGCAGACAAGGTTGTTGCAATAACAGACAACCTTGTTGAGAAGCTTGATGATATCTCCATTGATGGCAAGTACATAGATTTTATAGTGAACGTTGACCAGATTGGAGACCCCAAGGGCATCGTCTCAGGTACGACGCAGATCACAAGGGACCCTGTAGGCCTTAGGATGGCAGAGAACGCTGCAAAGGTCATAAAGGCTTCAGGTCTTTTGAAGGATGGATTCTCTTTCCAGACAGGAGCTGGAGGTGCAACGCTTGCAGCTTCCAAGTTCGTGAGGGAGATGATGATCAAGGAAGGGATCCAAGGCAGCTTCTGTCTTGGTGGAATCACATCCTACATGGTCCAGATGCTACATGAAGGCCTCTTCAAGGAGCTTTTGGATGTCCAGTGCTTCGACTTGGATGCAGTTCGTTCCTTGAGTGAAGATTCGAACCATAAGGAGATCACCGCAAGCGAATATGCAGGCGTCTGCTGCGACAGCGCAGTGAACCATTTGGATGCTGCACTGCTTGGAGCGACCCAAGTTGACTTGGATTTCAACGTGAACGTCCATACGGACTCCAATGGCTATATCATTGGCGGTAGCGGTGGACACAGCGATGTAGCGGCCGGTAGCAAGCTTTGCATCATAATTGCGCCTCTGACTAGGGCAAGACTTCCTCTTGTTGTTGACAGGGTCGTTACAATCTCCACTCCAGGAAACACGATAGATGTGCTTGTCACACAGCGTGGCATTGCCGTCAACACAAAATACGGCAAGAACAAAGAACTCAAGCAAAGGCTCATAGATGCACACCTTCCGATAATGGAGATTGAAGACCTTAAGCGTATAGCCGAGCAGTACAGCGGTGTCCCCTCTCCTCTTGAGACGTCCGACAGAGTCGTTGGAAACGTCATCTACAGGGATGGAACCCAAATCGACACCATAAAGATGGTTTTGGGAAACTGATACCCAATTCCAAAGCAGGCCGGCAAAGAAACGGCTAAGCCTCCCGTTAAAACATAATGTTCCCTTGCCTTTGCAGGGGAACATGTTTATCCATGAAGTGTGACGTTGGTCAATGCAGCTCCAAGCCCGGGGCTTTGGACGGCGGATTGGATTACGAATCCGGATACATTGACCAATGCCACGACAATTGGAGGCTAAAAATGAACGACAACGTCTACAGACTCTTGAACGACCAGATAAACATGGAGTTCTATTCCGCTTACCTGTATTTGGATTTTGCCAACTACTTCGCATTCGAAGGACTGGATGGTTTTGCAAACTGGTACAGGGTCCAGGCTCAGGAGGAACACGACCATGCCATGCTGTTCGTTCAATACCTTGAGAACAACGGCAAGAAGATAGAACTCAAATCCATTGGTAAGCCCGATTGGGCTCCAACAGACCGCATGGAACCCCTTAAGAAGGCCCTTGAACATGAAATGCAGGTCACTGCATCAATCGACCGCATCTATACAGCAGCAGTCGAGGCGAAGGACTACAGGACAATGCAGGTTCTGGACTGGTTCGTAAGGGAACAGGGCGAGGAGGAGAAGAACGCCAATGACATGATTACAAAGATGAAGCTCTATGGAGCCGATTCAAAGGCGCTGTACCTCCTGAACAACGAGCTCAAGGAACGAACATACTCCACCCCTTCCCTACAGCTGCTCTAAAGGCATCACAGTAAAGGCATCACTGCCCGCTAGGGCTTTAGATACATCTTTTCCAACCTTTTTCTATCCAAACCTTTCACCACCATGGGGTCGCTGCTGGTATGTAGCGGCCCCAACCTTTTTACGGCGCATCACGGCGGATTAAGGCGTATCAAGGCGCATCATTAAAAAAGCCCTTTCAAGTGTGCCAGCGACATGGTAGAATGGTTTCCACAAGTGAAGACACAGGGACATCGGTCTAAAGGAGTATTGTTCCAAGGATGTGTCCAAAAGTCGTTGAAAAGGAGATTTCATGCAGGATTTGATGAAGAAGCTGGATGAGGCCAGCAAGTACATAGCAAAGCGCACGGGCGGTATGAAGATAGAGATTGGCCTGGTGTTGGGTTCCGGGCTTGGGGACATGGCGGACGAGATAAAGGATCCAATCAGAATCGATTACAAGGACATCCCAAATTTCCCAGTGTCCACGGTTCCAGGCCATGCAGGTAGGCTTGTGATCGGCGAGCTTGAGGGACGCAATGTGCTTTGCATGCAAGGACGTTTCCACTACTACGAAGGCTATGGAATGGATCAGGTGGTGTTCCCTGTCCAGGTCATGCACATGCTTGGAATAGAGACGCTTGTGCTCACAAATGCCGCCGGTTGCGTGAACAAGGACTGGGAGCCTGGAAACCTCATGATAATAGGCGACCACATACGCCTCATTGCAGAGAATCCAATGCGTGGGCACAACGAAGACTCGCTTGGCCTTAGGTTCTTTGATATGTCAAAGGCATACGATCCAAAGCTAAGAGCCATTGCGAAGGAAGAGGCTGAAAAACTTGGAATTCCTGTCAAGGAAGGGGTCTACATGTTCTTCGCAGGCCCTTCGTTCGAAACCCCAGCCGAGGTCAGGGCCGCTCGCATCCTTGGAGCCGATGCCGTTGGAATGTCAACTGTGCCTGAGGCAATTGCCGCCGCCCATTGCGGCATGAAGACGTTTGGAATCAGCTGTATGACCAACATGGCTGCCGGCATACTCGACCAGCCATTGAACCACGAAGAGGTCCTTGAAACAGGTCTTAGAGTGAAAGGCCAGTTCTCAGCTCTCATAAGGGCCATAGTAAGGGCCTTCTAGAAAAACGCTGCTTATAACAGTCTAACAGCTCTGCTCCCTGAGCATTGCAGTGAGGGTCCGGTCCAGGTTGTCGGCAAAGGCCTTGGCACAGGACCCTTTCATTTTGCTTTGCTGCTCGGCAAAGACACCCATTTCACGAAGCTTTTGGTTGACAAGCCTGTTGCCAAGGCGTGCGTTTATGGTTTGGATCGTGTAGCTCTCACCCCTGTCGTCTATTGCATGTGCACCCTTCTCCAGCATACGAGATGCCAGGGGAATGTCATGTGTTATGCAAAGGGAATTGGGTTTGGAGTGCTCCACAATGTAGTTGTCTGCACTGTCGGCACCGTTTTCAACCACGACCATGCGGATTCTTGAACGGCATGCTCTTATTGCAGCTTTGTCAGTCTCCCCTGCTTCACGCAATGCCTGCCTTAGGCGGAATGTATCCTCCTGAATGAAAAGCTCTACATCTGGAAGCGTCCTGTCCGCGACGAAGAACGCTGGCAGGCCGGTTCTCACTGCAGCTCTAAGTATGATGTCCCTTAGATTCTTTGGAACAGAGTCCGCATCTATCCACAATTCCATACCGCTAGACACATCCTTGCACATGCAATCACTATAAAGCAAAACGGCCATTGTTTTGAAGACATAGCCATGACTTAGTTATGGCATTGCTTGGATATTGAACAATGTGAGTACAAAAAAGTAAAATAAGGACATCAATTGAAATAATATTGAAACACTATGGAGGGATGCA
Organism: Sphaerochaeta sp. Phil3; assembly: GCA_001940825.1. GTDB lineage: Bacteria > Spirochaetota > Spirochaetia > Sphaerochaetales > Sphaerochaetaceae > UBA9732. The sequence continues at coordinate 26,927 of MSGT01000011.1, forward strand.
AATGAAAATCTCCGCATTGCAAAAGGCAAGATATGAGTACAGTCCAAAGCTTCCAACCGTCCTCAGAGGCGAGATTGGTACAGTAGTTCCAACATACGGACAGCCAACAAATGCAGCAAGCGACCAGGAGGCCCTAAAGGCTCTGTTTCCAAACACATACGGACTTCCAAAGGTGAGCTTTGGCAAGGGAACCAACAAGGACGTTGCAAAGAAGGTCAACGTTGGTGTGATTCTCTCAGGAGGACAGGCTCCTGGCGGACACAACGTGATATGCGGTCTCTATGATGCCCTAAAGAAGGCGAACCCTGAGAACCAGCTCTATGGTTTCCTTGGCGGTCCTAGCGGAATCCTTGAAGACAAATACATGGTCATGACAGACGAGCTCATAGACCAGTACAGGAACACTGGTGGATTCGACATAATTGGATCTGGAAGGACGAAGCTTGAAACCAAGGAGCAGTTCGCTGTGTGCACAAAGGTATGCCGTGAGCATTCCATCAATGCAATCGTGATCATTGGCGGTGACGACTCCAATACGAATGCAGCGGTCCTTGCAGAGTACTTCAGGGCCAACAACGAACCTGTGTGCGTCGTAGGCTGTCCAAAGACCATAGACGGAGACCTCAAGAACGAGAGCATAGAGACCTCGTTTGGTTTCGATACCGCAACGAAGACCTACTCCGAGCTCATTGGAAACATAGAGCGTGATGCGAACTCGGCCCGCAAGTACTGGCACTTCATCAGGCTCATGGGAAGAAGCGCAAGCCACATCGCCCTTGAGTGCGCAATGCAGACACAGCCAAACATCTGTCTCGTAGGCGAAGAGGTTGAAGCCAAGAACCAGTCCGTAGAGGACATCACCAACTACATTGCAGACATCGTGGCAAAGCGTGCGGAAAAAGGCCTCAACTTTGGCGTTTGCCTTGTACCTGAAGGACTTATAGAGTTCATTCCATCCCTTAAGGTCCTCATTGCAGAGATAAACGACCTCCTTGCAAAGACAGAAGCACAGTTCAATGCACTTGAGACTTCAGCCGACAAGATCTCGTTCGTGGAGCAAAGGCTTTCAACTTCCTCCAAGAGCGTATTCGACAGCCTTCCAGTTGAGATCAAGGCCCAGCTTCTTGCGGACAGAGACCCACACGGAAACGTCCAGGTCAGCAAGATAGAGACTGAGAAGCTCCTAATCCAGACTGTTGGCGCACGCCTTGCCCAGATGAAGAAGGAAGGCAAGTACAACGGCAAGTTCAATTCCCAGAACCATTTCTTTGGCTACGAAGGACGCTGTGCCTTCCCATCCAACTTTGATTCCGATTACTGCTACAGCCTTGGCTACAACGCTTTCTTCCTTGTGAATGCAAACCTCACGGGCTACCTCTCAAGCGTGACGAACCTTGAGAAGCCAGCCGATCAGTGGCAGGCAGGTGGAATCCCAATCACGATGATGATGAACATGGAGCAGCGCCACGGCGAGAAGAAGCCTGTCATCAAGAAGGCCCTCGTCGAGCTTGACGGAAAGCCATTCAAGTACTTCGAATCCAACCGCGAACAGTGGGCTTTGGAGACTTGCTTCACCTTCCCTGGTGCAATCCAGTACTTTGGTCCAGGCGAAGTCTGCGACCAGACGACAATGACATTGGCACTTGAGAAAAACTAAGACCGATACCTTTGTGGTCTCGTTTTAGAAAGAACAGCTAAAGAAAGGCTGCGTTTGTGATGTTTCACACCGCAGCCTTTTCTTTGTTATCACATACCATGTTTTATCGTTTGCTGTAACACTTCTCTTACAGCATCTGCGATTTTTGGACTTTGTGATAACACCATTGGCAAATGTCACTAAAAAAAGGGATTTGATAGAAAAAGTGACAGTCTTGTCACTTTTTCACAAGAAATCGCATTTTAGGACAATACAATATTAGACCGCAATGAGAGCAAGAGCACCAAGGCTATTTGAAGACGTATGTCTTTATTGGTGGGAATCCATTGAAGTTCACGCTGGCATAGCTTCCAGTATATGCCCCTGCAGCAAGGAAATACACTCTATCCCCAGCCTTGAGGTCCACAGGCATTGGATACTTCTGCTTTTCATACATGATGTCCATGCTGTCGCAGGTAGGACCTGCAAGGACCACTGGAGAAGTCTCATGTGTACAGTCCATATCGCATGAACACACGCTGCTGTATCGTATGCTCTCGTCTATGGTCTCTATCATGCCGTTGAACTTGCCGGTATCAAGGAACACCCAACGATAGTCCTCGTCCCCTCCTTTGCGTGCAACTTCAACGACGGTTGAAGCAAGAACACCGCTGTCTGCAACAAGGCTGCGCCCAGGCTCCATGACGAATCGGGGGCGAGTCGAGGCATTGGGGAAATGCTTTTTAATATAGCCTCTTATGATTGCAGCATACTCTTCAAGGGCCATTGTCTCGTAGACGTATCTTGCAGGAAGGCCTCCTCCCATATCAATCAAACTAAGCCTGCAGGGGGACTTCTCAAAGATATCGGCACACATGCCAAGAGCAACGTCCCAGACGGTGACGTCACGCTGCTGTGACCCTACGTGGAATGACAGTCCAATTGGATTGAGGCCGTTCTCTTTGGCAAGAGCAATGAGGTGGAGCACCATGTCGCTGTGGCAGCCGAACTTGCGGGAAAGGGGCCAGTCTGCGCTGTCGCTTGCAGGAAGAAGGACCCTGAAGTATACGTTGGCCCCTTGTGCCACGCGTGCTATCTTGAGGACGTCGTTCTCGCAGTCGCTGGCAAAGGTCGTGACGCCTTTGGACCAGAAATACTCTACATCCTCCTCCTTCTTTATTGGGTTGCCGTAGAATATCTTTGAAGGGTCTACGCCAAGGGCCAGGACCTGGTCAAGTTCGTAGCGGCTTGCAATGTCGAAATGAGATCCCATTTCATTGAGCATTGTAGCTATCTCGTTGAGAGGACAGGCTTTGAGCGCAAAGTATATGTCTGCATAGTCGCAGGCTTTGGACATCCTTTCGTAGTATGAACGAACAAGTTCAAGGTCAACTATGACGTGGGGTGTCGGTAGGGTCTTGGAATACTCCACTATCTTTCCAAAGTTGGCGCGGCTGGCCAATGGGTTCTCGCAAGGCATGCTCTCCTCCTGTACACAGGACATTATAGCCAAAAAGATATGCAACTCAACATAAAAGATGATAAAATCAGCTTTAAGCGGTCGTGTAATTTGAAACAAACTGACAGCCAATGGAGTGAATATGGAACCCAATCTTGGTAAAATAGTTAATATGAGGATTTCAAGGACGATAGAGAACCTTGGAAAGAACGGAATCAAAGGAGTCTACGTCCCTACTGGAAAAGAAGCTCTTGCACTGCTTGAGACGCTGCTGGTTCCTGGAGAGACCATTGGAGTTGGAGGGTCCGTGACTTTGGACCAGATTGGGGCATTGGAGCTCATTCGCAATCCAAAGTACAGGTTCATTGACCGCTATGAAAAAGGCCTTGATGCAGAGGCCCTGCATATAAGACGCCAGCAATGCGTAATGACGGACACCTTCGTTACAGGAACCAACACCATAACGGAGGAAGGTGCCCTCTACAACATTGACGGCACGGGAAACAGGCTATGCGCCCTTGTGTTTGGGCCCAAACGTGTAATAGTGATTGCAGGTTACAACAAGATAGTCCCAACCATGGAGAACGCCATGCTTAGGATAAAGAACGTATGCGCCCCGGCAAATGCAATAAGGCTTGGTATGGATACATACTGCGCAAAGCATGGACACTGCATATCAAGGGACCTGAACGGTCGCAACATGATGTTCCCTCCTGCAGGGTCCTGTACCTCCAGGCTGTGCCAAAATGCAGTAATCACCGGCCGACAACCGGAAGGCCGCATGATTGTGGTGATCGTTGGAGAGGAGCTGGGGTATTAAAATGTGGAATTAAAACAGAAGGCTGCGAAACCGCAGCCTTCGAACACTTTTGAAAGTCCCTTTATGAAACTTATGCAATCACAGCAAGGACATCCTTGATGTCAAGGATGAGATACTCGTCGCCGTCTATCTTGACGCTTGTACCGCTGTACTTGTCATGGAGGATCTTCTCCCCTACCTTGACTGTCTTGACATCATCGCCAACAGCCTCGACTACTGCAATCTGGGTCTTCTCCTGTGATGTCTGAGGAATGAAGATACCACCAGCGGTCTTCTCCTCTACCTTCTCCATCTTAACCAGAACTCTTTCACCAAGTGGTCTTACCTTCATATAATGCACTCCTTGTTATTCATAGTCGGCCGCGCCGCATTTCTGGAAATCCAAAAGCTGTACGCGAACACCACCAATAATAATCAAAAAAAAGCGAACTGGCAACTTCAATAGCGATACTTCAATTGCAATTTATGGCAGCAATCTATAGACATTCACAGAACAGTTGCAAAAGCCTTTATGAAGTCCTTGTTGTAGTTGAGAAGAAAATCCAGTTCCTGAGAGACGTGTCTGTCCTTTGTTGCACGCTTGAACCGGTATGGATTTGAGTCGAACAAACCCAAAATACGAGGAAGTTCTCCAACCGGAATTGGATATTCAAGCCTTGTTGCAGCATAGTACAGGTCTACGAACGCCTTTTCGATGAATGCAAATCCACCTTTCTGGAGCGTGAAATCATTGGATCCAAGTATGACGTACTGGATTCTTCTCTTGAGGTTCTCGTCCGTCAGCATTGAGATGTCGCTTTCAGTCAAGGCAAGGTCCAGATGGCGCATGACCTCCATTTGGACATCCTTCACATCATGGGTCCTGCAGCAGAAAAGCACAGGATAGCCGCTTGCAACCTCAAGACCAAGGCCGTTCATGCAGTCAAGGCCCGTCATGTAGAAATCGAAACCGCTTTTGTCCATGAAATCGTATAGGAGACAGCTTTTCATAGGTATATGCGAAAGACGCTCCTCAACCTCTGGAATCGACTGCGACAAGGAATAGCTTCCATGGGAGGTACGCACGACCAAACCCTCTCCAAGGCAATTGTGGAGATGCCAGGAAACGGTCTTTGGGTTCATGTCGCAGAAGAAGGAGTATATCTCCTGGGTGGACATGCTTCCCTTCTCCCTAAGAGCACCTAGAAGACGTCTCTGAAATTCCTTGGCCATCAGACTCCTCCAAAATCACATCCAACACCAATCAATAGAGAAAACTCTCTATCTTCTCCCCTATTGTGGAGGTTTCGGTTGCAGGATGGTAGCTTTCTGGAAGGGAATGCAGCATGAGCTGTCCGTATCCCTTCGTCACGATACGGGAATCAAGGATAAGGACAATGCCCCTGTCACTTGTATGTCTCATAAGCCTGCCGTATCCCTGCTTGAGACGCATGGTGGCGTCTGGGAGCAGCAGTCCAAAGAAACCGCTTTTGCCATCGGCCTCCATCTTGTCTATGCGAGCCCTGTAGATTGGGTCGTCAGGCATTCTGAAAGGAAGCTTGGTGATTATGACAAGCCTGAGTGTGTCGCCAGGAGCGTCAACGCCTTCCCAGAAGCTATCGGTTGCAAAAAGAGTGCTGTCGGTGTCCGTCTTGAACTGTTCAAGAAGGCTGTATCGATCGCCGTCACCCTGTTTGAAGCTTGAAATGCCCAAAGCGGCGAAACGAGGAGCCAACGAAGCATACGCATACTCCATGAGCTTGAAGCTCGTGAAAAGCACTAGAGCGCCACCGCCTGAGCTTGCCACCGCCTGGTATACGGTTTCGCATATATAGTCTGCATACTGCTGCTCAGTCTCCCTCGTGAACACCGGTGGATCTGATGGGGTGAGCAGCATTAGGCGGTTTCTGTAGTCGAATGGAGACGAATACACCTTACGAAGGTATCCCTTGCCTTCCAATGGCAGTCCAACCCCTGAATTCCAATAGCCAAAGCCATCGTTCAGGTCAAGGGTTGCACTTGTGCATACGACAGAGTCCAGTTTGCCGAACAAAGCTTTTGCCAATATATCCGACACCTCAAGAGGTGCATTGTTGAACGTGACGTACCTGACCTTTGCATGCTTCTCTATGTCAAGGTAATATATGCCTTTGCTCCAATCACGGCATTCGATGAAGGACCTGAGCAGCTCTATCATGTCCGCTATGCGTGAGACATGGACGACCATGTCGTCACATTTGGTACGTACAATCTCGTCGTTCGATTTTATGGAACCAGCGAAGTCGCCGAGCTTTGAGACGAACTCCTGGCCTTTTGATACGACGTTCCTTGCAACCTCACCTATCTGACCAAGAACCTTTTGGGCGTTTGCAGTCGTAAAGAGAAGGTGCGCCATCTTGTTCAAGTCAAGGATTCCAATGGTCATGAGGTTCAATGTGTCCGCCTGCATCCTAAGGTTGTCGTACAGGGAAAGGATATCTTCGTACAAAGACCTGTTTATGCTGAACTGCAGAAGGTCGTCCAACATACGTCCATAGCCTGCACCCTTCGAGGCCTTGCGGTCGTAGATGTAGCTTATCTGACGCATGAGCGAGTAGCTTGAGAACGTGGATGTGAACAAATCCGTTGCATGGCGCTCCATGTTGTGCGCTTCGTCCACCACAAGATGTCTGAATGCAGGAAGCACGGCATCGTCGCTGTAGTCTATGTCCTCTTCATAGCGTGAATGGCTGTCCACGAAAAGAAGGTGATGGTTGCATATTATGATTGATGCATCACCAAGCTTCTTCTTGGCCTTGAAGAAGAAACAACGGCTGAAGAACGGGCATTTTCCGCCCATGCACAGGTCTGAGTCGGAGCATACGCTGCTCCAGATCAGAGGATCGAGCCTACCGTTGAAGTCGCTTCTAAGACCGGTTTCAGTTTCGTTTGCAAACCTATGCAGGCGAGAGATGTCTGAAACCCCATCGTCCTTGAAAAGTGCGTTTCCCTCAACTTCGCCGGCAAGACGCCTAAGGCATACATAGTTTCCCCTTCCAACGGCTATGGCTACGGGACAATCGAATCCAAGCACCTTGAAAAGGGTTGGAATATCCTTCTCCAAGAGCTGTCTTTGGAGGTTGATGGTGGATGTGGCAACCACAGTACGATCCTTGTCACCTGCCTTTATCGCCTCAGCGGCATAGAAAAGCGCAGGAACAAGATAAGCAAAGCTCTTGCCAATGCCGGTTCCAGCCTCTATTGCGCCAATGAGGTTGCCTTCGTAGCATTCAAGTACGTCAAGGGCCATGTCGAGCTGGCCTTCCCTGAATTCGAAGGAATCAAGGCCGTTGCAGAGAAGTCCATCCTGATCGAAAATCTCGTAGACCTGCTCCTTAGTCATTAGAAAGCCTTGGTTCAGATCCAGTCGTATTCGACTCGTACTCCTGCATCTTACGTATTATCGTCTTGCGCCCTATGCCAAGCATATCGGCGGCTTTGGACTTGTTTCCCTTGCAGTACCCTACTGTTGCAAGTATGACGGCCTTCTCCGCTTCGTCCATTGTAGAGCCAAGAGGGATCTCTATTGAACTTTCCGTACTTGCACGGCTTACGTTTGGAGGAAGGTCGTCCACTTCTATCACCTTTCCACGGCACATGACGACGGCGCTCTCGACGCAGTTCCTAAGCTCCCTTATGTTGCCGGGCCAATCGTATGCGGCTATCTTGGCCTTGGCCTGGGAGGAGAAGCCCTCCACATCCTTGCCATTCTCTTTGTTGAACTCATTGAGGAACTCGGTCGCAAGCAGGAAGATGTCCTCCTTGCGCTCTCTTAGAGGCGGCACTTCAAGCCTTACGACGTTGAGCCTATAGTACAGGTCCTCCCTAAAATGGCCTAGTTTGATCTCTTCCTCAAGATTTCTATTAGTAGCGGCTATCACGCGGACATCGGTCTTGATGGTCTTCTCCCCGCCCACCTTCTCGAATTCGTGTTCCTGGAGGACCCTAAGGAGCTTGATCTGCGTGTTGGCATCGATCTCTCCAATCTCGTCAAGGAATATCGTGCCGCCGTCTGCAAGCTCAAAACGCCCCTTCTTGTCCGATACCGCGCCCGTGAAAGCCCCTTTGACGTGCCCAAAGAGCTCGCTCTCAAGCAAATTGGCATTGAGCGCCGCACAATGCACCTTCACGAACGGCTTGTCACGTCGATCCGAATAGCTCACTATTGCATCGGCCACGAGCTCCTTTCCAACACCGCTCTCACCCGTAATCAAGACCGATGCCTTTGAGCCTGCAATCCTTTGGATCGTCTCAAGCAGGCGAACGACCTTTTGGCTCTTGCCTATTATCTTGGTGTAGCCGCTTTTCTTCCTAAGGTTCTCAAGCTCTATCTTGAGCTCTCTGTTGCGGTCAGCCAAATCCTTGTTGGAAAGCGTTTTGCGTATGAGGACTGAAAGATGGTCAAGGTTGACGGGCTTTGTCAGGAAATCCACCGCACCGTTCTGCATGGCCTCTACGGCGTCTTCTATCGTGCCATGTCCTGTGAGAACTACGACAGGTATGGTTGGATATGTGGAGTATATCTTCTTGAGAAGCTCGCTGCCTGACATCCCGGGCATCCTTAGGTCCGTTATGACCATGTCTACAGGGGTTGAGTTTATGATCTTCCAGGCTTCGTCTCCGTCAGAGGCCTGAAGTCCATCGTATCCGTCCATGGAAAGGGCGGCGACAAGGCCTTCACGTATATGTTTCTCATCATCTACGACAAGAATGGTCCGGCTCATGGCTGCACCTCCTCATTGCAAGCTTCCACATAGGATTCAGAATAGTCGGAAGAACCTGACGAGTCGCTGCCAAATGAGATTCTGAACCTTTCGTCCTTTGGAATTGGAACCCTTATGATGAACTCGGAGCCCACACCCAAGGTCGAATGCACGTTCACATCGCCGGAAAGCTCCTTCATTATCTTGAAAAGAACCGTAAGTCCAAGCCCTGTGCCATAGGACTTGGTGGTGAAATACGGCTCGAATATCTTCTCCATTTGCTCTTCCGTCATACCGCAGCCAGTGTCTGAAACGCTCAATGCGGAATATTCACCGTCTATGTATGAAGTTATGGTTACACGTTTTTCCTTGGCGCAGGAATCGCCGCTCTTTTCCGCGTTTCCTTCCATGGCCTGCATGGCGTTCTTTACAAGGTTGAGGACGACCTGTTTCATGAGTGCAGGGTCGACCATGACGTTTGGCATGGACGTAGCGAGCCGTAGATCAAGAGAGATGCCTTTTCCGTCAAGTTCTGGAGCGACTACCTTTGCCACATTGTCCACTATGTCGTTGAGGCTCATCTTTTCAAGGTTCACGCTCATTGGCTTCACTGCAAAAAGGAAATCTACGGCTATTGCGTTTATCCTATCGACCTCCTCCTTCACTACAGACAGGTATTTATCGGCTGTCGCCTTGTCCACGGAGCCGTTTCTCAACAGCTCCCTATCCAAAAGCTGAAGGTATATGGATATGGAGGCCAAGGGGTTCTTTATCTCATGGGCGACGCCGGCTGCCATCGTGGTCATGGAGGCAAGGCTCTCGTTCTTTCTGAACTCCTCCTTGAACCTATGGAAATACGATACATCGCTGAACGTGAACAAAACCCCATCGAAGTCCCCAGGCCTTAGCGTCATGCAGTTTATATATCTTTTACCTGCACCTGGATCATCGAACTCGAACACATTGGACTGAGCTGGCTTTGAATCGCCAAGGCAGGCGTCTATGAACGCAAGAAGTCCATCGTCCATTACGACCCTATGAACCAAAGTGTTCGTGTATTTCTTTCGCTTGTAGGAAGGTACGAGAAGAACCGCCTGCCTGTTCATGTACATGACGGTACCGTCGTTCTGTACGAGCATATAGCCAATATATGAGTTGTCCAAGGCAAGGTTGCGGATCCTTAGCTCTGCAGACTGTGTGTCTATGATTCCAAGGATCTGCTCGTCCGATAGTTTGGATATCTTGCTTGAAGCCTTCTTGACGAACTGGTTCATCCAAGCACCTCCTTGGTTCTGTATGCCACGTAGTCGAATGTGAGCCGCTTGTTCTGGTTGAAGAGCCTTCCTTTTGATACCATTTCGTTTATGCCCTCTATGAGATAGTCCGCCTTCCTTGGGTCTATGCTACCGTCAAGCCTTCCCCTGTACAGCTCATCCACTACGTGCGAAAAGAAGATGTCCCAACCTTTGCAACTTTCAAGCTCCGCTACGATTGCAGGAATGTCTGCATTGTGCGTTGCAACGAGGCTGTGAGCCATGGATTTGAGCTTTGCATCGTCTATGCCGCCACCTTCAAGGAAGAACTGCTCAAGGCTTTCGTACTTGTTTGGGTTTATGAAAAGCGAGTTGAATATGTATTTAGTCCGTTCCTTGTCCAATGCTTGGAAGCGGAACTTCCTCACTCTACTGAGTATGGTTGCAAGTATGCGTCCAGGGTTCGCCGATATGAGTATGAAATAGGTGTTCGCAGGCGGCTCCTCAAGCGTTTTGAGAAATGCGTTGACCGCAGCCCCCAGTGCGTTTTCAAGGCCCTCCACAACGACGAGCTTCTTCTCTCCATCCATGGATGAAGTGGAGCACCAATCCCTTATGGCCCTCACCTGCCCTACGCTTATGGCCTGGGTCCTGTTTGAGTCTGCAAGGGCCAAGACGAACTTCTCAATGGAGGCAAGAAGCGAGTCAAGCTCGTTGTCCTGAGCCTTGTCCAGTTTTTCCATGAGCTCAGATACCTCCGCGGCATCTGAAAAGCGTTTCTTGGCTGTCGCCGTCTGCTCGTCCATGAGAGCTCCGTGGTACTGTTGGAGAAGGACGTTTACACTGTCCTTGAGAAAGTCCTTGGCAGCCTTGTTCCTGGATTTTCTTAGAAGTGCTACGGCGCTCATGATCCTATAGCTGTGGTTCCTGTCCGAGACGATTATCGTGTTCTCCTTGGGAACCCCCATCTCCTTGGCCACTGACATGGCGGCGAACATCCTTCCACTGCAGGGCTCTCCATGAAAGAGAGACGACGATGGAAACTCATCCTTTGAGATGAGCTCTGAAAGTTGGGAGGCTATTTCAGGTTGGGTTGCACTAAGCTTTTCGAACATCTGTCGTCCCCGTTTTCTATTCCTCTCACCATGGAGGGCTCAGACGATCCCTTCCACAAGGGTCTTGAACCACTCAACAAGGGGAAGGATGAGCCTTGTCGAGAAGAAGCTTTCGCTTAGGGTCGTTCCAAGATCGACAAGGTTCTGGTATTTCATGAGCATCTCAAGAATTCCAATTACGAGGATGCTCTCAACAACACCCAGAGCGAACCCAAGAAGATTGTCCACAACAGCTATGTTGGCAGTCTCGCAAATGCCCCCAAGGGCGGATCCAAGACCTTTCATGACAGAATAACCTGCCATGAAGATGACAAAATACGCTATGAATGCGGCGAACCATCTTGGAAAGGACATTTGTTCTATGAGAACATTCGACAGGGCCTTTGTGAACATTGCAGCCAAAAGGAATCCAAGAACATACCCGAACTTGGACGAAATCTCCTCTATGAAGCCCTTTATGGCACCCCAGATCCCTCCAATCATGAGGAGGACGAAGATTATATAGTCGATAGTCTTAAGATACTCGCCCATCGTTTGCCTTTTCCTTTTTTATGTATGGTCAGTATAAGGAATCGATGGCAATCTGACAACCAATCCTCCTCCATTGCATTACATTGACTTTGCGTTGGCACATCTTTGCTTTGGCTTTGCCAGTTACCGCCATTTTGGGTATACTGTCTACATGGCGAATTTTTTGGCGAAGATTTTTGGAACGAAGAAGGACAAGGACATAAAGGCCCTTCGTCCTATAGTAGATAAGGTTAATTCATTCGATTCATGGGCAAAGGGCCTCAAGGACGAGGACTTCCCTGTTCAGACACAGGCTTTCAAGAAGAGACTTGCAGACGGCGAAACGCTGGACCAGATCCTTCCTGAAGCATATGCACTTGTAAGGGAGGCCTCATTCAGGGTTCTTGGTGAACGTCACTACGACGTCCAGATAATGGGAGCCATAGTCCTGCACCAAGGCAAGATCCTTGAAATGAAGACAGGAGAAGGAAAGACGCTCACAAGCGTGCCTGCCGCCTATCTCAATGCATTGGAAGGCAAAGGCGTGCACGTTGTTACAGTCAACGACTACCTTGCACAGCGTGACGCACAATGGATGAGTCCAATCTACAACTTCCTAGGCCTCACCGTTGGGGTCATAGTCTCCAACATGGACAATGCAAGACGCCGCGATGCATACAAATGCGATGTCACCTACGGCACGAACAACGAATTTGGATTCGACTACCTGCGCGACAACATGAAGCTGCGCTACCAGGACAAGATCCAACCCAAGCACCACTACTGCATCATAGACGAGATAGACTCCATCCTCATAGACGAGGCCCGCACACCACTCATCATATCAGGACCGGCCGACGACGATACCCAACAGGCCATCAACGCCGAGAAGATAACACCATACTTCAAGGAATGCGAAAAGGATCCCGATACTGGCGAGTATCCAACGATATCGGCCTTTGCACGTTTCGAGGACGGTGCCAAGCTGGAACCGGAAGGCGACTACATGCTTGACGAGAAGAGCCGTCGCATAAGCTTCACCAAGCAGGGAATGCTCCACATGGAGGAGCTGCTCCAAAGGATGGGAATCATCACGGGCTCCCTCTATGACGATGAGAACTTCGAATACATCCACTACGTGACGCAGGCCATGGTTGCAAAGCACCTGTACCACAAGGACACGGACTACGTCGTCCAAGACAACCAAGTCCAGATAGTGGATGATTTTACAGGTCGTATCCTTTACGGAAGGCGCTACAGCGATGGCCTGCATCAGGCAATAGAGGCCAAGGAACACATAAAGGTCTACGGCAAGAACAAGACCCTTGCCACCATCACGTTCCAGAACTTCTTCAGAATGTACGATAAGATCTCAGGAATGACCGGTACTGCTGATACAGAGGCCCCTGAGTTCGCATCCATCTACAATTTGGATGTTGTCGTCATTCCAACCCACGTTCCAGTGCAGCGCGTTGACAAGGACGACCTTGTATATTTGAACGAGCAGTTCAAGTACCAGGCAATCTGCAACGAGATAAAGCGTGTGCATGAAACGGGTCAGCCTATCCTCGTTGGCACTGTATCCATTGAAAAGTCAGAGCTCATTTCCGCTCTTCTCAAGCGCATGGGAATCCCACACGAGGTCTTGAATGCAAAGAACCATGCACGAGAGGCGCTTATCATTGAGAACGCAGGTGCAAAGGGAGCAGTCACGGTAGCCACGAACATGGCAGGTCGTGGAACGGACATAAAGCTTGGCGGCTCCCCTGATGCCTTGGCACGCAGGCTCTGCGGTACAGAGGCATCTGAAGAGGAGTTCAGGGCTGCAAAGGAGAAGACTCGCGCCCAGTGGCAGGCTGCATATGAAGAGGTGAAGGCCCTTGGCGGTCTCTACATTCTTGGAACGGAGCGCCATGAATCAAGACGAATTGATAACCAGCTGAGAGGAAGAAGCGGTCGTCAGGGAGACCCAGGTGTGTCACGCTTCTATGTAAGCTTTGACGACACCCTACTTCGCCTCTTTGCAAAGGATAACCTCAAGGCAATGGTGGGCCGTCTTGGCATGAACACAGGTGAGCCAATCGAGCACTCAATGGTAAGCCGTGTCATAGAATCGGCCCAGAAGCGCGTTGAGGAAAGGAACTTTGACATAAGAAAGCGCCTTTTGGAGTACGATGACGTTCTCAACGAACAAAGGAACTTCATCTACTCACAGCGCGACGAGATACTACTTGATGCCAATATGGTGGAAAGGGCTTTGAACGCTGCGTTCGAGTTCGTGGATGAAGCTGTCGAAGCATGCCACTCCAAGAACTCCAACAATGTCGTTGAGCTCCATCAGGCCCTTATGGACAAGATTGGATTCGACTACGAACCGGCCACAGGAGACGAAGGCCTGTCCAAGGATGCCTTGGCTTCCAAGATAAAGGACCTTGTCCGTAGCAACGTAGAGGCAAAGGTGGCTGTCGTTGGAGAGCAGTCGTTCAATGAGTTCATTAGGCAAATCTACCTTAGGCAGATAGATACAAGATGGCAGAGCCACCTTGAGGAGCTTGAGGACCTAAGGGATTCAGTTGCACTGCGCTCGTATGCACAGAAGAACCCTCTTCTTGAGTACAAGCTTGAAGGATTCGACATCTTCGATGCCATGATAGACAAGATCAAATCATCAGTTGCAAAGACGATAATTAGGGTTCAGATCCGCTTGGACGCCAATCCCTCACGTCCAATGCAGGCACGAAAGACCGTCGAGTCCCATGGAGAGAGCACGCAGTTCTCCAACATGGCTGCAAGACAGGCCGTCCAGGCCCGTAGCTCCGCCAATGCAAACGCCCAGTCCTCCATCCAAATCGTGCGCTCAACTCCAAAGGTTGGACGCAACGACCCATGCCCATGCGGCAGCGGCAAGAAGTACAAGAACTGCTGTGGCAGAAACCAAGGCTCAGAAAGCTGAGCCTTGAGGCGTTTGTCCGTTTGCCTTATTTGCCATTTGACTTGGACGTCTCTTGAATGATTTCAATCGTGTCGATCATAATCGACAAATCCCTATGTTTTCTGTCGAACGTAATCGACATGCCCTATAATAACCATTCTGTTTTTTGATTTATACAAGTGTGTCATCCAACAGAAAGTCTATGATTCCTACATTTAGGATGCCGTTGTCGTCATACCAACGCTTTCGTATGTCATGACGAACAATGATTTTGGGGAATGAGTCGCCTGTCAGCAGAAAAGGCTTGTTTTCTGTGATTTCCTTATCTTCAGAACCCAAAGCATAGGCTGACTGGATATAGGTCTTCCTATCACCTGAATTTGCAATGAAATCAATCTCCCTTGCAACTGGGACAACCCTTCCTTTGGTATTCTTCTCATTGCTGTAGACGATACCAATGTCAACGGAGCATTCACGAATCATAAGTTCATTGAAAACGATGTTCTCCATGATATGCGTCATTTCCTGCTGACGGAATCCTATACGTGCATTCCTAAGCCCAATATCCTCACAGTAGTATTTGTTGGGATAGTCGAAATAGCTTTTGCCTTTGACATCCCAGCGCTTGCATTCAGTGAAGAGGAACGAGTCCGCTAGGTAATCCATATAAGACTTTACAGTATTCAAAGCAACTACGTTTTCACCGCTGCGTTTCTGCATGGTGTTGATGGAATCTGCAACCTTCGTTGGGTTTGTAAGAGAACCTACAGACGAACAAAGCAAATCTAAAATGGATGACAGCACATCTTCACGTTTGATTTTCTTTCGTTCTACAATGTCCTTGAAATAGACCTCTGAGAAAAGTGATTTAAGGTAAGCCATCTTTGAAGCATCAGTAGGTCGGGACAGAATAAACGGCATACCGCCATAGAAGGCAAAGTCGTCGAATGCTTCCTGCTTGTCACCGCCAACGACAGAATAATACTCCACAAATGAAAGAGGATGTACTCGAATTTCATCACTTCGACCTCTGAACTGGGTAAGGATATCCGACGACAGCATCTTTGAGTTGCTACCAGTCACATAGATGTCCAGATTTGAAAGGGATCTCAAATCGTTGAGTGCGTCATAGAAGGTTATTTTCCTTCCATCTGGATTGTATGGATTGGGAACTTCGTCAGACATCTGTATTTCATCCACGAAGAGGTAGTACTGCTCTGTACTGTGTTCTATGATTCCACGAACATGAGATGCAAGCTCCAAAGGATTGCGATAGCGAATGTCCTTTGCCAAGTCCAATTCAAAGGACAGGATATGGTCTTCTGCAACTCCCTCCTCAAGGAGGTAGCTTTTGAACAGTTTGAAAAGCAAATAGGACTTGCCGCATCTGCGGATGCCGGTAATCACCTTCACCTGTCCATCCCACATGAAGGAGATGATTTTCTTCAAATAGCGGTCTCTTTTTATTTCCATGTCGCAGCCTCCATTGAAAACTTGCCTGTAAAACCATGTTACTTTTCAATTAGGGATTATACACCAGTGTAGAGGAAAAAGCGATAGTTCCATTGAAATGTTGGCAGGTTTATCTGCAAACATTTCAATGGAATATAAAACCTCAAGCAAGAATGGGCGGAGAGGTTGCTCTGGAATGTCTCTTGTGTTTCAAGCAGTTGAAGTATGTAGTAAAGAGCTCCTCTTTCGTTATAGCTGCAGGAGGGACAAGTTACAGTTGCCCGTTTCTATAGTCATCCAAAGTACAGTCCATTGCTCCTCCCCTCCAAGTAAGTCGATTTTACAGTTCCAATGTACCGATATCAATTGTTTACACACTAATAGATTACAAAAAACTTTCAAAATTCTTTCCAAAACCGTGAATGGAAAACGCAGGTTTCTTGGAACTGGTAATATGAAAGGCTCTTGGAGTCTTCAACGTTACTTTCCAGGAGGTGTTTCCATGACGAAGAAGCACAACGGTTCACAGAGGGTTTTCGGAAGAAGGGGCAGAAGGGACATCCCCCTTGAGAACGACGCAATGTTCGCGGAGGTCATGCGTCGAAAGGACCTATGCATTGGTCTGCTTGAGACCATATTCGAAGGCAGGCGCATAAGGGACATAGTATATGAGGACGGCCTCTCCCCGGAGGCCCAGAAGTACATCGCCTTCAATCCAGGCAACAAGAGCATAAGGCTGGATGTTTTCTTCGAGGACGGAGACACAGTCTACGACATAGAGATACAGAAGGCGGACAAGGGGAACCTTCCAAAAAGGACGAGGATGTATTCGTCCATGATGGATGCGAACATGCTGGACAAGGGGCTCGAATACGAAGAGCTCAAGGACAGCTACGTCATATTCATATGCATGTTCGATCCATTCGAGAAAGGTCTGGCAAGATACACGTTCCGCTCCATATGCGAGGAGGCGGAGGGCTTGCCGCTTGGCGACGGCCGTTGTATCATGTTCCTGAACACCAAGGGATCCATCGGGGAGCTTGGTGCTGACATGGACGCGTTCTTCGGCTACATCAACGGAGGGGTGTCATCCATAGGCACAGGAAAGGACAGCGGCAACGAGTTC
>MSGT01000012.1 GCA_001940825.1 Sphaerochaeta sp. Phil3
CCCCCAACTTTCCGTGAAGAACCTCTCTTTTTGTCAGAATCACTTGTACCTGTAAGTTCTGGCAACTTCATTGGCGCTCTTCCACAGTCTCCTTTCCACTCGATTTCTCAGCCGCTTCGCCGACGGTTTCCTGAACCTCTCAGGAGCTGTTCCGTCGGGGGCAGTCCAGTACTTCACCTTCAATCCCTTCTCGGAATAACGAAGGAACTTCCTGATGTTGTAGCCCAGGGCTGTAAGCATGAATTCGCATCTGACCTGTTCGATTCCAACCCTCCGGAACCTGTCATAGGACATGTCCCGCTTGAGGATGCCGAACCCGCCTTCGGCCTGACAGCTTCTGTTCACCCTCATCTCAATGCCCTCCACTGAAAGCAGGCGATCCCTTGCCTCCTGTTTGAGCACCTGGAACTCAGGGTTGATCTCGAATACTTTGGACTCTCCATGCCGTTCCTTCATGAACATCCTGCAGTAGGGCATGAACTCACAGCATGTACAGCCATCGACAAGATAGAACACCGAACCCTTGAACCTGTGATGGCGTTCTGGAATCGAAACCCGTCTCCCTGTCCTCATGCCAAGGCATGTGATCGTATCATCCGGATTGAGTTCGTACAGAGAAGGTCTCCTTCCGCAGCATTCACCCTGCCATGACTGGTACTTGATGAAGGCCTTGATTCCCATGTCCCTGCAGAAACGATGGTTCTCAAGACATCCGCAACCGGAGTCTGCACATACCCTTTTCGGATATCCTCCATACATCTCCCTGACCTTCTCCATGGCGGGAATGAATGTGTAAAGGTCTGTCCTGTCTTGAGATACATAGTACGAGACCATTGTTCCGGAGGATATCGTCAGCTGAACCTGATATGCAGGGTGCATGTTGCTGCCAGGTCCGCTGTAGTAATCCCTCTTCAGACACATGGCAGTGGCGTCATGGTCGGTCTTGTAGTATGAGTTCCTGTCAGGACCGCAGATCCGTTCCTTATCCTCATACTCAAGGGTCTTCTCCATGTACGAGACGAGGTTTGCAAGCATCTTGGAGTACGCCTTTCTCAGAGGCTCGTCCTTCCTTTCGAGCTCCAGGGAGGCCTGCGTGACCTTATCCGCCAGCAGCGCAGAGGGGATCAACCCTTTTGCAGGAACTCCTCGGGAGAGCTCCATCACGGAAAGAAGGTTCCTGGTCTTCTCCGCCAGTGAGGTGTGGAAAGAGGTCGGTTTCCATACGAACCTGTACCGGTTCGCTGCAGCTTCGATCTTGGTCCCATCGATGAAGCAGTCCGATATGTCGGCGTTGAAATGCCTGGGCATTGTGGATGTGACGAGCGAGAAGATCCTCTCATGTCTTGGTTTGACCACCTTGTTTATGTATCTGCCGAATGAGATGTGCGAAGGGGTCTCCTGTTCCATGATGTACATGAATCTGACATCATACCGACAGCTCGACTCGAGCTCCCTCAGACTTGATCGGCCCATGGCGAAGCCGTAGACGATGCAGGCGAACATCCTGACAGGATCGAATTCCGGTCTTCCAAGAGGCCGGCCCTTCGTCGGTTCTCTCAGAACCGATGCGACACCTGATCTGTCCAGAAGCGACAGCATTCTGTCAATCTTCGACGTCTGCTCCACATCCAAGGTGTAGTTGTAGAACAAAACGCCCTGTTTTGTGTTAAAATCGTTCATGGTAAATGTTCCTTAGCAGTTGCATTCTACCATGCATGCCCTGGGTTCGAGTCCCCGGGCATCTTTTTTTTTCAAGGATTTGGACAAAAAGAGAGGCTGCAACCTCCCATCAGTAAAACCTGACTTTTGTTACAGCCCCTTTGAAATGGTTACTTTGGTTGGACGAGAGTAATATCATTTGCATCCATAGAATCTTTTACATAAAGCCTTGGGGTGCTATCTTCTGGGATACCTTCCAACATGAGCTGGGCAAGTGCTTGATTAAACGAAGTTTGCAATGAGCGACCAAAGCCAATGGATGAATATAGCTGAGATGCAAATACACATGCCGCTTCATCGCCTATGGAAGTTGACATTCCTATTGCGGAGTCAATATGTTCAACAACACTCTCGGCTTGAGGCTCTGAAAAGCAAGCATTAAAAACAACAAGCCTAATAGTGTCTGACGCAGTTGCCATTGCCATTGAAATTGCTTCTTTGCTAACCAGTTTAGCACTACCATCTGGATTTAGTAAAACAAGATCGCCGTCGGTCGTTCCATGACCGCTAAAATGAACAATAGTGGGATTTGTTTCATTGATTGCTTGCAGTATATCACCAGCGCGAGTAGCCCATCTACTTTCAAAGCGGATAGAATCGCGGTAATCGGCCATACGAATTTTTTGCTGGATAGATCGTGCTTCTTCATCAAGTTGCAAGGAAGTTGTTCCTATAGGATTAGCAGCAAGGAATAAAACGGTTATGACTTCTGGTACAGTCTGTAATTGCTCAATATCTTGTTGCATCTGTCTTTGTATCCTTTCGTTTTCTCGGAGCCGCTGTTCCAACTGCCGTGCTTGGCGATTAGCCTCCTGCATACGTTTTTTATCTTCGGCTTCTTGTTTCTTTTGAACTCGAGCTTCTTCGTTCCGGTAGTTTTTTTCGGCTGTGGCTACCTCTTTTTCCTTGGCGGCTATTTTCTTTTGAATGTCACCAATCTTTTTTTGTACATCGGCGATTGACTTTGTAGCGCGATCAATGTCGCCGAGACGAGATTTTATTGTAGATTGATTTTTTGTTCTGCTTATTGCACTTTTAGCGGATATGATTTTACTTTGCAGCGGTGCTAACTTCGCTTGCTCTTTTGCCAAGTCCTGGCTCAGTTTTGTTAGTTCTTCTTTTTTTCGCAAAAGAGTATTGCGATAGCTATCAAGTTGGGACATTTAATCACCCTTTTCTCTTAGAATAATTAAATTATATCACAAAATGACAGCAAATCAATGTTAGGAGGAATCGAATGAGTAAACTGATTATTGCAGAAAAACCGAGTGTAGCAAAATCTATTGCGTCGGCCCTGGGTGCTTCATCCAGGGCCGATGGCTTTTATGAGGGCATCGGCCTTCTCGTATCCTGGTGCGTGGGACACCTGGTATCCCCGATGGATGCGGGCGGATACGGTTTTCATCACGCCTCTGAGGATGGAAAATATCTCATTATGGCAAATGGGACCCAGGCGTATGCGGTCAGAGCTGATGCGCCGGAAAAGGACAATCCCCTCCGTACCGCTGAAATGACGCTGGAGGACGACTACGGTATGATCGACGGCGTTATCAACAACGGCCGGCGAGGCGAGGAGCTGGAGAAGGCCAAGGAGCACGCGGAGCGGACGCAGCCGGAGAAAAAGCCCTCCATCCGGGAACGGCTGGCGGCGGCAAAGCAGGAGTGCGCGAAGCAGCAGCCCAGGCCTGCCCCGGAGAAGAAGCCCCCGGAGCTGGGGGAACGATGAGCCGGGGCGTGAAGTGGCGGCTGGAATGGGCCTTCTTCCTGGGGGAAAACGGCAGGCGGCAGTACAACCGGCTCTGCAAGGGCTGTGTCCATCACTGCAAGCAGAGCTTCCGGGCGGTGGTTCTGGACTGCCCGCACTTCCAGTCCCAGCGTGTGAAAAAAGGCATGGATAAGGGTGGGAAACAGGCAAAATAGTCCTCCGTGGCGGCGTTTTCAGACCATGCCCTTATGATTTCCCATCCGCGCTTTTCTCCGCGCTCCTGCGGCAAGAAAGCAGCGGTTTTCGACACTTTCCCATCCGCACCCATAGCGAAAGCGGGGACGCGGCCTTCGGTATATCCGTTGGCTGCGTCCCCGCTTCTTTTTTGCTTATTTCTCGTCCCCGTTGGGCTTGTCCGCTTCCGCCACGCCCTCGATCACATCCGTCACCACGGCGTTGAGCTGGGCGGCGTTCTGCGCTGTGACGGCGGGCCTCCCGGTGTCCGCTTCGATGGCGCGCCGCGCGTCTCCCGCCACCTTGCCGCCGCGCCGGGCGACGATCCGGCTTTCCTCAAAGCCCTCCGGCCGGTGGGCCTTGGAAAGCTCCGTGGTCGTGGTTTCGGCCAGCATATTCAGCACGATCTCCAATGTGCTCATGTTGTCCCGGAGGTTTTCCTTTTTGAGCCCTTTCAGGTTTTTGTATTGCCGGGTGGTCATGCCGGACCAGGCCTTTGTGATCTCGTCAGTGAGGATGGCGTATTCCCGGCCCTGCTCCACGCCCCGCGCCTGCCATTCGGCGGTGAGCTCGTTGCGGACGCGGATGGAGAGGATGCGCTGGTGGATCCAGTCGGCGTCATAGCCCTTCTTCTGATAGGTCTCCAGCGCCCGGTCGATGGCCTGCTCCGGGTCGATGGTCTCCTCGATGCGCTCCCGGCCTACGGCGGCGAGCCAGAGCCGGAAGGGTTCAGCCTTGGGCGAGGGGATGGACTGGATGATGCGCAGGATGCCCTCGGTATTGGCGGCAAGCACCTTTCGTTTTTTGCCTGTGGAGCCGGTCATTTCTACCTGGGGACAATTTGTCCCCAGGTAGCTTGCGAGCTGTTCGTCCCGCTTGCGCATTTTTTTGAGATAATCCGTGGGATTGGCGCTGTCTGACAGCACCGCCACCACATCCACCACGGAGAAATACCATTCTTCCTTTTCCTCGTCCCAGGCGGTACGGATCTTTCTATCTTCAAAAAGCTGTATGGAATTGTTTTCGTCCATGGGCTTTTCCCTCCTTCGATGGGCTGTCCCCATTCTACCATGAAATGATGATTTTTTCTATCAGGGAACGCGATTTTTGCGGCAGCAGCAGTCGTAGGCGCTGTGGGACTGTGGGCAAACGGCCAAGCCGGGCGGCGCTGTGGGAAAGCGGTTTGCCGTCCTGTGGGAAAGGCCTGTCCTTTTCCATTAGAGGGGGTGAATGGCTTTTCCATCGGCAAAGCGGCCGTTTTCCATAGTTCCATGGCGCAGCTTTCAGTCCTCCGTGACGACACACTCACAGCCTGCCGTCAGCAGGCGGTACAGCGTCAGCGGCACATACCACGCCGCCACCAGCAGCCGCCAGACAAGGACGCAGCCGCCGATAAGGCCGGCAAAGACGAAGTTCAGAAGGAACAGGGCGATCCCGCCGCCCAGAGAGCCGCCGCCCGGTATGATCCAGAGCCGCAGCCGCCAGATCCCAAACGGCAGCCCGCAGAGGATCCAGAGCCAGAGATAGTCCAGCTCCCCGTTCTTTACACAGGCGGAGCGGAAGATGCAGTACAGCAGTGCGGCCGACGCCACCGGCAGGATGGTCTTGCGGAAAAAGTCTTTTAAGGCCTCGCCTCTTGTCATACCCGTCTATCGCCATCTTCCGCAGATACGCCCCGTACCGCCGTGTGGGGAGCTGCGCCATTTTCCCGTCAATGAGCCGCTTTTCCTCCTCCGTCACATAGAACTTCATCTGAATATTCCGCTTTCGGTTCGCCTTACACCTGCGGCCGTTACCGCAACCGCATCCGGACCGGTGAGGTCTGTACCACCCACTATATCCGCAAAAGCGTTCTGAAAGAGTTGGTGCTGGGCGATATCCAACGGGTCCTCTCCTATGTGAAAGTGCCGTGAGCGGACCGATTCCTGGAAGGGACATCCAGATCAGCGTCTCGCGAGGCCTTGAAAGCAACGCCTTCCTGACAAGCTCATCGTAGGCGTCTGCGTGAAGTTCGATGCTGTCGATGCCATGGAGCATCAGCCTGGCCTGAAGGCCTGCGATGGAACCGTTGTCGTCGAAGTGGCGGGAGACGAGTGCATGCCTCTTCTCCGACCTTTTCAGATCGCTTCTCTTCAGGAACGAGATTCCGTTCAGGTTGAAGACTGCGTGCATCTGGTTGACGTCCCTTGTCCATTCCCTCCCGTTCGAGATGTAGCCGTTCATCAGACTTCTGAGCGAAGTCTCCTCGTATGTTGGGATTGGAATCAGACACCAGTTCGAGGGGTGTGTGTCCCTGATGTATCCGGCGATCTTGATGCAGTCCTGCTTGTCCGTCTTGCAGGAGGACTTGAAGATGATGTGCAGCTTGCAGGGGTTCAGCACGAACACTTCGGCTTCCGTGTGCTCCATCAGGTACCTTGCCAGAAACGAGGTCGAGGAACCTCCCTCCATAGCTACATAGTCCCCCTTTCGGAAACGCCTTGCGAGACGCAGACGACCCTCGTCGTTCATCCTTTCGTCGAAGATGTGCGTCTTCTCGAAACATGTCTCCTCGTCCAGGAAGCACGCCTTCAACGCCTTCTTGGAGAGGTCAAGGCCGAAGATCCTTCTGGCCTCGAATCTGCTTGGTCTGTCCATGGTCCGGACCTCCATCCTATGGAATCGGCTTCGGAAGACTCTCTACAAAAGGTTCGCTCGACGAGCCCCTCACTTTTATTATCGGGGTAAGGTACCGGCGGCTTGCCGCCGGAGACCATCCCCACCGTAGGTATTCGATGACCGGATAGGAATACTTTTTTTAAAGAGGTACAGCTCAGAGACCGTCCTTCACGTGGCCGCCAACTCCTGTCACCGGCTTCCGACATCCGTCAATGTCAGAATAGCATCGTCTGCCGTAGCTGTGGACATCCTACTTTTTTTGTACTTTTGCAGGCTTACTGGGCTCGCTATGGCGCACTGATTTACTCTTAGAATGCAATGCTTGTGTTGTAACACTTGCGACAGATGCTACACTTGCGACAGATGCTACAACTGCGACAGATGCTACAGAATCGCTACAGTTTCACAATCTCACCACACTCACCATGCGCACCAACACTACGAAACGCTCACAATCACAACGTTATGATTCTACAACAGTGCGTTTTGGTGCGTGCAGTGCGTGATGTGCGTGAAGTACGTGCAGTCCGTGCAGTGCGTGATGTGCGTGAAGCGCGAGTTGTTGGTTCTAGAT
This sequence comes from Sphaerochaeta sp. Phil3, assembly GCA_001940825.1. Lineage (GTDB taxonomy): Bacteria > Spirochaetota > Spirochaetia > Sphaerochaetales > Sphaerochaetaceae > UBA9732. Next base: position 6,891 of record MSGT01000012.1, read on the forward strand.
CAAATTGATGCGTCCTTATGCGTCCTTATATGCCATAGTTCACCACAGTGCACCCTCAGGAAACAAACACAAAGGTATAGGTTTTTGTTGCAATTTGTTGCGTTTGGGGTATACTATCGTCATGCATAGCGGCGATGGACTTGGGAGGGTTCAAGGATATCGGACTGGGACGTTGTCGTGAATAGCGTGAACGAAGATATTTCAGGAGAGGATTAGGATATGTCTAAGATTGTCATTGCACTTGGTGGAAATGCGTTGGGAAGCACCCCGTATGAGCAGCTTGAGTTGGTCAGGGAGACCGCAAAGCCCATCGTGGACCTTATCGCTGCAGGCAACGAGGTCGTGATCGCCCATGGAAACGGACCTCAGGTTGGAATGATAAACCTTGGCATGGCCACCGCTGCAGAGGCAAAGGCCATCAAGAGTGATATGCCGTTCCCGGAGTGCGGTGCAATGAGCCAGGGCTACATTGGCTATCACCTCCAGAACGCAATTGGCAACGAGCTTGCCTCCCGTGGCATGGACAAGGAAGTTGCAACCGTCGTGACTCAGGTTCTTGTCGATGAGAACGACCAGGCCTTTTCACATCCTACAAAGCCAGTTGGGGCCTTCTACGATAAGGAGACCGCCAACAGGATTGCAAAGGAGAAGGGCTACACCATGGTGGAGGATGCAGGCCGTGGCTACAGACAGGTCGTTCCATCTCCAAAGCCAATCGATGTCATTGAAAAGAAGGCCGTCGAGGGCCTTATCGCTCAGGGCTGCGTCGTCATCACGGTTGGCGGCGGCGGAATCCCTGTAGTGCGCAAGGACGGAAAGCTCTACGGAACCCCTGCCGTCATAGACAAGGACTTTGCATCGGAGAAGCTTGCAGAGCTCATAGATGCAGACCAGCTCGTAATCCTCACCGCCGTGGAGAAGGTTGCAATCAACTTCAGAAAGGAGAACGAACAGTGGCTTTCCCAGCTTACGACCTCCAAGGCCAAGGAGCTTGCAGCACAGGGCCACTTCGCACCGGGCTCCATGCTTCCAAAGGTCCAGGCCTGCGTGCAGTTCGCAGAGAGCAAGAAGGGAAGGGTGGCAATCATCACTTCCCTTGACAAGGCCCTCCAAGCACTCAAGGGCGAGACTGGAACCAGGGTCGTCTTGGGTTGATATCAGGCTTTAGGCCGATATCCTTGAGGTTTTCAATGGAAGAGCAATGTCTTCTATTTGATGAATCTAGGTTTATTGATGACACTGCAGAGGACTATGCACTTGTAATTGGTGCTGACGAGGCGGGCCGCGGACCGCTGGCCGGTCCCGTCTGCGCATCTGCGGTGGCGCTTCCACGTGATTTCCCTTTCGAGATATTGAACGACTCCAAGAAGATGACTGAGAAGAAGCGTCTTTTGGCTGAGCCTGTCATAAAAAAGAAGGCCCTTGCCTGGGCTGTGTGCTGGGCCACTCCAAAAGAGATTGATGAGATCAATATACTCCAAGCCTCGCTTCTTGCAATGAAAAGGGCCTTTGAAAAGGTTCGCTCGCAGTTGGCAGGGTTGGGCTTGGATGCTGACATACTCCTTGTCGATGGCAACAAGACACCTCAGGTCGATTTCCCATGCAGGGCGATAGTGAAGGGAGATTCCAAGATTCCTGCCATAATGGCGGCCTCAATCCTTGCCAAGAACGCAAGGGACAGGTTCATGGTATGCGCCGCTTCAAAATGGCCTGAATACGGCTTTGAGAAGCACAAGGGGTATCCGTGTCCGCTGCATAAGGAAATGCTCTATAAATATGGGCCGTGTCCAATACACAGGAAGACGTTCAAATATTGATTCTTTCCAGTCCTTACTGGGAATCCCTCTTGTTTGCGTGTACCTTCATGAAGTCAACTGATTTCTGGAACTCACGGATGAACTCTCCAAGGTCCTCTGGGTAGACGATTACGCTCTGGCGGATGAAGCGGCCTTCGTCTGATGTGACCTTGCTCTCAACGATGTTCAGGTACATGTCACCCTTGTAGTTCTCCTTGACATTGAAGAAATAGGTTCTGTCGTTAGTAACGAACTTGGTCGAGAAAACTTCACCGCGCTGACCCATAGGAAAACCCCTCCGCTATGATAGTGTATCCGCAATCCGTGCATTGATGCACGAGCTTGGAAAACAAAAAACCACGCATGAGCGTGGTCTTAAGCGCCCGACGGGAGTCGAACCCGCTTCTTCAGCTTGGAAGGCTGAGGTAATACCATTATACCACAAGCGCACGTACGAACGTATTTATACCCAATAAGGTGGGAAAACGTCAAGTAGGGCCTGACAAAAAACGAATCCTTATGCTATATTTCTCCTGTTCTAGTATTCCAGACAAGTTCTTTGTGAGGTGAACGTGTTTTTAAAATCTGTGGAGCTTTATGGTTTCAAATCCTTTGCGGATAGGACCAAATTCGAATTCTCGGACGGCATAACGTCGTTGCTTGGGCCGAACGGCAGTGGAAAGAGCAATGTAGTTGACTCCATAAAGTGGGTTCTTGGAACCCAGGCTTCAAGCGCAATAAGGGCTGCGAAGAGAGAGGACGTCATCTTCAACGGCACGGACTTCAGAAAGCCAATGCCCATGTGCGAGGTCATCCTCACGTTGAACAACGAAGAGCATCAGCTGAACATAGACGCCACAGAGGTTGAGATAAAAAGAAGGCTGTTCCGCAACGGCGACAACGAATACTATATAAACCGCAACAGGGTGCTCCTTAGGAACGTCAAGGAGCTTTTCATGGACACCGGCGTTGGAAAGGCCTCATACAGCATACTTGAACAGGGAAAGATAGACCAGATCCTCTCACTCAAACCTGAAGACAGGCGCTACATATTCGAGGAGGCCTCTGGAATAAGCCGTTTCAAACAACAGAGCGACGAGGCTGCCAAGAAGCTTCAGAAGACGGATGAGAACATGGCTCAGGTCGAGCTTCTTCTAAGGGAGGCCGAGAAGGTCTACAACTCAAGGAAGGGACAGCTGGACAAGGTGCTCAAGCACAGAGAGCTTTCTGCAAGGAAGGAGACCTTGGAGGTTGAGCTTCAGCTGTCGTACCTTCAGTCCCTTACCAAGCTCAAGGACTTCAGACAGGAGCAGCAGACAAAGCTTGAGGACGAAGCCGCCGCAATAGACGCCGTCATGGACACTGCAAGGGAAGGCCTTGACAGACAGCGGAACGAACTTGAGGGGCTTAGGCTCAAGCGCGACGACATAAGCGCGAACGTCCATAGAAACGAGGAGAAGGTCAACTCGATAAACACAGAGCTTGACTTCTACAACGAAAGGTTCAACGAAGTGTCACAGCGCACCAGAGATGCCAAGGCAAAGGCACAGCAGGTGCAGGAAAGGATCGAAAAGGACCGCCAGAGGCTTGAGGAGAAGCAGGCGTCGTTGGATTCCACTTTGGAGAACATCCGTCTTACGGACCAAAGCATCGAAAGGGCCACCGAGGAGATAGAGAAGCTCAAGGCCGATAGGATCAGGCACCAGCTTGACATAGACGACCTCAACCATGAGATAGAGGCTCTGTCTCAGGAGAGGGTTGGGATAACCCAGCAGATAAGCGACCTTGCAAACGATATAGCCAACAGACTTGAGGAGAACATAAAGGGAAGCGGCTACAGCTCCGCGCTGAGGGCAAAGGCTGAGAAGAAGCTCTTCGAAGAGCTCGGCAAGGCCAAGAAGATCCTTGGAGAGAGGATGGAGTTCCTTAGGAACCTAGCTACCGTGGACTTCGACCCAAAGGTGTTCCAGCAGGCTCTGGACGATGCGGACGAGTCCCTTCTGGCGGAGCTTGACGAGATAAAGGGTCTTTTCCAGGAGTACAGCGGTACCATCCCAACGTTCCTTGATGAGTTCGTATCCCCACAGGGAACGCTTGCAAAGAAGGTTGAGCTTGACAACAGGCTTGAGAGTTCGTATGCAAGGGAGACGGACTGCCGCAATAGAATCCAGGACTTCAATGCGGAGATCGAAAGGCTTTCAAGAATGCTGATTCTGAAGGAATCGGACTTGAAAGACCTTGAGATGGATCGCGTCCAGTTCAAGGCGCAGGCGGATTCCACGAAGAACTACATAATGGACCTCAAGCAGAGCCTTCAGCAGATGGAGTTCGATTTTTCGGATGCGTCCCATTCGTTGGAGGCCGAGCAGAGCAAGGTCAATGAGGTACTTGAGAAGATAGACGATGCCAAGAACCGCAAGAAGGAGATGTTCGACGACATAAGGGCCCTCAAGGACGAGGTGGATGCCCTTAATGCCACCATTGAAGAGAAGTATTCCCAAATGCAGGCACAGAACTCCCAGTTCCAGGACAAGTTCAACCGCAGGCAGCAGCTCATTGGAGAGATTGCAACCGGGCGCGAGAACATAAGGAGCCTTGGCGAGCAGATCCAGAAGATATACACGGACTTCTTCGACAGCACGGGAAAGAGCCTCAAGGAGTTCAACGACCATGAGATAACGGAGGCCGTGGAGGACCTCAAGAACGAGCTTGAGACTGTAAAGAAGAGGATTCAGGACCTTGGCTACATAAACTATATGGCTGAGGACGAATACAACGAGGCCAAGAAGAACTTCGACTTCTACAGCAAGAACATGGACGACCTTACGAAGGCCAAGGACGATCTTGAAGAGGTCATAGCCGAGATAAAGAGGCGCAGCGAGGAGATGTTCCTCGATACGTACAAGCAGATAGCCGACAATTTCCAGGAGATGTACACCACGCTATTTGGAGGTGGAAGGGCTGAACTTAGGCTCACTGACGATGACAATGTGCTTGAATCAGGTATAGACATATTCGCACAGCCGCCAGGAAAGAAGCTTTTGAACATGCAGCTGCTTTCTGGTGGAGAGCGTTCGATGACGGCCGTTGCGCTTCTATTTGCAACGTATATGGTCAAGCCGTCGCCTTTCTGTATCCTTGACGAGATAGACGCTGCACTGGATGCAAGGAACATTGGTGCTTTCCTGCGTGTTCTGGAGAAGTTCGATGATAAGAGCCAGTTCATCATAATCACCCACAACAAGAACACCGTCATGGGTTCCAACAGCCTCCTTGGTGTGACGCAGCAGGAGCTTGGGGTCTCCAAGATGATAGGCTACAGGATTGAGGACATCAAGGACATAAACAAGACGTACGATGAGCTCAAAGGCTGATAAGGACCTGTAAGGGATTGACGAAAAGGTCTGATGAAGGGATCTGCGAGGAGGTGGATATGAACGAAGGATATGCAAGTCTTGCAATTGATTATACGAAGGAGCTTCTTGCCATAGACAGCCCCACTGGAATGACCGCCAAGGCGGAGCAGTACGTCGTGGACAAGCTCTCTGATATGGGCTATTCAGTGAAGCACACGAACAAGGGCGGTGTGCTGGCTGACCTTGGAGGCGAAGGGGCGGGTCTTCTTTTCTCCGCCCACATAGACACATTGGGTGCAATGGTTTGCGAGATAAAGGGCAGCGGGGCGCTTAGGGCCACCAACATAGGGGGGCTCAACGCCAACAACATTGAAACGGAGACCTGTAGGGTCTACACTCGTTCCAATGGGGTCCTTGAAGGGACATTCCAGCTTTGCAACGCATCCATACACGTGAACAAGTCCTACAACGACACCAAGAGGGATTTCTCAAGCATAGAGGTCCTCCTTGATTCCAAGACCAAGAACGCTGCAGACACCAAAGCGCTAGGTGTTGATGTTGGTGACTTCATTTGCGTTGAGCCTAGGACGATCGTAACAAGCGAAGGGTTCATAAAGAGCCGCTTTTTGGACGACAAGCTCTCTGCCGGTATGCTTCTTGCCTATGCAAGGTTCGTAAAGGACGAGAAGGTCTCCCTTCGTCACCATGTATATCTCTATTTCACTGTATACGAAGAGGTTGGACATGGTGCGGCATCAAACATCCCTGACGATGTCATGGAGATGGTCGCCGTTGACATGGGCTGCGTTGGGGATGGTCTCAACTGCAGGGAGACCCAGGTTTCGATATGCGCCAAGGATTCGAGCGGTCCTTACAACAAGGCTGTGGTTGACAAGTTGGTTGAGGCTGCAAAGGCAAGCGGCAGCGACTATGCCATAGACATATATCCGTTCTACGGTTCCGACTGCGGGGCCATGCTTGGAAGCGGTAGGGACGTGCGGCACGGTCTCATTGGAAGCGGCGTGTATGCCTCCCACGGCTACGAGAGAAGCCACCGCGATGGGGTGCTCAATACCTTGAAGACCATTGAGGCCTACGAAAGGCTAAATTGACATGATGAATTAAAATAGGGATAATCCAAAGGTTATGTTCGATTCAATCAGCGATAAGTTTTCATCGATAATACGCTCTATCTCGGGAAAGTCGAAGATAAGCGAGAAGAACATCCAAGATGCAATGGAGGAGATAAAGGTCGCCCTCCTTGATGCGGATGTGAACCTTCGCGTCGTAAGGCGCTTTGTGAACAGGACCATGGAGGAGGCTCTTGGAGACAAGGTCCTCAAGTCCGTCGATCCAGGTCAGCAGTTCGTCAAGATCGTCTATGACAAGATGGTCCAGCTCCTTGGAGATCCTGACAACCAGGCCCTCAAGCTAAAGGGTCCGGACACCGTGACCGTCATCCTCATGATGGGTCTACAGGGCTCCGGTAAGACCACGACCAGCGCAAAACTGGCCCTCAGCCTCAAGAAGCAGGGTAGACGGGTCATGTTGGCTGCATGCGACTTGGTAAGGCCTGCTGCAATCACGCAGCTTCAGGTCCTGGGAGAGCAGGTCGATGTCCCTGTGTATGCAGAGCTTGATACCAAGAACGCCGTGCAGGTGGCCCAGAACGCCCTCAAGAAGGCAAAGCGCGAGCAGTATGACGTGCTCATCGTAGATACATCAGGCAGAATGCACCTCGACGAGGGCATGATGCAGGAGATCCAGGACATAAACAAGGCTCTGCAGCCGGATGAGACGCTCTTCGTCGCAGACGCCATGACAGGCCAGAACGCCGTGACAATCGCCCAGGAGTTCGAGAGCAAGGTTGGAATCACGGGCGTCGTGCTTACGAAGTTCGACTCCGACACACGTGGCGGTGCCGCCCTGTCACTCAGGGAGGTCGTTGGAAAGCCAATCAAGTTCATAGGCGTTGGCGAGAAGATGGACAACCTTGAGCCGTTCTATCCTGACAGAATGGCGAGTCGCATCCTTGGCATGGGAGACATAGTGACCCTTGTCGAGAAGGCTCAGGAGACGTACGACCTCAAACAGGCTGAGAAACTGCAGGAGAAGATGGCCAAGAACACCTTTGACCTGCAGGACTATCTTGAGCAGCTTGAGAACATGACCAAGATGGGTGGAGTGGGCAAACTCATAGACATGCTGCCTGGTGCGAAGGGAAATATATCGGAAGATGACATAAATACGGACGAATTGCGAAAAGAAAAGGCGATTATCCAGTCTATGACCTTCCAAGAAAGACAAAATATCTATATAATTGGTCCGGCCCGTAAGAAAAGGATTGCAAAGGGCAGTGGGACGTCGGTAGGTGAGGTAGGTCATCTATTGAAGAAGTTTGAAAAGATGCGGCTGAACATGAAGAAGCTCGCTAAGAATAAAAAGTACCAGGCTGCTTTGATGAAGCAGATGGGGATGAACTGAGATTCGTTTAGGAGGAATTGACGTGAGCGTTGGTATCAGATTGAAGAGATTCGGTACGAAGAAGAGACCCTACTACAGAGTAGTCGTCATGGATTCAAGAGAGTCCAACAAGGGCAGACCACTTGAGGAGATTGGATACTATCATCCAGTCGAATCGGAGAACCAGGTCAAGATCGATGCTGAGAGAGTCGCCTACTGGATTGGCGTTGGTGCAAAGCCATCGGATACCGTGAAGATGCTTTTGGCAAAGCAGGGTATCCCAACCACAGCAAAGGCTCCTGTAAAGGACTGAGCCCGTGGAAAAGGAACTGGTCGAATACATCGTCAGATCGCTCGTTGATCATCCGGACTGCGTAGAGGTCAATGTCGTGGAGGGCGAAAAGTCCACCATACTTGAGCTTAGGGTTTCGCAGGATGATCTGGGCAAGGTCATAGGCAAGCAGGGAAGGATAGCCAAAGCCCTCAGAACCATTCTGAGCGCAACGGCGACCAAGACCGGAAAGCATGCCAGCCTTGAAATTCTGGACTGACTGGGTATGAAACAGGTCCTTGCAACCGGAATAGTGAGATCCCCTCATGGTGTGAAAGGCTATGTCAAGGTCAGACCGTTTTCGGATGACTTCGAGCATTTCTTTTCATTGAAGGAAGTTGTCCTTCAGCGTGATGGGAAGAGCAGAAAAGTTGAGATTGAGCAGGTCCAAAGCCATGCCGGTGAGCTTCTCGTGAAGTTCCGTGGCATAGACAGTCCTGAGGACGCTCGTTTCATTTCTGGCTGGGACATTCTGGTACCCAGGGAGCAGGCCAGCAAACTAGGCGAGGGAGAGGTATACACAGCTGACCTTCCGGGTATGAAGCTGGTATATGGAGACGAAGAGGTTGGAGAGGTGGTGTCCACCATCGAAGGTGCTCAGGCGCTTTTGCTTGAGGTTCTTGCCTTGGATGGAAGGAAATACATGGTTCCGTACATGAAAGGCGTGTTCGTGGACGATGTGGATCCTGAAGAGGGTACCATGACGCTTCTTGTGAGAGAGCTGTTGGGATGAAGATCGAAGTCCTTACGCTTTTTCCACAGATGCTGGAAGGCTTCTTCACGAATTCTATCATGGCACGTGCCGTCAAGGCTGGGATAATATCCTATGACCTCCTGGATTGGAGGCAGTTCGCGCTTGACAGGCATCACAAATGTGACGATTCACCCTTTGGTGGGGGTGCAGGCATGGTCATCAAACCTGAACCGCTCTTCAAAGCTCTGGATAGCGTTGATGCCATGAACAAGCGTGTTGTCTACGCTTCGCCGTCAGGCAGACGATTGACGCAGGACTATGCAAGGGACCTGAGCCGGGAACCTGAGCTGGTCTTCATCTGCGGCCATTACGAAGGTATTGACCAGCGGATCATAGATCGTTATGTGGACGATGAGATAAGCATAGGCGACTACGTGGTTTCTTCAGGGGAAGTAGCCACCCTGGTGATAATCGATGCGCTCTATAGGCTCATAGACGGCGTTATCACGGATTCCTCGCTCGACGAGGAGAGCTTCACCGGCCCGTTGCTGGAATACCCACAGTATACGCGTCCGGAAACCTATTGCGGAATGTCTGTTCCTGATATATTATTGTCAGGTCATCATGCCAACATAGAGAAGTGGAGGCTGCAAAAAAGGCTTGAGAAGACTTTGTCCAACAGGCCCGACCTGCTGGAGTCTGCATCGTTTGACGAGAGGACCAGCAAGTTGCTACAAGAAATCAAATTGACCAAGGGGTTAGATTAAAATGGACTTGATTAAGGCTATTGAACAGGAACAGATGAAGCAGGATGCCGAGAACTTCCACGTTGGAGACACCGTCAAGGTTTACTTCAAGATCGTAGAAGGTGCAAACGAGAGAATACAGGCCTATGAGGGCACTGTCATTGCAAAGAACAACTCCGGCATCAGACGTACATTCGTCGTGAGAAAGATTTCCTACGGTGTTGGCGTTGAGAGGATTTTCCCTCTCCACTCACCAAGAGTTGAGAAGATCGAGGTCATCAGACGCGGTCGTGTCAGAAGGGCCAAGCTCTACTACCTCAGAGACAAGGTTGGTAAGGCAGCCAAGGTTCCTGAGCAGATCCGCGGACACAAGGGAATCTGAGTTCTATAGGTTTTCTTATACAGGACGGAAAAGACCGTTTGGTCTTCTCCGTCTTTTTTGTTTTAGGGGTGTATGGATAAAGGAAAGCAGTCCGAGCAAGTGGTATCGGCCTATTTGGAGAATTTGGGATATTCTGTCTTGGAAAGGAACTACAGGTGCAGGCTTGGTGAGATAGACATCATTGCAGCCAAGGGTGGCGTGCTTTGCTTCGTGGAGGTCAAGTCCCTCACGGCAAGATGGGATGAAAGTGAGATTTCAAGTATGGTGGGCCCTGCCAAGATGAGGCGCATAAGGTTGACTGCAATTGATTATTTGAATACTGTTGACCACAAGGGACGTTTTGCGAGCATGAGGTTCGACATTGCCGCTGTGACAAATGGATGCGTCTCCTACTACGAAGGAGTTTTCTGATGGATAGCAGAAAGAGAAGAAAGCCAAAGAACAAGAGACCGGCTGCCACTCCCCAACAGAGGCCTAGGTCCAGAATGATATTCGATGACGTGGAGGTGCCTCAGGTAGTCGAGCCAAGGCCCAACTGCAGTATATGCGGCCAGCCAATCGAGTCGATAATAGAGGCCATAAGCGAGCCTGACGGAGGTCTCAGCCATTTCGACTGCGTGCTTGAGAGGCTTAGGGAGCGTGAACATGTCCAGGAGCCGGATTCCGTATCGTACGTAGGTCATGGGAATTTCGCTGTAGTGACGAAGGACGAAGAGGGTAGGTATTCTATAAAGTACAGGATCCAATACGAGAGCAACGATGACTATGCCAACGTCAAGAGGCAGGTCGAGGAGTCCAAGAAATGAGGAAGAACTGCGCAATGCTCCCAGGGACGTTCGACCCTCCAACCCTTGGACATTTGGACATCATTACACGCAGTGCAGCGTTGTACGATGAGCTCTATGTCGTGATTGCAGACAATATTTCAAAGAAGACGTTGTTCTCTGCTTTGGAGCGAAAGGCAATGCTTGAGGAGATTCTAAAGGATTATGATAATATCCAAGTCCTTTGCTGGCAAGGGCTTGTCGTTGACTTTGCACGCAAGTACGACGTTGGTGTCATGATTCGTGGCGTGCGTGCTTTGGTGGATTTTGGCTATGAGTTCGAGCTTGCTGAGACCAACAAGCAGCTGTGCCCAGAAGTGGAGATCCTCTTCATGCCAACGAATCCAAACTTCTTCCTTCTAAGGAGCTCCGCCATAAAGGAGATGGCCGCTTTTGGTGCAGACATCTCTTCAATGGTGCCGCAGGTCGTGATAGATGCCCTTAAGGACAAGTTGGATAAATAAGCTGGATAAATAAGTATTGTGCACTGTTGACTTAAACAATGTTTTTCTATATGCTCACAATGTTGTTAAAATAAGACTAAGAGGTAGAATATGGCGACACCAAAATATAAGACATCAAAGGCTAAGGCTGCTGCAAGGAAATCCGCTAACATGAAGCTTCAGGCTCCTACACTTTCAAAGTGCACCAAGTGCGGCCAGCTCATTCTCCCACACCGCGTATGTCCACAGTGCGGATACTACAAGGGTGTTCAGATCATCAATCCGGAGGACTAATCAATGGATAAGAACGTTGTTTTTGACAAAGTCAAGGCAATCATCGCTGATAAGCTTGCTATAGATGAGGATTCCATCACTCTTGATTCCTCTTTCGTCAACGACCTCAAGGCTGACAGCATGGACATCCTTGATCTTGTGAGCGGCTTTGAAGAGGAGTTCGACCTCACAGTTCCAGACGAGAAGGGAAGAACCTTCGAGACGGTCAGGGACGCTGTCGATTACTTGGCAAAAGTGCTTTGAGCATGTCTGACAAAAAGACAATTGAAGCTCCTGCAATCCCCCAAGAGAGGATGAAGGAGCTTTTGCTTTTTCAGGAGAACGCAGGTCTCCATTTCAATGACATATCCATTTTGGATAATGCCTTCATACATTCCTCCTATGCAAACGAATGCAGGGGCTCGGGCATCAAGGACAACGAAAGGCTTGAATTCCTTGGTGACAGTGTCCTTTCCATAGTTGTTTCCCAGTGGCTCTACAGAAACCTTGAGGGCGATGAGGGGGAATGTACGAGGGTGCGAAGCGCTGTCGTAAGCGAGGACTCGCTTTCGATCGTTGCAAAGAAGCTTGAACTTGACAGATACCTCATAATTGGACGAGGCGAAGAGATGACAGGTGGCCGTTTCAAGAAGGCTATCCTTGCAGACTGCACAGAGGCCGTCTTCGCCGCCATTTTCCTTGACCAAGGCTTTGATGTCGTAAGTGATTTCATCCTTAGGAATCTCATGCCAATAATGCAGGATGTGATAGACTACAGGTTCAAGCGCGACTACAAGACTCTTCTGCAGGAGTATGTGCAGAAACGTTACAAGAAGGTTCCTACATATACCCTTGTCAAATCCACAGGTCCTGAGCATAACCAAATGTTCTACTATACCGTTTCGTTCCACGGAAAGACGTTTGGACCTGAAGGCGGCCACAACAAGAAGGATGCCGAGCAGAACGTTGCAAAGCTTGCCTGGACACAGGTGGCGCACTAGGACGCATCAAACGGCGGTCATTTGATTGTAAATTACAAGTGCTTGCTTTATAAGTGTTTCCTTGTCGTTTAGAGTGGGATAGTCCACCACCATTTCAAGAAGCTTTCCAAGAACTTCCCCCATGGTTTTTGATTTTGGTATGCCTGCCTTTGCAAGGTCTTCCCCTGTTACAGCAAGGTCCTTGAGATTCATTGGCTGGTTTTCAAGCTCCGTTATCCTTTTCATGAAGGCCTCGTATTCCTCTGCATTTGGTGCACCCGTGGAGGCTATCTGGTCGCAGCGCTGCAGTTCAAACAGCATATCCAGATTCTGTCTGCCAACTCTTCGTATGAAGCGCTTTACGGCACCATCGGTCCAATTTGGAGTGTAGTGGGTCATGTGCTCTGCAATGACAAGGCCTACGTCGTCTATGGTTCTGTTGGAGCATTTGAGGCGGCGTAGTACGTCCTTGGCCATTTTGGAACCTTGGACATCGTGGCCGTGGAAGCGCATGATTCCGTATTGGTTGAAGGCCATCGTGGATGGTTTTCCAATGTCGTGGAGAAGGGCTGCAAGCCTTACGGTTAGGCTGTAGCCGTTGGCGGCCGCTGCGTCAACACAGTTGTAGGTATGTTCAAGGACATCGCAGGCTCCAACTTTGTTCTGCTTTATGGCCCTGCATGCGGTGAGTTCAGGGAGTACGATGGCAAGGATTCCTGTATTCTCGAGAATTGAAAGCCCAACGGATGGCACCTTTGTCATGAGTATCTTTGACAGCTCGTCATATATCCTTTCCTGCGATACATTTGCAATCGTTGGAGCAAGCTCTTTGGCAGCTTGGAAAGTCTCCGCTTCAGGTTTGAAGTCTAGCTTTGAGCAGAATCGTGCCAGCCTCATGAGCCTTAGGGCGTCCTCCTTGAAGCGTTCCCGAGGGTTTCCTATGGCACGGACAAGGCCTTTTCCAAGGTCCCCAAGTCCATCGAAGTCGTCTGTCACGTTGCCTTGGATGCAGTCTGCGGCAAGGGCGTTTATCGTGAAGTCTCGCCTTGAAAGATCTTCGTGGAGGTTCGTTATGTATGTGACGTTGTCAGGATGGCGGCCGTCCGAGTAGTCAGACTCGCTGCGGAACGTTGTGACTTCGTAGCTTGCACCCCGTAAGAGTACCGTAACCGTTCCGTGCTTTATGCCTGTGGGGATGACCTTCCTGAACATTTCGACCACCTGCTGCGGCTGTGCATCGGTGCAGAAGTCGTAGTCACTGTTCGCCGTTCCAAGGAAATGGTCGCGCACGGCTCCTCCCACTATGTACAGGCTGTAGCCGTTTTCAGCGAAGACCTTTGCAAAGGCCTTGATCTCATCTGGAACAGGGTATCTCTTCATGGTTTTGAATATAGCAGAAAACATGGAAAAGATATATAATCTTCCAAAATCGCATACACTGTATCCTATGGAGAAGAAAAATGTTCAAAAGCGTTGATCCAAGACAGGATTTCCCAAAGATGGAGGAGAGGATCCTCGATTTTTGGAAGGAGAACGACATCTTCAAGAAGTCGATTGAAAGCCGCCCTGAGGACAATGAGTTCTCGTTCTACGACGGCCCTCCGTTCGCAACAGGTCTGCCTCACTACGGGCACCTCGTTCCGGGAACGATCAAGGACATTATTCCAAGATACAAGACTATGAAAGGCCAAAGGGTCGTCAGGAACTGGGGCTGGGACTGCCACGGTCTTCCTGTAGAGAACCTCATGAAGAAGAAGCTTGGAATCTCAAGTGCAAAGGAGATCCAGGAATATGGGGTTGAGAACTACAACAACCAGTGCCGCGCAAGCGTCCTGCAGTTCACAAACGAGTGGAAGCATACCATAACCAGAATGGGAAGGTGGGTTGACTTCGACCACGGCTACAAGACCATGGACAAGTCCTTCATGGAAAGCATCTGGTGGGTGTTCAAGACCCTCTACGACAAGGGTCTCATATACAAAGGCTACAACATCCTTCCATACAGCCCAGGTCTTGGATGTCCTCTTTCGAACATGGAGGTCAACCTTGGCGGCTACAAGGATGTGACGGACCCTGCTATAACAGTAAGATTCAAGGTCAAGGGTACTGAGAATACGTATTTCCTTGCATGGACTACAACTCCGTGGACGCTTCCTTCCAACTTGGCGTTGGCTTTGGGACCTGAGATAGACTATGTACTCATCCTTGACAAGGCCACTGGCGACAAGTACTACCTTGGCCAGTCTAGACTTGAGTCCTACTACAAGGATCCTTCCGCCTACGAAGTCCTTGAACATCACAAGGGAAGCGAGCTTGCCGGTATGCGCTATGAGCCGCTTTTCGACTACTTTGCAGACCTCTATGACAAAGGCGCATTCGTAACTGTCCTTGGCGACTATGTCACCACTGTTGATGGCTGCGGAATCGTACACACCGCTCCAGGTTTTGGAGAGGACGACTACAATGTTCTCAAGGGAACCGGAATCCCTGTCGTGTGTCCTATAGACGATGAGTGCAAGTTCACGGACGAGGTTCCTGACTACAAGGGCATATTCGTCAAGGATGCGGACAAGGCCATAATCGCAAGGCTCAAGGAGGAGGGTAAGCTTGTAAAGAAGGAGAACTACCTCCATAGCTATCCGTTCTGCTGGAGAACTGGAACTCCTCTCATCTACAGGGCAATGGACTGCTGGTATGTAGATGTCCAGAAGATAAAGGGAAGGATGGTTGCGAACAACCAGAAGATAACCTGGATACCTGAACACCTCAAGGACGGCCGCTTTGGAAAGTGGCTTGAGGGTGCAAGGGACTGGGCCATCTCTAGAAACAGGTTCTGGGGAAATCCAATTCCTGTATGGAAATGCGATGGATCGGACTACGTTGAGGTCATTGGCTCAATAGCTGAGCTTGAAGAGAAGTGCGGCCAAAAGGTTGACGACATTCACAAGCACAACGTGGACAAGCTTACATGGCCCAGCCCAGACGGAAAGGGAACCATGAGAAGGGTCCCTGATGTACTTGACTGCTGGTTCGAGAGCGGAAGTATGCCATACGCACAGCTTCACTATCCGTTTGAGAACAAGGAGAGATTCGCCCGCACGTTCCCTGCAGACTTCATCTGCGAAGGCCTTGACCAGACGCGTGGCTGGTTCTATACGCTCACAATCATGGCAAGCGCCCTTTTCGACGAGCCTGCGTTCAAGCACTGCGTCGTCAACGGAATAATCCTTGCAGAGGACGGTGAGAAGATGTCCAAGAGCAAGGGCAACTTCACTGACCCTATGCTTCTTGTGAACCAGTATGGTGCGGACGCCCTCAGGTTCGCCCTCATGAACAGCGCAGCTGTGCATGCAGACGACCTCAAGTTCTCCGACCAAATGGTCAAGGACGTGCTCAAGTCCATAATCCTTCCTCTATGGAATGCCTATTCGTTCTTCGTGACATACGCCAACATAGACGGTTACACTCCAAGCGAGACTCCTTTCGAGCAGCTTAGGAACCCGTTGGATAGGTGGATGATATCCACACTTGAGGCTTTGACCTGCGAGATAGACGACGCTTTGGACAAGTACGACATCCAAAGGGCCTGCACGAGTCTTCTCAGATTCATGGACAGCCTCAACAACTGGTACATAAGAAGAAGCAGAAGAAGATTCTGGAAGAGCGAGAACGATGGCGACAAGAAGATGGCCTACGATACACTGTACAAGGTGCTTGTGACCTTCGTGAAGCTTGCATGTCCTATTCTTCCTTTCATTTGCGAGGAGATATACCAGAACCTGAAGTCTGAAGGAGACCCTGAAAGCGTGCATCTTTGCACCTATCCAAAGTACGATGCCTCCCACAGGGACTATGCCCTTGAGAGGATGATGGAGCTTACCGTCCAGGCAATCACGATGGGAAGGTCCCTGAGGAGTGCAAACAACCTCAAGAACAGGCAGCCCCTCAAAAAGCTCTTCCTTGTCGATAGGAACGACCAGGACAGGAAGATCCTCAACGACATGGCCGCAATCATAGCCGAGGAGCTCAACGTCAAGGCTGTGGAGATACACGGAGACGAATCCTCCCTTGTCGATTACACTGCAAAGGCCAACTTCAAGGTGCTTGGCTCCAAGCTTGGAAAGGCCATGAAGGACGTGGCATCCAAGATACAGGCCTTCAGGTCTGACAGCATCGCGACCATACTTGAAGGCATGAAGCACAAGGTCGAGTACGGAGACGGACAGGCCATAGAGATTGGCAAGGACGACCTTGTCATACAGCGCAACGAGAAGGAGAACCTCAAGATCCTCAACGAAGGAGAGCTCACCGTTGGATTCGACACCGAGGTCACAGAGAGCCTGCTTCATGAAGGGATCGCAAGGGATGTCGTAAGAAGCATCCAGACCATGAGAAAGGACATGGGGCTTGATGTAAGCGACAGAATAGTCCTTGTCATTGGAGGAGACGAGATCATGGAGAAGGTCTACGACCAGTTCAGGTCCTTCATAGAATCCGAGACCCTTGCAGTCTCTTCGTCGTTCAATCCTGAGCTGGATGCTCCAGAAACGGAGTCCGGTGCAAGGATAAGGATAGAGAAGAGCATCTGATGCTGCATTGGAGACTGTAGATGGGAAAAGGCGTCCGTTACTCCATTCTGATTGCCCTGGCTTCGTTCGTCCTTGTACTGGCATCGTGTGCACACACGACGCCCTTCAAGGACAGGATGTACATACAGTCGTTTGGGACGGATGGACAGCTTGTCCTCACAGTCAATGCCCAAAGCTTTGATGTAGAGGAGTTTGCATCTGAAAACGATGTGACGCTCGACTCTCAGGTGCAGTACATCGCAGACAGGATGACAAGGCTTTCGATAGTCCTTTTCGATAGGACAGGGGAGTACAGGGATTATCCTGCAAACTACGGTGCCCTTGACTTCGATGGCGCAATAGAGGGCAACTACTCCAAGGCTCTTCTCAATACAGCTCTAAAGCTTGGTGGGGCTTTGACCGAGGAGAAGGGTGAAAGCGGCCTTAGGTTCTTTACGGACGAACAGTCAGGAATCCAGGCCGCTGTTCCAAAGAATGGTGTCATACTTTTCTCTTCAAGCGACATTGAGGCCAACTACGAGAAGGCTTTTGGCTCTGCGTATTCAGACAGGGATGCGGACAAGGTCATATCTGACGAGAAGGCCCAGAAGCTTGCTTCAAGCATGTTTGGGATATACGTATCCAATCCAAAGACGATGCTTGACATAGGCCTTGATGTCCCTCTGAGCGCTTTGGAGAACATAGAGTACATTCTCATCATGATGGACACGGAGACCCTTTCAGTGGACTTCAAGCTCAAGAGCGAGTCCTTGGCCAAGAGCTTCTCCGTGATAGTGAAGGCCTCCTATGTGGGAGACCTCAGAAGGGATGGTCTTCCAATAGACTTCGAACAGCTGAAGAGCCAGTTCGTCCAGGAGCTCGATATGGTGTACATAAGGGACCTAGGACTTACGGACCAGCAGCGCGACGCCGTCAAGGCTGTGGCTTTGCAGCTTCTTGACGTATTCAAGGAGATATGAAATGAAAAGGATACTAACAGGTGATAGGACTACGGGAAGGCTTCATCTTGGGCACTTCGTGGGCTCTCTCCAGAGCAGGGTTTCGCTTCAGAACGACTACGATACATTCATCCTGCTTGCTGACGTCCAGGCGCTTACAACGCACTTCCAGAACCCTGAACTCATAAACGACAGCATATACCAGGTTGCAATGGACAACCTTGCGGTGGGTCTCGACCCAGAGAAGATAACTCTTGTGCAGCAGTCCCAGATAACGGCGATAGCGGAGCTTACGGTCTTCTATTCCATGCTTACGACCGTGAACCACCTTCTTATCAACCCTACGATAAAGAGCGAGTCCAGAAACTACGGCTTTGGCGAGAACGACGGTGATTTCCAGTATGATTTTTCGAAGCTTACATACGGCTTTCTTGGATATCCAGTCTCCCAGACTGCTGACATAACGTTCTGCAACGCAGACTTGGTTCCTGTTGGCGAAGACCAGCTTCCACACATCGAGTTCTCAAGAAAGCTCGTGCGCCGCTTCAATGAGATGTATGGCACAAGCATAACGGAGCCTCAGGCAAAGCTCTCTTCCACGGGAAGGCTCTGCGGCCTTGATGGAAACGCAAAGATGGGAAAGAGCCTTGGAAATGCCATATACCTTTCGGACGATGCCAAGACGGTCTCCCAAAAGGTCATGCAGGCTGTGACGGATACCAACAGGATAAGCGTGAAGATTCCAGGAAATCCCGATGTCTGCACGGTCTATACCTACCATAAGACGTTCAACCCGGACGAAGCCGGCAACGTATGCTCCATGTGCAAGAACGCCCAGATTGGGTGCGTTGCATGCAAGAGGATGCTTGCAGAGAAGCTCAATGCAATCATGGACCCAATAAGGGAGAAGCGTGCCTTCTACGAAAGCCATAGGAGCGACGTGAAGGACCTCATCGTATCCGGTACGGCAAAGGCCAACGCCATTGGAAACGAGATGATCGCGGACGTGAAGGACCACATGCATGTGGCTTTGAAATAGGCGGAATCTTTATGACAGAAGGAAAGGCTTCAGTTGGCATTCTGGGTGCAGGTACCTGGGGCATGGCGTTGGCTAGGCTCCTTGCTAATTCCGGCAAGGATGTCGTCGTGTGGTCCGCATTGGAAAGCGAGATAGAGGAGCTTTCAAGGACGAATTCCTATCACAGGCTTCCAGAGATGAAGCTTCCTGACCATGGAATTAGGTACACGACATCTGTGCAGAATGCCTGCGAATGCAAGGACATAGTGCTGTTCGCTGTGCCATCGGTCTATGTAAGGGAGACTGCTCGCAAGGCCGCACCTTTCGTTCCAAGTGGCCAGATTGTGGTGGATGTCGCCAAGGGAATCGAGGACAAGACCTTCAAGACCCTGTCCGAGGTGCTGTGCGACGAGCTTGGAGACGATGTGAAAATCGTCGTGCTGTCAGGGCCAACCCATGCAGAGGAGGTTGCAGTTGACCTTCCAACGACAATAATGGCGGCTTCAAGCGATATGGCTGCGGCGGACTTCGTGAAGCGCACGTTCTCGACAGGCTGCATGAAGGTATACACCAGCACGGATGTAAGGGGTACGGAGATATGCGGTGCCATAAAGAACATCTTTGCGCTGGCGGCGGGGATATCGGACGGGCTGGGCTTTGGAGACAACGCCAAGGCTGCGATAATGACGCTTGGCATCCATGAGATGAACAATCTTGGAAGGCATTTGGGATGCCAGCCTGAGACGTTCTTTGGCCTTGCTGGGCTTGGGGATCTTATAGTCACCTGCATGAGTCCTCATAGCCGGAACAACAGATGCGGGCGTCTGATAGGGCAGGGCGTCCCCGTGGACGAGGCTGTAAAGCGCATTGGAATGGTCGTGGAGGGTATAAACGCCCTGACCCCCGTCGTGAGAATGGCCAAGAAGTATGATTTGGACATGCCAATGGTGCTTCTGCTGTTCAAGATAATCAAAGGCCAGATAACACCCCACAAGGCGGTGGATATAATCTTCTCCGAGAACATCGACAACGAGCTGGATTGAAGCTCGTTGTTTTTATGATGAGTGGTGTGTGTGGGCTGTCTGGGCCGTTGGGGCTTACAAGGCGCTTGTGGCGGTTGAGACGCTTATGGCGCTTGTGGACGCTTGAATTCTGGTCTGATTCCAAATGGTTTTGCGTTTAGGTAAATGGCTCGAACGCCAAGGTTTCGTACACCGGGCCTGTTGGGTGGAGCGTGCTTTTGTACAGGGTCACTCCTGAAACTGAAAAAGAAACGGGAGAGACTTCAATTGCATCAAGCCTTGTACCTCGTGTGTCTATTCTGCGTCCCAGCGTGATGTGGGCTCTGAACTTCTTTGCATCGAAGTCTATGCCACAGTCCCATGCAGCACGGTAGGTCAATGCTGCAAGCTGATCAAGCCTTGGCTCCTTTGCAGTCGAGCAGAACACCGTTGCACTTTCAGGCTGGGCGAAGTACCCCAGTCTGCATAGAGTGAGATTGAAAGGTTCGTGCCCTTCAAGTTCTCCCTCAAGTACATCCCTGAGTGTGTCCGCTTCGTCCTGCGTTATCTCCCCCAGGAACGCAAGCGTCATATGGTATGACTGCGGGGTGCAGAACGAGCCGTGGCAACTGGCCTTGAGCACTCCTGAGAGCCTTGAAAGCTCGGCTTTGGCCTCCTGCGATACATCCAAGGCCAAGAACGTCCTCATGGTCTGTGGTTCTTGGGGCCAAAAGGAGGCTTTCCTACGCATTGTATCCCATTGGAAACTCCTCTACGGAGTCTATGGCCTTTGCAAGGAGCTCCTCTATGCCCATCTCCCTGTAGGAAACGGTCTGCGCCTGTACGTCTGGACGTACAAGGGGGTGCTTTGGACTGAACACCACGCAGCAGTCGTCGTAGGGGAGGATGCTCGTCTCGTATGTGCCAATGGCACGTGCCGTGTCTATGATCTCACCTTTGTCCATTGCCACAAGTGGGCGCAGTACCGGAAGCTCCGACATGCTGTTTGTGAAGCATATACTCTCGAGCGTCTGTGATGCCACCTGTCCCAAGGCCTCTCCAGTGACGAGTACCTTGCAGTCGCGCTTCTTTGCAATGGCGTTTGCGACCTTCATCATGCAGGCGCGCATCATGAGGGTGTGCTCCTCCTCCTTGGAATGCTCCTTTATCCAAAGCTCGCACTCTGTGAAGTTGACTACGACAAGGTTCGTCCCCATGTTGTATGGAGCAATGAGGCGTGCAAGGTCCTTGACCTTCTGAAGCGCCTGCTCGGATGTATAAGGATATGCATGGAAGTAGAGGCAATCCTGTTTGAGGCCACGTTTTGCCATCCTCCAGCCAGCTACAGGAGAGTCTATTCCCCCTGACAGCAGCAGAAGTCCCTTTCCAGCAGTGCCTACTGGAAGTCCTCCAGGTCCGTCCACAGGGGATGTGTACATGTACACCTTGTCACGTACCTCCACCATGAGCTCCTTCTGAGGCTTGTGGACATCAACCTTCATGGATGGGTGGCGGTCAAGCACTATGCCGCCAAGGTTGGCCTCTATCTGGTAGCTGTTCATTGGAAACGACTTGTCCCCACGCCTTGCTTCGACCTTGAACGTTCCTTCCCCGCACGCAAACGGCTCCTTTTCGATGAGCGTCTTTGCACAGGCGCACATCTCGTCCCAGTCCTTGTTGCAGACAAGTGCCCTTGAGAACCCCACGACGCCAAACGTAGTCTTGAGAGTCCTCTCTACATGCTCGTCAGGGCACGACGGATCCACATAGAGGTAGAAACGCCCCTTTTCCCGTGTAAGGACGCTTCTGTACGGATGTATCTTGAGCTTTATGTTGTTCTTGAGCTTCTTCTCGAAGAAACCTCTGTTCAGTCCCTTGAGGCTTATCTCCCCAAGCTTTATGAGATAGAGAGCCATGCCCTCCGTTTCGCTTTTCCTACCTTCCATATCCAAGCTCCTTGTAGGTCGTCCTGAGCGCCTCGCACAAAAGGTCGACTTCCTCCTCTGTCGTGCCGCTTCCACAGGATATCCTTATGCTAGACCTCCTGTCCATAGGCTCCACGTTCATTCCCGCAAGCACACCCTCGGCCTTGCCCTTCGCATTGGACGAGCACGCACTTCCCGCAGACAGGCAGAACCCCTTGTCCGCCATAACCCGCAGGAACACCTCTGACGGCACGGGCTTCACGGATGCGCACACTATGTACGGGGAGAAATCATTTTCCGTCCCGCTTTCAGGTGACAGCATCTTTAGGCCGATATCCTTAAGCGTTGTCTGAATTTTGCATCTAAATGCCAAAATTTGGCTGTATCTTTCGTCCAAGGAGGCCAAGGCATCTTCAAGCGCCCTGTTCATCGCACATATCCCAGCAAGGTTCTCCGTCCCAGGCCTCAGCCCTTTCTCCTGCCCGCCGCCTCTTGAAAGTGCGGTTACTGAGGGGTTGCGGTTGTATAGTATCCCAACACCCCGTGGCCCATTGAACTTGTGGGCGCTGAAGGCTGCTGAGTCAATGTCCTCCTCTTCAAGCCTGAATGGAACCTTTCCAAGGGCCTGGACCGCATCGCAGTGGAAGTGTATTGGACGACCGTACTGCATGGCTTTGCTTCGTATGAGCTTTGCTATGGCCTTGGTGTCCTGAACCGTTCCTGTGACGTTGTTGACCTTCATGACGCATACCATCCTGACCTTTTCGTTCATGGCGTTTTCCAGGGTTTCGAGGGACAGATATCCGTTGGGGCAGGGAAGGGTGATGAACTTCCACCCCGCCGATTCAAGGGTCTTTCTCCATTCAAGGACTGCAGAATGCTCTATGGCCGTCGTGACGATTTCCCCAGGCGTTGGGCTTTTGAGAAGGGATGCAAGCACTATGGAGTCGCTCTCGGTTCCTCCGGAGGTGAAGAACACGTTCTGGGGCTTTGTTCCAAGAAGCGATGCGGTTTTTCTCCGCTCTTGGTCAAGCCTTTGGCCTGCAGCAAGTCCAAGCGGGTGCGTTGACGATGGGTTTCCTGTATATTCCCTGGCGCAGCGCGCATATTCGTCTATTGCGCTTTGGCTCATGGGAGACGTCGCCGTCCAATCAAAGTAATGCATGACAAGGATTATAGTTGAAAAGAAGGGAATGATAAAGTTGCAGGACGTTTAAAATATGGGTTCCAGTGCAAGTCGATTGCCAATGCGTCAGAACGACGGCATCATGACAAGCTTCTTTATGAGGTCGTCCCCAAGCTCCGTCTGTTTTATCTCACCTTGGCCTGTCAGTAGCACGAACTTGACTACGTTCATGACGGCCTTCTTGTCCCGTTGAAGATGTCGCCTGTAGTCCATCCAGTCGCTGCGGCTTATGCGGTACTTTGTGTCATAGCCGTAGAACTGTATTAGCTTCTCGACGCCTTGGGCGAACTGTGCCTGGCAGAGTCCAAGTTCAAGGCTTGCCTGCATTGCCCTGCATATACCCCAGGCTACGGCCTGTCCATGCGTCCACTGCAGCCTTGAAAGGCTTTCAAGTGCATGTGCAAAGGTATGTCCAAGGTTGAGGGCGGCCCTGATTCCAAGCCTGTCGTATGGATCTGGCTCCACGTATGAACGTTTGACCTCAAGGGACAACCTTACAAGCTCTCCAAGGACTTGGGAGTCCTTCTCAAGGATCCTCTGCTTTGATGTTGCAAGCAGGTTGAAAAGATCATCGTCCTTTGCCAAAAGGCTGTGTTTTATCACCTCCGCAAGTCCATTTGCTAGGTCCTTGTTGGGGAGGGACTTGAGGCAGTCTGCGCATATCAGGACCTCGTTTGCAGGAAAGAACGTTCCAATGAGGTTCTTCGTGTATCTGAAGTCCACGCATGTCTTGCCTCCAATGGAGGCGTCCGTCATGGCTATGAGCGTAGTTGGTATGAGCACGACCCTGCACCCTCTCATGTAGATGGATGCGGCGAAAGCGGTTATGTCGCTTACGACTCCTCCTCCAAGGGCTATGAACGTGCAGTCTCGTCCAAGGGAGTTCTCCACGGCGGTGCTGATTATCCTTTCCACCGATGCATAGTTCTTGGAGCCTTCACCGCTTTCCATGACAACGTTTGGAACTGGAAGTGGCCTCACCATCTTGGATGTGTTGGTGTCGCAGACCCAAAGGGTGTTGCGACCAAGGGCTCCCACGTGGTATGAGAGGTCCTTGAAATCGGATGCAACGAGCACTTTGGTCCCTAGACAAGTCAACATTTCCTGCATGGCTATGTTGTATCATTATTGGCGGATTTCAATCAATCCAGCATCCTAAGTATTCTGTTGTACGCCTTTTTGAAGTCCTTGCATTCAGGTCTTTCGTCGCCTGCTACGAGAAGGGAGTACGCTGTGTTGTTGAGCGCCTCCGTAAAGCTTGCGTTCACATGGAGGAACATGCTGTTTCTGTTTGCAAGAAGCTCTATGAACCCAAGACGGGACCTGTCCTTCATTGGTGACAGCTTCATGAGCTGCCCAAGGTAGGGAACAAGGGACTCCAGGTTCTCAAGAGTGAATACGTCCTGGCATGGCTTTTCCACAAAGCCGCTTTCCGTAAGGTCCATCCTTCCATTGAGCCCCACAAGTTCCTGGAGCCTTGCACCAAGGCATACGTAGCAGCCATTGAAGAGAATCGTTGCATAGACACCCTTTGGATGCCTTGATGCCTTCCTGTACGAAGATGCAAGGCGCGGCAGGTCCTTTGCAGGAACCACGACGACAGGCTTTGGTTTCTTCTTTCCAATGTCAATGACATCAAGCTCCAAGCCGTAGAGGTTGTAGGTCCTTGGCCTTTCTGCATTCTTCCTTGACCTTGGGTTCTCGTCGTTTGGGGTCCTTTCGCGTCTTTCTATGTCCTTTTGGATCCTTCCTATCTTCGACGACAGGGAAGGGGATATCTCTTCAAGCCACTCCTTCCTTAGCGGGGATACCGTCCTTGCGTACATCTTCGTCGTGAACACAATCTCTCCTGCGAGGAGGAACTGAGGTGCGTTTCTGAACCATGCGGAACCGGGGTGTATGAAGACTTCGTTGGCCGTTATGGTCCTGTATTCGGACCCTCTTGCCTTGGTCTTCATGCATACGTACTGCAAAAGCCCAGATCCCAAGCACAGCATGAGCCTGTGGGTGAGCTCTTCGTGCGTAAGCCCAGGTTCCTTGTCCGGTACGGGAACCCCAATGTCCCGTGTTATCTGCGCAAGCTGTTCGACGACATGAACTATCTCCTCCATGCTCTGCATGTCAAGGTAGCTGTTTCCGCAGAACACCTCCTTGTCTTCCTTCGTCCTGATTCCAACATAGCGCTTGTACAGCTTCTGGTAGCTCAGAAAATCCCCATATTCGTCGAAGAAGGCCCTATGTGCGCTTCGTGCAAGGTCCTCCTCTCCAGGTGGCAGTAAAAAAGGTGTCTTGCATGAAAGGAAGCTCACCGCTATGAACACAGGCATGAGCATCTCAGGATGCTTTGCAATTGCTTCGTATATGCATCTTGAGTGGCGAGGAAGAAGAGGGTAGCGGACCATGACCTCTCCAATCCTGGTAAGGTGCCTGTCCTCGTCTATGGCCCCTATGAGGCGCAGGGTGTCCTCTCCGCTTCCAAGGGCATCGGAATCGGGTTTTGTTATGAACGGGAAGTTCTCGAAATCGTATATCCCAAGGTCCACCATTCTGAGAACGACCTCCGAAAGGTCCGTCCTTAGGATCTCCTCCTGCGTCCAGCGTGGACGGGATGCAAAGTCCTCCTTTGTGTAGAGCCTGTAGCATGTGCCGTTGGACGTCCTTCCCGCACGGCCCTTGCGCTGCTCCGCGGATGCCTTGCTTACCGGCCTTTGGACCAGGGCAGATGTGAAGTCCTTTTGGTTGTAGTAGTTTATCTTTGCATAGCCTGAGTCTATTACGACCTTTATGTTGTCTATCGTAAGGCTCGTCTCCGCTATGTTGGTGGCAAGCACCACCTTCATCTTTTCAGGCTGGGTCTCTTCGAACACCTGCTCCTGCTCCTCTTTGTTGAGCCTTCCATAAAGAGGGTATATCTGAAGGTGCCTTCTGTCGCACTGGGCGTACAATGCGTTCATGCATGTGACTATGGCAAGTTCTCCAGGGAGGAATACAAGCGTGTCTTCGTTGTCCTTGTACCCTCCTGATCTGAAGCGCTTGAGAAGATGCGTGACGATCTGGCACACGGCATAGGCCGTTTCGTCCACGTTTCCTGCATGCTGGATGGGGAAGTACTTGACCTGTACGTCATAGACGCGCGCCTTTATGCTTATGATTGGTGCAGGCTCGCCGTCCTTGGATGAGAAGAACCTTGCGAACGAGGATGTGTTTATGGTAGCCGACGATACTATGACCCTAAGGTCGTCCCTGTGCTGGAGGATCTGCTTGAGAAGTCCAAGGATGAGGTCTATGTTGAGGCTCCTTTCATGCGCCTCGTCAACCATTATGACGCTGTAGCGCGAAAGGTATGGATCCGTCTTGAGCTCCTGCAGGAGCATACCGTCTGTAAGTATCTTTATCCTTGTGTCTGCATTTGTAGTGTCGTAGAAGCGCATCTTGTAGCCGCAGTAGGAGGATGGCAGGCCTTTGCCTGAAATCTGCTCCTGTATGTAGGAGCACACCCCAATCGTGGCTATCCTGCGCGGCTGCGTTATTCCAATCACACCCTTTGATGCAAAGCCCGCTTCGTTGAGTATAAGAGGTATCTGCGTGGTCTTGCCTGATCCAGTCGGGCTTTCCACTATCACGACTTGGTTCTTGGAGACTGCGTCGAGTATCTCGTTTCTGTGCAGGTAGACCGGAAGAGTCCTGGGGTCGGTCATCTTTCTCCTATCTTTCCTCTTTGGATCCAAGCGCCAAGGCTGCAAGCTCGTCAATGGTTATGTTCTCGAGCATCTTCCTTGTGGCTATCTCCTTGGCTGTGAGCCTGTCGCCGTCCTTGGCTGTGACCACGTATGCTATACCGTTCTTCTGTGCGTATGCATATTGCTGTCCCATGGATTTCTCACCCACGTAGCAATCGGTCTTGACGTTGCGGCTTCTGAGGTCCATTGCGACTTTCTGCGACCAACCGGAGTCGTCTTCTGTCTTGGCCACCATGACATCGGCATAGGAGGAGTCCATGACAAGAGGGCTTCCAAGCTCCTCAAGGGCTGCGATGAGTCTGTCGAGTCCTATGCACGAGCCCACGCCGGGAAGGTTCTCCTTCGTGTAGAGGCCGGCCAGGTTGTTGTAGCGGCCGCCTGAGCATATGGACCCTATCTGGGGCATGTCGAGAAGAAGAGTCTCATATACGATCCCCGTGTAGTAGTCGAGCCCTCGTGTGATTGATGTGTCAAGGATGAAGTCCCCGTCTATTTCGCACGATTTCATCATGGCATAGATGGCCTTGAGCCTTTCCATTTCAGGGCAGTTTCCAAACATGCCTTCAAGGGTGGAGAGCGTCCTTCCAAAGTCGTCCTTCTCAATGGATATGAACTTCACTATTCCGTCTATGGCCTCTTCGGAAAGCCCTTCGTCCCTAAGGCACTGCTTGACGCCTTCGCTTCCAATCTTGGACAGCTTGTCTATGGCCCTTAGGACCTGGGGGCATGTGGATTCAAGGCCCATGGTTGCAAGGAACCTATTGAGGAGGCCTCTGTGGGATACTCTTACCTTGAAGGCTCCAACATTCATCTGGCTAAGGCATGTGTGTATGAGAAGCAGGATCTCGAAGTCGCTCTGGGCGTTGTCGGCTCCAACTATGTCGAAGTCGCACTGAATGAACTCGCGGAACCTTCCTTTCTGTGGCTTCTCTCCGCGCCATACCTTGCTTATGTGGTATCTCTTGAAAGGGAAGGAGAGGCTTGCGTAGTTTGCGGACACATAGCGTGCAAGAGGGACGGTGAGGTCGAACCTTAGGGCTACATCCCTTCCTCCGTTGTCGGTGAAGCGGAACATCTGCTTGTCCGTCTCGCCGCCGCCTTTGCCAAGAAGCACCTCTGTGTACTCCAGCGCCGGGGTGTCTATGGGTACGAATCCAAACGACCTGAATATGCTTTGGACCTTGCCTATGAGCTTCTGTCTTGCTATCTCCTGGCTTGGAAGGCTGTCCCTGAATCCTTTGAGTACCTTTGGTTCTATCATGTTGTCTCCTGCATCGTCTTCCATGCTGCTCCTGTGCGGAGAACCGGATCGTCGCCCGGTGTTGTTTTTTTGTGGAAAATCTGCATAATCAATTATATAGAAAAAAAACGATTGTTCAACGGAGGGGTCTGCAAAACCTTGGAGACTCCCCAATGGCTGGCGAATACTTGATATGTTTACTAGATATAAGAAAAAGGCCGGCGCACTTGAAGCTGTAGCAAAGGTTTATTCTCGGCAGGAGCACGGAATCGACCCAACTCTGATTGACAGTGACGCCGTTAGCGTGATCGAAAGGCTCGTCTCAAGGGGCTACGAGTCGTATATAGTGGGTGGGGCAGTAAGGGACCTTCTTCTTGGCCGTGTTCCAAAGGACTTCGATGTGGCTACAGCTGCGTCTCCGCGTGTTGTACACAACATGTTCGGCCGTCAGTCCATGATAATAGGGCGAAGATTCAAGATCGTCCACGTCATGTTTGGCAAGAAGATAATAGAGGTCACCACATTCCGCAGCCTTGAGGATCATGCAGACGACAACGACAATGTCTTTGGCACCATAGAGGAGGACTGCAGGCGCCGCGACTATTCCATAAACAGCCTGTACTACGATCCACTCACTTGTACCGTGATAGATTTCACAGGTGCCATGGACGATTTCAGGAAAAAGCGCCTTGTATCCCTCATCCCCCTGAACAAGACCTTCGTAGAGGATCCCGTGCGTATGGTCCGTGGTATAAAGTACTCCGTCACCACCGGCTTCTTCATGTCCCTTGCCCTACGGCATTCCATAAGGAAGTATGCCCCTCTTCTTCAGAACGTAAGCACCTCCCGCATGACTGAGGAGATAAACAAGATACTGGCCTGTGGCATGAGCTCTCCAATCTTCAAGGCTCTGTTCGATTACGGACTTCTTTCCTACATGCTTCCGTGCCTAGCTGTGTATGGCAGGTACCCGCAGCTGTACGAATCCCTTGGAAAACTCGATGCAAAGGTCAACGAGGCGGCCGACGACACTCGCCGCAAAAGCCTTCCCAAGGCCATCATGTACCTGTCGCTTGTAAACCCGTTCATAGCCGATAACCCCGATATTACCGATGTCCGAGAGGTCTTCCAGGACACTCTGCGACAGACCAAGGTCCTCTTGAGCCCCATGACACCACCTAGGTTCGAACTGGAATCCACAAGCGTCATGCATATGCGTATGCGTGGCATAAACGTTCCAAAGGGTTCTGTGAAGGGAAAGAAGCGCGAAGGTAAGGGAGCTTCAGAGCAGTCTGGACGCTCTGGTCAGTCCCGTCGTTCCAGACAATCCAGCCAATCTGGACAATCTAGGCAGTCTGGGCAATCTAGCCGCTCTAAAACGGTCTAGTTTTGGTTTTGAAAGTTGCTCTCTACCACGCAAGGGCTATTACGGTTGCCTTGTGTATTAGGATGCCGCCGTACTTCTCAAGGGAATCTGATATGTACTCCTCCAGCTCAAGCCTTGCCTGGATGGAAAGCTTCTGAGGCGTCTTTATCGTTATCTCAAGGTCATAGCCCTCGTCCCCCTTCGTGTAGGTGACCTTCTCCACCTTAAGTGTTGTTCCGTACTCGCTCAGGCAGTGGTTAACCATTTGGGTTATGGCCACTTCGCTTATGGAGGCGGCTTCCTGTTTGCTGAACTCTGGACACACAAGGGTCTTCTCGACTGTCTGAAGCCTTGTCTTGAAAGGCAGGAACGGCAGCCGTTTCTTGAGCCCTACTAGTATGGAGTCGTAGACTATGGAGGGGTAGTTCCTCGTTATCTGAAGTGGAGGGACGGGGATGACGTGCTTGCCTTCCGTGTAGCGGATGCGCATTGCGGTGTCTATCTCCTCCTTGGTGGCTATGTCCTCTATATGTATTATGGTGCTTGGATCCGGGAGGTTGAGCCTTCTTGCTATCTTCACGGCCATCTTATCCGACGTCCCTATGATCAGGATCTTCTTGAACTTCTCGTTCTGAAGCGCTGTGAGGACCTCCTGCAGGTGCTCTGGATCCTGGAACAGGGCCCTCTTGACGGCTGTGAGGAAGTTCGTCTCCTGCTTTGCGCTCTTTCCCGATATTATCCTATCGTTTCTTATGAGAAGCCCGTCGTCCACTATGAGCGGTATGTGGTATTTGTCCGCAACCAGCTGAGCCCTGAAGCTCTTGCCCGTACCGCTACGGCCAACCAGGGCGTATACCTTTATGGGTGAGGGTTTGAACAAAGCTGAAAGCGACGGCATTTTCATGGTTAACATTATAGGGAAAGTGATATAGAATGAAAAGGATAGAACAAAAGGGAACCTGCAGGATATGCAGGTTCTGACATAAACCGGAGGAGTAGATTTGAATCTTTCAACATTTAGGAAGGGGGGAGTGCACCCTCCTGAGAGGAAGGAGTATGCCAACTCCAAGGCTTTGGTGCGCCTGCCCATTCCCTCTGAGCTTGTAGTTTCCATGTCCCAGCACCTGGGCGCTCCTGCAAAGCCAATCAAGGAGAAGGGCGACCACGTCGAGAAGGGCGAGAAGATAGCTCTGGCGTCCAGCTTCATATCAGCTGACGTCCACAGCCCCGTCTCTGGGACGATAAAGGACATAAGAAAGGTCACGATGGCCAACAGCGTCACCTGCGATGCGTTCGTCATTGAGCCGGATCCTCAGCAGCCTGAGGCGTTCACCAAGAAGGTGGACTATCAGGACTACAGCAAGGAGAAGCTCCTTGAGGAGATAAAGGACAAAGGCATAGTGGGTCTTGGCGGAGCCACGTTTCCTCTTCACGTGAAGATAACGATCCCTGCAGGAAGGAAGGTCGATGCCCTTGTGATAAACGGGGTGGAGTGCGAACCGTACCTTACTGCGGACCATAGGCTCATGCTTGAGAGGACCAAGGAGGTCCTTGAGGGCATAATGATATGCAACAGAATCCTCAATCCTGCAAGGACCATAATAGGGATAGAGGAGAACAAGAAGGACGCTGCATTGGCGTTGGAGAAGGAGATAGAGCTCCGTTCCCTTCCAATAGAGGTGTGTCTTCTTAGGATGAAGTACCCCCAGGGAGATGAGAAACAGCTCATCAATGCAACGATAGGACGCGAGATTCCATCCGGCAAGCTTCCGTTGGACGTAGGTGCCGTAGTCGTGAACGTTGGGACCACGTACGCCGTATATGAGGCTTTGGCCTACGGGAAGCCTTTGTATGAGAGGATCGTGACCGTTACAGGCGACTGCATAGCACAGCCCTGCAACGTCATAGCTCCAATAGGGGCCAAGGTGAAGAACCTCATTGCATTTGCAGGAGGGTTCTCCAAGGAGCCTGACAAACTCGTATCGGGAGGTCCCATGATGGGGTTCGCCTTCTATGACGAGGAGACTCCAATAGCAAAGGGTACAAGCGGAATCCTTGCCATAACGGACGAGAAGGACTATAGGAAGTCAGCATGCCTGAACTGCGGAAAATGCGTTGCGGCATGTCCAATAGGGCTTGTTCCAACAAAGCTCTATTCGCTCATAACCCATGCAAGGTACGAAGAGGCCATGGCCAACCACCTGATGGACTGCAAGGAATGCGGCTGCTGTTCGTTCTCATGCCCGGCCCATCTCGACCTTGTCCATGCAATGAAGTTCGGAAAGAGAATGGGGAGGAAGAAATGAGGACCGTATCTACATCCCCGCACCTTCACAGCGGTGCGGATACCCAAAGGATAATGCTCTATGTGGTCTATGCCCTTCTGCCTTCCTGTGCATGGGGTGTGTTCGTGTTTGGACTCAGGGCCGCCTTGGTTCTTGCCGTCTCGTTGGCGGCGGCTGTCCTTACGGAGTACCTTCTTGACCTTGTCTCCAAGGAAAGCACCCTTTGGGACTGCTCGGCCATAGTCACGGGTCTTTTGGTTGGCATGAACATGCCACCGGCAATTTCACTTTACATACCGGCAATAGCATCGGTCTTCGCCATAGCCGTCGTCAAATGGACGTTTGGAGGGCTTGGTGCAAACTGGGCCAATCCAGCAATGGCTGGGCGTGTGTTCGTGTTCTTCTCGTTCACGTCGCAGATGAGCACATTCTCCCTTCCAAGGACGATCAAGGCCGTGGAGGTTGCAAGCCAGGCATCGCCTTTGTCCCTAGTCAAGACGGTTGCATCGTCGGGTCAGAGTGTGGGGCTTACGTCAATGCAGATACTTGCACAGCAGGGTGTAGCTACATCCTCGTTTGCTGACAGGGTTCAGGCTGCAACCGGTATAAGCGCCTACAACGTGGACGCGTTCTTTGGAAACATTCCGGGGTGCATAGGTGAAGTCTCCAAGCTGCTTTTGATACTTGGTGGCATATATCTTCTTATGAAGAAGGTCATTACATGGCATATCCCCGTATCGTTCATAGGATCTTTCGCAGTTCTTACATGGGTGTTCGGCGGCCTTCCTCTTGGTCTTGGATTCTTCCATGGAGAGGTCTTGGCCTCGATTCTCAGAGGCGGTCTCATCCTTGGTGCGTTCTTCATGGCCACGGACATGGTCACATCCCCTGTGACTCACAAGGGCATGCTGGTCTTTGGCTGCGGGTGCGGGGCCTTCACGTTCCTGTTCAGGACGTTTGGTTCCTTGCCTGAGGCTACGAGCGTCGCCATCCTCCTCATGAACATAGTGACGCCTACCATTGACAGGTTCATGAAGCCCAGGCTCTTCGGAGAGGTCAAAAAGGGAGGTGCGCAAGGATGAAAGGATACATAAGGACGGCGGTCGTCCTGGCCTGTATTTGCGCGGTTGCGGCCGTACTTCTTGCAGTCGTCAACTCAGTGACGACCCCATACATAGAAGCATACGAGAACGAAAAGGTGACGAGGGCCTTGGAAGAGGTATCGAACGGCCTTTCGATAGGTGAAAAGACTGTGGTGGAAGAGGGTTGCATAGATTACCTGCATCCTCTTTATGAAAACGGAAACCCTGCAGGCTATGTACTTGGCCTTACGACAAGGGGCTATGGCGGCGACATAACGCTTCTTGCCGGATACGATGCAAGCGGAGCCGTAACGGCCGTCACGATTGTAAGCGACAGCGAGACCCCGGGCGTTGGAAAGAAGGCCCACAACGAAGGGTACATGGACAAGTTCATTGGTAAGGGCGGATCTGGAGAGGTCGTGCCTACATCCAAGAGCATGCTTTCAGAGACCGATTCCGCAGCCGTCAGCGGTGCTACCATGACGTTCTCCGGCATTTCGTCTGCACTCAAGGAAGGTGCGGACTACATCTATGCAATGAAGGAGGCTTCAAGATGAGCAGGCATATCAAGGAACTTACCAAAGGACTGTTCAGGGAGAATCCAACCTTCATCATCATGCTTGGCATGTGTCCAACCCTTGCCGTCACCACTCAGCTGGTGAATGCATTGGGAATGGGGGCGGGCGTTCTCTTCGTTCTTCTTTTCAGCAACATATTCATATCCCTTCTGAAGAACATAATTCCAAACAGTGTAAGGATTCCGTGCTACGTCGTGGTCATTGCGTCGTTCGTGACCGTGGTCGAGATGGTGTTCCATGCATTCCTTCCAAGCGTCTATGAGGCTTTGGGTGTGTACCTTCCTCTAATAGTCGTCAACTGCATAATCCTTGGTAGAGCCGAGGCCTTTGCAAGCAAGAACTCCGTGCTCGATTCTGCATTGGATGCAATAGGGATGGGTCTTGGCTTCACCATGTCACTCTCTCTTATATCCGTGATAAGGGAGGTCATTGGGGCTGGAACCATAACGTTCATACCAATAGGAGACTGGGACGGGGTGGTTCACATCCCGTTCATGGAAAGCTCTCCTGTAAGGGTCATGACGCTCGCAGCCGGGGCTCTGCTCCTCATGGGATATCTCAAGGCGTTCTTCCAGTGGGTCACCGAACGGAATGCTGCGAAAGCCAAGGCTTTGGAGAATCCCGTTCAGGAAGCCAAGACAGAGGAGGTGACTGAATGAGCTACATTGGAATAATCGTGACGTATGTGTTCATAAGCAACTTCATACTCGTTCAGTTCATGGGCCTTTGCCCTTTCATTGGAGTTTCCAAAAACAGCGAGAGCGCCATTGGAATGGGTCTTGCCGTAACGTTCGTAACCGGTGTTGCGTCCGTTGTGTGCTGGTGCGTCTACGAGGGGCTTCTTGTTCCGCTCAACCTTCAGTACCTCAAGACCATAGCGTTCATACTAGTCATAGCCGCGCTTGTCCAGTTGGTCGAGATGGTTCTCAAGAAGATGAGCCCTGCGTTGTACAAGGCCCTTGGGATATTCCTTCCTCTCATAACGACCAACTGCGCTGTCCTGGGAATAGCCCTTATAAACGTTGACGAGTCGTTCAACCTGCTTGAGTCCTTCACTTCCGGAGTCTCTGCGGGTCTTGGCTTCACCATGGCCATAGTCCTTATGAGCAACATAAGGGAGCGCCTTGAACTCAAGCCTGTCAGAAGACTCTTCAAAGGCGTTCCAATAGCGTTCATATCGGCGGGTCTCATGGCCCTTGCGTTCATGGCGTTCGACAAGACGCTTCTATACAACCTTGGTCTTGTGTGATAGGTGGATTTTATGACAGCGATACTTAATGCTTTTTTGATAATAGCCGGTCTTGGCGCCGTCCTTGGGCTTGGACTTGCAATAGCGGACCGCAAGCTTACTTCTCCAAAGGACAGCAAGCTTGAAGAGCTGGAAGGCATGATGCCTGGTGCCAACTGCGGAGGATGCGGTTTTGCAGGATGCTCGGCCTATGCCGATGCCGTATACCAAGGCAAGGTCCTTCCTGGCCTTTGCTCACCTGGTGGAGAAGAGCTTGCAAAGCGCATGGCCCAGGTCCTTGGCGTTGAAGTGAAGATGGCTCAGAAGAAGGTTGCGTACATATTCTGCAGCGGTGACTGCGAGAGCACTACGAAGGAGTTCGACTACAAAGGAATACCGGACTGCAACGCCGCCTCGATCCTCTTCAGGGGTGACAATGGATGCAAGTCAGGATGCCTTCATCTTGGCTCCTGTATGTCCGTTTGCACCACAGGTGCCATAAAGAGAAAGGAGAATGGAGCCCTTGAAGTGGATGCTTCGTTGTGCCAAGGCTGTGGAAGCTGCACGAAGGTATGTCCAAACGGAGTCATAAAGCTCATACCTGCGGACAGCCAGTACGTTGTGGCTTGCAACAGCCATGAAAAGGGCTCTGAAGTGAGGAAGGTCTGCAAAGTAGGGTGCATTGGATGCAGAATATGCGAAACAAAGTTCCCGGAGGCCGGTTTCACTGTTGACCAGAACCTCGCAACGTTGGATTATGATAAGGCATCCTTGGAAGAGGTGTGCAAAGCGGCCCAGGCCTGTCCTAGGCACATAATCAGAAAGAGAGTGTAGCCAACGCAATAGCGACCGCAATGGTGGTATAGCTTGGAAGGCACGAAAGGAACCATAAGATGCAGTACATCCTTGGAGCATACAGCCAACTACCCTTTGGATCTTCGTCGGAGGAGTACGAGGTTCTGCTGTCATCCCAGCTCAAGCCTTTGCTTACGACCGTGTACCAGAATCCAGGGTACAAGCTGCTGTTCCACCTGAGCGCAAGTGAGTATGAATACTATGAGGCCAACCATCCGGAGATAAACATGCTCATCTGCGACCTTTGCCGCAAAGGTCAAATGGAGATATTGTCGTCTGGATACTACGATGTCGTGCTTTCCCTGCTTCCTGCACACGAGCGCTCCGCCCATGTGGAGAAGACCACGACCTATATCAGAAAAAGGTTTACCAAAAAGCCAAAGGGCCTTTGGTGCTACAACCAAATCTTCACACCATCGCTCATCCCAATGATGAGCGTAAGCGGTTTGGACTACATCCTGATTTCCTCATACAACCAAATGGTCAACGGACAGCTCATGAACAAGCCGTTCTACATGGACGAGATGGGGAAGACATCGCTTGTGATTCCGTTCGACGATAGGTTCTCAAGGGAGACGTATGATTTCTCAAGGGGCATTTCGTCATTGGACAAGTACTTGGCTGATATGGAGAAGCTTGCACTTGGGGTTTCAGGTCTCATAAACACGATAATGATAAACCTTGACCAGCTTGCACCTTTGGAGGGTTCCAATGCGGTGTTCCCCTTGCTGTACTCCAAACTTGGTGCAAACAGCACACTTCCATCCATTTTCCTTTCCCAGAACGAGGTCAAGCGTTCGTTCTACCTGCCAGCCGGCGTCTATGGAAGGGACATCTCAATGGGGAAGGCCCTTTCCATCAACCAGTACATACTTGAAAATCCAGTGCTTTCCAGAAACCTTGGAATACTGAACCTCCTCAGGGAGGCCATGAGGGAGTGCAAGAAGAACACCGACGAAAGGAAGAATATGGAAAAGCTCTTCCTCAAGGCCAGTGCCTGTGGTCTCTATATCCCTGAGCAGGGAATGAGCCCAGCCATAAGGAGGGTCTCTAACCGTTGCCTGTGCGAGATAGAATCCATACTTGCAAAGACCCAAGGGTCAATGATCCCCCAGATGGCGTATCTGGACTTTGCAAAGCACGGCGAGTACATAGTGGCGGGGAAAACCAATGTGTGCTACTTGAACACGAAGGGTGCGGTCATAAGCAGACTCAATATGTCTACGGTCTCGTATGATATGGCAATGCACACCGGCGAGGGCCTTTTTGCAGACAGTTTCATAGACTGCAGCACCGGCAAGGAGACAAGCCTTTCGTCGAAGATCTACGAGGTTACGCCTTTGGACAAAAGAAGGGTGGATTTCTTTGCAAAGGCTCCGGCATTGGAACTTGGAAAGATACCGGTGAACATCACCAAGCGCTTCAAGTTCAGGCAATCCACCGTAATGGTGGAGGTCGAGATAG
This sequence comes from Sphaerochaeta sp. Phil3, assembly GCA_001940825.1. Lineage (GTDB taxonomy): Bacteria > Spirochaetota > Spirochaetia > Sphaerochaetales > Sphaerochaetaceae > UBA9732. The sequence goes on from MSGT01000012.1 coordinate 43,674, forward strand.
AGAACCTTGACAACTCAAGGCTGGATGGCTTCGAGTACTGCTGCACCCTGGACCTTGCCTTGCCAAAGGCCTACGATGTGAAGGATGGAGACGGAGCTGTCATAAGCGAAAGCCCTGTTGAGACGAACATGTTGGCCATTGCGGACAGAACGGCTCCTTTCAGCATATCAATTGCATTGAGCGAGGCTTCGTTTGTGTCCAGCGAGAATTACGAACAAAAAGTCAGAACCTGTCTTGGAGACAAGTCCGTTTACGAGTATACTCAACTAAAGATTCGAAGAAGGCTTTCGTTGGAGCCTCTTCAGGATACCCGTTTGACGATTGGTCTACGGATGGAAAAAAGAAAGGAGAAGAACAATGACACTTCAGAACAGAGCTCTACTTGAGCAGCTTAACGAAGACTCCCAAGCAATCTGGAGGGGACTTTGACCCGGAAGGGTTGAAATCTAAACTCTCTGAACTTGAAAAGCAGACCCTCGAGCCAGATTTCTGGGGCGACAAGCAGAAGGCCGATTCTGTCTTTTCCCAAATAAACGCAATAAAGGATACGATAAATCCTTTTGAAAAACTGCTCTCTGACATAGCCGAGGTCTATGACCTCATAGAACTCTACGAGGAAGAGGACGACGGCAACGAAGAGTACGCCGCAGAGGTGGATGCAAAGATCCTTGAAATAGAAGCTGAGTACAAGCCTCTCAAGCTCAAGACCCTCCTCAATGGAAAGTACGACAAAGGGGACATGTTCCTGACGATCCATGCCGGAGCAGGTGGAACAGAAGCCTGCGATTGGACATCCATGCTCATGAGGATGTACCTTAGATGGTGTGAAAGACACAGGTTCAAGACTGAGATCCTTGACACCCTGGAGGACGAAGGCGGCTACAAGAGCGTGACCATACAGGTCACGGGTCCGTATGCTTTTGGCTACCTCAAAGGTGAGGCCGGTGTCCACAGACTTGTCAGAATATCCCCATTCGACTCCAATGCAAGACGTCACACATCGTTCTCGTCTGTGTACGCCTCGCCGGTTGTGGACGACAACATAGATATAGAAATCAAACCTGAGGACATAAGGATAGACACCTACAGGGCAGGAGGCGCCGGAGGACAGCACGTCAACAAGACCGATTCCGCTGTGCGCATAACCCACTATCCAACCGGAATCGTGGTCCAGTGCCAGAATGAGCGTTCTCAGATAATGAACAAGGACAAATGCTTCAAGATGCTCAAGAGCCGTTTGTACGACTACTACAGCGAAAAGCTTGCAGAGGAGCACAAGGCCGAGGCCATTGAGAAGAAGGACATATCCTGGGGTTCACAGATTCGTAGCTATGTGTTCCAGCCGTACACAATGGTCAAGGATGCAAGGACCGGTGAGCAGACCGGAAACATCCAGGCCGTCATGGACGGAGACATAGACAACTTCATAGAAGCCTACCTGAGGTGGAATCAGGAGAAGTAGGTGAAGAGGCCCTTTGCGCTTTTGGTGTTCCTTGCCTTGTCTCTGTGCGCCCTTGCACAGGTTTGGGCAAAGGACTATAGCGTTATGATTGTTCCTCAGAACCAAGTGTTGTCTTCATATATGGAGGCCTTCTTCACATCCATTCCGTACGACGATGCAGTAGTGCAGGACTGGGCCAATGATGACAGGCTCTCACAGCTCAAGACCCTTGGAGAAGCCTTGGACAAGGCGTATTCGAGTGAAGACGGAAATGCTGTTGAGAAGGCTCGTTCAGCGTATGAGGAGGCCTTGGGGAAGGATCTTTCCAATGCAGCCAACGCAGTGGATGAAGAGCGTGGAGATTTCTCCGTGAAATATGTAGGCGTCCCAAATTCATTGGGTGCGGACTTTGACATTGCAAAGGCCGTATCTGAAAACGACAGCCTTTCGCTTCAGCTTGCGTGCAGCCTTTCAGGTGCGGACATGCTGGTGGTACCTGTAACGGACAGTCTTGGTGGGTTCTGGCATACGGCTGTGTATGTCTATAGAAAGGCCTATGACTCTGTAGAGCTTTGCTTTGAGATCGTATCCCAGGAGCAGGGGACTCTTCCTGCAAAAGCGGTACTTTCGTTGGCAAGGTTCTTCTTTGCCTATCCTGTGTCGCTTCTGAGCCTTGATGGGATACCCCAAGGTTCAAATGTAGTGGTGGATGGTGTCGTGGCCCCAATGGTGGATGGATACATGCTGGTTTCGTCAGGCGATCATACGTTCGAGGTTTCAAAGCAAGGGTATGGGACGCGTCGTTTCAGGACCCAAATCCCTGAAAACGAGGTCTGCACCATAGAAACGAGCCTGAGCGTTCCTGAATACAGTCCTGTGAGCGTGGATTCCCATCCTGCATCCAGAGTCTACTATGATGGACAGCTTCTTGGAGACACACCTCTTGTCGTTGAAGGTTACACGCTGCCTCTTGTTCTTAGGTTCTCTGCAGACGGGTACTCGAACAAGACGATAAGCCTTGCAGACCCAGTTGGCAGCTTGTTCGTGGAGCTCAAGCCTCAGTGGATGGACGATACGGGCCTCTACGAGAAGGCGAAGGACGACTTCTACGGCTCGTTTGCACGAAGCCTCCTGATATTTGGTCTTAGGATAGCTGCTGGTTCCTTTGGAGGTTCAGGTAGCCAATGGTATGAGGCTGCTGGCATTGCCCTTGACGGGGCTTTGGTCCTATCCTTGACCGACCTGGCTGCAAAGCTTATAGAATACTATAGATGTTCTGAATACATCTCACCTTGAAGGAGCATATATGTTCAAATTTGGATTGGGAGCAAAGCTCAAGGCACTCTTTGGATTCAAGAAGACGCTTGATTCTCAGTTCTTCGAGGACCTTGAGGATCTTCTCATAGAAGGCGATTTTGGCGCAAAGAACGCCATGATGATAAGCGACGAGGTCAAGGAGCGCAAGCCCCAGACGCAGGAGGAGTTCCTTGGTATTGTAAAGGAGCTTCTTGGCGACAAGGTGAGCGGCACTGAACTTGTCCCAAAAAAGGGTAAGCTCAACGTCTATCTCATACTTGGAGTCAACGGAGTTGGAAAGACAACTTCCATTGCAAAGATGGCTTCGTACTATGGAAAGAAGGGCTACAAGGTCGTGATGGCGGCGGCCGATACGTTCAGGGCTGCTGCAATAGACCAGCTTGACCTCCATGCGCAAAGGACTGGAACAAGGATCGTAAGGCAGGAGAACGGAAGCGATCCTGGAGCTGTAGTCTATGATGCAATATCCAGCGCTTTGGCCAAAGGTGATGACCTTATCCTGTGCGATACCGCTGGAAGGATGCACAACAAGGAGAACCTTGTAAAGGAGCTCCAGAAGATAGACAAGATAATCAGAAACCGCATAGAGCCCGACTGCTACAAGAAAATCCTCGTTGTGGATGCCACTACAGGGCAGAACTCCATAAGCCAGGCTCAGATCTTCAACGATGCGGTTGGCCTTGATGCCCTCATCCTTACCAAGTACGACTCCGCCTCCAAGGCAGGTGCTCTGGTTCAGATAGGCATTCCAATCGCATTCGTAGGAACCGGTGAGCACTATGAGGACATCCATGTATTCGACAAGGACGAGTTCCTCACCGGTCTTGCTGGTCTTGACAAGTAGCTTGATGAGACGTTCGTTCCTTGTTCTGGTTGCATTCGTAGCTATGGGTCTCTTCGTTCAGTCCATGGCCTTTGCCGTTGGCCCAAGGGATGTCGTTGTCAAGGAGTATCCTGGCGAGACCCTGACACTTGAGTATGAGGATGGCTACCTCGTCAAGGAGACAAGTTCAAGGGATGGGGTTGAGACGACGACTTCCTACCAGTACATAGATGGAAGGCTTGTCATGTGCACGACTGTGGACTCGTCGTCAGGTGTATCCCACACTGTGTTCTTTCTAAGAAGTCCGTATGGCAACGAACTTGTCGCGGTCAAGAGGGACGGTGTTCTTACATATACAGAAGATTCCTTTGTAATCCAAAACGGGCAAAGGATAGACACCTCTTCGTTTGCAGAGCTGCTTGCTGGGAACTATGATACCAACGAGAATGGAGACATAGTCATCGTCGATGGGGACTACATATACGAGTATTCAGTCGAAGGTGCTCTACTCAGGAAAATCGGTCTTGGTTCGACTGTGGAATACCTGTATGAAGACGATGTCTTGGTGGGTGTACGTACGACTTTTGATGACGGGGGTTTTTCGTATGGCGTGTACGAGCAAGGCGTGCTTTCTTCGTTGGAGGAGTTCGATGCCAGTGGGGCCATCTCTTCAAGGACGGTCTACGGAAAGGAAGGTACTGGCAAGGTCAGGACGCTGTACGATTCTGGAAGACCTGTCGCCAATGTCTATTACAGAGAAGACAACAGAAGGGTCGATAGGATAGAATACCTTTGATCAGAGGGTTTTGATGTTCATTTTGAGGACGGCTTTGAAATATGCATTCTCCAAAGGCAAGGGGCAAAGGACCTCGAGCGTGGTCATTGTCCTTGGCATTGCCTTGGGCCTTGCGGCTCTTCTTGTCATTTCGTCCGTGATGAACGGCCTTCAGACTGCGCAGTTGGACCAGCTCAGGGCTTTGGAGTCGTTCGATGTCTCCGTTGAGCCTTCCAGTGGAAACAACGGCTTCTCCCTTGGTTTGGACGATGTCTCTGGGATTCCGGGCATTGATTTTGCATTCGAATACATAGAGACGTATGCCCTTGTCGTTGACAAAACGAGTGGCAAGAGCACGAGTGCAAGGGTTAGGGCGTACAGCAACGACGCCTATTACAGCGAGCGCATGGCACAAAGCCTTCATTTCATTGCAGGCGAACCAGTTGGAATGGATGGGGTTGCAGTTTCATATACCATGATGAACACCCTTTCGCTGCATAGCGGAGACGATGTGGAGGTGACGTTCCTAAAACCTGGAAGGACTGCAACGGTTGTACCTTATTCCACAAGAATGGCTATTGGTGCGCTTTTTGGATCATCAATGACGGAGTTCAGTTCAAGTACGATCTTCGTTGACTATCAGTGGCTTCTTTCGCTTATGGGTGAATCCTCCGTCAGAATTGGGATATACACGCAGAATTCCGAGTCCGTGGCTTCTCGTATAGCAGAGCTTTATCCAGACTCAAAGGCCGTTACTTGGAAGGAGTACAACAGGGCTTTGTATTCCGCTCTTATGCTTGAGAAGGCCCTCATGTACATTTTCCTTGCATTCATGTTCTTGATAATATGCGTGAACCTCAAGAACAGCACGAGGAGGCTTTTGAGAAATAGGCAGCAAGAGGGGGCCATGCTTAGGGCTCTAGGGTGTACCAGGGCGACCGTAAATTCAATTTTCGTGCTGCAGGGCGTCCTCGTGTGCCTCATAGGAGAGGTCATTGGGGTTTTGCTTGGAATCCTTGCCGTGAACAACCTCCAGGCTCTTTTGGATTTTGCAGATACCGTGGCAAGGTTCTTCACCGGCAGTGCAACAGTCCTTGGATTCCTGCAGTTCCAAGCAAACACATCTCCTTTGGAGATAATGCTTTCCTGTGGATTCGTATTCATACTTGCCGTTGTCTTCACCTATATGGGGTGCAGAAGGACATATAGACATGAAATCATGGAGGTGATATTCAATGCATCCTACTGATAGACAGATTGGAGACCATATCGATAGGCCGTTTGCCAAGCAGTTCGATAGGCCCATCCAACTTTTGGATATAACCAAGCGTTTCAAAGCCGCTCAGGACGGAGAAGGGGAGATAACCATCCTTGAGGATGTTGACCTTTGCATTGCGCGCGGTGAGTCCACGGCAATAATAGGAAAGAGCGGAAGCGGCAAGAGTACGCTCCTTCATATTGCAGGTGGTCTGGACAGTCCTACGTCAGGAAAGGTCCTTTGCAATGGTGTTGATTTTGCAACTCTTGATGATAAAAGGAGATCCTCTCTTAGAAACCTCCATATTGGCTTCATTTTCCAAGCCAACCTCCTTCTTGAGGATTTCACGGCTCTGGAGAATGTGATGGCTCCTGCCATGATAGCGGGCAGAACCGCTAGGGATTGTAGGCCAAGGGCACTTTCGCTTTTGGAGCGACTTGGCCTTGGCGATAGGACACATCATCTTCCAAGCCAGCTTTCCGGTGGCGAGAAGCAGCGCATCGCAATATGCAGGGCGCTTATGAACGAGCCCGATGTCATAATGGCGGACGAACCTACCGGAGCCTTGGACGAAGAGAACGCACAGGAGGTGGAGCGCCTCCTTCTTGATCTTGTGAAAGAGGAGGGCAGGAGTCTTCTTCTTGTGACCCACAACAACGACTTTGCATACAGGTGCGACAATGTCTACCTTCTAAAGAACCATGCTCTGAGCCTTGAAAAAGGTCTTGGTTTGGATGTATGAACGGGAGTGCTGTTGTGAACCCATTTGTCAAGTTCTGGAGTGCAAAGAGGATATTCAAGAAAGGCAGACTCCTTGGTTGTCTTGTCCTCATAGCCTTTGTCATGGCCCCGCTGGTATGCGCCCTCATCTTTTCAGAGAGCATGATAGCTGGTATCACCAATAAGTACATATACCTTTCAGACGGTCATTTGCAGATCCAAGGTGTTGCCTACGATGGCTTGGTAACAGACGATGCAATGGTTCTTCATGCCGATTCCGTTGTGTCAGGCTATGCTTTGGTCTATTCTTCAAGTTCTACGTCTTCGTTGCTGGTGAAGGGTGTATCAAGCGACTACTTCAACGAAAGCCGTCTCTCCCAGGTGTCGTTCGAGACCACTGACCTTGAACCGTCCAATCTAAAGGGAATTGCCCTAAGCCGTGCCACGGCCTCCAAGCTTGGAGTTTCAATTGGAGACAGGGTTGCGCTCATGATAGTCCCAGACGATGCTTCAAGGTCCCCTAGACCTGTCCTTGTTAGGGTCGAGGCCATATTCCATAGCGGCTATGACCAGCTCGATTCAATGCTCTCCTTTGTGGACAGGGAATATGCACGAACGCTTTTCACGTCATCTTCCTCCGCGAGTGTTGAAGTCCTTGTAGACGACACCTACATTGAGCGCCTTGATGATGTGATAGCCGACCTTGTTTTAAAGAACGAAGGGCTGTCCTTGCGGGAAATCTCGACTTGGAACGAACACAACGTATCGGTCTACAACAATTTCGTGACAAGCAAGCAGATGATCCTCATAATACTTTTGATTGTGATCATCGTGGCTGCGTTCTATACATCGTCTGTAGCCCAGCAGATGATACAGGACGATATGAAGCCAATTTCCATTGCAAAGCTCATAGGAATGGCAGACTCCCAAGTCAGGCTTTCCGCTTTCATAAGCGTAAGCTCCGTGACGGTCGCAGGCATAGTCCTTGGTATAGGATTGGGAATTGGGATTGGATACGGGCTTGGACCCGTTTTGAGTGCACTGTCGAACAAAGGCCTTCAAAGCCTTTCGTTCTACCTCTTGGATTTCGTTGTCGATATTCCGTGGAAGTCCGTTCTTCTCATATCCGTATGCCTTATGGTCCTTTCAACTGCATCGGTTTGGATTGCATTGGGAAAGACTCGTCGCATAACACCAATGCGCCTTTTCACCTCTTTGTAAAACTGATAGTATTGTCACCATGAGTCTGGAAGTTTTCGTACTTGGTACAAGCGGAATGCAACCCCTACCTGGGAGGTTCCTTACATCGGCAATGGTCAGAAGAAACGGTGAGCTTATGCTTTTTGACTGCGGCGAAGGCACACAGGTATCGCTCAAGATGCTCAACCTGCATTGGAAGCGCATAAACCGCATCTTCATAAGCCACATGCATGCAGACCACGTGACTGGGCTTCCAGGGCTTCTTATGCTTTCGTCCCAGGTGGATAGAACCGAGCCCCTCTATATCTATGGTCCTGATATGCTGAAGGAGTACATAGATGCAAACAGGCGAATCCTCGATATGTACATAAACTATGAGATACGGTTCGTTCCTGTAAAGCCTGGCCTGATAATAGACGACGAGGACTTTACTGTCGAAGCCGTGCCTCTGCTTCATACAAAGCCATGCTTTGGCTATGTGCTTACGGAAAAGGACAGGGCGGGGGAGTTCAGCGTTGAGAATGCAAAGGCCCTTGGGATTCCATGCGGTCCAATGTGGGGTCAGCTCCAAAGAGGCATGTCCGTTGAACTCGATGACGGTAGGGTCATAGAGCCATCGCAGGTCCTGGGCAATCCTAGAAGAGGAGTGAAGTTCGCATACATCACCGACACCATGTACCTAGGGTACATAGCTGACCATGTGAAGGATGCAGACCTTCTTCTATGCGAAGGTATGTTCACCAGAGATTTGGCTCAGGATGCATACGAGAAGAAGCACATGACCAGCTCGCAGGCTGCAACCATTGCCCTGAATGCGGGTGCAAAAAAACTGGGGCTGATCCATTACAGCCCCAGATACACTGACAAGGAATTGAATCTTCTTAAAGACGAAGCCCACGAGATCTTCGAGAACACTGTCCTTTGCAGAGACCGCTACTCCTTTGAAATAAACAACCCGGATTGATTTCTCTCTCCGGGTTGCTTTTTTTAATTCCACTTTTTTCCTTATTCTACTATTCCGCTTGCAAGTTCCTCGAAGCTAATGTCGCTTCCTGCTGTGTAGGTGCTTGACTTGTACGTAGCTTCAAGCTTGTCTAGCTCAGCCTTCGCTTCATCTTCGTTCGAGAAAGGTATGATCACAAGGGTCTTGCCTTCTACGTCAACGAAGTCGCCTATCTCTCCAAGTGCAAGGGCGACCTGCGAAAGCGAGAGGTCAACGAGTGCTACTGTGAGGTCATAGCCAAATTCCTTTGCGCTGTCGTACTCAGCCATGGCCTTCTGCCTTGCCTCGCTTCCTTCGTAGTTCCTGTAGAGCATGCTGCCCGTGTTGTCTTTTGAAACCGCTATAGGCTGTACATGTTCGACAGGCTTCGCTGGCTCTATCGTTCCTTCTTCCTTGGTTTCTTCAACCGCATTTGGTTCTTCCTCGACTTCAGCTTCCTCTGGCTGGGCTGACTCTACAGGTGCGACCGGCTGAGGCGCAACGACAATGTTTCCATGGAGGTTGTCCGCCATCTGGGAGATTGCCTGCGTAAGCTTTTCAAGCTGGACTTCTATTCTGTCGAGTCCTTCGTAGATTGGATCTTCCTCTTCCTCCCCGTCGTAGTACTCTTCATCGTCTTCTTCGCTGTCTTCCGTTCCATAGACGACCGCTGCGGCGAAGTCGTCTATCTTGTCGGACAAGGCCTTGATTGCATCGATAAGGGGCTTGTTGGCATCCTCGTTTGGCTGCTCTTCTACAGCCTTTTCTTCGGCCTCAGATGCAGGTTCCTCAACGGCTTCAGTTTCTACAGGTTCTTCAGCAGGCTTTTCTTCAGGCTCTGAGGCTCCTTCTGTGGTGACTTCCTCTTGAGGTTCTACGTTCTTCGAAGAGCCATCCTCGTCCGAATACGTCTCGAATACCGATACGAACGGTGCCTCTTCCTGCTTGCCTGTCTCTGTTGGTTCGTTGTCCTGAGCAGACCCAGAGTCAACGTCTTTTGCCGTTGGGTCGTCCTTTGGCTCGTCGAAGAGAGTGGAGTCGTAGGCGTTTGGAGGGAGCTTGTCGTCTTCGTCCTCCTCATCATCCTTTCCTCCTGCGAGTACAGATGCTATGGCTATGAGTGTGATTCCCAGAATGAGAGGGAACACTTTGACCGCAACCTGATATATCTTGTTCTGATTAAGCTGGTAGGCAGGTGCAATGTACTTGAGTGTGGCGTATGAAAGAGCCGCTAGTACCACAAGCGTGACGATGACCGTTGCAACCACAGTCCTAAAACCTTTTTTCTTGCTCATTGAGGACCTCCCAATAGGCCTTGCGTTTCTTTGTTTGCCCGAGGAAACTGGAAAAGCTTCCTTTTGCATTTTCCTCGATTAATCGCTATTATATTCGAAAGGATGTGAGATGGCAAGGAAATACGTGGTCCTATTTATAGTGATAACCCTATGTTTGTTCAGTTTAATGTCCGCATTCATGGGTGAACGAGGTTTTTTTGCCAATAAAGAGCTCGAGAGGCAATTGAAGGCCAATGAATACCGTCTTGACAGGGACAGGGTCGAATTGGAAAATCTAAAAATCCAGGAAGAGGAGCTTTCCACTGAGGATGGCATACGTTCTGCCGCCATGAACCTAGGCTATAAGGTGGATGGCGACGATGTCTATAGGTTCGAGACACAGGATGCCGTTCCCTCTCGGGAAAAGGTTCTGGAGCAGACGGTTTCTTCGGATGCTGCAAAGCCGTTCACTCCATGGAGCCCTGCCGCTTGCCTAGGGCTTGCTGCTGGAGCCTCTCTTGTGGCGACGCTTCTTGTCTGGATAATTGGAAGGAAAGGGAAAGACAGCGATGATTCTGAACAAGACGAACCCGGAAACTTTGGAAACAATTTCAACTTTGATTAGAGACGGAGGCGTCGTAGTCCTTCCCTGCGATACGATATATGGGCTGTGCGCAGCCTATCGCATTGGGGACAAGGCGCTCATGGATCTCAAGGGAAGGCCTGAGAACAAACCTTTTCTCATACTTGCGACGATAGAGCAGGCAAAGGATCTGTGCGTTTCCATCCCTTTGGATATCCTTGCTTCCTGGCCTGCTCCTCTTACGGTGATCCTTGGCACCAAGGATGGTAGGAAGACCGCAATAAGGGTCCCTGCAGACCCTTTTCTCCAAAAGCTTTTGAAACTTACAGGAATGCCCATCTATTCTACAAGTGTAAACATGGCTGGAGAACCATCCCTTCTGAATTTCACTGACATCTGCCGTCGCTTCGAGGCTATGGTCGATGGGCTTGTCCGTGACAAGGAGGTTCAGGGCACCGTTCCATCCACATTGATCGACGCCACTGTAAAACCCTACGTCATGGTGAGACAGGGTGCATTCGATGCAACCTCCCTTATCGAGGGCTCCAAGGCATAGCTTCTTCATTCAAATCCGGTCTTAGCTTGGCGGTTTCACCTAGGTAGACATGTGAGACCGTAGACAACGATGGTTTTTCCACAAACATCATCATCCGTATCACATGAGGCATTGAGCCTTCTATGTCCGCTTCCTGGACGCAGAAGAGGGGAACCTCCTTGCATTTCCCGGTGCGGCGCAGGGCGGTTGCACTGTTTAGGGAGCGTAGGTCCTTTGTATGTGAGATGATGAGGCCCACTATGTCCGCTTCCACCAAATCGTTGCAAGCCAGCATCTTGGAAAATAGCTCGTTCGCAGCAAGGGAGATGGACTCAGGGGTATCGGTCTTGACGGAGTTTGCACCGCGTATGGCCTTCATAGGCATACCTCAAGGCCTGTCGTGGTGACTGTGGCGAACGTGTAGACAGCGACCATTAGGGCCAGACAGATGGCTCCTCGTAGAAGCGACCATAGGGCGAGTCCTACGCGTGGGTGGCCGTCCAGGATCCAGAAGACGACTGCAACGATGAATAGGGCCGCCGATGCAGCAGCCACCGAGCATGCAAGGACTCCGCTGGCGTTTACTATGAAGTCGAGGAAAACGGCGTCAAGGCTGAACCAAAGCGATGCGGTGTAGAGTGCACATAGCAGTAGGCATACCATGAACGTGTAGTTGGTTATCATGTTGGTGATGTCGAAGATCCTTCTGCGTTGCAACATGATTTTATAATAACAAATCGGACACAAAAAAGGAACAATGTTGTTGCGATTCCTGGTTCTAAGACGTAGAATGGACTCCAGTGCGTTTTGTGGCACGCTGAAGTACAAAAAAGAACAAGAGGACGAAAAATGAGCGACATCAATAGCAGACTCAAGCCAATGGGCCTGATGGCGGCCGATATCATGATTCCAAAGAAGGGGACGGACCTTTCCAAGTGGGCTGTCGTTGCATGCGACCAGTATACATCTGAAAAGAACTATTGGGAGGATGTCTCCAAACTTGTTGGGGATGCTCCTTCCACGCTGCGCCTTATCTTCCCTGAGTGCTATCTTGAAGACGGTGATTCCAAGGAGAGGATCGAGAACATAAACAAGACAATGAAGTCCTACGTGGACGCTGACCTCTTCGATACGTACGGAAGGACTTTCTTCCTTGAAAAGCGTACATGCTCTGGTGTTTCCAGATGGGGTCTCATGGTCGCCCTTGACCTTGAACGCTACAGTTGGGAGAAGGATTCCAAGAGCCTCATAAGGGCTACAGAGGGTACCATCCTTTCCAGAATCCCGCCAAGAAAGGAGATAAGAAAGGACGCTCCTCTTGAGATCCCCCACATCATGGTCCTCATAAGCGATGAGAAGAGGTCTGTCATAGAGCCTCTTGCTGCAAAGACGAGCAACCTCAAGCAGGTGTACGATTTCGATCTCATGATGAACGGCGGACATCTTCAGGCTTGGGCTGTGAATTCTGATGCGGACATGGATGCCGTCGCCAATGCATTCGAGGCTCTCACGAACGGTTTGGACAAGTCCAATCCTCTTCTCTTTGCAATGGGTGATGGAAACCACAGCTTTGCAACCGCAAAGAGCTGTTGGGAGGACATAAAGGCGAATCTTACGGAAGAGGAGAGAAAGAACCACCCTGCAAGATTCTGTCTTGTGGAGCTTGAGAACATATTCGACCCAGGCCTTGTGTTCGAGCCAATCCATAGAGTCCTTTTCAACGTTCCTGAGGATGTGTTCATGGCTGAGCTTTCCAAGAACGCTGCAAAGGTGAATGTGGAGAAGGTGGGATGCCGCAACTGCATTGCAAAGAAGATAGAGAACCAGGATGTCCAGAGCTTTGGCTACTGCACCAAGGACAAGCATATCGTTGTGACACTTGAAAATCCATCTTCAAACATAGCCGCTGGAACCCTCCAGAAGGTCATAGACGCCCTCATTGCAAAGGGCTACGGCGTTGACTACATCCATGGTGCGGATGTTACTGACAAGCTTGGAAGCGAGGACGGCAACATTGGACTGTTCCTTCCCGCAATAGACAAGGGGACTTTCTTTGAGACCATAATCAAGGACGGTGCTCTTCCAAGGAAGACTTTCAGCATGGGTGAAGCCAACGAGAAGCGCTTCTACATGGAAGCAAGGAAGATAAAGTAGTTTTTTTGATTTGCATATCCATAGTTGATTGATAGATGGAGAAGTGACGCAATGGACAACAGACTTGAAAAGAGATACGACCTGAAGACAGCCGTCTCAATGGTCATAGGCATCGTGATTGGCTCAGGGGTCTTCTTCAAGGCTGTGAAGGTCCTGAGCCTCACGGGCGGCAGCATGGGGCATAGCCTCCTTGTCATTGGAGCCGTTGGGCTTATATGTGTGGTGTGTTCCTGCGTATTTGCAGAGATGGGCACGAAATACGTAAAGTGCAACGGTATTGTGGACTACGCTGAAGCTTCCCTTGGACAGGGTTTTGCATACTGCATGGGTTGGTTCATGTCAACCATATACTATCCCGTCATTGGCTCGACGCTTGCGTATATATCCGCACGCTACACCTGCATGTTGCTTGGCCTTGAGTCCTTTGGTCAGGCCAATATGTCCATTGCAGTCCTCTATTTGGTCTTGGCCGTCGTCATAAACTCCCTTTCTCCAAAGATTGCAGGCAAGGTGCAGGTGAGCATGACGGTTGCAAAGCTTGTGCCTCTTGTCGTCATGGGCGTGGTGGGAACTATAGTTGGACTTGTCAACGGAAACGGAATACGCATATTCACGGATACATCGGCCGTTGGAATCTCGCAGGGCGGAGGCTTCTTCGCCGCTGTGTGCGCCTTTGCGTTCTCCTACGAAGGCTGGATCATAGCCACAACGATAAACTCAGAGCTCAAGAATCCAAAGAGGGACCTCCCATTGGCATTGGTGGGTGGAGCATTGTTCTGCACAATCATTTACATGTTCTACACTTATTCCATGAGCGCCACAATGAACGCCGCCCAGATCGTTGAAGCCGGTGACTGGCTTCCAAAGATTGCATTCTCAAGGCTTTTCCATAGCAACGCAGCGGGCACAATCGTGTTCGTCTTCATCATCGTCTCATGTCTTGGAACCACGAACGGAGTCATTCTTGGATGCATGAGAGGCTTCTATTCGATAGCCGTAAGAGGGCAGGGTCCAAAGCCTACCTTCGTTGCGGAGGTGGACAAATCAACCGGCATGCCATTGAAATCATGTCTTCTTGGACTTTGTGTCTGTGCATTCTGGCTGTTCCAATGCGGAGCTCTCTTCTTCAACGGACCGCTTGTCATGAACACCACGGGCAATCCCCTTTGGCTCATGGCTTGGGAGGCCGATGAAATAGTAATCGTCACCCAATATGCGCTCTATATCCCCATCTTCGTGCACCTGATAGTCAGGGAAAGACAGTTCAGCCCGTTCAAGAGGTTCGTACTTCCCATTCTTGGAATAGCTGCGTGTCTTTTCATGTGCTTCTGCTGCTGGAAGTCGTATGGAACATACCTCACCGTTTCGTATCTTGTAGTGTTTGCCATAATCATGGGCATTGGAGCTTTCTTCTACAGAAAGAACCCTAGCATGGAGCTTTTGAAATAGAGGAGCGACTTTCAAAACTGTTGCGCTTTGTTGTTTTTTACTGAAATTTCTAAAAAAAGTGTTTTGAGGGGTTTTCACTGTTGGAGTTTTCTGTTAGGCTCCATCAGAAAAGAAGAGCGGAGGTTCACCTATGAAGTGGGTTTTCTTGAATAGAATAAGGAAGTTCAAGACCATAGGGGTTCTTTTTCCCTTCAATCGTTTTTGTTTTGGAATCGTGTCAGCCATTTTTGGCTGACTTTTTTTTGACCTTTTGCCAAGGTATCGCCAAGGAGGATGACAATGGGCAATCAGGAAAGACAACAGGGCAATCAGAAAGCAATCAGGGACGCACGGCAGCTTGGAACTCCAAAGATGCTGGTTCTTGGGTTGCAGCACATGTTCGCAATGTTTGGAGCAACGGTGCTTGTACCAATTCTCGTAAACGGATACGGACTTCCGCTATCCATTCAGACAACGCTTTTCATGGCCGGTCTTGGAACACTCATGTTCCATTTCATAACCAAGTGGAAGGTCCCAGCCTTCTTGGGTTCGTCGTTCGCCTTCCTTGGCGGATATGCAGCTGTGGCAGCCTTGTCCGTTGGAAAGTACGCAGGTATGAGCGGTGCCGAGAAACTCCAGTATGCAGGAGGTGGAATAGTTGTTGCTGGAATCCTCTACATGATTCTGGCCCTAGTGATAAAGGTTGTAGGGGTCAAGAAGGTCATGAGGTTCCTACCTCCAATCGTTACAGGTCCAATCATCATACTCATAGGTCTCAACCTTGCACCTTCTGCGGTCTCCAACGCATCCACATGCTGGCCTCTTGCGCTTGCTGCAATGGCGATAGTGGTAGTTGCAAACATATGGGGCAAGGGGATGGTCAAGATAATCCCAATCCTTCTTGGTGTAGTAGGGTCATACGTGATAGCCGTGATAGCCAACGCATTGGGTGCCACGACGGCATCGGGCTCTCCTTTGGTTGACTTCAGCGCCCTTGCAGGAGCAAAGCTCATAGGACTGCAGCCGTTTGTGACCAACTTTGCAGGCAGCGTATGCAAGTTCGACCTCACCACAATCCTCGTCATGGCTCCAATCTCCATAGCTTCCATGATGGAGCACATAGGTGACATCTCAGCTATATCGGCAACGGTTGGAGAGAACTTCGTCGAGGATCCGGGCCTTCACAGAACCCTGATAGGAGATGGCCTTGCAACGTCGTTCGCAGCTGCCTTTGGAGGTCCAGCCAACACGACATACGGTGAGAACACCGGTGTCCTGGTCCTTTCCGGAGTATACGATCCAAGGGTCATACGCCTAGCTGCAATCTATGCAATAGTGCTTTCCTTCTCACCGGCCTTCGCAGCCCTTGTAAACTCCATGCCGGCTGCAATCATAGGCGGTGTCTCCTTCATACTGTATGGAATGATATCCGCAATAGGAATCAGGAACGTTGTCGAGAACAGGGTTGACTTCACGCAGTCCAGAAACCTCATCATAGGAGCCGTCATTCTGGTGTGCGGCCTTGGCTTCACCAACGGCATCACGTTCAGCATTGGAAGCGCCCACGTCACGCTTACATCCCTTGCAATCGCCTCCATAGTCGGAATCCTCCTCAACGCTATCCTTCCTGGCAGGGACTATGAGTTTGGTTCCGATATCTCTGAGGGCAGGTCGGGGGACTTTGGCAGGTATTGATTGAGAAGCCATCCTAGGTTGGCAATTCTAGATGTCTTCCTGGAATGGCAAAAAAGTTTTCGTAGGTACTTGAAAAAGTCCATGAACTTTTGTACAGTGGCATCTGTCGCAAGACAAATGCCACCTTAGCTCAGTTGGCCAGAGCACGTGACTTGTAATCTCGGGGTCGTCAGTTCGAATCCGACAGGTGGCTAAGCACAGGGAACCTTTTCCAAGGTTCCCTTTTTTTCTTGGTCTTTTGATTACTTGATGTTGTTGACTTCCTCAACGCTCAGGTTCGCGGCCTTGGCGATAGCTTCAATGGGGAAACCTTGTTCCTTTAGGCTTTTTGCCATACGATTTGTGGCGTTGGCTTCACCTATTGAAATGCCCATGGCTTCACCCTCGTCGTATTTGTCCTTGAGAAGGAACTCAAGCTTCATGTACTCTTTCCTCCAGTCGTCGTCTCTGTTGTACTTCTGCACGTACTTGTCCAGAACAGCCACAAGCCCACTCCTGGTCTCCATGCCAATGGCTCCGACACCTCCGTTCAGATACCTGAACAGCTCGTCCATGTCCGGATTGGAGACGCCCTTGGAGCCTCTGCTGTTCAGGAACATGATATATCTACGGTCCCCAAGTGGCAAGCCTTGTACGTCCTCGCACATCGTGGAGAACCTGTAGACCTTCTCGTCTTTTGCAAACGGATCGAACGTGCACAGGAATATCACATAGCTTGTCCTCATGCTCCCAAAGCCCTCGCCCTTGTCCAGCATGGCTATGTCCATGGAGGAGGAATACAGCCTTGCCCTCTCGGCAAGGTCGGTTATTGACGTCCTCTGCAGTTCGATGTCGTACACCGTCTTTCCATCGTCGAAGTAGACGTCCAGCCTCACGCCTCTTCTCATGGGATCCGAGAGTATGCTCTTCTCCGCCTCCGGATGCCTTGCGTACCTTATGTCGGCTATATGGTGTTCATCGCCGAATATGGCCTCCAGCAGCCTGATGCATGCCTTCTTGTTCTTCATGACCGTGGTGAACATGAAGTTGTTTTCCAGAGCCACGTCGTTCCTGTTCCTTCCGACTGCGTTTTCCTTCATCTTCATATCTGACCTCTCTGAATTTGGATTGAAGGGCTTCCAGAGTCCTTCATAGTTTCAAATACGAGAAACCTGTACTTTCCATTCACGTTTTTTGAAAGATTTTCGAAAATTTTGACGTATCCAATATAACTCCAAACAACGAAATCAATTATACAAAGCAAAACGGAACCGTTCATTCGCCCTGAAACCTGCGTCAAAAAACATTTCAAAAGTATGTTGACTTTTTGGGTGAAATAATCTACATTTTGCAAGTCATGGAGAGGTTCCCGAGCGGTCAAAGGGGGCAGACTGTAAATCTGTTGGCTCAGCCTTCGAAGGTCCGAATCCTTCTCTCTCCAACTTCAAGGTCTTCTTCGAAAGAGGAAGACCTTGATTGTCTATAGACGTTTTTTATACAGGGACTGCCATGAGTAGCTGTTTCTACGACAAAGGACTCCATTTCGAATGCCAATGCTGTAACTACTGTTGCAGCACGGAGCCTGGCTATGTCCTTTTGGGTGAGGACGATGTCACACGAATGGCATCGTGCCTTGGCTTGGATAGGAAGAAATTCATAGATACCTACTGCCGCTATGTGGACATGGGAGCATTCAAGATGCTGAGCCTAAAGGAGAAGGAGAACTACGACTGCATATTCCTTTGCGAAAAAGGCTGTACCGTGTACAAAGCACGCCCCAGACAGTGCATGACGTATCCGTTCTGGGCGCATGTGCTTGAAAGCGAAGAGACATGGAACGAAGAGGCCAAGGCCTGTCCTGGAATAGGCAAGGGTAGACTGTACACCAAGAAGGAGATTGAAGAGAAGCTTCAATTCCGTATGGACAACAAACCTATCATGGTGCTGTAGATGGCAAAGTATTCAGAAGCGGTCATAGAGGACATAAAGAACAGACTTCCTGTAAGCGAAGTCGTATCCCAGTATGTAAAGCTCACAAGAAAGGGCGACAGGCATTGGGGGTTGTGTCCTTTCCATCATGAGAAGACCCCTTCGTTCACAGTCCTTGACAGCGGTGGGTTCTACAAGTGCTTTGGCTGCGGCAAAGGCGGAAGCATATTCGACTTCGTCATGGAGATGGAGCATGTAAGCTTCCCAGAGGCCGTTGAGATACTTGCAAAGAAGGCCGGCATTGAGCTCAAGGAGGAATCTGAGGGTGAAAAGCGCCAATACAGCAAGCAAAAGGCCATTGGAGAGCTGTACGATAGGCTTTACAAGACTTACCACACGATACTTCTGGCCCATCCACAGGCGCAGGCTGCGCGCGATTACCTTGCAAAAAGGAAGGTGTCGGCTGATACCATAGAGAAGTTCCAGCTTGGATACTCCCCTGACGACCCAAAGTGGCTGTATGGGTTTCTAAGGAAGAACAACTACTCTGATGAAGTGCTCAAGGAAAGCGGGCTTTTCAGTCGAAACTACGAGACGCTTCCTCTTTTCAGAAACAGGATAATGTTCCCAATAAGGACATGGCAGGGCAACTGCGTGGCCTTTGGAGGAAGGGACCTTTCAGGTGAGAGCAGGGCAAAGTACATAAACACGCCTGATACTGCCATATACAGCAAGAGGAATGTCCTATTTGGTTTCTACGAAAGCCTTTCCACCATAAAGGAGAAGAAGGAGATTACGCTTTGCGAAGGCAATTTCGATGTCATCTCACTTCATCAGGCCGGTCTTACGTACGCTGCGGCTCCACTTGGAACGGCGTTCACTGAGGAGCAGGCAAAGCTCATAAAGAGATACTGTGACAGGGTGAACCTTTTGTTCGATTCCGACTCCGCCGGTCAGAATGCAACGGCCAAAGCCCTGCTCATATGCCAGAAGCTTGACCTTTCGAACTTTGTGGTGAAGCTTGAAGGTGCAAAGGATGCATCCCAGATGCTTGAGGAGCAAGGGGAGCAAACGCTTGCAAAAAGCGCTGTAAATGCTGTTACAGGCTTTTCTTATCTTGTATCATCGGCCTTAAAAATGTATGATATACGGCAGCCTAAAGGCAAATCATCTGTTTTCAAGGAGGTTAGGCCTTACCTTGACGCAACGAGCTCAGACATCGAGCGCCAGGGATATATAAAATATCTTTCAGACGTCCTTCGCATTCCGGAGGAGAAGATATTGAGCGACTACATGAAGCAGCGGGGCACAGAGCCTGAACCCAAAGAGGAAGAGAAGGCAACGATAGGTATTGCGTACAATCCGCTCAAGGCTTCCACGGAACTCAATGCAATGCTCATTCTAATGAAGAACAGGGATCTTTTCGAACGCTTCAGAACGAAGGTTAAGGTATCGGACATGGTCGATCCTTTGGCTAGGAAGCTCTATACCGTTCTTGAGGATGCTTCGCGTCAGGATGTACGGACCCCTGAGATTCTTCTTCAAATGATCGAGCAGCAGGAACTGAAGGATCTTACAGTTACCGCATTCGCCAGTCCAATGTACGACAGGTCCAATGCTGAGAAGGTCTTGGAGGACGCAGTGCTCCAGATAAGGCTTCGTCGCCTTGAGGAGAAGCGCAACAGAGTACTCAGACTTCTAAGCAGCGGGGAAATGGAGAATATGGACGCAAGTGAGGTTGGGCAGTATCTTTCAATGAAGGCTTCGTTGGACAAGGACATCGAAGAACTCAAGGAAGAGATGGAACACAGGGAATAGAGATGACAGAGGAAAACAAACAGGAAATACTGCAGAAGCTGATCTATTCAGCTCAGAACGAAAACAAATTCACCGTGTCGGACTTGAAGGAGTACCTTTTGTCCGAGCACGTCGATGCCGATGAGGACATCGAATACTTCAGAAACCAACTTGAGAAGAAGAATCTGATAATCTCTGAGAGCGATGTGGAAACTCCGGATTTCATAGAGGAGCCTCCAACGGACGAGATGGAGGAAATCGAGGACGAAGAGGAGGACGATGCCCTTCTTGGTGGGGACGAAGACGATGAAATCCTCACTGACGACGTAGATGCATTGGACGTCCAGGAGCCTGCAGAGTCAGAGGACGAGACCGATGACGAAGACGATGATGATCTTGACGACGAGGACGACAGGATAGACGAAAAGGATTCGTACACCAAGAGCTTCATCCTTGAGAACTTCAACGACGGTTCGGGTCCGATGGACACCATGGCCAACATAGACGAGGATGTTGAGCATGCCGTTCACAGACCATCGGTCCTTGGGACGGACAAGGGAGAGACTAGCTCAGACGACCCAATAAGGCTGTACCTTCGTGAGATTGGAAAGGAGACCCTCCTTACTGCAGAGGAGGAAGTTGAGCTTTCCAAGCAAATGGAGGAGGGTTCCCTCATAATAAAGGGTGTCATCCACAAGTCCGGCATAATGATCACATGCTTTGCGAACATCCTTGAAAAGCTCAACACCCGCTACGAGGATGCCGAGGACTACAGCGCAAAGGACCAGAAGGAGCTCATAACCGAGCAGAAGAGATACTCCACGTTCTACAAGGAATCCCTCAAGGAGTTCCAAAGCGCACTTCGCAACTATGTGGAGCTCAAGCAGAACAAGCTTGCATCAGGCGAAGAGGTCCTCAAGAACGACGAACTTGTAAAGAAGAAGAACCAGCTTCTCAAGAAGCTTTCGCAAATAGAGCTTCAGCCTGAAGAGATAAACATGTTCACCGACAAGTTCATCAACGCAGAGCATGACATAAACGAACTCAAGAACAACAGGGCTATCCTTGAGCAGAAGCTTCATGTCTCCAACGACAAGGAGGTGAGGCAGCTTTCAAGGGACCTCGTCACCACAAGCAAGCGCGATGCCGTAGAACAGCGCCTTCAGATGCAGCTTGAGGACATAAAGGAGCTGATTACCCAGTACCAGACCACTGTGAGGAGCCTCAGGAAGATAGAGTTCGAGTTCGAGGACAGCTGTGATGTGATTCTGGCCCAGGCCCAGGAGATAAAGCGTGGAATGAAGATGCTCAAGACCGCAAAGGACAGGCTCATCCAGGCCAACCTGAGGCTTGTCGTCTCCATTGCCAAGAAGTACACCAACAGAGGTCTTCATTTCTTCGATCTCATCCAAGAAGGCAACATTGGTCTCATAAAGGCCGTAGAGAAGTTCGAGTACCGCAAGGGCTACAAGTTCTCTACCTACGCTACATGGTGGATAAGACAGGCCATAACAAGGAGCATTAGCGACCAGGCAAGGACCATAAGGGTCCCTGTCCACATGATAGAGCAGATCAACAAGGTCGTCCGCGAGTCCAGAATGCTCATGCAGACACTGGGAAGGGAGCCGACCGACGAGGAGATCGCCCAGAAGCTGGGTTGGCCTGAAAGCAAGGTCAAGACGGTCAAGAACGTTGCAAGGGAGCCTATAAGCCTTGAAACCCCTGTTGGCGAGGAGGAGGATTCCCTTCTTTCAGACTTCATCGAGGACAAGGAAGTTGAGAACCCGGCAACGCAGACATCGTTCGCACTGCTTCAGGAGCAGCTTCAGGAAGTACTTTCCACACTTCCACCAAGGGAGCAGGAGGTTCTCAAGATGCGTTTTGGCCTTGAGGACGGATACTCATTGACACTGGAAGAAGTTGGGTTGTATTTTGAAGTGACAAGAGAAAGGATCAGACAGATCGAAGCCAAGGCACTCAGAAGACTCAGACATCCCAAGCGTGCCAAGAAACTCAAGGATTACGTTTGATTTTATATAGATAGGTAGGAGTAAGGTAAATGAAGGAAATCTACAACACACTCAGCCAGCTTCAGGATGTTTTGGCTAGGATGTTTGAAATCGAAGACAAGATCAAGGAAATTCCAAAGGCTTTGGCCGACAAGGAAGCCGTGCTGCAAAAGACAAAGATTACTTACCTTGAACTTCATGACAAGAGCGAGAAAGTGAAGGAAGAGCTCAAGAACCTTCGCATCAGGCTTGATGAGGCCGGTGTAAAGAGGGAGACCAGCGAGAAGATGATGGAGACCATCACCCAAGCTAGAGAGTTCGAGACCCTTCAGAAAGAGATAGAGGATGCCAAGAACGCCGAGCAGACGCTCAGAAAGAGCCTCATTGCCAAGGAGAAGTTCTATGACGAGCTCAACATGAAGCTCTCCGTCCAGGAGGAGATCATGGCTCAGCAGACCCAGGAGGTCGAAGAGGAGACCGCCGTCAAGGATGCACTCATTGCCGAGAACCAGGCTATTCTTGATGAAATCGTTGCAAAGAAGAACGAGCTTGCCAAGGACCTTGATCCAAACCTCGTGTTCAAGTTCGAGAGGATTATCAGAAACAAGGGCGGTGTTGGAATCGTTCCAGTGCATTCCATCGTATGCGAAGGCTGCCACATGACGCTTCCTGCACAGTTTGTCAACGATGTAAGGCGTGAAGACGAGATAAAGTTCTGCCCGTACTGCAGCAGAGTCCTCTACTACGAAGAGAGCGAGGACAGCGAGCATCTTGATGCTCTGTTCGATGCTTCAGACGATGTGGAGGATGGCGACGAAGAGGGCGGTGATGACAACGATAGTGGCTTCATCTCCGACGACGAGTTCAGCAACCTCGATACTCTTTGATTTCGTTTTTTGATATTTGAATCGTAAGGTTCTTCAAGCAATCGCTTTGGCGCTGGTTCTCCAGCGCCTGAGAGGAAAGTCCGAGCTCCATAGGACATGACGCCGGGTAACGCCCGGGAGCCGTAAGGCTACAGACAGTGCAACAGAAAGCAAACCGCCTGCTTTGCAGGTAAGGGTGAAATGGTGGGGTAAGAGCCCACCGGGAGCGCAGCGATGCGCTTCGCATGGTAAACCTCGTCAGGAGCAAGGCCAAGAAGCGTGTGGGTTGTCCGTCCAATACACGCGGGTAGGCTGCTAGATGCTGCCGGCAACGGCAGTGCCAGATAGATGATTGCATAAACAGAACTCGGCTTATGAAGGGCCTTTTTATTTTTTTTGAAAGGGGGATTGTATGAAAAGACATTCTTTTTTTGCAGTCTCCCTTTTTCTTTTGTTTGCATCATGCATTCTTGTTTCATGTATGGATGCAGAAAAAAGCTATAGGGAAGGGGACTACGAAGGTGTTGTGAAGGCCCTTGAATGGAAGAAGGTCCTGACGAACGACGACTACATCCTAAAGGCCGACAGTCTTTTTGCCTTGGGTCGCTATGACGAATCCCTCAAGAACTACATGCTCTTCCTTCTCCTTACGGACTCCTCCGCCCCGCAACGTCAGCATTCAGTCAGTCGCTTCGTCCAACTGAACGGCTACGATTCGCTCACAATCCTCATTGTTGACAAGTCCGATGGCTTTGAGGCCAGAAAAGCGCTGTACAGAGCATACGCTGGGCTTGGTGACACGGAGCGTGCCGTCGATACCATTGGTCTGCTGTCCAACGAGATGACATATTCCCAGCTTGTTTCGTTCGTGCTGGAGCGTCCTGTTGAGGGTGAGTCCATAGCCAGGCTTTTCTCTTCGTGGTGGTTTGGAATCGAAGAAGGGGAGAAGAAGACGTTTTTGGATCTTCTGTGCCAGTATTCTGAGATGGACGGGCTTGATGAAAAGGCCACGAGGATTTGCCTTGAGACCACGGATGCAATGATTGCCGATTCCTACTATACTCAGGATGATGCCTTGCTTTCCGCTTTGCTCAAGACGAAGGGCAATATCCTTGAGAAGCTGTACGATAGGATAAATGCAAGGATGTATTGGAATCAGGCGTACAGGTTGAACCCTGATGACGTATCCCTTTTGGAAAAGCTTGGTAGATAATTGATTGATTCTTTGTGACTAAGGATTTGTGAGATGGTAGAAAGAGATGAACTAGGGCGTATCGTTGACCTTGAAGGTTGTCTTGGACCAGGTTTCCTGGAAGTTGAGAACCCATCGAGATACATTGGAAGCGAGTACATATATGGAAGAAAGAGCCCAAAGGAAGGCGACCTTAAGTGCGCCATGTGCTTTCCTGACATGTATGAAATTGGAATGTCGAACAATGCAATGAGGATCATATACGACATCCTCAACAGGTTCGATGGTGTATTCTGTGACAGAGTCTTTGCTGTGGCTCCTGACTTCGAGTCCATGCTCAGGGAGAAGAGAATTCCTTTGTTCACACTGCAGGAGCATCTTCCATTGTCGTCTTTGGATTTCCTTGGAATCTCGATTGGGTACGAGCTGTGCGCAACAAACATCCTTCAAATCCTTGATTTGGGTGGAATTGCCATAGATGCAGCTGATAGGAAGGAAAGCGACCCTATTGTCATAGCAGGCGGTCCTGCATCCACAAATCCACTTCCTTTCGCTAGGTTCTTCGATTTCGTTTATATTGGAGAAGCTGAGGTCTATTTCCAGGAATTGACCGATATCCTCAAGAAATACAAGAAAAGAAGCGAAAGGATAGAAGCGCTGAAGGCCATTCCTTGTCTATGGTATCCTGGAATAGAGAGGACAAAACGTGCTGTAGACCTCAAATTTGGAACACATGAAGAGCAGCCTGTACTTGAGCATTTCGTCGTTCCTTCGTTCCAAGTGGCCCAAGACCACGGAACTGCGGAGATCATGAGAGGGTGCCCCAATGGGTGTAGGTTCTGCCATGCTGGTCAGTACTATAAGCCGTTCAGGCAAAGGAACCTCAAGACGATATGCAACCTTGTTGCCCAAAGTGTCGATCAGTTGGGGTACAGGGAGGTGACGCTTTCATCTCTTTCATCTGGAGACTATCCAAGCCTGGACAAGCTCATAGGCATATTGAATTCACGCTACAAAAGCCGCAACGTCTCGTTCTCGCTTCCATCTCTTAAGGTAAACACATTCTCCCTTGGTATATTGGAACAGCTCTCAGAGGTCAGAAAGAGCAGCCTTACGTTTGCAATAGAGACTCCAATGCTCGAAGACCAGCACTCAATGAACAAGGAAGTCCCTGTGGAGCAGATCATAGACATAATCCAGGAAGCGAAGACCAGAGGATGGAAGCTTGCAAAGTTCTATTTCATGGTGGGGCTTCCTTTCGTTGACAGGGAAAAGGAGAAGGACGACATCGTACAGTTCCTTTCAAAGATAAGGTCTGCAACGAAAATAAACATGAACATAAACATTGGAACCTTCATTCCAAAGGCACATACACCGTTCCAATGGGTGCAGCAGATGTCCATGGAGGAATCCGGTGAACATCTCAGAGGCATAAAGAAGGCCTTGATGCAGGCTATTCCAGGTATAAAGGTCTCGTACCATGAACCGTCCATATCCTTCCTTGAGGGCATTGTCTCACGTGGAGGCTATGAATGCGGAGACCTCATAAAGAAGGCCTATGAACTTGGCTGTAGAATGGATGCATGGGACGAATACATCAAATGGGACATGTGGATGAAAGCCATTGAAGACCTCCATTATGATACAAGTCCTAGGCATTGGGAGTTGGACGATGAGCTTCCATGGGATTCCGTTTCAATGAACGTTTCCAAGAAGTACCTAAAGGAGGAATACCTCAGGGCAAAGGACAGAAGGCTCACTTCAGTGTGCTCCGAGTCCTGCAACCACAACTGCGGTGTATGTGGAGCCAAGGCCGCCCATGTCGTTAAGGCTCAGAACGAAGAGGCTTTTGAAGAAGGTCCTTCTGATGCAACTTGCTTTGAGAAAACGAAATATGACGTTATATACGACCCTTGCGACTATGTCCAGACCATAATAACGTATGAAAAGAGGGACAGAGCCGTCTATAGTTCACACATTGCAGTCATGAGACAGTTCGAGATGGCCTTCCAACGTGGCGGCATAAAGGTCCAGTTCACGCAGGGCTTCAATCCAAAGCCCAAGATGGAGTTCCTCAATCCTATCTCCATGGGTGTAACAGGTCTCAATGAACTTCTTCTTTGCGAGCTTCCACGGCAGCAGGTCAACGACGACCTGGTTGCAATCCTCAACGATTCAATAGCCTATGGCTTTGTCGCAAAGTCAGTGCGAATGATCGAACCGGATCCTTCAGGACGGAAGATTTCGCTTTCGAGCAAAATGAAAGGATCTGTATATGAAATAGATGCATCAAACGATGCTGAAATACACAGTATCCTGGAAGTTAAATGCAATGAGGGCAGCAACGACTATAAGGTGCTTTGCATGGGCTCAGGGATTTTTGAAGTCCATATCAATGGAGACAAGAACCTTTTCAAGCTTTTGTTCCCATCTGAAATGAGCAAGTTCCATATTGCCGGTTCATGCCGCATAACACGCAAATACATAGAGATGGAGAAGATATGATAGACTATACCTTGCAAAAGTCCAACGATGAAAGAAAATGCATGTCGAATCTATACGACATAGTCTCATGTCTTAGAGATCCTATTGACGGATGTCCTTGGGACAAGGAGCAGATGCCTGTTGATATAATCCGCAGTATGCAGGGTGAAATCTATGAATACATAGATGCCTTGAACGAAAAGGACAAAGTGCATCAATGTGAAGAGCTCGGAGATGTCTTTCTGAATCTTTTCCTTTTGGCCAAGATCCATGACCAGAACGGTGATTTCAAACTCAGCGATTGTCTGAACGAGACTTGCGAGAAATACATAAGGCGTCATCCACATGTCTTTTCCAACGTCGAGGTTTCCAATTCAGACGAGGTCCTTGCCAACTGGGCCAATATAAAGAAGAACGTCGAAGGCCGCACTCAGACTGGTTTCTTCGATGGTGTCCCAAAGGATACTCCTGAGCTTGAAAGATGCTATTCGATTTCAAAGAAAGCCGCCAAGGTTGGTTTCGACTGGAATTCCATCGATGGGACTTACGACAAGGTCAAGGAAGAACTGTCTGAGGTTCAAGCTGCTTCAACGCAGGACGAAAAGCTTGATGAGATAGGAGATCTTCTTTTCTCTGTGGTTCAGGTCGCTAGAAAGAACCATATAAAACCACAGGATGCATTGGCACATGCCAATTTGAAGTTCACAAAGCGCTTTGAATATGTCATTGAAACCGCAAAGGCTCGTGGTATGGACTATGAACATCTTACGGATTCCCAGATCGATGAACTTTGGAACGAGGCAAAACATTCCTGCTGATTTGTTTTAGCACTTCTCCAATTTAACAGAATATGGATTATATACAATTTTTTTGAGAATATACTATGGCCATTATAGAGTACCCAAACTACAACGAAAGCCTTGTCTCCCTCGCTTCCTCAATACTCTCCTTCTATGGAGTGGACAATCCTGGACATCCATCGCTTCCTCAAATCGATTCTCTGTTGGCTCAAAAGAAACCTCGCAACATAGTCCTCATGCTGTTCGATGGATTTGGATACAACATAATGAAGAGAAACCTTCCTGCGGATAGCTTTCTTGCAAGACATATCGTCATGAGCTTTTCGTCAACGTTTCCTCCAACGACCGTTGCCGCCACGACAGCGTTGCGTTCTGGAAAAACTCCAATCGAAACAGGCTGGCTTGGTTGGTTTTCATATTACAAGGAGATCAATGAAGTTGTGACCACATTCACAAGCCACAGGTTTTATGATGACAGCTATGTAGGTCAGGACCTTGCAGCAAAGTACATTCCGTATACTCCAATTGGGGTAAGGATAGGCAATGCCAATCCAGATGTTACATACAGTGAGCTTACACCTTTTTCAAGGTCAAGGATAGATTCCCTTTCCAAGATGGAAAAATCCCTCTCTACACTACTCTCCAATGGAAAACGCAACTATGTATACTGCTATTGGCCGGATCCTGACAGAACCATGCATGACTACGGAGTCAACCACCCAAAATCCATCGAAACGGAAAAATATATCGATTCTTTCGTTGAATCCCTTACCGAAAAGTTCTCAGACACAATATTCCTCATAGTTGCAGACCATGGTCTGATAGATGCAAAGTATGTATACCTTAGCGATTATCCAAGGCTTCTTTCAATGCTCAAGCGACCATTTTCAATTGAACCCCGTTCAGCGACTTTGTTTGTAAAGGACGGCTTGGTAGCATCTTTCAAAACAGAATTCGAAGAATTGCTTGGAAAGCATTTCATCTTAATGGATAGAAATGAACTTTTCAAAAGCGGTCTACTTGGATCAGGCACATCCCATCCAATGGTGGATGAATTTGTTGGTGATTACATTGCCATAGCGAAGGACGACTATTGTCTTTCCATGGGAAGGCATGACGGCGAGCTAATTGGAATCCACGCAGGTCTCACACAAGATGAAATGCTCGTGCCTTTGATTGTAGTCGATAGAACTTGAATCGCCTTCAGTTGCTTTGGCTTTCCATAAAAGTTGTCAGGGATGCAGATTTCGCATCCAGTTCAAACGAACCCACATATGTAAGGTTTGACCAGTAGAGGTTGCTGTACCCATTCCCCTGTGCGCTGATTGCAGCATAGACGTGGATATTCTTCGATGAAAGAAGTTCAAATGATTCCAGACCAAAGCCGTATTTCGCAATTGGAGCCATCGATTTTTTTTCATAAAGAGAAACTTCATCAGCTCCATTCCCTGCAAGCTCCAAAGTGAATTCTTTATCGATGTCTGATGCCGATGTAATATCCAGATTGTATTTATAGGCTGAAACTCTATTATCAAGATTAGTTGGAACTGTAAATGCATAGACTCCATAATCCGTTTCATCTACAGTGAATTCCCATACAGGACTTCCATTTTCAGCTGTCAAAGGTTTTAATCCATTTGAATTGGAACTTCCTCTATAGGTTGAATTGAATTCCTTCGTTAATTCTGAATCAATATCAGAGTATGGGGTATTTGAATACGTATACAGCAATAATAAACCAATTTTTGGTGAATTATTACCGCTGTATTCTGGGTGGTGAATGATTTCAACTTTGAATTTTATCCCATTCTCATTAGTTGCGGGTAGTTTTCTAATAAGTGGTTGCGAACTATTATTTGCCGGTTCCCAGTACGTTGGTATTCCGCATGAGCATAAAAAAACAGACACCGCAGCAATCATGAGAACCATCATTGAACGGTGTCTGTATGACATATTCATGCCATCGTATTCCTTAAAGTGTATTCGCTATGTTCTTAGCGAGTTTGCCATACTCGGAATTTGGGTAGTCTGTGGCGACCTGCTCGAATACCGTACCAGCAAGTTGTGTGTTGCCCTGCTGTAGGTAGATTCTTGCAACATTGAACAATGCCTTTGCTGCAACGCCACTTTCCTTGTAGTCATCGAAGACCTTGTTGTAGAGGTCAAGAGCACCAGTGGTGTCCCCCATAGCCTCTGTGCAGGCTGCTTCGTTGACTAGAGCGATTGGAGCAAGATAAATCTTCGTATTGAGCTCGTATGCCTTATGGAATGCATCCTTCGCAGAAGCATAGTCCTCTTGGTCATAATGAGCCAATCCAAGAAGATAAGATGCCTTGACGGATGTATAGGAAGAACCCTTTACCATTGTGGCAAGCTCAGCTTCGTATGAATCCCAGTCTGGGGTCTCAGATGCTGCAAGCTCAGAGTACTTCTCCTCCATCTCAGCAATCTTTATCTGAGCAGAATCGCTCGACTTTGAAGAAGAACCAACGATGACGACTATCGCCACCACGACTATTGCAACAGCCGCAAGTGCGATAAGAATCGTCTTCAGGTTCTTTTCAAAGAACGCAGAGATACCATTTATGAGTTTCTGCTCAGTGGTATTCTCTACTTCCTTTCTCAACTTCTTCTTCGCCATCGCTTATTTCTCCTCACGTGAAGAAATCAAGTCTGCAAAGGTGACTGTGTCGTCATCATCAGAGTTTGACATGTACTTAGCCACTTCAGACTGCTGGTCGCGCTTCTTCATCTCCTTGATGGAGAGAGAGAGCTTCTGATTCTTTGGATCGACATCCATGACCATTGCCGTCACTGTGTCGCCTACATTGAATCTCTTGAGGACTTCGTCTGTGTACTCCTCGTCTGGACCAACAAGTGCATACTTTGGAATTAGACCCTCGATATCGCCCAGGACCTTCACAAACACACCAAAGTCAGCTACGTTCGAAACTGTACCAGTGATTGTGGAGAACTTTGGATACTGGTGCTTGAGAGTCTGCCAAGGATTGCTTTCAAGCTGCTTGACACCAAGTCTGATTCTGCGGTTTTCCGGCTCAACCTTT
Source organism: Sphaerochaeta sp. Phil3 (assembly GCA_001940825.1). Lineage (GTDB taxonomy): Bacteria > Spirochaetota > Spirochaetia > Sphaerochaetales > Sphaerochaetaceae > UBA9732. Next base: position 73,980 of record MSGT01000012.1, read on the forward strand.
GTGATTGTGACATCAATGACATCACCTTCCTTGCAGAACGAAGACATGTTCTTGACTTTCTTTGTCCATGAAACATCATCGACATGGAGGAAGCCGTCGATTCCCTCTTCAAGGTTCACGAATGCTCCGCTGTTCGTGATTTTCACGACTGGTCTGGAAAGGACCGTTCCAACTGGATATCTTTCAGCTATCGTATCCCATGGATTGTCATAGAGCTGCTTGATACCAAGGGAGACACGCTTCTTCTCAAGGTCATAGCCCAGGATCTTGCACTGTACGACATCACCAATGTTGAGGACTTCCTTTGGATTGTTGACGCGCTTCGTCCAACTGAGCTCTGAAATGTGGGCAAGGCCTTCGATTCCAGGAGCGATCTCTATGAACACGCCAAACGTCGTCATCTTGGTCACTGGAGCCGTTACGACATCGCCAACCTTGAAGTTGTCTTCGAATGTCGTCCATGGATCCTGCTGCATGTGCTTGAGGGAAAGATTGATCTTCTTCGTTTCAGGATCGATGTTGATGAGTCTGAGCTGGATCTTCTCTCCTTTCTTGACATAGTCGCGTGGGCGGTTCACATGTCCCCATGACATGTCGTTGAGATGGAGCAGTCCGTCGAAACCACCAAGGTCGATGAATGCACCAAAGCTTGTGAACGACTTTGCAACACCCTCGACGACATCGCCGATCTTGACTGTTGAGAAGAACTTCTCCTTGTTTTCCTTTATCTTCCTTTCCAGATAGTCACGTCTGGAAACAACGCTCTTGAGCTTGCTTCCACCGTGGAACTTTTCAATGATGAAGTAATCTGAGACTCCAATGAGAGACTCTGGGTTCTCGGTTCTTGTGATGTCAGCCTTCGAGAGAGGGCAGAAACCATAGTAGTCGGCACCAAGGTCAACTTCAAAGCCACCGTTGATGACCTTGACGAACTTGCCTTCCACAGGTGTCTTGTCTTCAGCTGCCTGTCTGAGCTCTTCGCCCTTGGCTTTGACATCGGCCTTCTTCTTGGAAATGATGACCTGTCCACCCTTTCCTTCCTTGTTGACGATGAGAACCGTCACAGGATCGCCAATCGATGGGACTTCATCGAATTCGTCCATTGGGATTCTTCCCTCGGACTTGTAACCGACGTCAACAAACACATACTCGTTATTGACCTGAACCACAGTACCGGTAACGAGCTGACCGTCCTCGATTCCATCAAGAGATTTTAGATATTCCTCCTGCAGTACGCTCTGCATCTCGGTATCTTTGTTTTGCATTTCTCTTTCTTCAGACACTTTTGTTCTCCTGATCCTTATATTTCTACTTTATAGATATGCCTTTTACGGCTTTTACCACTTTCTCACAAACTTCATTTATGGTCAAGTATGAAGTATCTATATAAACGGCATCTGGTGCAATTTTTAGTCCGCCTACAGGCTTGTTCCTGTCTATTTCATCCCTTTCGTTTATCTCCTTGAGTATGGTGTCGTAGTCCATGACTCCTGGATTCTGTTCATAGCGCCTTCTCGCCCTTATCTCAGGAAGCGCATCGAAGAAAAACTTATGTTCGGCATTTGGAAACACCACAGTGGTCATGTCCCTTCCATCTGCAACGACATCCATCCTCTTTGTCAGATCATGGATCCTTTCGTTGACTATGCTTCTGACCTGAGGATTGACTGACACCTTGGATGACCAGATGTCTATTGAAGGATGGTGTAGCTTGTCCTCCACATCCTCTCCATCAAGGTAGAAACGTCCATCCTTGACATCGAACTGCGCCTCTTTGGCGGCCTTCACACAGTCATCGGGCTTTGCGGGATCCAACCCAAGGTTTAGTATCCTGTACGTCACCCCTCGGTAGAAGTTTCCGGAATTGAGGTAGTACATTCCAAGTTCGTCAGATACCATCTTTGCAATGGAGCTCTTCCCTACTCCCGCAGGTCCGTCTATGGCGACTATCATCTTGCCTTTCTCCCCTTTGCATCTTCGATGAGGGAGTTCACCTCGCTCTTTGTCAGCTTTCTGTACTTCCCAAGTCCAAGCTCCCCAAGCTCTATGTGTCCAATCCTTATTCTTGTGAGCCTTTTAACCTCGTATCCCATGGCTTCGAACATATTCCTTATCTCCCTGTTCTTGCCTTCTGTAAGGACAACACTTGCATCTCGCTTTCCAAGGATTCTGTATGACTTTATCCTGTAAGGCCTTATCAGACCTCTATATGCATCGTCCATGTCCTTCTTTAGTATTTCAAGGTCGGTTCTGACGATGTACTCCTTCTCCGTCTCGGAAGAAGGATGCATTATGAGGTTCGCAAAGTCTCCGTCGTTGGTGAAGAGTATGAGCCCCTGAGAGTCCTTGTCCAGTCTTCCAACATTGAAAAGAAGACTCTTTTCAGGGACGTCTATGAGATCCCTTGCGTAGGCGGTTTCGTTTGGATCGTAGTTCGTACACACATAGCCCCTTGGTTTGTTGAGGGCATAGTAGTAGTTCCTCTCCTCCGGCTCTGCAAGCATATCGTCAACATAGACTATGTCGTCTTCGTCGACCTTGGTTCCAAGCTCCGTGACCTTTCTGTTGTTGACCATGACACGGCCTTGGGTTATGAGCTCTTCGCAGCCTCTTCTTGAGCCAACACCGCATTTTGCAAGGTAGCTCTGCAATCGTATAGGATACTCAATCTTCATCTTCTTTCTCGAACCTCTGTCTATCTATTTCCGAAAGCTTTGGTAGTGCGCTTATGGTCTCAAGCTTGAAAGTATACAAAAACTTCCTCGTCGTTCCATAGAGGCATGGATGCCCTTGTACGTCCTTTCTTCCAACGACCTTTATGTAATCCCTTTCCCTTAGAATCCTTATGATGGAGTCCGAGACGACACCCCTTATCTTCGTTATCTCGCCCCTTGTAATCGGCTGCGAATACGCCACTATGGCCAACGTCTCCATTGCGGCCTTCGAAAGGCGCTTGTCTATCTTCTTTCCATAGCACGCACGAAGCTTGTCGTTGAGATTCGTGCATGGGACGAACGAAAATGTCTCCGCTGATTCCACCAATGCAAGCCCATGGTCTGCGGAGTAGAATGCCTCTGAGAGCTCTGAAAGGGCGTCTCTTGCCTTGTTCTCCTCCAGCCCCGTCATCCTGCATATCCTTTCGACGGACAGGGGTTCGTTTTCCAAAAAGAGAACAGCTTCAATCAATCTGGCGTTTTCACTTAAAGTCATCCCGCAGATTATAGCCTAAATCAAACGTCCAAGTCATCATCAAACTTGTCGTTTGAATCATCATCTACGTCTTCTTCGCCTTCCCCTTCGTTTTCGTCTTCGACTATGGAGAAATCGTCCTGGTCTTCCAGCTGGTTCTCCACAATCTCGTCGTATTGGTCATCGTAGTCGTCTGCAAGGTTTGGGTTCCAGTCCATAGGACGCTTCGTGAGGATCATGTCTCCAAACGGCTCCGGTTGGTCTACGAGGACTATTTTGTCCTTTACTGCCTCAAGGACCGCAAGGAACGAGCAAATGACATGTTCAGGTGTCTTCTTCACGAAAAGGTCTGAGAACATTATCGTGTCGCGGGTTTCAAACAGTTCGTTCATAAGCGCGACCTTCTCCTTCTCGGATACATCTTCATATATGTTGAAGACCTTCTCTTCTATGAAGTTGTAGTCCTTCATCATCTTAGCGAACGTCTCAAGGAGGTCCTGGACCGTGACGTCCTCCCAAAGCTCTTCGTCCGAGAAAGGAACCATGAACTCCGATCGCTTTCTTGCAACTACGAAGTCGTCAGACTTGTCGGTACCCATGAGGAGCTCAGAGTACTTCTTGAACTTGGAGTATTCAAGAAGCCTTTCCACGAGCTCCTCCCTTGGGTCTACGTACTCTTCATCGAATTCGACTTCTATTGGAAGCATCATCTGGCTCTTTATCCAAATGAGTTCAGCCGCCATCTTGTAGAACTCCGACAGATCCTGAAGCCCAATCTGCTCCGCATTGTGAATGTATTCGAGAAACTGATCCGTAATCTGAGCGATTGGGATGTCATAGATGTTTATCTCCGCCTTCTGTATGTATGACAGAAGTACATCAAGAGGCCCATCGTATGCAGATGTGTGGAATTCTACCATTCAGCAAGCCCTATCCTTCAAGCCTTTCCTTTATTGTTCATCTGATGATGCCGGCTGTGATGCGGTATCCGATGATCCAAACATCGCAACTCTTAGCCTTCCATCGAGTTCTGACATCACATCAGGGTTCTGCTTGAGGAACGTTATCGCATTGTCCCTTCCCTGCCCTATCTTCTCTCCGTTGTAGGAATACCAGGATCCCGTCTTCTCAAGGAAACCGTATTTCAGCGCTCCGTCCAAAAGACCTCCAGCATAGGAGATGCCTTCGTTGAAGTAGAGGTCAAGCTCTACCTTCCTGAACGGTGGTGCCACCTTGTTCTTGACGATCTTTACCCTGACTCTGTTCCCAATGAACTCATCCGCTCCCTTCGAAATGGTCTCGATCTTTCGAACGTCCATTCTGACCGAGCTGTAGAACTTGAGGGCGTTTCCACCTGTCGTCGTCTCCGGGTTTCCAAACATGACGCCAATCTTCATCCTTATCTGATTGATGAAGATAATGGTCGTCTTGCTCTTTGCAAGTATTCCTGTGAGCTTCCTTAGCGCCTGGCTCATAAGGCGTGCCTGAAGACCCATGTGGGAATCCCCCATGTCCCCTTCCAGCTCCGCCTGTGGAGTAAGGGCCGCAACGGAGTCGACGACTATTATGTCAACGGCACCGCTTCTTACCAAGGATTCTGCAACTTCCAAGGCCTGTTCTCCGCTGTCTGGCTGGGATATCCAAAGCTCGTCGGTGTTTACTCCCAGCTTCTTTGCATAGGCTGGGTCGAGGGCATGCTCCGCATCTATGAAAGCTGCGATTCCACCAGCCTTCTGAGCCTCTGCTATTGCATGCAGCGCCAACGTGGTCTTTCCAGACGACTCAGGTCCATATATCTCAATTATCCTTCCCCTTGGGTATCCTCCAACGCCAAGCGCTTCGTCAAGCAGAATCGAACCCGATGGAATGACCTCAACGTTCTTGGATACTGAGCTGTCTCCAAGTCTCATGAGTGAGCCCTTTCCAAATTCCTTGTCTATCTGCTGCCTTGCAGCTTCAAGTGCCTCCATCTTGTGCTTGAGCATATCGTTCTCTTTGTTTTCAACAATCTTCTCTTTAGCCATAGCAAAACTCCTAATGTCTATCTAATCAACCATCCAAGATTCCAAGGTTCACTTTCCTGCGAAAAGATCGTCTGAATCCATGAGGATCGTCACAGGTCCGTCGTTTTCGTAGCACACATGCATGTGCGCCCCAAATACACCATGTTCAACGCAGAAGCCTTTGTCCCTGAGCACCTTGATGAAGTACTCATAGAGCATGTTTGCATGCTCAGGCTTTCCTGCTTCATCGTACGAAGGCCTATTGCCTTTGCGTATGTTTGCATAAAGCGTGAACTGGCTCACTACAAGGAACGACCCTTTGACGTCTCCAACGCTTAGGTTCATCTTGTCGTTCTCGTCCTTGAATATCCTTAGCTTGGATATCTTCTCCGCTATCTTCATGCAAACGCTTTCGTCATCGCTGTCTGCAACGCCGAGGTAGACCAAAAGCCCTTCCTTTATGGCTCCGACCTGGACTTCATCCACCGCAACGCTTGCATCTTTGACTCTTTGTACAACGGCTCTCATGGTTTTGTCACTTCATTCCAACGGACATAGTGTCCACGAAGAGCCTCTTGTCGGATGCCTTGAAGAATGCAGACCCTGTAACGGCTGCGTCCACACCAGCTTCATATACGTCAGGCATGGTCTTTTCGTTTATGCCTCCGTCAATTGACACGAGGTATCTCCTCTCCCTTCTTTCCCTGACAAGCCACTTCACCTTGTCAAGGCTGGAATGTATGAAGCTTTGTCCTCCAAAGCCCGGATTCACACTCATGACAAGGACTAAGTCGACTTCGTCCAGGATAGGTCCAAGCAACTCTACATCCGTTGCAGGTCTTATTGAGATACCTGCAAGGCTGCCAAGGTCCCTTATCCTCCTAAGGACGGAGACAGCGTCATCGCATGCTTCGTAGTGGACCGTCACGGCCTGGGAGCCTGCCGATACGAACTGCTCTACGTACCTGATTGGGTCGTCTATCATGAGGTGTGTATCGAAGAAAAGGCTGGAATGAGGCCTTGCGTCCTGGATGAACTTTGGACCAAACGTTATATTGGGGACGAACGATCCATCCATGACGTCAAGGTGCACCCACGGTGCTGTGCTTTCATCGATTTGCCTCAACGCTCCCCTCATGTCCGAAAAGTCCGCGGACAGAACTGAAGGGGCTATCTTCACTCTTCTTTCCATATACCACAACATATAGCACCAATCGTAGACTTTTTGAAGCCCAAACGATCCGTTTTCAAGAAATTTCCTTAACATTTCAATAGTATTTCACCACAAATTTTGTACATAATATGCAAAATTATGCAAAAACATCATACAAACCCCATGAAGATCCAAAAAATGCCAATGGAGGTCAACGATGCTCGGCAGAAGCATAATTTTGTTGCCCAAAAGATTTTTTTATGCTACCTTATGAATGTAGATTAAAGATAAAGAACAAAAGCACATACCTGAGCAGGCGAATGTCTGCCCTTTTTTATTTACCTTTCACCTACGATGAAAGCAGGAAGCAGAACAAGGAGCAAAAAATGACTGCAACTGAAGTTAGAGACTTGATTAGCAATGATTTATGGCAGAACACCAATATAGCCTCTGTGGGTGTGGATGATTTCAAGAAGCTTGACGAAGCCGCTGCGAAGCTTACAGAGGCGGAGGACAAGCAGGAGTTCAAAAACGCATGCGAAGCCCTGTTGGAGGAGAACCACAGCAACTCGATAGCCATAAGATATCTGGCAACCATAACAGGCCGCCATCCAATGGATGACAGGTATATCTTCACGGTACTGGAGCAGTACTACGAAGCTTCAAGGTGGGACGAGGTCATCTACCTAGGCAACAAGATACTTACGTTCAACGAAAGCTCCTATGCCCTCAAGGTCCTTGCCGACTGCTACGAGACACTCAAGGACGAGGAGAAGAAGATAGAGACTTGGGAAAGACTCGTGAAGGTCGACTTCGAAGAGACTGAGGTCCTCTACAAACTTGCCTCTTATTTCGAAGCCAAGGGAGAGACCCAGACGGCCCTCAACTACTACCGCAGCATAATCCGCAGGCACATAAAGGCACAGGATCTCACGGCTCTCAAGAACGTGTGGACCAAGATCGTCTCCCTCAAGGGAGAGAGCCCTGAATACCTCATTGGGCTTGCATCCAAGATTGCGGATTCAATGGGAAACGAGAAAGGCGTGTACTTCCTCAACTACATATACGAGAAGGGAAACTTCGACACCAACACCAAAATCGACATACTGAAGGCCATAATCAAGTACGCACCGCATGACCTTGCGTCAAGGGACCAGCTCATTGAGCTGTGGAAGGACAAATACAAGGACAATCCAAGGCTTGAGTACTGCCTCAACAATACCGGAATCCTAAACGACTACCTCAACATCAACGTTGCAATTGAGAAGTTCGAAAAGGAGATCGAGTTCGTGGAGGGTGCGTTCGTGTACCACGAGACCTGGAAGCTTGGAAGGATAATGAAGATTCTCAAGGACGAGATGCAGATAATGTTCGCAGGCAAGGGCACACACACGATGAGCTGCTCCATGGCGTTCAAGAGCCTGAGGGTCCTTCCAAAGAGCCATATCTGGGTTCTCAAGGCTGCAGTTCCAAAGGAAAGGCTTGCTGCAAAGTTCAAGCAGGACATCCAGTGGGGGCTAAAGGTCCTTCTCTCCTCTTTTGGCAATCAGGCTTCGTTTAAGCAGATGAAGGCTGAACTCTGCCCTTCAGTCCTCTCTGAGAAGGAGTATTCCACATGGGCTGCAGCGGCAAAGAAGGAGCTTACTACGAACCCATACTTTGGCATAAGCGAAAGCTCTAACGACATCTACGTTCTTAGGACAAGCCCAATAACGTATGAGGAGAAGACCCTAAGTCTCTTCAAGAACGCAAAGGACATCTACGAGAAGATAAAGATAATGAAGGATTTCATCGCCCACAAAGGACAGACCGACAGCGATGAGTTCTCCAACATGGTCGCATTCTTCGAAGGAAAGGCCCAGGCCTCCGGCAACGAAGGCATCATAGCATACCTTGTCCTCAATGAGCTCAAAGGCCGCAACGGAATGAGCTTCGTAAACGTCAACGGCACGTTTGCAGACTACTATGCACGCATTTCCAACGTTGGCTCGTTCTTCACATCAATACAGGACGCAGAGCTCAAGAGGGCCTTCATAGACGGCATCATGGACAGCGAAGAGAACTGGCAGGACATCCTCATCTCTCTCTATCCATTGTACATGACGACCTACATGGCAGACTGCATCCGCAAAGGTCCTCGCAAGAACGCATTGACAAAAGTCCTTGCACAGGCCGCCCTCAACTACAAGGACGACCCCGACTTCTTCCTCTACCTTGACAAGACGTTCTCCGACAAGGACTGGGCAAAGGCCAAATGCTCCTCAGAGTCCCTCCTTCTCACCAAGCTGTCCCTCCTTGCCGTCGTCAACAGGAAGATAGACAACCAGACCGATGTCTCTGAGAACAAAAAGCGCCAGAAGCTTCTGGACGCCAACCTCTTCTCAGAGGATAGGCTCGTCTACCGCTATCTTGACCAGGCCGATGCATACCAGGCCCAGAAGCTCTACTCCATGCTCAAAGGCATACCTGACATAGAGAACAGCAAGCTTTCAGTGAAGCACTACATCTCCACAAAGTTCCCTGAGGACTGGGAGGCCATAACCGGCGACAATCCAAACAAAGCCATAGATAAGAAGAAGATAATTCCAAAGGGACTTCTATGCACTCAGGCTTTGCTTGATGCAAAGACAGCCGAACTCGACCACATCATGAACGTTGAGATTCCTGAGAACTCCAAGGAAATTGGAACTGCAAGGGAACTTGGAGACCTTCGTGAGAACGCAGAATACCAGTACGGCAAGGACAAACAGAAGAACCTCAACTTCCTTATGAACAAACTCACTGACGAAATCTCCGTAGCCCAGGTCGTCAAGCCTGAGGACGTTGACCTCCAGTACGTAAGCTTTGGAACAAAGGCCACATTCCATGACAACGCCACAGGCGAGGAAGTGACCTACACCATCATGGGACCATGGGAGTCCGATCCAACCAAGAACATCCTCAACTTCAAGGCCCCACTTGGCCAGAAGCTCTACAACCTTGAGAAGGGAGAGGAAACCAAGTTCACCATAAACGGCGTTGACTACGACTACACCGTCAAGGACATCCAGTTGGCGGATTTCTAATCCCCTACCCTATTCCAAACGACAAAGGGCTGCACCACAAGGTCTTATCGACCATGGTTGCAGCCCTTTGTTTTGTGCTCAAACATGACATGAAAACGTCAAAAAACCGTTTTTCTAGGCAAAACCATGCACACAAACAGCGGAAAGAAGGCCTTTTATGTCACTGTGTAGTTATTAGAAAAGCCTTTTCAATGATAAGGAGACTTTCCTCTGGTTTGGATAATCCTGCAGACGTCCTATATAGCTTCAAGCTTTCTGTAGTTGACGGCAAAGCATATGATTTCTGCGACCGATGTGATGAGCCATGAGAAAATGTACAGCAGGTACAGAGAAGGTATCGTGTGGAAATGTGCGAACACGGTATAGATCCATACAACACGGAACACGCAGGATCCCATGATGACGATGACAGTTGGCGCAAAGCTCTTTCCAATACCGCGACAAGCTGCAATCGTACAATCCATGAAGGCACTGAAGGCATAGGAGAAGCACATGATTCCAGTGCGTTGAAGCCCTGCTTCGATGACGGCTTCGTCATTGGCGAACAGAGACAGGAACTCTCTGCCAAAAAGGAACAAAGCACCTCCGAGCACTGCACCCGCTAGGAATGAATATACTATACCTATGAAGTAGCTTTTCAGTACACGGTCATGTTTTGCTGCTCCTAGGTTCTGTCCCATAAAGGTTGAACAGGCGGTGTAGAATGCAGCCATGACATTGTAGATGATGGCATCGGCATTGGCGGCAGCCGAGTTTCCCTCCACCATGACTGAATCAAATGTGTTGACAGCACCTTGTATGAAGAGGTTTGCAATGGCAAAAATGGAATGTTGGAATCCAGCAGGAATCCCCAATCCAAGAATGCGTTTTTGTTCGGATTTGTCTATTCCTTTTTTCAAGTCTTGAAGGCGAAAAGAGCAGTCGTCCTGTTGTTTTCCCATATGCACTAGGATAAGCACTGCCGACACATATTGCGTTATGATACTGGCAAGTGCGACACCGTCTTCCGCCATATTGCATATAATGACGAAAAACAGATTGAATACCACATTGAGGATTCCTGCGACCATGAGGTATGCAAGTGGCCGCTTCGTATCTCCTTTTGCACTGAGCACGCCATTGCCAAAATTGAAAACCCCTAGAGCCGGCATACCCAATGCATAGATGCGGAAATAGAGTTCAGCTCCATCTATAAGGTCTTCCTTTGTGCCAAGCATCTCAAGTATGAAACGTGCTGAAGCGAGGCAAAGCACCATGATGATGCAACCCATCGAAAGGCAGATTACAAATGATGTTCGTATGGAAGCGCGTGTGCGTGGCTTATCTTGAGCCCCAAGATGCTGCGCAACTCGGACATTGACCGCACTTCCCATACCTATCAGGAATCCTGTAAACAAGGACACCAGAATTGTAGTCGAGCCTACAGATCCAAGGGCCTCTGCACTTGAGAATTTGCCTACGACAGCCACATCAGCCATATTGAAAAGCACCTGCAAAAGCTGTGACAGCATAAGCGGAACGCTGAAAAGGAACATATTCTTCCACAGAGAACCGTCAACCATTTGAATCTCTCTGTGTGTGTTTCTGATACTCAAAGATTGATTTGCCATGTTCTTCGCCTCTGTGAATTGGAAACCACAGTCCCCTCTTTTTTACGTGTGCCAAGGATATCCAAACGCATGGTTTTTATCAATGTCTTTTCTCAACTGGTCGTAAGGCAGGGCTATATGAAGTACGAACTGAACCTCATTGAAAAATACAAGGACGGCAAAGCCGAGGGAATAAACGAGGGTGTCTCCATTGGCGAAGCCAACGCCACAAACCGCATGGTCAAAAACCTAAAGGAACAAGGAGTCTCCGCTGAAGTCATAGCAAAGGCTGCGAACCTAAGCGTTGAGGAAGTCAACAGAATCCATTAGTGTCAAGCTCTTTGTATTTGATGGCATCAGCCTAAAGCCTTTGTCCTTTTTTCCAACAGCCTTCTTAGCTTTCGCATTTCAAACCATGTGAATGGTCTGCATGGCAGGGAGTTCACTTCATCCAACGAAATCCACTCCAAACGGGTGAACTCGGAGGGGGAAATGGAGGGTTCAGAGACATCGGTCTTGAAGAAGAAGGTCGTCCAATGGAAGAACGGTGGTAGGCATAATGTCCAAGCTCCCAAGTAGGAACGCTGCATTGGGCTCAGGTCGCAGCCGGTTTCCTCACAGAATTCGCGCATGGCGGTTTCAAGATAGGTTTCGCCCTTCTCCCTCCCGCCGCCTGGGACGGACCATTTGCCAATGAAAGGCTTCTTTGAGCGTATTCCAATGAGTATTCGGCCATCCCTGACAAGTCCTATTCCTGCGCCTTTGTATGGGAACCGCATGGCAAACCTTCCTCCAATCAGCCTAGGCAGCGGCCGTCATTTGCGTAGAATCTCTTGAGGTAGTCCTGTTTGAATGATTGGAAGCGGTCCTCTTCAATGGCTCTACGGACCTTGACTATGAGGTGGTAGAGGTATGTGAGGTTGTGCTCGGTTGCAAGCATGCCTCCAAGCATCTCGTTGCACTTGAACATGTGGCGCATGTAGGCCCTTGAGTAGTGGGTGCACGCTTCGCAGGTGCAGCCTTCCTGGATTGGTCTGTGGTCGAACTCGTTGAACGAACGTGAAAGGGTCAGCATTCCATCGTCCGTGAATACCGATCCGTTGCGTGCCGTGCGGGTTGCCAATACACAATCGAATAGGTCAATTCCGTTCTCAACGGCTTCCAGTATGTAGTCAGGTGTTCCTATCCCCATGACATAGCGTGGCTTTGCATCGGTTACAGCGTCTGCGGTGATTGCAAGGTAGTGGCAGAAATCCTCCTTGGATTCTCCAACCGAGAGGCCTCCTATTGCTATTCCTGGGAAGTCCATGGACCCTATGACCTGTGCGCTCTTGCGTCTTAGGTCTTCGTAGAAACCTCCCTGCACTATTCCAAACAGGTTCCCTCTGAATGCACGGCCTGTCGTATCCAAAAGCGAATCCCTGTGGATTATGGCGCGCTCCGCCCAAAGATGGGTGATGTCCATGGCATGGAGCGTTTCCTTCCAGGAGATTCCAGGTGCGGAGCATACATCAAGCATCATGGCTATGTCTGAACCTATGGTCTGCTGTATGTCCACTACCTTTTCAGGTGTGAATACATGCCTTGACCCGTCTATGTGGCTTTGGAACTTGACTCCCATTTCATGTATCTTGCGCAGCGAGCTGAGGGAGAACACCTGGAATCCTCCGCTGTCCGTAAGGATGTTTCCATGCCAGTTGCTGAAACCGTGAAGCCCATCGAACGATGCAAGTACGTCTACACCGGGTCTTAGGTATAGGTGGTATGTGTTTCCAAGTATGAGGTTGTAGCCTATCTGAGCCACTCTGTCATGATATATCCCCTTTACGGTGCCGTTCGTTCCAACCGGCATGAACATGGGGGTCTGGACCACTCCGTGGCCAAGCTTTATCTCTCCGGTTCGTGCCTTGCAATGGCAGTCCTTGTGATGCAGCGTGTATATCCTATCGGCCATAGATTCACCTCGTAAACTCACTTGTAAGTATTCATTTCATTATTATGGACATGATTCCTGAAAGTCCAAGAATCACAGCAAATGGTATCAGAATACCAAGCCATGGGGCAATAACCCCTTGGTCTGCAAGCATGACGGTCATCATTTGGATTACATAGTAGACTACGGCTATGCATATAGAGCAGATCAAGGAGAAGAAAAGGACGTTCTTCTTGAACCTGTAGTTCATGCTGCATGCAATGACCATCATGATAAGGGGCGTAAGGCAGCTGAAGATTCGTTTGTAGTACTCCGTTCCAAGCCTTGCATATTCGTCTGGGTTGAGTCCTTTCATACGAAGAAGATATGCATGGGCCAGATCCAGCGACATCTTAGAAATCTCAGACGACAGGTTTCTGAAAAGCTGTGGTTCAAGCTTCATGCGCTCTACATCCAGCATACCCAAATACGATACGTCAACCGTTTCGCCATCATGGGTCTGCTTGGTTGTGTAGACATAGCAGTCGTTGAAAGTCCAAAAACCTTCAGCTTCGTTGTATACAGCCTTGTATGCATCTATCCTTCTAAGGCCTGTACCTGAATTTGCATTCGAATCTGCGTTCGAACTTGAGTCTGGGATACTGTCCTTTTCTCCCGACTTCCCACTCAGTTCGATATACGACACATTGTACAGCGTTGAGGTTTCGTCCTCGTAGCGTGAGGCATAGACCATATAGCCGTCCTGCATGTCGCTTAGTGCAATGTCGGTGTTGTCAAGGGAGCTGTCGCTTGTTGCAAACTGCGTCCTTGAATCCTTGAGGTTGGAGCTCTTTATCGCAATGGTTTCGTTGAATCCAAAGTAGAACAGCGCAAGCATCACTGCAAGTATCAGAAGAGGCGTCACGACACGTCTTGAGCTTACGCCTGAGTTTAGTATGCATATCATTTCATTGCTTGCATTTAGCATTGAAAGGAAATAAGTCGCCGAAAACAGGAACGATGGACCCAACGCAATGAGGAACGCTTCAGGATAGTATAGCATGGAAAGCATGAACGCCTTTCCAAAACCCAATGAATGGCCAATGTATGAGTCAAGGTTGGAGAAAAGGTCCACTCCAACAAGCATAAGGGCTGCAAGCAACGCCGTGGCAAACCCCACCTTCAGGACCGATATCAGTGTATACTTCGTAAGGACTTTCATCTTCGCCACCCTTCCCTATCTCTTACGAAGTTTCAGTAGGAGGACAACCCCTATGAAGAACACAAGTGCATCGGGGAACCAAATGAAGATTGCAGGATGCAGGGACGTCATTATGGCTCTTGTATGCATGTAGTACAAAAGGAACCAGTACATGCATGCAATGAGCATGGAAAGCCCAAAGCCAAGAAGACGCCCGTTCTTGACTCTGAAGAACGATATTGGAAAAGCAATGAACACCAGGAACGTACATGCAAACGAAAGTGCGATCTTTTTCTGAAGCTCCGTCCTGTAGTACTGGAAATAGAAGCTGAAGCTTCGTCTGTCCTGTCGTTCCACAACATCATTGACCCTTCTGTATAGGGATCCTGCGTCTATGGTTTTGCCGTCTTCAAGAGAGAACAGCTCTTCAGCCACGGAAGACGTGAGACGTCTTACATCCTCGGCCTTCTGAGCCTTGAGAGAGTCGTTCTCCTCCCTTCTCTCATTCGTGAGGGTCATGAGCTGTCTTATGGACATTTGGGAAGGGGTTATGTTCACATTGGCACCCGTCTGGGACGAAAGGTTGATGTACATTGTCATTGATGATGCCTTTGCAAGGGAATAGGATCCAAGCGAAGTGGAATCCGTTGCAAGTATCTGGGGGTTCTCCATATCTATACGATATATGAACCTATCTATGTCAACGACACTGAACGACCCCTTGTCTGCAAACACCACGCGGCTGTTGTTTGGATCGGAGTCGTCGAATATGAGCATGTCGTGGACTTCGTTCTTGTCTACAAGTCCGTTCGATATGACCATGTTTCCAAACGTGGTTGAGCTGTAGCTTTCAAGCTCAAGTGTTGGCACCCTCTCCAACACCTGTGCATAGAGATCCCTGTATCTCTCAGTTGTGTACGGAATCATCCTGTCTGCAATGAACAAAGTTGAAATCGACAGCAACAACGAGATTCCAACGATTGGAACGAATATCCTTCCTGTGTGTATTCCACACGAGCGCAGAGCCAGCACTTCGTTCTGTGAGGAAAGGTTGCCTATCACCATACTTGCACTCGCAAGCGAGCTGAACGGCATGGTGTACATCAGAAACTGAGGAATGGAGAGGACGACAAGCATGAGCACATCGCTTATCATGACGTTCTTTAGAAGTATCTTCTGGGCAAGTACGAGTATCTGGTTTACGAAGAATATGAAGAAGAAGAACACGAAAGCCACAAGGAAGGAAAGGAAATACTCCTTTCCCACATATCCATAGAGCTTGCCGTAGCCTCCTCTTTTTGACATCTCCCCGGTTCTCCTTTACTTTGAGGAAATCCCCGTAGAGCCAAAGCCACCTTCACCTCTTGTGGTAGCGGACAGTCCTTCGCTTGGCTCAAACGAAGCCGTTTCGTGCCTTGCAATCACCAATTGTGCAATCCTGTCTCCATCGTTTATGACGAACGGTACATCGGAATGGTTTATGAGTATGACCCTTATCTCCCCTCTGTAGTCGCTGTCTATGGTGCCAGGTGCGTTGAGCGTAGTGACCCCAAACTTGGCTGCAAGACCTGACCTTGGGCGTACCTGAGCTTCGTATCCAACAGGAAGCTCAATCGATACACCGGTTGGAACAGCCAACCACTTGTGCGGCTCTATCACGAGGCTTCCATCAACAAGACAGGCGCAGATGTCTGCGCCTGCTGCTTGGGAGGAGCTGTAGACTGGAAGTCTCGCCCCTCCCTTCAAAACAACTTTTACATTACAGTCTTTGACAGAATCCAAAATAGGCTTCCCTCTCTTCAGCTTGAAAGCTGCTGTGTCAGTCGTTCGAAGTTTCCTTGGACTCAGTTGAATCCATAGGCTTGTTCTCTCTTGGCTTTCTGTCCCTTCTGTCATGGTCGTTGCGACCAAAAGGCTTTGAGGAACGTCTGTCTGAGTTGTGGAAATCCCTTCCGCCATCACGGCCTTCCCTTGGCTTTCTTTCTGGAGCCTTGGCCTCTCCGTCTGGATCGATTGCATCTATGTAGGAAAGGCTGAGCCTTCCACCTGTGCGGTCTACTTCAATGAGCTTTACAGGGATGACCTGTCCAACCTGAAGGACGTCAGATACGTTGTTGACTCTTGTCCTTGCAAGCTTTGAGATGTGGCAAAGTCCTTCCTTTCCTGGAATTATCTCAACGAATGCACCAAAGTCCATGATTCTCTTGACGGTTCCCTGATAGATCTTTCCAACCTCAGGCTCCTCAACGATTGACTTGACCATCTCAAGGGCTGCCTGTGCGCTTGCGGCGTTCTTGCCGTAGATCGTCACGACACCCGTGTCATCGATGTTGACCTCAGCGCCTGTAACCTGTGCAATTCCCTTGATCGTCTTTCCACCTGTACCAATGACGGCACCAATCTTCTCTTCCTCGACCTTTGTCGTGAGGATCTTTGGAGCGTACTGGTTGACCTCTGGTCTTGGAGCTGCAAGTGTCTGCTCCATGATGCCAAGGATGTGGTATCTTCCTTCCTTTGCCTGTTGGAGGGCCTTGCTCATGATCTCAGGTGTGACGCCTGCAATCTTGATGTCCATCTGGAAAGCCGTGATTCCATCGCGTGTTCCAGCTACCTTGAAGTCCATGTCGCCAAGGTGGTCCTCCTCTCCAAGGATATCGGAAAGGATCTTGTATCTGCTGTAGTCGGCACCCTCTGTGATGAGGCCCATTGCAATTCCTGCAACCGGCTTGGAGATTGGAACGCCCGCATCCATAAGGGAAAGGCAGCCGCCGCAGACCGATGCCATTGAGGACGATCCGTTGGACTCCATGATTTCGCTTACGACTCTGACCGTGTATGGGAACTCTTCCTTGCATGGAACGACAGCCTGAAGGGCCCTTTGTGCAAGGTGTCCGTGTCCAATCTCTCTTCTTCCTGTTGTAAGACGGCCTGTCTCTCCAACTGAATATGGAGGGAAGTTGTAGTGCAGCATGAAGTTGCTGTAGTTCTTGTCCCCGTCTATGTTGTCAAAGAGCTGCTCGTCCTGGACCGTGCCAAGGGTGGTTACGGCAAGGCTCTGAGTCTCTCCCCTTGTGAAGAGCGCGCTTCCGTGGGTTCTGGCAAGAAGTCCGACCTCGCAGGTTATTGGCCTTATCTCGGTCACCTTTCTTCCATCTACACGAACACCGTCGTCAAGGATGGATGCCCTGAGCACTTCGTATGCAAGGTCGTCGAAGAGCTTTGCAATCTGGACCTTTCCATCATCATGGGCGGAGACCTCGTCTGCGAACTTTGCAAGGGTATCGGCCTGGACCTTGGCAAGCGCCTCGTGTCTACCTTCCTTGCTTCCTCCAAACGATGCCTGCTTGACAAGAGGCTTTGCGTATTCGCGGATTGGCTCGAGCCATGAAAGGTCTTCGTTTATCTCAAGAACAGGAAGCTTCTCCTTTCCTGCAAGTCTTCTGAGTTCAAGCTGTGCATCGCAGAGCATCGTGATGACAGGCTGTGCGGCGGCGATTGCATCAAGCATGTTCTGCTCGGAGACTTCGTGCGCTCCGCCTTCTACCATTGTGATGCCTTCGCGCGTTCCAGCTACGACTATGTCAAGGTCAGCGTTCTCGATTTGCTGGAACGTTGGGTTGATTACGTACTTCCCATCGATGAGGGCAACTCTGACACCTGCAATTGGTCCGTTGAACGGGATGTCTGAAATCGTAACCGCTGCGCTTGCTGCGTTGATTGCGATGACATCAGGTGTGTTGATCTGGTCAGCGGAGATGACGGTTGGAACTATCTGTATCTCACGGCTGAAAGCCTTCTCGAACAAAGGTCTCATAGGACGGTCGATGAGACGGCTTACAAGGATCTCCTTGTCCTTTGGCTTTGACTCCCTCTTGAGGAATCCTCCTGGAATCTTTCCTGCGGCATAGTACTTTTCGTTGTATTCCACTGAAACTGGAACATAGTCCAAAGGCTCGCTCGGAGCGTCCGAGCAACAAACTGTGGCGATTACGGCAGACCCTGCATAGTGTGCATAGACGGCTCCGTTTGCCTGCTTGGCGATCTTTCCTGTCTCGAATACGAGGTAGTCGTCACCAAGTTTTACTGAAACTTTCTTTACTTCTGACATTTTTCTTCCTTTTACTTCTTTCTTTTCTTCTTTTCTGTTCTTTCGCCATTGACATCCGTTTGGACAAGGCTTTCAATGCCGCCTGAAACCCTTCCTTTGGATGTTTGGCAATGCATCAAAGGCAAAGTGCCTTAGACGCAGTAAAGGCTCCGCATCAACGGAGCCCTGATTTGTACAAGCTTACTTTCTGAGACCCAGCTCCGCAATGAGTGAGCGGTACTTCTCAATGTCGTTGTTCTTGATGTACTTGAGAAGGCGTCTTCTCTGTCCAACCATCTTGAGAAGGCCACGGTTGGAAGCGTGGTCCTTTGGGTTGGCCTTGAAGTGCTTCTGAAGGTCGTTGATCCTTGCTGTGAGAAGTGCAACCTGTACCTCTGCAGCTCCTGTGTTCTTCTCATCGCCACCAAACTTTGCGATGATTTCCTGCTTCTGTTCCTTGGTAACCATTCTGTTACTCTCCTAGGAATGTAATCCCATCTGGAATCATCCGCACAGGCAGCTCCAGAGCCAAATGGTCCTCTGATACGCAGAGCCGGCATTTTGCCAATGCTCCACTGGCTGTCGCTTCCACCATGTACAGCCCTTCCGGAGGAAGAAGCTGTCCAAGAGCGCGGACGCTATAGAACAGGCGATTCTGACTCGGCTCATAGGGAACGTCCCTAAGGTCAAGACTGTACGCTCTGCCAAGCAATCTGGACGCTTTGTCCAAATCACCTGTTAGGAGACATCTGCGAATCAGGGAGCTGCTCACCTCCTCGCCTTCTACGAAGACGGAAGGAACAACCACCAAAGAAGCAGATGAAGTATATTTTGACAAAAGACCCTCCAGATTGGAAACCCCTGCGCTACTGCTTGGGTTGCCGCAACGGAAGCTTGTCCCAACAACCATCGCCCTCACGCTGTACGACGTACAGAGCATGGCGACGAACTCCTCTCCTGTGAGTTTACTCATATCGTCGGAAAAGTCAATTATGCAGTGCTGGTCAACACCTGCTTTCTCCAACATTTCATCGAAAAAACGCATGGATGACAATGGTTTCAACGCTTTCATGGAACCCTTTGCCATTTTTGGATTTACAGAGAACGTCATGACTACGCTCATCCATCCGTTTCTGTGCGCCAATGCGACGTTCTGAGCTATTATCCTTGCGTGTCCAAGATGCAGGCCGTCGAACACCCCAACGCTCACTACGCAGGGCTTTCCAGATTTGTTCGTCTCTCCAAAGACAGTCGTCTCCATCACGACTCTCCTCTGACCTGACAGATTATCCTTCCTTCCGCCACGCTGTAGATGCATACAGCCTTTGATTGGCCTTTGGTTTGGTTCATGAAAACGACGAATCCAACATTGTCTTTTGGAAGTCGTCCCCTCACGCTATATGGCACCGCACCGTTGGAAAGCTTGAAAGCCTCTGTTTCGTCAACGGTTACAAAGGATGTGTATGGGATGCGTCCTATGAGGCCAAGGCCGTCGTCCGTAGAGTCTGCAATGGCCTTCAGAGCCTCTGCGTCGTCGTAGCGGACGGCATCTCCAACCTTGAATGGGCCAATCGCCGTTCTGTAGAGTTCCTTCACATAAGCGCAGCTGTTGCAAAGGTGTCCAAGATCCCTTGCATAGGAGCGTACATATGTTCCTTTCGACACATGAAGACGAACTTTGAGGAACGGGGCCTCATATGAGATTATGGATGCTTCGTGTATGGTGACGTGACGAGGTTCGAGTTGGGGCATGTCTTCGTTCAAACGCGCCAACTGATAGCTTCTCTTTCCGTTCACATGGATTGCACTGTATGCAGGAGGGACCTGATTGATGTATCCAACAAGTCTGGAAACAGCTGCCTCGACTGTCTCGAAGTCTGGAATCTCTCCTGTCTCCATGACCTCTCCCTCTGGATCAAGGGTGTCCGTGGACTTTCCAAACTCAATCAGTGCCTCATAGGTCTTGTCCATTCCCATGAATACAGGGACGAGCTTCGTATAGCTTCCGCAGAGTACAATCATAAGGCCATGTGCGAACTTGTCCAAAGTACCGCAATGGCCTGTCTTCTTGTTTATGAGTCTCTTTATTCGTCCTAGGCAGTCGAATGAGGTGATCCCAGAGGCTTTGTCCACCAGAATCACAGCGTTCCTGTTCATACGTATTTCCTTTTGCAAGTTCCTACAATCAGGACTTTATGCTATCCAAAAGCTCATTTATCCTTTGTGCGTCACGCTCAGTGGTATCGGCCACGAACGTCAGCTTTGGAGTGTTCTTCGTCTTGAGCACATTTGCAAGGCGTGCCTGTATGAAGCCTGCAGCGCTTTGGAGAGCCTTTACAGAGACCTCCAAAGTGCCGTCGTCCATGAGGCAGGACACATAGAGCGTTGCATATGCATTGTCCTTGGACAGCGTAATGGCGCTTATGCTTGCGAACCTGCTGAGCTTTGGATGCTTTATCTCACCGTTCACAATGAGTGTGTTCACGGCTTGGAGTATCCTTGACTCGTTTCTGCTCTGGCTGTACTCGCTCATCAGATGTACTCCTCTGAAACCTCAAGCTTCCTTGCCGTTTCGTGAATCTCCACGAACTCAAGGACATCGCCCTCCCTCAGATCCTGGAAGCTTTCGATTCCAATACCGCATTCGAAACCGGCTGTGACTTCACGCACATCGTCCTTGAACCTCTTGAGGGAGGTGATCTTCACAAGGTCGTGGTTTATCTGGATGTTCTCCCTTATCACGCGGCAGAAATTGTTCCTCTTGACGCTTCCTGAGAGCACATAGCATCCTGCAACGATTCCAACCTTTGGTACCTTGAAGACCTGTCTGACCTCTGCAGTACCAACATCCACCTCCGTCCTTTCCGGCGAGAGCATTCCTTCCATGGCGGCCCTTACGTCGTCCACGACGTTGTAGATTATGTTGTACTTGCGGATCTCTATCTTCTCCTGGTCCGCTCTTGCCTGAGCCTTTGGCGTAGGTCTTACGTTGAAGCCAATGACAAGGGCCGGGTTCTCGGATGCAGATGCAAGGTTTATGTCGTCCTCTATGATGGCGCCGGCTGCGGCACGTATCACGCGCACTCTGATCTCTGGTGTGGAGAGCTTTTCAAGTGCAAGCTGCAGGGCTTCGACGGAACCTTGGACATCACCCTTGATGATGACGTTGAGCTCCTTGACCTCACCGTCCTTGATGGCTTCGTTGAGGGTCTCGAGAGTGACCTTCTTGAACTTGCTGGCCTGGTTCATCCTCTCAAGTTCCTGCCTCTTTGCACCAATCTGCCTTGCCTGCTTTTCGTTCTCACATACCTGGAACGGGTCGCCTGCGGACGGTACGTCTGACAGTCCTATGACCTCAACCGGAGTGGATGGTCCTGCGGACGATATCTTCTTGCCCTTGTCGTCGAACATGGCTCTGACTCTGCCTGGATATATGCCAGACACATAGTAGTCGCCCTGCTTGAGGGTTCCACGCTCTATGACGACGGACGCCACGATACCTCTTCCCTGGTCTATCCTAGCTTCAAGGATCTTTCCTTCAGCCCTGCAGTTTGGATTCGCCCTAAGGTCCATCATCTCAGCCTGAAGCAGTATGGTGTCCAGAAGTTCGTCGATGCCTTCCTTCTTCAAGGCCGATATCTTGCAGAACAATGTCTGTCCACCCCACTCCTCTGGCATGAGACCACGGTCAGAGAGCTGCTGCATGACCCTCTCAGGCTTGGCATCTGGCAGGTCTATCTTGTTTATGGCAACGATGATAGGCACGTTTGCAGCCTTTGCATGGTCAATGGCTTCAAGGGTCTGTGGCATGACACCGTCGTTGGCGGCGACGACAAGGACTACTATGTCCGTGAGCTGGGCTCCCCTTGCTCTCATCATCGTGAATGCGGCATGGCCTGGAGTATCCAGGAACACAATGTCCCCTTTGCCTGGAATGGACACCTTGTATGCACCAATGTGCTGTGTGATTCCTCCAAACTCACCGGCTACGACGTTCGTCTGCCTTATGGCATCGAGGAGCTTGGTCTTACCATGGTCTACGTGACCCATGACCGTAACGATTGGAGCTCTTGGAACAAGGTCCTCCTCAGAGTCCTCCTCCCTTGCTATAATCGTTTCGTCATAAAGATTTACAAGATGCACGGAACATCCATACTCCTCAGCTATGATAGTTGCGGTATCGCTGTCTATGCTTTCGTTTATGCTCACCATCATACCCATGCTGAACAGCTTGGAAATGATCTCTGAGGCCTTTATGTTCATCTTCCTTGCAAGGTCGCTGACAGTTATGGACGAAAGGATGTCTATGGACTTTGGAATCGCAGCCGTCTGCTCGTGGCCCTTGGACTTCTTTCCAAACTGCTTGAGCTCGAACTCTTCGTCCGTTCTCTCGTCTCGTCTGTCCTTGCCCTTGTCCTTCGAGTAGACCCTTCTGTTCTTGTCCACTGCAACCTCTGACGGTGCAGAGAAGCCACCTCCTCTGTGCATTCCACCACGTGGTGCATCCTTTCCAAAGCCAGGCTTCTGGCCAAAGCCCGGTCTTGGGCCCTGACCGTCTCTGTTGAAGCCACCTCCAAAACCGCCCTGTCTCTGACCGAATCCGCCTTGTCTCTGGCCATAGCCGCCTTGGCGGTTGCCTTGTTGGGCTGACCTTGGAGTGTAGCCCTGAGGTCTACCCTGCTGGCCGTTCTGGCCATAGCCGCCTTGTCTCTGGCCATAGCCTCCCTGACGGTTTCCATTGTAGCCG
Source organism: Sphaerochaeta sp. Phil3 (assembly GCA_001940825.1). Lineage (GTDB taxonomy): Bacteria > Spirochaetota > Spirochaetia > Sphaerochaetales > Sphaerochaetaceae > UBA9732. Next base: position 96,926 of record MSGT01000012.1, read on the forward strand.
TTGCTTATCCTTTGGCCATCACGACCATAGGTTATTCCGCCAACGGATCCGACAGGTCCTGTGGATCTTGGGCTGTCAGAACTTCTTGAAGCCCCTCTTGGAACGATTGGTGGGAGGTTGTCGCCTGAGATGATGACCGGCCCCATGTTTATCGAGCTCTGAGGAACTGGACTCTTCTTTATGACCTTCTTCTGTACGACCGTTCCAGGTACTGGGCTCTGCGGCTTTTTGACGAATGCCGTGGAGCCTGATACAGGTCTCTGTGGCTGTACAGCAGCCTGAGGGGCTGCCTTTGGCTGCGTCTCTGCAACAGATGCAACGCTGCCGGCATTTGCCGTAGAAGGCGCCGAGGAGACAGTCTGCGATGGAGTCCTGGACTCCGTTGGCGTTGATACTGCAGGAGCGCTCTTCTTCTCCGGAGCCTGCTCCGGCTGAGGTTCAGGTGCCTGAGCCTTGACCACGACGACGGGTTTCTTCTTTATGATGACGATCTTCTTCTTTTCCTGAGAAGCGTCCGCTTTTGGAGCCTGAGGGACAGCCTCAGCTATCTTTGGCTGTTTGATCAATGTTGCCTTGGGCTTGCTTTCTTCTGACATCAATAAACTATCACTCCTCGTCTTCTTCGACTTCCTCAAAACTTATCCCCACATGGCAGTTAGGACACTCGGTCATGCCAACCGTGAGAGGATAGCCACACTTTGGACAGGCAAAGCCTTCCCCTTCTTCGCTTTCGACTTCGTCTTCGACGATGTCTACGTTTTCCCTTATAACCTTGTTGATGTTCTCGATATCCTCAGCTGAGAGGTTTGTCATGCCGGCAAGGTCCTCTTCCGTGAGGTTTATGAACTCCTCGACCGTGTATATGTCATAGAAGTTGAGCTTGGCGATGAGGTTCTTGTCGATAGGAAGATCCGTAAGGGCCATCTCCTCCTCTTCGCCGTCCTGCTGTGCAGGCTGCTGATAGGCTTCGTCCATGTTGTCGAACATTGCATCAGCTGCAGCCCTTGCCTCCCTTGAGACATCCATCTCTGCGAACTGATCCTGGGTCTTTACATTGACTATCCAGTCGCAGAGCCTGTTGACGAGCCTTACGTTGAGTCCCTGCTTTCCAATCGCCAGGGAAAGCTGCGACTCATCCACTATTGCGACAGCTTCCTTCTTTGCCTGGTCTATCACGTATACCTGAAGTACCTTTGCAGGCGAAAGTGCATTGGCTATGTACTCAAGAGGGTTTGGATCCCACTTGATGACGTCAATCCTCTCGTCGTCAAGTTCCTTCATTATGGCCTGGATCCTGTTGCCCTTGAGTCCAACGCAGGTTCCAACGGCGTCAGCATCCACCTTCCTTGGGTAGACTGCAACCTTCGTCCTGTAGCCTGCTTCCCTTACTATCTTCATTATCTCTATGCTTGGATCCTTTGATACAAGCTCAGGGACATAGATCTCAAAGAGTTTTCTGACAAAGTCTTCGTGTACGCGGCTTAGGATGACCCTTATGTTCTTGTCAGACCTCTCGTCAGGCCTTACGCTCTCGACATAGCACCTGATCTTGTCGCCCTTCGTATAGAATTCCTTTGGGCTCTGGTTCTTCTTTGGTAGATACCCTTGGGTCTTTCCAAGATCCACAAGAAGGTCTCCGTCACGGTCGCCCTGCACATAGCCGTTGATGATCTCACCAACCTTGCCCTTGAATTCCTGAAGCAGTTCGTCCTTCTGGATCTCCCTAAGAGCCGACTGAGCCCTCTGCTTTCCTGTCTGGACGCTTATCCTATCGAAGCTCTTTGGGTCGATTGGGATGAGAAGCTCATCGCCTACCTCGGCTTCAGAGCTGAGCTCCTGGGCTTCCTCAAGTGGAATCTGCGTCACTTCATCGTCAAAGTCGTCGTCATCCACAACGACCTTGCGGGATGCAAGCTCTACGGATGAAAGGTCATCTGCGAATGTCACGACAGCGTTCTCATCTGTTCCATACTTCCTTCTATATGTGGCAAGAAGGGTCTGCCTAATGGTATCAAGCACCAGTTCCTGGGAAATACCCTTGTCTTCGACCATCAGTCTGATGGCATCACTTAACTCGGACATTCTTCACATCCTCCCATCTGTAATCCAGTTTTGCCTTCTGGATGTCTGCAAATTCAATTCTCTTCTCCTCGCCCTTCTCCTTGGAGTCCTCGACTTCGTAGTCAAGAAGGGTGACACCATCGTCTCCAACCTCGTCTATCGTTCCGCTTATCCAGGACGATGCTCCAAGGCTGTAAACCCTGCACCTCTTTCCTTTGAAGACCTGGAACTCGTAGACGTCCCTGAAGTTCCTCTGGAGGCCGGGGGTCGAGACTTCAACATAGAGGTCGTCGCGTCCGTACTTCATCTGAAGCCTTGGAAGAATGGTGTTATGGACCTTTGCGCAGTCGTCCACACCCGTCTCCTCCGCTGGATTCATGATGGTCACGGATATCTGTACGGTCTTGCCCTGCATGGACTTCTTTGCATCGCAAAGCACCATGCCCAGATTCTCCACGATTCCTCTGAGATCCTCGAAAAGAGGGTCCTTCGTAATCTCGTTGTTCAACATAAAGCCATAAAAAAGGGACCGAAAATTTCGATCCCTCAAAAATCCTCATTAAAAATCCTCTTGCAATATATCGCAAGCAAACGAGATATGTCAAGCAACGGCAAACGTATATGTGGAAAAACCATGCGCTTTGTGCTAGAGTTCAAGCGATATGGCAACCAACTGCGATGTGTGTATTGGGACATCGGCCTAAAAAGGAGGTCTTAAATGGATAGACAGGATGCGAATCTGGCTTTCATGCTCAGATACGAGAACATAGCGTGGTATGAGGACGGTGAGGTCCGTGTGCTGGACCGTAGGGTCTACCCTGCAAAGACTTCGTTCGTGGTGTGCAGGACCCACGTGGAGCTTGCAAAGGCCATAACGGACATGGTAACCCAAAGCGCAGGTCCATTCACGGCCGCTCCAATGGGCATGGCGTTGGCCGCTTGGGAATGCAGGGACATGACGGCGGAGAAGCAAATGGAGTACCTTAGAAACGCATCATACACCATATCCCACGCCCGCCCAACTACAGTGAACCGCATGAAGATAGTCACCGAGGCCTGTCTGCCATCCGCGAAGAAGGCCCTTGCAGAGGGAAAGCGCGTTGACATTGCGATAAGGGATTTCGTCGTGGAGGCCAACAACATGCGCTATGCAAAGGTTGGAAGATGCGCCAAATACCTTGTCGATATGTTCCCAGACAACGGAACGGTCATGACGCAATGCTTTGCAGAGACTATACTTGGGATGATGCTCAAGGAATGCAGCGAAAGGGGCAAGAGGATAAGGCTCTTCTGTCCTGAGACTCGTCCGTACTTCCAGGGCGCAAGGCTCACTGCTACGGTCTGCCACGACATGGGATTCGACGTCACAGTCATAACGGACAACATGCCGGCCTTCGTGATGAAGAGGGAGAAAGTTGACGTGTTCACATGTGCAGCGGATGCAATATGCGTGGACGGCTACGTGTTCAACAAGGTTGGAACAAGCCAGATAGCAATTTGCGCCAACTACTTTGGAATCCCAACGTTCATATCGGGTGCTCCAGACATTGGACATCCTACGCATGACTCGGTCACGATTGAGATGCGCGATCCTGAATTTTCGCTTCAGGCAATGGGGGTTCGCACGGCGGTCGAAGGCGTAAAGGGCTACTACCCTGCGTTCGACATGACCCCACCGCACCTTATCTCCGGAATAGCCACAGACCGTGGAATGTTCTCTCCATTCGACCTCAAGCGCTACTTCGAAGGCCGCGTGGACGACGGAATCCTCACCGTCTGATCCCTTTGGAGGTGTGGCTTTGCACGAAACAAGCTAGGCTTTGTAGTCGTAGAGCCACACCGCAGCCTTCACATCCTTGAAGCCCATACCCGCAAGGCAACCCGCCGCAGCCTGTATGGTGCTGAACGTGGTAGTCACATCGTCCACCAGCACCACTGGCCTGTTTTCATACCCTTCATCCATACCTTCATAGGCCGATGCCATTGAAAACCGCTTCTCCCTTCCCTCCTCCATCCTTTGGGTTCTGTCAAGGAGCTTTTGCTGGGACAGTCCTTCGTTCGTGTTCTCAAGGATTCTCAGCATTGGTCTGTCCATGTATCTGCATACCTGCACCATCTGGTCCCAACCCCTCTCCTTGAGGCTTCTTCTACTGCAAGGTACAGGTACGATGTATGCATCCCCCTTTGGGTCAAGGGCATCTACAGCCCTTTGCATATACATTGCAGCTACCTTTGCCATCTTCTTGTCTCCAAAGAACTTGAATCTGTGCAAAAGAGAGTATGAAAGATTCGAGTTGTAGTCTGCAATGGCATATATTGGAACTACGGACGTGTTCGTACAGGACTTTCCTTCCTTTGTATGGCAGCGTGGACAGTCGTAGTCATACGAAACCATAGGGAAGAAGCACTTTGGACAGCGCACCATGTAGGAATCGAAGCACTCTGCGTCAAGGATGGCCTTGCAGTCAGGGCATAGGACATCGTCGCTTGGTTCATTGCAAACGAGGCAGTTTCGTCCAAACAAACGTACAAATGAACCCTTCACTGCGCTGCATCCACCTCCATTGCTTTCTCCTTTAGCTGCGACAGGATTATGAGAGCCTGCATTGGGGTGCAGCGGTCAAGGTCAACATAGGATATCTCCTTTGCAAGGGCAAGAGCCTTGGAAGCCTCTACAGTTCTCCCGTCTTCGTTTGCATCATCGTAGTCGTTTGAAGTGAAAAGACTTGCCTGTCCCATTGAATAGTCCGCAAAGTGTCTGCTCTGAAAGCTTTTTGCATCCTTTATGACAGGTCCAGGAACACCTGCCATCTTGGCTACATGTATGCCGTAGCTGGAATTGGCTACGCCTTCCTTGACCTTCCTCAGGAACACCACATCTCCATCCTTTTCATCCACTTCAAGCGTAAGGAGCCGTATTCCTGATGTGTCTATCATGGTGAGTTCATGGTAGTGTGTGGCAAAGAGCGTCTTTGGCCCCTTCTTCATGAGGTCCTTCATGACGGCGTATGCAATGGACATTCCGTCCTGGGTGCTGGTTCCCCGTCCTATCTCGTCAACGATGACGAAAGACCTAGGAGTGCAGCTTCTTAGTATGAAAGCGGCTTCCTGCATCTCAAGAAGGAACGTGGACTCCCCTCTAGCAAGGTTGTCCATAGCCCCTACCCTACAGAATATCCTATCCACAAGGCCAATGCGTGCATACGAAGCCGGCACGAAGCTTCCAATGTGGGCTAGGAGGATTATCAAAGCGTTCTGCCTTAGGAACGTTGATTTCCCAGCCATATTGGGGCCTGTTATGAGACAGAATCTGACAGACATGTCAAGGCCGTTGGCGATGAACTTTCCAGGTCCAAGCTGACGCTCCACCACCGGGTGCCTTCCGTCCTTTATCTCAAGGACATCATCGTCAGTTACATCTGGGCATGTGAACGACGAATCGACTGCAAGCGTTGCAAGGCTTTGGTAAACATCAACCGTATTCATGAAATGTCCAATGGCATTGAGGCATGGGCTCAGATCCAGTATCCGGCCCAGAAGGTCGTTGTACAGTTCCTTTTCCCGTTCCTCTGCGGTTGCGCTTGCGGTGAGCATCTCCTTTTCGTACATGATGAGCTCATCTGAGGTGAACCTTTCGCCGTTCACCAAAGTCTGTTTTCTGTAGAAAGATGCCGGAACCCTTGAAACCTGTCCTTTTGGAACCTCAAGGAAATATCCTATGATGCGGTTGTATCCAAGCTTGACTATGGTAAGGCCCGTCTCTGCCTTGACCTTTTCAAGATATCCCTTCAGAACCTCGTCGCCATGGTCCTTCATGGCCCTTTTCTCGTCAAGGACCTCATCGTACCCTGGAAGGATCACCTGGCCTTCCGTGAACTGTCCCAGACATTCTTCGTTTATGGCATCATGTATGACCTTCATGAGATCCGCACACGAAGAGAGGGCCTCCTGTGTGAGGTTCTGCTCGAACAGCTGACTGTAGCTTTCATAGTTCTGCGACACGAGGTCGAAGAACGAACCAATGGTTTGCTTTATTGCCACAAGGTCATGGGGTACGGCCCGTTTCAGGAGCACCCTTGTCGTGAGCCTGTTCATGTCCATGGACGACGATATGGCTCCTCTTACCCTTGCCAGTTCATCAGGATTCCTGTACAGCGTACCAACCCACTGCTGACGTGTCTTGATCTTCTCCAGGTTCCTTAGTGGAAACGACATCCAGGATTTGAGAAGTCTGCTTCCTCCGCTTGTCTTGGTCCTGTTTATGGTGTCGAACAGGGAGTACCTTGAGGATCCGTCGAACAGGTTTGCAAAGAGCTCCAGGTTGCGTCTGGAGGATTCGTCCATGAACACATAGGAGTCCTCCGAGTCAACCTTGTAGTCCGTAAGATGTCCAACGGAGCTCTTTGATGTCTCTTTTACATATCTTAGGAGCGCACCGGCAGGTCCCAAAAGCTTGTCGTTTGGTGCAAGTCCATACGCTGCAAGCGAATTCACACCTGCCTGCTCGCACAGGAGCTTGAAACAGCTCTTGGTTGCGAAGTACCAGGAAGGAAGCTTGGTCACCATTGCATGGAAGTCGTCGACGGCCGATTTGAACGCAGAATCAAGGAAGTATTCGTCCTCGCATACGAGAATCTCCCTTGGAGCTATCTGCTCAAGGACGGCTCTTATGCCCTGGATTCTGTTCTCCTTTTGGATGCTCCTAAGATGGAAGTCTCCTGTGGACACATCGCAGAACGCACAGCTGCACTGGAAAACGCAAACTATGTAGTTGAAGCTCCTATCGTCCAGAAGGTCTTCGTCAACCACTGTTGCCGGTGTGACGATGCGAACGACTTCCCGCTTGGCCAGTGTCTTGGAACTTGTTGAAAGCTCCGTCTGCTCGCATATTGCAATCTTCTTCCCTGCATCAAGAAGTCGTTTCAGGTAGTTCTTTGCGGCATGGTATGGAATCCCACACATGGGCGAATCCGCCCTGTGCGTTAGGGTAAGGTTCAAAAGCGCCGACACCTCAAGTGCATCGTCGTCGAACATTTCATAGAAGTCACCCAGACGAAAGAACAGCACCATGTCAGGATACTGCTCCTTCATCTGTCTGTATTGTCTCATCAAAGGACCGTCTGCCATACCTTCTTAGCCGCCTGTATTGAGGGAATCAAATAAGGCTTGTGGATATTGCAAGCACAAGGCTCATTCCACTTCCTGCTGCGTTGTTCCTATGGAAATAGCTTCCACCTTGCCATGCAAATGTGTTTTCCACGAGCGTTGCATTCTTGACAAGGTACAGTCCAAGCGGGAAGCCCGATATCTTGAGCTTGATTCCGGCACCGGCAGCGAAGTACCAGTTGAGGTTGGATGCCTTTCCAAGGTTGTTCTTGATGCCGGTTGCACTTACGAAGGCCTCGGCCTGGATTACGTTGTCCACAAGCTGGTAGCTCACTTCAAGCATGTTGTCCCAAAGGAACGCTTGGTCCGTTATTGTGGAGAATCCCCTTCCAATGGTCATGCCGTCTATGTAGAGCATCTCATACTTCGTAGCACCAAGCTTTGGGTCATGGAAGCCAAAGCTTCCCTCGTAGTTGTAGAGCTGCGGCAGCATGACGTTTGCGCTTGTGGATGCGCACAGCATGATGTTCTTGGTCTTCTCGTCCTTTGTCTGGAACGAGAAGAGCTTGAGGTATCCTGCTGCGCTTCCAGTGAGCTTTATGTAGTTGGAAAGACCTCCAAGAAGTCCTCCTGCATAGGTCATGCTTGCACCAAGTACATAGCCTTTGGTCGTGTTGGTCACATAGTCCCTTCCGTCCCACTGTGCAGACAGCGTGAGCTTGTTGGAGAACTGCCATGCCTGACCGTACTTGTATATGAGCTTTTCGAACGGATCGTACTTGTCCTTGTCATAGACGGCCTTGTTCAGGCTTACAGAGAGTCCACCTGAGAACGAGAGCCTTCCAACGTCATAGATGAACGTGTAGCCCGTAGAATAGCCAAGGGAGAACGTGAACAGCCTGTAGTCCATGAGGTCCTTTGCCGCTGGATAGCTCTTTGATGAATTTATCCAGGAAGCGGAGCTGTCGTATCCCTTTGGATATGTCTCTCCATCGTTTCTTCCATCGTAGTATGGAACTGTGCTGTCTGCCCTCTGGAGCTCCCCTTCCACCTTCTTGTGGGAGAAGCTCAGCGACACGGAGTTCGACCAACGCTTGTCCATGAACCAGCTGTCGCCAAACGTGAAGGAAAGCGACTGGGTGTCTGGGGATACCGTTGTGGAGACATCAAGCTGCTGCCCCCTTCCTCCAAGGTTCCTGTCTGACCATGTCAGGAATCCAGATACAGGGAAGCCGTCCACAGTGCCTCCAAACGTTGCACCGAATTGTATATCCTTCTGGTTTCCTTCCTCAAGCTTGAAGTCCACTATGACATTGTTTTGGTCCTTGCCATAGAGAAGGTCATAGCTAAGGTCTGAAAGAAGGCCCGTGTTGTAGAGGTTCTGCGCGCTTGTGACGAGCTTCGCCTTTGAGAAAACATCGCCTGGGTTGAACGAAAGTTCGCGGCGCATGACGTATTCCTTGGTCTTGGTAAGGCCCGATATGAGGATGTCCTCTATGTATGCCTGAGGACCTTCCGTTATTGTGAGGAAGTACTTGACCGTCATGTTCGTGTCATCGCGTTCGTCCGATACATCCATGCCGTTTGAGATGTATCCATCGTTGTAGTATAGGTCGGCCACTGCTGTGTATTCGTTCTGGACGAGCTGCAGGTTGAGCACGGATCCAACCTGCATGGAGAGTACAGAGGCTATCTCTTCGTCGGAGAAGATTGTGTTTCCATTGACCTCCATGCCACCGTAGAACCACTGGGAGCCCTCCACGATTGGGAACGTGACGGAAACCTCCCTGAACTTCTCGTTGGACGTATCAAGCTCTTCAACCACTGGCGAGCCCACTATTACATCTATGTAGCCGTTGGTCTGGTAGTAGAGAGCTATTGCATCGGCATCGCTTTTGAGCTTGTTCTCATCAAGGAAACCATTGTTGAATAGGCTTTTGACTTTGGATGAAACCTGCTTCTTGAGGATCGACGAATCCACGTGCTCGTTTCCTGTGAAGGAAATGGACACTATCCTCGTCTGGAGTCCTTCTGTGAGCGAGAACACCACTGCAAACGTGCCGGCCTCTTCGTTTTCACGGATTTCGTACTCAACCGGCACGGACTCGAATCCTTTGGTTGCATAGAAATCCAATATCTCCTGCTTTGCAGCCTCGAAGACCGATTTCCTTGAAGGATCCATGAAGCTGCCAACCGCCAATGTGGACAAAGCACCTCTTAGGTCGCTTGTCTTGACCTTTTCGTTGCCTTCGAACGAAATGGAAGAAAGCATTGGCAGCTCGTAGAACTCGAACGCAAGTACAAGGCCATCGGTTTCGTTGCGCTGGGCATCGGCTATGAAGAAGTCTATACCCTGCACGTTGTAGAGTGCGTCCTGGATGTCGGCGAAGACTTCGTCCGTGAACGTTGCATGCCTGTATTTGTAGAGTGCATCGTCTATCTCCGCTTCCTTTACGTTCTTGAGCCCCGTATAGGAAAAGCCCTCTATCTCCTTTCCGTACCACCATGACTGGTCTGCTGCGAAAAGTGCGAAAACAGAAATCAGAACGACCAAACAAACTGAAACTATTCTTTTCATCTATGCGTCTCCTGCGGATAAATCAAAACTGTATCCTTTTGGTTACACTGAACCCAATACTATCCAAAATACTGAATGGGGACAACTCTTGGGGTTTCGTGAATATGGTGAACGTCCCAATTGGGTTGTCCCAGTCTATGCTGAACTCCATGTCGAGCATGAGGTCGTTTGAAAGGAAGTGTCCAACATTGGAGTTTCTTCCCCCGCTCCTGTCCGCCTTGAGCCTGAAGGATGTCTGTGCGAACACACCTGGCATGATGTAGCTTCCTGCAAAGAGCGATGTCCCGTCCAGATACTTGGAAAGAAGGCTTATGTCGTTGCTTCCCGACACCCCTCCTGGAAGTGCGTCGATTATTATGTTCTGGAGAATGGACGATCTTAGTGAGAATATGTCAAGGCCAAGTGAGTCCCTTATTATGCCTGAAAGCGAGTAGTTGCTGTTGGATTCTATGATTCCAAGCCTTGTGGCTGCGTCTGTGGCCGCAGCTGCAAGGGATGCGACGGATGCTACTGATATGCTTTGGTCGAATGTGCTTGAAGGAAGTATCGTCTGACCCAGAAGCGCAATGATATCGGTCTCAGACATGCTTGGAGTGCTTGTGAATCGTGGCGATATGTTGTCAAGCGTGGCGTTCTGCAGTATGAGGTTTATCTCAATCCTATTGCCGGACGAGTCGTAGTCCTTGAGCCTTGCAATGAGATCCAGCTGGAATGAAATCCCATCTATGCTTGAGCCGAACTTCCTTGGTGTAAGGTCAAGGGTTCCTTCCGATATATAGAAGTCGTTCTGGAAATAATAGACCTGTCCTGTCTTGAAGGAGAACGAGCCGCTTGTCTCTATCTTTAGAGGATCGACTTGGTACACTACCCTTACGGTCTCCCCTTCGTTTAGGGTGAAGTTTATGAATGCGTTGTCCTTTTCAGGATAGCAGAACTCTACGTCCCTTCCGGTTGTAAGCGTTACGTCCATGTTGATTGGATCCGTGAGGAAGTAGATCCAGCGAGGCTTCTCGTCTATCTTGAAGTCCACCAGCATGTTCGATGCTGTAACAACGCTGTTAAGATAAGCCACTCCGTTCCTAAGACCGTAGTCCACATGTCCCTTTGCGTTTCCTCTGACCTCTATTTCGCTTCCATCCAAAAGAAGCGGCATCCAGAGGTCGATTGGGGTTTCGACCTCCATTGAGACTTCCATGTTTCCAAAGTTCAGGTTCTGTACGTCCATTGAGACCGATACAAGCCCGCTTAGGAACCTTCCATCCAGGCTGCTGTATCCCGTGTATGGAGTCTGAGGTATCGTTACGCTGTGGTCTTGAAGCGCTATGGCTATGTTGTTCACGACAAGCGACTGCTGTGGAAGGTAGACCATCCACATTTCGAACTGCTGGCAGTAGAGCATTCCGTAGAACCTTGGGTCGTCCGCAGGCCCCTTTATGAGGACGTCACCTGTTATGTCCCCCTTCGTGAAGCCCAAAAGCATCATGTCCGTGAACTGTTCTATGAGTGGAAGCGGGAAGTACAGGTTTGTCACCATAAGGTCAAGTTCCTTCCCTATATAGCCCTTTGCATCGAGGCCGAATAGGAAGCTCTTGTCTATGTGAAGGTCCAGATAGCCCGATGCTATGTCGAACGTTCCGTTCATCAGAGCCCCTTCCATATCCACCTTTCCATTGCTGTAGAGTATGTCCACCTCTGTGTCAGGGACTGCAAAGCCGTCTTCAAGCCTAAAGTCCTTGAGTCCAAGCGTGAAGCTTATGTCAGAATCCAATCCTGCGACTGCAGAAAGAAGGCTTGACGCCAGAGTCTCCAATCTTCCCGCAAGGGTTATGGTTCCGCTTTGCATTGCAGCATCCGACGCCTTCCTTGAGACTGTGTTGATGAATGAAAAAGAGAACTCCATGGCCATTTCGTTGAAGTCAAGGGAAAGTCCTACATCGTTGAGCTCCAGACTTCCAACCCTTCCCTTCGAGTCATAGAATCCAAGTCTTCCCCCTCTGTACTGGGAGTTGAAGGAGAAACCGTTTTCCTCTCCACTTCCCCATTGCACAGACCCATAGGAATGGAAGCCGTATCCCTTGCTGCCCAAGACAGTCATCTCTATGTCAACAAAAGATGCCAAGCGTGCGTCAAGGTAATAGTCTCCATCCACAATGGTGCCTTTGGCATAGGTTCCACTTGTAGAATCGGAAATGTCCATGACCGCTGCAAGCTTCGCAGGGTCAAGGGAAATGAGGTCCTTCAGGCTGCTATACGAAACCTCAAGGCTTCCTTCGTATATCGTCCTGTCTCCGTTTTGCCTTACGAAAACATCGTGTATGTTCAGTTTGGTATTGGAGATGTCTGAACTGAACCCAAACTCAAGAATGTCTGACACCCTTATGGCAAGTCCTTCAAGCGCAGCACCAAGCTCGCCGGAAAGTATGTTGTAGGATGCATCGAACTCCATATCCACCGCAACGGACATTGTGTCAGATGCCTTGACTTCAAGTCCCTTGACTGTACCTTTGGCCCTGACCTGGTTCTGGGGCGAAAGACCTGCATCAAGGTTGAGCTCTTCGCTTCTGACCTGGATTTCAAGCGGAGACTTGACTACTGTGACTGAGAAAGGGAGTTCTTTGTTGGAAAAAAGCGGTGACTCAAGCACAGCCGATGCCGTTATTGCACTCGAATTCTGCCAATCGAGCGTTCCATGTACAGATGAATCCTTCACCAAAGGAGACGTAAGTACAAAGCTGTACAGCAATGTGTCTTCTATGGAATTGAAGTCAAGTCGTGCAAGCTCGTTTCCATCGTTGGCGTCCTGAAGGGTCAGGGCTCCGTCAGGAATCATTTGGATATAGTCTATCGTTCCACTGTACGAAAGCCTGAAACCACCAGTGGAAACTGCAAGCGTTCCAACGTTCAGCAACGTATCCTCAAGCGAAGCCTCGAACGATACTGCACCGCTGTAAAGGCTGTCGTCTACGCTCAGGTCATGGACGGCTATGTTCGTTGAGAACCTTCCATTGGATACCAAGCCACCCAAGGTGTTCCCTTCTATGGTTTGGGCAAGCTGTGTGGATACGAGCCTTGATGCAACTCCGCTTTCCAAACCCAATGAGAAGACAATGGAACCATCGAAACTCGTTTCCTTTCGTATGAAGTCCTGCGAAGCAAGAAGGTTTTCGAATACTACATCGTAGGAGTACGGATTCAGATCCTCCAGATACAGCCTTGCTTCCATTTGGTCGTCTTCGAACGAAATCCTTGCTGTTCCCTCCAAATCCTCTGAGACATTGAATGAAAGCTTCATTTCACCGCCCGCAACGTAGTCGAACGAGAGGTTCGCTTCATCAGGGACGGCAGCGATCCTTATGCTGGAAAGAGCCGCCGACACATGGGATATTCCGTTCTCAAATGAAAGGGAGAGGTCTGAGTCTGCGTTGGATGAGAACTCTCCAACATAGACGTTTGTGCTTGTACCTTGGACGCGGGATTTGAACCTTATATCCAGCTTCTTGTCCTTAAGTGATACGTCCATGTCAAGGTTCTGCAATTGGGCATCCTGTATGGTGTAGCCTTCAAGTCCCTTTGCGGAAGCCCGTGAAATCCCAATGCTTCCAAGTGCGCTTGATTCCAAGATGTCCCCAAACTCCAACGATGCATCGAGATTTATTCCAAAATCCTTTATGTCAACGAAATAGTCCCTAAGCTGCGCTTCGACTTCATTGGTTGAGATGTCAAGGTCAACGTCACTTCCCTTCCCTATTCCAGAGACTGATGTTCCATACATGGTGACGGAAAGGCCTTCGTTTTCAGAGACCAGGGATGCATTCGATATCGTTCCTATGACAGACATCCCATCGTTTTCAATGCCGCCTGATGGAAGGCCAACGTTGAAGGTCGAGCTTTCAAGGACGGCAGCGTATCCTAAATACGAGGCCTGCAGGGTCTGGACGAAGAAGGCAAGGCTTGCGTTCGTATCGTTCAAGCCTGCGATTGCTGAGATTCCGTAAGCCCCAACGCCGTAGTTCGCAATTGAGGCTCTTGCAATGGATGCGGTTGCAGTAAGGTTTGAGTCCATTGACAGTCGTATGTCGTCCACCTCGACGGGTCCCGCCTTGGGTACGTCTGCAAACACCTTTGGTACATTTATGTCTGCATCCTTGAATGCAAGGTTCCTTCCAAACGATGCGGATGCGTTTATTCCGTCTATGGTGGTCGTTATGCCTTGGTAGTCCACATCTACGGATGCGTTCACGATGTTGACCAAAAAAGAGAAGTCGAGTTTTGCTGGCTGGGCGGCTTTGCTTGATTGGTCGCCCGACACGGTGCTTGTACCTGAACCGGAGTTCTGCGTTGCAAACGCAAGCACAGAGGAATCGGCCTTGAGGTTGTAGACTGCAATGTCGAAATGGGCGCTTTCAAGTCCAAGTGCGGCCTTCACGACCTTCCATATACTGGACGTGACCTCTATCCTATCCGCATGCGCCAATGTGCCGTTGGGTGAAGAGACGGTCACGTTTCTCAGCACAATTGCCTTCATAAGCGTCCCGTCTATGGTTTCCACGTCTACATTGAAGCCCGCCTGACCAAAGTCAAGTATGTCGTAAAGCCCAGCTTGGACTTTGTCGTAGCATGTCGTTGCAACACGGAAGAAACCTACTGCAAGGAGTACGATAAGGCAAAGCACTATTGAGACAATTACCGATGAGGCCGTCATGCGAAACTTCATTCATATAGATTATAGCGTTTAGATGGCGGACGCTCAATTGAAATAGTATGTGTTTTGCGTGTATATTGGTCGCATTATGGCACAGATTCAAAAGAACTTCTGGGTCCTCGAAGGGCTCGATGGTGCGGGAACGACGACACAGCTTAGAAACCTTGAGGCATACCTCTCCCAAAAGGGAGTGAAGGTGCATTGCACTGCAGAGCCTACAATCCATGAGACCGGCCGGTTCCTCAGAAAGGTCCTAAGCGGAGAGATCAAGGTTCCACAGTCCACAGTGGCATACCTCTTTGCAGCTGACAGGGACAACCATGTGAACAATCCTGAGTATGGAATCCTTTCCCATATCGAACGAGGAGAGATCGTCGTCTCCGACCGCTACAAGTTCTCATCCCTTGCATATCAGAGCATTGGGTTCGATTTCCAACGTGTAGATGAGCTCAATTCAGCCTTCCCCTACCCTGAGGTCGTCATATTCATTGACACTCCGCTTCAATCATGCATAGACCGCATAGACTCCAGAGGACAGGCTAAGGAGATATACGAAAAGTTGGAGTATCAACGACAGGTTCTTGCAAACTATGAAAGGATATTCTCCAACCTCCCTTCTGGCTGCAGATTGCTTCGCATAGATGGTTCCCAGACTAGGGAGCGGATATTCTCAGACATAGTACAAGGGCTTGGTATTTGAGCTTCATTTGCGTGTTTGTTCGTTTTTGTTGCCGTTTGTTGCATTTTTTAGTTGCGTTCCTCCCAAACTGTGGTAGCATTATTCTGTTAATCCTCACATAAAGGAAAAGGGGGGAACAACCAAAGTTCCCCAGGGACACAACAGTGCAGAAAGTGCAAAGCAAGTGTGCAATAGAACTCAAAGGCATAACCAAAACCTTTGGTAAGGTCGTGGCCAACGATGACATCAATCTGTCCATAAACAGGGGTGAGATACTGTGTCTGCTTGGTGAGAACGGCAGCGGAAAGACGACGCTTATGAACATGCTTTCCGGTATCTATCAGCCCGATGGTGGAGAGATATTCAAGGACGGCGAACCTGTGGCCATACGGTCTCCTAGGGATGCATTCGACCTTGGCATTGGGATGATCCACCAGCATTACCACCTGGTCGATGTCTTTACGGCGGCCCAGAACATAATCCTTGGTCTTGACGATGGAAAGATGGATCTTGGAGCCGTAAACGAGAAGGTCAAGGAGATCTGCGACCGCTACGGATTCGACATAGACCCAAAGAAGAAGGTCTACGATATGTCGGTCTCCCAAAAGCAGACCGTCGAAATCGTAAAGGTCCTCTACAGAGGTGCCGAGATTCTCATTTTGGATGAGCCGACGGCAGTCCTCACTCCTCAGGAGACCGACAAGCTCTTTGCCGTGCTTAGGAACATGAAGGCCGACAACAAGGCCATTGTCCTCATAACCCACAAGCTCGCGGAGGTCCTTGATGTATCGGACAAGGTCGCGATACTCCGCAAGGGCAAGTACATTGGAACCGTCGATACGAAGACGGCTACGGCCCAGTCCCTCACTGACATGATGGTTGGCCGCTCCGTCAAACTGAATATAGACCGCCCGTTGTATTCCAACCCAAAGGACAAGCTCGTAATTGAGAACCTTACCGTAGTCGATGGTGAGGGCATCAAGAAACTTGACAGCGTGACGTTCACTGCAAAGTCAGGTGAAATCCTTGGTGTTGCAGGAATTGCGGGATCAGGACAGAAGGAGCTGCTTGAATCCATATCAGGACTCTACCCCATCATGGAAGGTTCCATACTCTTCAATGGCGATGACGGTTCCCAGATAGAGCTCGTTGGAAAGACACCCATGCAGATACGCAACATTGGCGTTGGCATGGGGTTTGTCCCGGAGGACAGACTTGGAATGGGGCTTGTGGGCTCGATGGGAATGACGAACAACATGATGCTTCGTTCCTGGAGACATGGAAATGGCATGTTCTTCAACAAGAAGGCTCCGCAGGCCCTTGCTGAAAAGGTATGGGACGAGCTTGAAGTCGTAACACCTTCCACTGAGTTCCCCGTGCGTAGGATGTCCGGTGGAAACATCCAGAAGGTCCTTGTCGGTAGGGAGATTGCATCCAAGCCGCCTGTGCTCCTTACAGCCTACGCTGTCAGAGGCCTTGACATAAACACTTCGTATGCAATCTACAACCTGTTGACTGAGCAGAAGATGAGCGGTGCCGCCGTCCTGTACATTGGAGAGGAGCTTGACGTTCTTCTTGAGCTGTGCGACAGGATCCTAGTCCTCTGCGGAGGAAAGGTCAGTGGAATCGTCGATGCAAGGAACACGACGAAGGAAGAGATTGGTTTCATGATGACCACAGTTGGTGGAAAGGGAGGCAAGGAATGACAAACGAGTCAAAGACCCCTCTTATAAGACTTGCAAAACGCGATGCAATGGACCCCAAGAAGGTCTGGGCCATAAGGATAGGTTCCATTGTAGTCGCCCTCATACTTGGAATGATTCCAATCCTCATGGCGGGAAAGAATCCGTTCCAGTCCTACGGCATAATGATAAGTGGCGCACTTTCAAAGCCTGGCTACATACGTCAGACTGTAAAGAAGGCCATTCCCCTACTTGGGTGTGCATTGGCCATAGCACCTTGTTTCAAGATGAAGTTCTGGAACATTGGAGCTGAAGGTCAGATCACGATGGGTGCTATATTTGCGTCGTTCATATCCATAAACCTTGCATCTCACATCCAGTCACGTTTCATCGTTCTGGTTCTCATGATGCTTGCAGGTGCACTTGGCGGTGCGCTCTGGGCTTTCATCCCAGGTTTTTTCAAGGCCAAGTACAACACCAACGAAACGCTTTTCACCCTTATGATGAACTATATAGCCATTGGCATTGTCCGTTGGCTTCAGGGTGGGCCGTGGGAAGGAAGACCTGGGACCCAGATCATTCCAATGTTCCCCGACAACGCAAGGCTTCCAAACGTCTTTGGTGTCTACTGCGGTTGGATAATCGTCCTTGTCCTTGTAGTCCTTGTCCACATATACATGAACTACACGAAACACGGTTATGAAGTCGCTGTCATTGGAGACTCCCTCAATACTGCACGCTATGCAGGAATGAACGTTGGCTGGGTCATGATGAGGACCATGCTCCTTTCTGGTGCAATAAGCGGCGTGGTTGGTTGGATGCTTGTATCCGGTGCAAATGGAACTCTCAATAGCGATGTTGCAGGCGGCGTTGGTTTCACTTCCATCACCGTTGCATGGCTCAGCCAGCTCAACAGCTTTGCAATGATAATCATTGCTTCCATCCTTGCCATAATAGACAAGGGTTCCGCAACGCTTCAGACGAAGCTGTCCGTTCCCGCTTCAGTTGCGGAGATCGTATCTGGAATACTTCTCTTCTGCATGCTTGGATGTGAGTTCTTCATCAACTACAAACTTATATTCAGAGGCAAGAAGGACAAGGAGGTGCAGGCATGAACGCTTTGGTGCTTCTATTTGGTGCAGCCGGTGCATATGGCACGGCGCTTATGTTTGGAACGCTTGGTGAGATCCTCACCGAGAAGTCCGGCAACATGAACCTTGGTGTCGAAGGTATCATGTACATGGGGGGAATCTTTGGTCTCATAGCTCCAAACCTCTATGAGCAGGCAGTAGGAGAAGGCAACGCAAATCCTTTTGTTGCAATACTTTTAGCAATAGTCGCAGCCTTTGCAGTTGGTGCTTTGGCCGGTGCCCTTTTCTCATTCATAACTGTAACGCTCAGAGCCAACCAGAACGTCACGGGTCTTGCCATGGCTACGTTTGGAACCGGTGTTGCAAAGTTCGCAGGAGAGCTCAGAAGGCTTCAGATTGGCGGTTACGTAACCCTTTCCAATGATCTCAAGTTTGCATTCGACAACAAGTTCATGCCAGATTTCCTCAAGAACATACCAATAGTAGGTAGGATTATCTTCAACCAATCCGAGTTCTTCTATATGGGAATCATTCTTGCAATAGCTATGCATCTCTTCCTTACTAAGACGAAGACTGGTCTCTACCTCAGAGCTGTTGGAGAGTCCCCTGTCACAGCCGATGCCGCTGGTATCAACATCACAAAGTACAAGTACATTGCAACGATGGTGGGCGGTGGTATTACAGCTATTGGAGGCATGGTCTACACGATGACGACCGCAGGATGCGTATGGATTGAGGCTTCACTTTCCGGAACAGGTTGGCTTGCCGTTGCACTTGTAATCTTCTGCACATGGAGGCCTCTCAATGCAATATGGAGCTCCATCCTGTTTGGCGCCCTCATGATAATGTACCTGAGGATAATTGTTCCGTTCTTCCCAACGGAGTTGTACAAAATCCTTCCATATGTTGTTACAATCATTGTGCTTGTCATCACAAGCATGAGGAACATAAAGGACAAGCAGCCACCTGCATCCCTTGGAGTAAACTACTTCAGAGAAGAGAGATAGAGGTTGTCTTTTTCTGTTTGGACGGTCTGCTTTGGCAGGCCGTTCTTTTTTACTGCATTATATTGCAACAAACAGCAACAAAAATATGTTTTTTTCTTGCGAACTTGCGAAACTGTGCTAAACTCTAAGAGTGGACTTTCCACATAGCTAAGGTATAGGGGCCGCTACCCTAATAGAAAAGGAGAAAAATACGTATGAAGAAAACTATCGTTGCAATCCTCATCGTTCTCCTCGCCATGACGGCTGTCTTCGCAAACGGTGCTGAAGAGAAGCAGGCAGAGAACAAGGCAACAAAGATTGGTTTCGTCGTCATCAACGATGAGTCGGACCAGGGCTACACATGGAACTTCATGAACGGCATGGAGAAGGCTCTTGAGCAGCTCAAGGCAGAGGGCTACAACATTGAACTCCTCGTCAAGAGAAACACAACCGAGTCTGCTATTGCACGTGACAACAACGAAGAGCTTGCTGCAGAGGGCTGTGAGATAATCTTCAACAACAGCTACGGATTCGAGCCATACATGCTCGAGGCTGCAAAGGATTATCCAGATGTCAAGTTCGTTGGCATGACGAACTGTGCTTCTCAGGTAGATGGAAAGGACAACACATACAACGCTTTCGCTGCAATCTACGAAGGTCGTTATCTTGCTGGTATTGCAGCAGGTATGAAGCTCCAGCAGATGATCGACGAAGGTCAGATCAAGGCTGAGGAAGCCGTAATCGGCTACGTTGGCGCATTCTCCTTTGCAGAGGTCATCTCCGGTATGTCCGGCTATTACCTTGGTGTCAAGAGCGTATGTCCAAGCGCAACGATGAAGGTCTACTTCGTTGGAACGTGGGGCGATGCAACCCTTGAAGAGGCTGCTGCCAATGCACTCATCGATGCAGACTGCGTCATGATTTCACAGCACTCCGATACAACATCCCCAGCACTCGCAGCCCAGAAGGCAGGCGTCTTCCACACAGGTTACAACACAGACATGACACATGTCGCTCCAAACGCCTCCCTTCTTTCCTGTAGGATCGACTGGTCTCGCTACTTCTACACATTCATCAAGAACCACATCGATGGTGTTGAGAATGCAAGCGACTGGACAGGTACTGTTGCTGACGGCGATGTTGTCATCACAGAGCTCAACACAGCAATCGCTGCTCCTGGAACACAGGAAGCTATCGATGCTGCAAAGGCAGCATTTAAGGCTGGAACCCTCCATGTCTTCGATCT
Organism: Sphaerochaeta sp. Phil3; assembly: GCA_001940825.1. Lineage (GTDB taxonomy): Bacteria > Spirochaetota > Spirochaetia > Sphaerochaetales > Sphaerochaetaceae > UBA9732. Next base: position 117,057 of record MSGT01000012.1, read on the forward strand.
CTCCAAGTTCACTGTTGATGGTGGAAAGACTGGGACAAACGAGCTTCTTTATGATGGCTTCGCAAGTGTTCAGGGCAATGCAACATACGATGGATATTTCCATGAATCAGAGCTTCAGTCAGCTCCATACTTCGTTGGAAAGATTGACGGTATCGTATGGCTTAATGCAAACTACGGAAACTAATCTAAAGTTTGTTTTAAAAGATTTTGCAGGGGCTGTAACAAAAGTCGGGT
>MSGT01000013.1 GCA_001940825.1 Sphaerochaeta sp. Phil3
CCGACTTTTGTTACAGCCCCTTTCCTTGCGTTTGCACGCAAGCCTTCAATCTATCAGCTACATGAAGCTGTTTGGTCAGCGATTATACAACCTTCTGGACCTTTCCAGCTCTGAGGCAACGAGCGCAGACCTTGATTGTCCTTGGAGTTCCATCAACCATTGTCTTGACTGAGATAAGGTTTGGCTTGAAGACTCTCTTGGTTGTGACACCAATATGCTGACCGACACCGCCCTTCTTCTTTGGCTGTCCCTTTCTTGTAACGCTGTTACCAGTTATCGTACCTTTTCCACAAATCTCACATCTACGTGCCATAATATATCCACCTTAAATAAGCGTCTTTTTTAGCGTCTTTGCAGAGCAACATACTGAACTTATCAAATTATCGAAAAGATGTAAAGTCCTTTGCATGGTTATAACTACACAAAGAGGCCAAAGGGCAAGCATTGCATTGAGGTTTGGCTGAATGGCATACATCCCTTCCATGGCTGTTGGCCGTCATCGAGAACCTGGACCACCTATCCTGTGGAAGGTTGTCTGCAACTATCCTTTCAATCTTCAGAGGCTCTCTTGTGGAAAGCCCTAGCAAACGGGAGACGACTCTGGAGAAATGAGTGTCCACTACGATTCCGGGAAGTCCAAGGACATTTGACCTCAAACAGTTGGCGGTTTTTCTACCAACTCCAGGAAGGGAGACCAAATCCTCCATGGAAGAAGGCACAATGCCATTGTATTTCTCGCAAATGGCTTTGGAGCAGTCAATTATGTGCTTTGCCTTGGAGTTGAAGAATCCAGTGCTGTGTATTATGGATTTGACATCCTCCATATCAGCAGAGGCCAAAGCCGATGCATTGGGATACGAAGCGAACAGCACATGAGCCACCCTATTGACGGTCTCGTCAGTCGTCTGTGCGCTCAGAATGACGGAAACGAGGAACTGAAATGGGTTGCGCTCATCCAAGAAACGGATGTCCTTTGGATACTTCGCATCAAGAATATCGTAGGCTTCGTTCAGCAGAAAATCATATTGCGGCATAAATCAACACTACCCTTCTTGACGCAATGCAGTCAATTGCATATACTCAACAAACGTTCCGGGGCGTTGCCTAGCGGCTATGGCGCCTGCTTTGGGAGCAGGATATCGGAGGTTCGAGTCCTCTCGCCCCGAAAAGAAAAACCTACAGCGAAAGCTGTGGGTTTTTTTGTTTTCATAAGGCGAATCAGAGGCTCGACCCGACTCTTTAAGTCAGAATTGAATACACAAGCCTCCCTTTTTCCTTTGTTTTTCTAATTTCTGTTACCTTTTCGTTAGTTTCCTCTCATAATAACGATCTGGTCACAATCGTAACCGAGTTTTGAATACCTTAACATTGTTCGTAGGAATCACCGAAACTCAATAAAAATCTATTGAAGGAGTGGAATTAATATGTCAGCCCAAAATTACTCTTACTGCAATTCCACATCTACTAACAGAAAAAGCTTGACAGAAGCTTCCCCCCCCCCTAAGCTAATAACACCAATTTCACACACTTAGAAAAGGCACTTAGAAAAGGAGGGCTTTTTGTCCATGAAGAAAGCTTTTGTATGCCTATTGGCATTCATGCTCGTTTTGGTTGCATTCTCATCTTGTGATAATTCAACTACCACACCTAATCCTGAATCTGGTTCTACTACAACCACTCCAGAACCTAGCACACCTACTCCCGGCTCTGGTTCCAGTACTGAAACACCAAAGGAAGCTACAGATGGTCAATTCAAAGCTTTTGAAAAATGCTATGGTGCATCATTGATTGGTATTCTTTCCAAAATGAATGAAGACGAAAATGCTCCTATATCTGGTGTTACTCAAGATGGAGAAGTATATTCATTCTCTGATTTCGAAATTATAAATAAAGATGATGATAGCGTATGGGGTACGCTAAAAGGCAAAGCAACTATCACACCAGATACACTATATCTTGATGTTGTATATTCAGATAATGCAGGTGGAAAGATTTCTGCAAGTGGAACTATAACAACATCTGTTTCAGAAGCAGTATTCACAATCAATGGAGATAAATGCATTATCACTAATGCTAAGATTCGAGACATAGGAGACATAGGTTATGAAATATTTGGATCCACTACCACACCATAATCCATAAGATATAGCTATAACTTTAAGTTTATATGAGGGTATTCTATGTTCTAGGATGCCCTCTTTTCATTACTAACGATTCGTTTATTGTATTTCTTTTTTTCTGGTTCTTAACGGAAAGTTGGGGGATTGCCGATCGCAGTGATTCGGACGGAGGGCATTCGGGTTCTATAGACGGTTCCACAGGCAGAGAACCTGTCTGGCTGAAAGTTGTCCATAAACCTTTTTTCTGCATCCATGGACACTTGGTTGTGCATAAATCGCTTGGAACCGGCATCTATGGACACCTTCCCGCATCACAGTCCTTCATCCACTCCAACAAGGCGTCCCTCAAGCCTCTCTGAAGGTTCATCACCCAGAAAAACGTGAAGAGCCAAGAAAAAACCTACAGTGAAAGCTGTGGGTTTTCGTTTTATAGGGCGAATTGGAGGCTCGACCCGAGCGATAGCCAAACGCTCGTCACTCTACTCGACGACTTCGATATAGAAGCTCACGGGTCTAAAGCCGTCGTTGCAGGAAATCATGGCTGAACGTGGGTTTTTCATCCATCCGTCGAAGAAGTTTCCGCCTCCGTTCGCCAAGGCAAAGACGTATGGATGGAGGTTCTGCCATGCGCTCTCGCAGAAGCCTGACGGCATTTGTGCCTCATGGGACACAAAGCGCATCCCCTCTTTCATGCAGCAGGAACCGTCAAAAGCAGGATTCTCATACACTGAGACCAAATCATCAAAGGAGGAAACCCTTGCGACTGTTATCAAGCAGTCCTTCATGAAGGAAGACCCAAGGAGCCTTTCACTCCATCCATGGCTGCAACAAGTCTGTCGCACCAAAGGTCGAAATCAGGATCCTCCCGTTGCAGATCCAAAGACGTCACCACATTGTGTATGGTACGTGCAAACCCATCCTCCAAAGATATTGAGGCATGGAACGACGGCACGGCGGCCTTCACTTTGGAGTTGTCGAACACGACGCTGTTGGCCTTGTCCCCAAGGAGATTGCCCGTCATGTCGTAGCCGTTCACTGGGCCAAACGCCGCAACGATGGATGAAGGGACATAGCAAGGGATGAACTTTACCTCACGACCATATTCACGAGACAGACATGAGGCAATCGTCTCGTATATGCGGTTCCAGGTATTGGATTCGTCAGATGTGATATGGAAAGCCTGTCCTATGGCAGAAGGGTTGCCAAGAAGCCCAACGAAGGCCTTTGCGAAGTCGCGGCTGTCAGTCATGGTCCACAAGGAGGAGCCGTCGCCATGTACTATCACAGGCTTGCCTTCCAGCATGCGCTTTAGAACCTGCCAGCTGCCCTTGGCTCCATGGATTCCAACGGGAACGGAGCGTTCGCAGTATGTATGGCTTGGCCTTACGATGGTCACAGGGAAGCCTTCTTCCCTGAAAAGACGCATAAGGTACTCCTCACAGGCTATCTTGTTGCGGGAGTACTCCCAATATGGATTCTCAAGCGGGGTCTCCTCTGTGATCAGCCAGGTTCTGGGCGGCTTCTGATATGCAGAGGCGGAGCTTATGTAGACGAACTGGCCAACACGTCCTTTCAAAAGACTGCACACTGGCTCGAGGTCAGAAGGGACGAAACCAATAAAATCGCACACCACATCAAAGGACTGACCTTCAAGACACTTGGCCAAAGACGAGTGGTCATGGATGTCCGCTGTAAGCTGATGCACACCGGATGGAAGGTTTTCAAGCCTGTTCCCACGGTTGAGTACGTAGACCTCCCATTTGGGGATTTCAGACAAGTGTTCGACAATAGCAGAGCTTATCGTCCCCGTTCCACCAATGAAAAGGACCTTCACAGACAAAACTAATCCTCCTTGCCGTCCTTCATGCGGTAGCCAACGCCAAGCTCGTTTATGATATAGCTGTCATCGCCGGGGTTGAAACCGCACTTACGTCTTATATTGGCCATATTGACCTGGATCTTCTTGACGTTTCCAGAATCGTTGGCACCCCAAATGTAACGGACAATGGCGGAGTAAGTCAAAACCTTTCCGGCGTATTCGGAAAGAAGCGCAAGTATGTTGTATTCGGTCTGGGTGAGCTTCACATCCTCGCCTGCCATGGTAACAAGCCTCTTGTCATAGTCAATCACAAGGTCCTTGAGAACGAATCTGCCTCCCGGGACGGAGCAGGAATCGGCGCAATGGCGAGAGGTCCTCAACAGAGCCCTCACCCTTGCAAGGAACTCGTCTATACCAAAAGGCTTTGTCACATAGTCGTTGGCTCCACGATCCAAAGCCGCGACCTTGTCCGACTCGTGGGAACGCGCAGAGAGCACCAGAATTGGAACAGTGGAGTTCTCCCTCACATGCTCTATGAGTTCAAGTCCATCCATATCAGGCAACCCCAGATCCAGAACGATGAGGTCAGGGTTGTGGGAGGAGGCCATCCTCTCGCCAGACAGCCCATTGGTTGCGGTTATGACCTGATAGTTGGAAGTGGAAAGCACCGTCTCCACGAACCTGATGATAGTGGCATCGTCTTCGATTATCAGAACCTTGTATTTGTTGTTACTCATCATCTTCCTCCTTGTCCAACGTAAAGCTGAACACCGCACCTTTCCTTGAACCGTTCCTGGCGGTCATAGTTCCACCATGCGCCTTTATTATTGAATAGCAGACCGACAGCCCTATGCCCATGTTGCTTCGTCTGCTGTCAGCCGTCTCCACCTGAGATGTCCAGGATCCATTGAAAAGCGAACCCAGCCTTTCAGACGGAATGCCGCACCCGTCATCGCTTATCTCGAAGACCACACGCTTTCCTTTCTCCTTTACAACCAGATTGATCTGGGTCATCCCCTTTGCATGGAAGACGGCGTTCTCCAGGAGGTTTATCATCACCTGCTCAAGAAGAATCGCATCGCCTTGGATTGTGATGAAGTGATCAGGAAGCTTCACATGGAGGTTCTGCCGTGGATGCATCTTGTTGAACTTTGAAACGGTCGACCCCACAAGCTCCTCCAACACGGTGGAGTTCTTCTTGAGTTGGACATCGTCACCTGTGACGCGCGTGACGGAAAGAAGGTTCTCCACCATTCGCATGAGCCATTCGCTGTCGTTCTTCACGTCGCGCAGCAATTCAAGCTGCTGGTCCTTTGGAAGCTCGTCATATCTGTCGATTATGGTCGATGTCGCCCCATATATTGCAGTGAGAGGGGTCCTTAGATCATGGGATACAGCTCTTAGGAGATTGGCGCGCATCTGCTCCTTCTCCGCTACAATCCTAATCTTCTCCTGCTCCTTCACTTGGATCGTGAGGGCGCTTGTCATCAATGACACTGCAAGCGTAACGATGGCCGATGGTATCGTGTATGGTGAAAAATTGAAGGCCATGAACGGGTCAACGAACACGAAATTGATCACGAACACTTCAAGAAACGAAACCGCTATGCCCCACCAGTAGCCATCGGTCCGTAGGGCTATGAGCATGACTCCAAGCACGAATATGAGGGGTATCTGGTCGGATGCGTCCAAGGAGAATTTTAGAAAAAGTCCTGCAAGCAGAGTGACGATGAAAATCATCACTGTGAATAGAAGGTCCTTGGCCGTCTTTCGTGTCCAGTTCAGTTTCTTCAAATCGAGGCTCCTTTGGTGCGCTGCGGTGCGGGGCGCCACCAATGTCTGCAAAACCCACACACTACAGGTACATTATTGGATTCGCAGATGCAAACTGTCAACAAAACATGTTCTGCAAAGCAACGCCATTGACTCAAAACGCAAAGTCCTTAACTGGTTCTTAGCCAAGCTGTTCCTTGGCCTTGTCTCCTGCGCAGTACATCCATGCAATTCGCAAATACTGGAAAAAACAACGTCTTTTGGCTATCATTGGGCTGTGGCGACTGCACCTCACGCAGTGGCCGAAGGAGGGTTCTGGCATGGCATTCGACGACAACAAACCAATTCCGAACAAGTATTCGAAGCCGGTGACGGTCACGCCTGGAATGTGCGACTACTCCGGAAGGCTTGGAATCTTCGACACTTTCTCGCTTTTCATGGACTTGGCTGCACAACATGCGGACCTCATAGGAATAGGCCAACCATACATGGTCGCACACAACCTGTTCTGGCTCACGGTCAAGACGCGCATCCGCTTTCACGAGCGCCCGTTCATGATGGGTCGCATGACAGCCTCCACCTGGCCCGTCAAGCCCACATCCTTCAGGACAGACCGATGCTATCGTCTTGAGCACGATGGAGTTGTCGTTGCAGAAGGCTACACGGAATGGGCGGTCATGAACCTGAAGGAGAACAGGCTGGAAAAGCTCAACGACCTTTTCCCTGAGAGCTTCCGTTTCAGCGATGACACGGTTCGGTTCGAGGGCTTCCCTAGGATTGATCCATCGTTTGAGGATTACACTCCGCTAGGAGAAGTGACTGTAACGTCATCGGATGTGGATTTGGGTCATCACATGAACAACGCCGCCTACATTAGGGCAATTCTTGGAAAGCATACGACTTCGCAGCTGGAAGGCATGAAGATACAGGAGATGAGTGTTATCTTCAAGGCATCGGCCCATGAAGGCGATGTGCTCACCTTGAAGGAAAGGGCCGGCGTGCCAATCGAGGGCATTGGTGGAAGGACCGTAGAGACCGCACTGCTCTTTCCAGATGGCAAGCCAGCGGTCCTGGCCCAGATCGTCTGTGGCTGATTAGAGCTGCGAAGTACGAATATAGAATAGGAGGAAAGCGATATGAGAAGCGATGATTCGGTGGCTTTCGTAGAGGGAGTTCCAAAGGTTGACTACACGGTCCAAAGACTTGGAGAGGCTAAGATTCCATCTCCAATCGTCATGAGCGACGTGTATGGTGACGGGATAGCCAACTATGTATCGGACGACGAGCGCATACTCTGCAGCCTTGACTCCAAGAAACTGGACGATGGAAGATACGTCCCTGCATGCACGGATGTAGTGGAGCTTGCAGGCCCACGCAGGATGATATACTTCAACCCAATCCACGTCCATGCGGCGATATGCACGTGCGGCGGAATATGCCCAGGGCTGAACAACGTGATCCGTGCAATCGTAAGGTGTCTGTGGTACCGCTACGGTGTACGACAGATAAGCGGCATCCAATATGGGTACCAAGGGTTGCTTCCAACCTCAAAATATCCAGTGATAAAGCTGGATCCGGACATCGTTGACGACATTCAGGAAAAAGGTGGAACCATACTTGGAAGCGCTCGCGGAGGTGGCAAACAGACTGCGGACATCGTGGACACCCTTGAACGCATGAATGTGAACATGCTCTTCACAATTGGCGGAGACGGTACCCTGCGCGGCGCATCTGCAATTGCAAAGGAGATAGAGAGCAGAGGCCTCAAGATTTCTGTAGTTGGCATTCCAAAGACCATAGACAACGACCTTTCGTTCATCCAGACCTCGTTTGGATTCGACACTGCCGTCTCCATGGCGGTTCCTGTCGTCCGTGGCGCACACATAGAGGCTCGCAACTCCATAAACGGAGTTGGACTTGTCAAGGTCATGGGACGTGAAAGCGGCTTCATAGCGGCAAAGACATCCCTTGCCCAAAGCGATGTCAACTTCTGCCTCATCCCTGAGAACCCTTTCGACCTCCGTGGTAGGAACGGACTTCTCACGCACCTGAAGAAACGCCTGCAGGACCGTGGCCATGCCGTCATCCTCGTCGCAGAGGGCGCAGGCCAGGACCTTCTACCCAAGACGGGCAAGACCGATGCCTCTGGGAACGTCAAATACAACGACATAGGCCTGTTTTTGAAGGACGAAATCACAAAGTACTTCAAGGAGGACGGGATGGAGGTCAACGTGAAGTACATTGACCCAAGCTACATAATCCGCAGCGCACCGGCCAACTCTTACGACTCCATCTACTGCGCACGCCTTGGCGCGCATGCAGTCCATGCCGCCATGGCAGGCAAGACAGCCGTTCTCACGACCATGATGAACAACCGCTTCGTGAACATGCCAATAAGCGTTGCAATATCGTCCCGTAACAAGGTCAACACTGAAAGCTCCCTCTGGCGTGATGTCCTTGAGAACACCCGTCAGCCGGACTCCATGAAGAACGAGTAGGACTTGGGGCCTGGGACTTGGGGCTTAGGGCTCACCGCCCTACCTTGAGAGAACCAGGCCAAAACTAAATTGCCCACGACACTTGAAACTGTGTGGGCAATTTACTATAATCCACTTGCAATGCGGCAATAGCTCAGTTGGATAGAGCAACTGCCTTCTAAGCAGTAGGTCCTTGGTTCGAGCCCAAGTCGCCGTAAGACAACAAACCGACCCTTGTGGTCGGTTTTGTTGTATTGGGAGACACGATGGGGCTCGAAGCTCCGCGGTAGGAGAATGCGAGACGTCGAGCATCCGAAGCGGAGCCGGCCTGAAGGTGCGCCCCACCCTATAAGCACCGTAAGGCGAGCCCAAGTCGCCGTAAGACAACAGGGGCTGTAACAAAAGTCGGG
>MSGT01000014.1 GCA_001940825.1 Sphaerochaeta sp. Phil3
GGCGCTCTAAATTATCGTGTGGGTGTGGGTGGACTATAAATTATCGTGTGGGCATTTTTCGCCCACTTTTTTTATCCGTGTGGGTGGACTATAAATTATCGTGTGGGTAAAAAAAAGTCCCTTCGTGTTATGATTTTATTTGATACTAAAAATTTATTACGAAGGGAGGAATTATTATTCCTAATATTGATTTTACCACATTAATGCTGAATGTCAGCAAATCTGATATTAAAACATCAGATATTATTGTTTCCAACGATGTTATATATTATGACATCACCTTAGTTCGTAAGCCAAGGAACTGTCCTTATTGTAAAGGTAGCATGGTAGGTCATGGACATAAGCTTAGAACTATCAAGCACCCTGCTGTTAGAGAGAATACGGGCATAATTCGATACCATGCAAACAGATACAAATGTAAACTCTGTGGAAAGACTGCATTAGAAAAGAACCCTTTTGCCTACGACGGCTTTAATGCATCTTTTCTTCTCATGCGTCAAGCAATGGACTTGCTTTCCAATTTAAACTATACGCTTTCAATGATTTCTAAAGAACTCAATATATCACCAACACAGCTTAACCGATATATTGATTCCTTTATCACAATTCCACCAAGGCATCTTCCCGTATGCCTTGGTATTGATGAATTACATAGCAAAGAACTTTCAAAACGTAATAACAGTTACATTTGTATTCTTGTAGACAATGAGAGGCGGGTCCTTTATGATATCCTAAATTCACGCAGCAAAATGGACCTAGCGTTATACTTCTCATCCTTTCCTAAGGAACAAAGAGAAAACGTTAAATATGTCACTATTGATATGTGGGACCCCTACAAAGACATTGCAAATACTTACTTTCCCAATTGTATTATTGCCGTTGATCCTTTCCATGTTATTAAACATCTAACAAATGGTTTTGAAAGACTTAGGATAGACTTAATGAATAGATGTGCGTATGGCTCTACCGCATATTATCTTCTAAAAACCTGGCATTGGCTTTTAGTAACAAACGATGTCGAATTAGATAACAAGCGCGTTTACAACAAGCGTTTTGGCACTGAACTCAATAGAAGAGACTTACGAGATATGATATTTGATGCTTTCCCCATTCTAGATGATGCCTTCAAACTCAAAGAAAAATATCGGAAAATGAACGCAGAAGCATCATATGAACAAGCCCTTCTACGCTATGATGAAATTGCAAATGAATTTCAGGCCTGTGGCATCCCACAATATGGAGAATTCACATCAATACTCTTAAACTGGAGAGAAGAAATCTTAAATTCCTTTATCAGGCCATTCGATGATCGGAAGCTGTCCAATGCCTTTACGGAAAATGCCAACGGAAAGCTTCGGACATATCTTTGTGTGTCGCATGGGGTAAGCAATTTCAAAAGATTTAGGAAGAGAGTCATCTATGCTCTTAACCGTGATATTAAGTACGCACTAACCTCTAGTTTGACCAGTTGTAACCGAAGTCGCAAGAAACGGGGTCCTTACCCCAAACCCAAAGAGTAGGCAATTAAAAGAGCGTATCTAGTAGCCAAACTGCCATTAGATACGCTCTTTTATTCAATTACCCACACGATATGTTAGAGTTCTCATGAAACCGACCCACACGATATGTTAGAGTTCAGTTTCTTGCACCCACACGATAATTTACAATATC
>MSGT01000015.1 GCA_001940825.1 Sphaerochaeta sp. Phil3
GACTTTTGTTACAGCCCCTTTTTCACAGGAAATCGAGTTTTGAGACAACAATACCTCACAACCTGCTATGTACAATGCCAATGAGTTAAGATGAAGTATTTCATGCGGAGACGACGCTACATGGGAGCAAGCAGTTCTGCGAAAGACAAAATCGAAACGAAGCCGGCATACTACGCTGTATGCCAATGAGTTGAGATGCAGTATTTCACAGAAATGCGTAGCTACCTGCGTTCGTTCTGGGATTTGCAGTCGATACACAGGAGTGCATATGGAATAGCCCTAAGCCTCTCCTCGGGGATCTTCCTGCCGCACTTGGCGCATATGCCGTATTTGCCGTTACGAACCCTGGTTATGGCCTGATCCACGGCGTTGAGACGGCCGGCGTCCATCTTGCTTATGGCCTCCATCTTCTTGGATGCCATGTCATCACATGCCAAGTCAATGCTGTCCCTGCCACCCATGGTGCCCACCAGGTTTCTGAAATCGTCGTCGGACTTTGATATCTTTTCAAGCAGCTCAGCCCTCATTGCAAGAAGCTTCTGCTCCATTTCCTTTTCAAAAGGAGTCATCTCATAGGACATACGCCAAAACCTCCCAGCGAGAAGCTTGAATCCGCTCAAAGCATAGTTCTGCAAGCTCCCCTGAAAATTTCTCAGACACATAATATGTATACCTAATCGAGGAAACGTCAAGAAAAAAAAGCAAGCCCACATGAAAAATCCATGCAAAAACGGTAAAGAATACTAGAAACGTGAGGATACGAACCAAGATTCAAACAACAAGAACCATAAGCAAAAACACGGCACAGCTTGGCACAACGCCACATGCAGAGACTTCTACAACGCCGGCTCCATCACTTCTTGCACTTCTTTCATTTCTTTATGTCTTCAGGAAACAGGATGTCTCCTTCGAACTTCTCTTCCTGCGGCTTGGAGTGCTTCTGAAGCTTTGAAGACTTGGCACCGGTCTCGGTTCTGAAGGAGTTTCCAGAGCTCATGAGCATTGCAATGGGTTTGGTCTCCTCCATGTTGGCGAATACAATCTGGAGGACGCTGAGAAGAGGCACTGCAAGGAACATTCCAACTATGCCCCATACATAGCCAAAGACACTCAGGGCCACGAGGATCACAAAAGGACTAAGGTTGAGCTGGTTGCCCTGAAGCCTAGGGTCAATGATATTTCCAATGATGTTCTGCGTAAGGATCGTTCCAGCTGCGACTATGAGTATTGGGGTCCAGTTTGGAAGGAACTGTACGACCGCCATGAAGATTGTAAGAACCGTTATGACAATGCTTCCAATGGTTGGAATGAAGTTCATGACAACGGCAAGGACACCCCAAAGGAAGGCAAAGTCAAGCCCCACGCTCTTTCCAACTATGTAGAACAATGCTCCGGTTATGACGCTCACAATGGTCTTTATTCCAATGTATTTGGAGACCTGACGGTTGATTCTGTCCCATATAGCCTGCACACGTCCTTCCTTGTCCTTGGAAGCAGCGTATGTGATCTTTGGAATGAGCGTATGCCTCTCAAGGAGAAGGAACACCGCCATAAGGAGTGTGACAAGCACGTTCCGCCCTATCCCAACGGCGGAGCTTGACACGGACCTCAAGGCAGGCATTATGACACCGCCTACCCAGTCTATCTTCATTATGGAGAACACCGATACATCCTCAGGGATATCGAACCACTTGCCAAGGAGCCCCTTCAAGAAAACATCCAGGTCGTTGAGCTTGGAAGCATAGGTAGGAACCTTACGCACAAGGACATCGACCGTATAGAAAAGGAACATGACCACGGCCAGCATGAGGACAACGACTATGAGTACGGCTATCAAGGTGGCCAGCCAACTTGGGAATTTGGCCTTTTCAAGGGAGTTGACGATTGGAAGCATGAGGATGAAGAGGAAAAGCGAAAGCACAATCGTTATGCTCACATCCCCAGTGACCTTGCAAATAGCCATGACGATGACCACAAGTATTGCACTTAGAAGGGTCTTTATCTGCTTGAGCAGCCTTTCTTTCCTGTCCGGTGTTCCGTTCATGCTTGAAATCATGTCCAAAATGATAACCCACCTTGGAAAAAGTCGCAATATGACATATCATTCGGGCATGGACAATGTTGCTGACGATGTTGCAAAAAAGGCGGCCCAGACGTCTTTGACGGAAAATCTTAACCGAATCGAAATCATCCTATGCGACACGCAGGACGGTGCGAACATTGGAAGCGTATGCCGTGCGATGAAGACCATGGGCCTTACGCATCTTACGCTTGTAACTGACCGCATCTACGACGAGGACCGCATCAGGACCCTTGCATTGCATGCATACGACCTCTACGAGGAAAGGAAGGAGTTCCTTACCCTTCATGAAGCCCTAAAGGACAGCGTGCTCTCAGTAGCCGCGACAAGGCGCATTGGAAAGGGCCGCAAGACAAGCAGGGTCAACCCACAGCAGCTTGCCGACAGGATAAACGAAATGGGAGACGGCAAAGTCTCCATAGTCTTTGGATGCGAATCCAACGGTCTTTCAGACGAACAGGTCAAGGAGTGCTCCATGGTGGTGACCATTCCAACAAGCGACGCCTTCCCGTCGCTCAACCTCTCGCAGGCCGTGCAGATAATCACCTACTCGCTCTTCTGCCGACTCAACCCCTATGCAGGGACCAGCAACGTGGTGGATGCAGCACGGGCGGGCAAAGCCGTTGAGACCTGCGCCAACGCATTGGACGGCATTGGTTATTTCAAGAACGACGACGAGAAGGCCTTCACAAAGGAATTCCTTGGTGACATCTTCGCACGGGCGGCCATGACTGAAGGCGAAATCCAACGCATGGAGAAGATATTCACCAAAACGAAGAACATAGCAAGATATGCGAATGCAGCAGGCGCACCAACTGCAGCGAACGCAGAAAACATGTGACGCTGAAATGACAGCACGGAAGGAGAGACAATGAAAAGCAAAGTCTATTTCACAGATTTCAGAACCTACAGCAGGATTTCGCTCGTAGAGAAGTTCGAAAAGCTCATCAGCGCCAGCGACATGGACAAGATTGACTTCTCAGGCAAATTCGTAGCGATAAAGCTACACTTTGGAGAACTTGGCAACCTCGCGTTCCTAAGACACAACTACGCTCAGACCCTTGCAAAGCACATCAAAACCCGCGGAGGCATCCCCTTTCTCACAGATTGCAACACGCTCTACACGGGAAGTCGCACCAACGCCGTGGACCACATCCACACCGCATACACAAACGGCTTCAATCCAGTAAGCTGCCCTGATGCCCCCATCATTATAGCCGATGGCCTTAAGGGTACCGACGAAGTGGATCTCCCAGTTCCTGGTGGCTACTACTGTCCAACGGCCAAGATAGGGCGTGCAATAGCGGATGCAGACATAATCATATCCCTCAATCACTTCAAGGGCCACGAGTCCGCAGGCTTTGGCGGAGCCATGAAGAACCTTGGCATGGGCTGCGGATCAAGGGCTGGAAAGAAGGACATGCATACATCGGAAAAGCCACTTTACAACGAGGACCTGTGCGTGGGGTGCGAAATCTGCGCCAAGGTGTGCGCCCATGAAGCACAGTCGTTCAAGGATGGCAAGATGGTCTTCGACGAAGACAAGTGCGCAGGGTGCGGCCGCTGCCTTGAAGCCTGTCCAACTGGAGCCCTCTCAACTCACACTGCCGACGATTTCAGAATCCTCAACAGAAAGATCGCAGAATACACAAAGGCGATCCTTGTAGGAAAACCAAACTACCACATCTCTCTTGTCGTGGACGTATCGCCTTTCTGTGACTGCTACGGTTGCAATGACACCCCAATAGTACCTGATGTTGGAATGTTCGCATCGGGCGACCCTGTTGCAATAGACAAGGCATGCATAGACGCTGTGAACGCTCAGCACCCAATGGAGCACAGCCACCTTACGGATGCGGACAACCCATACGACAAGAACCTTGACAACATCTACAACAACTGCAAGGCAACTGACTGGAAGGATGCAATCCGCTATGCCCAGGAACTTGGTCTTGGAAATGCGGACTACGAACTTGTACAGTGCAATATAAACTAAAAGAACATAATTCGTTAAAGGAGAGCGAAACATGAAAAAGACAGTTCTACGCAAATACGCACAGCTCATCGCAAAGTGCGGAGTCAACATCCAGAAGGGACAGGAAGTCATAATTGGTTGTGACCTGGACCAGCCTGAATTCATCCAGATACTCGTAGACGAATGCTACAAGGCAGGAGCAGGAAAGGTCATCGTTGACTGGTCCTACCAGCCACTTGCAAAGCTTCACTACCGCTACAGATCCATGAAGACCCTAACCACACTTGAAAAGTGGGAGCTTGAAAGATGGCAGCACTATGTGGACAGAATTCCATGTCGCATATACATAGAATCAGAGGATCCAGATGGACTGAAGGGCATAAACCAGCACAAGGTGGCCGAATCCCGCAAAGCTCTCTACCCTATCATCAAGCCGTTTCGCGACAAACTTGAGAACAAGTACCAGTGGTGCATCGCAGCCGTTCCAGGGGCGGCGTGGGCCAAGAAGCTCTTCCCAGAGCTTTCAAAGAAGCAGGCAATAGAGAAGCTTTGGGAGAAGATCCTCTACACAAGCCGCGTGACGGACGATCCAATCCAAGCCTGGGCCGACCATAACAAGGACCTCCACGACCGCTGCGCCTACCTCAACTCGCTTGGAATCGAACAGCTGCACTACGAAGCCTCAAACGGCACGAACTTCACTGTGGGCATGATTCCTCAGGCCGAGTTCAAAGGCGGCGGGGACACAAGCCTGCAAGGAATCTTCTTCAACCCAAACATCCCATCCGAGGAGTGCTTCATCTCTCCAATGCGTGGCAAGGCCGATGGTATCGTATATGCAACCAAACCGCTTAGCTACCAAAGCCAGCTCATAGAGAACTTCTGGATCCGCTTCAAGGACGGCAAGGCAGTGGAATGGGACGCAGAGAAGAACAAGGACCTTCTTACCAAGATGATTACCATGGACGAAGGTGCCGCCTACCTTGGCGAGTGTGCACTCGTTCCATACGACTCACCTATCAGCAACAGCGGAATTCTGTTCTACAACACATTGTTCGATGAGAACGCTGCATGTCACCTTGCCCTTGGAATGGGATTCGCAGACACAATCAAGGACTTTGAGAAGTACTCCCTTGACGAATGCCGCAAGATGGGCATCAACGACTCCATGATCCATGTTGACTTCATGATTGGATGCAAGGACCTTGACATAACCGCAAAGACACGTGACGGAAAGACCGTCCAAATCTTCAAGGACGGAAACTGGGCGTTCTAGAGAAACTCTCTAATCCCGACACAGCTTTGAAGCAAAAACACGAGGAGGGCTTTTCCACAAGGCCCTCCTCTCTTTTTTCGCAACAAAACAACTGTATCAATTGAAGTTTATCCTTATCTTCCTCTCATTCTCGACACAATCACGAAGGTAAAGATTGGTTCTTCACGGAAAGTTGGG
>MSGT01000016.1 GCA_001940825.1 Sphaerochaeta sp. Phil3
GTCCGAAGACCGGATGACTTCAATTTCCATATCCTTCAACTCGGCACCCTCTCAGATGCCACACGAACCCTGATCGTATCTACTTTCTCAGTTCGTTCGAATTGACTAGGAAGCCCTCATGCTTCCAAAATTGGAGCTTGCAACCAACGGCAAAAATGCAATCGTTGCAAACTAATTTCTTAACCTTCTCTTCTCTAATATCTCTGTAAAAATCTGTTGCAGCGCTCGCTCAATTGGAGCGCGCTTGAGTAACATACTCGATTCGCACCAAAAGTGTCAACACTTTTTTTAAAATTTTTTCAAGGAAGTTCAAAAACCTCTTTCAAGCCTCTTTTGGCCCTATTTTTCACTATTCACGGCATTGGCCAAAAGACATGGATCATTGCCTATAAGACCGTACACGCGCATTCCCTTGGGGCCTTCGTTGAGAGACACAAGACGCCTTGCATCCTCAACGGTGTTCACTGTCCAGCACACAACCGGCATTCCGTGAACCTTATCCAGATATGAAGACGAAACCTGCTTGTACTCAGGTTTGAGATAGGAGCTGCGACTCACGATATGACCTGCTCCGTTCCAAAGGGCCTTAGGAACGTCGTCTGCATGGCAAAAGATATCGGCACGAGGGATGCTGCGTCCGCACACCGATCCAAACCGCCTCAACGCAAATGGATTGAAGGACGAAACCAGCACGCTCTTCTCCACTCCGCAGCGACGGATTACTTCAAAGGTCTTTCTGCAAAGCTCAGGGTTTACCTTGCCGGCCTTCACCTTGAGTTCTATATCGTATATGAAGCGGTCGCCGTATGTGCCAAGAAGATCTTCAAGCAAAGGAATGCGCGCATCGGAAAAAGAAGGGCCCTTGAAGGAGCCAACATCCACACGACTTAGCTCGTCCCATGTAAAATCCTCTATCTCTCTATCCATCCCCGCAGTCCTCTTGAGGGAGAAGTCATGAGCAACCACAACCTCGCCGGACTTGCAAAGGTGCACGTCAAGCTCAACGCCATCCACACTGGGATTCTTTGCACAGTTGTCGAACGAAACCATGGTGTTCTCAGGGTACAGCTGACTGTATCCACGATGTCCAAAGACCAAGACCTTCCCTTCACGCCTACACTTCTCAAAAACGCCGTCCATGTCGTCCTCCACAGAGAAGCCTTACGCTTCCACGCAACAATCTACCCCAAACGCACGCGAAATGCTATCCTTCACGCATGCAACCTGACAACGAAACCCTACAGTACATGAACGCAATACAACCCAAGACCGATGTCCTTGAATCCTGGCTTTCCAAGACGCGCTCTGCCATAGAGGAAAGGTTTGGCGTCACAGATGGCGTTTCATGCATCATATTCAACGCAAACCCCTGTACGCTGGGGCACAGATACATAATGGAGATAGCTTCCAAGAGAAGCCGCGGAGTCGTAGTGTTCGTGATAGAAGGCAAAACGGACTCAGGAAGCCTTGGCAACCACGAGAACTCGAACATCGAGATTCCGTTCAAGGACAGGTTGGAGCAGACCCAAATGTGCGCACATGGCATTCCAAACGTTCTGGTCCTGCCGGGAGGCCCTTATATAATAGGAAGGGACGATTTTCCATCTCAGTGGAGCACGGTCGAGCGAAGCCGGGCGCATTCCTATGCAATCCTCAACTCCAAGCTGCTGTGCCAGGTGATACTTCCAGGTTTGGGGATCACAAACATGTTCGCAGGAGACGAGCCCAGGGATGAAATGTCCGAGATGCACCTCAACGCACTGCGTCAGCAATGCAGAGACAGAGGAATCGGTCTAAAGGTTGCGGAGAGGAAAAGGCTTGGAGATAGGTATATCTCGTCGGCCATGGTGCGTGGTGCGGCGGCCAATGGTGACTGGGACACAGTGCGTGCGACCGTGCAGCCCTTCGTGTACGAATACCTTAGCGGGTCATATCGTGGAGGGCTCCGCTCTTGACGATGGCCTTCACGTATATGAGATAGGATGCCACGGATGCGAATGCGGCAAGTGCGAAGAGTACGGTGAGTACGGTCTTGAACGTTGCAAGCGCAGAGGCATCGAGAGCAAGCATTGAGCACACCCTAAAGGCTATTCCAAGTACGCTGCAAAGTGCGTATAGGCAGGTCTTGGCCTTTCCAAAGATGTTGGCGGCCATGGCTTTGCCCTTGCCCATCATGAGCATGCGGGTGAACGACTGGCTGAACTCGCGCCACATTATGAGGACGAACGCCCACACAGGCATGATGCCGCTTGCAAGGAAGCAGGTGAAGAACGTAAGGTGGCTTATGACATCCGCAAATGGATCCATGACCTTCCCAAGGTCGGACACAAGGTTCCTTCTTCTTGCTATTTGGCCGTCCAGGAGGTCCGTAAGCTCCATGACCCCGTACATGAGGACAAGAACGATGCTGTAGGCCACAGGGGGGAAGGTTCCAAAGACATCTGGAACGAAGAAGAACAGGAAGAAGAACGGTGCAATGACAAGTCTTGTGACGGTGAGTTTGTTTGGAAGATTCATATCAGCCTCCTTTGTTTTTGCATTGCCAGAACCCTTGTTTAGGCTCCGGAGGGTCTTGGGCTCAGCCAAAAAGGGCCTTGTACTTGTCCTTTAGATACCTATCGAAATGGGAGGCGTCAAGCGCATGGCCAGAGCCTTTCTCAATAAGTTCGTTTGCAGGGTAGACGGCTCCAAAACGATAGTACCTCTTTGAAAGGTACTCCTTTATTTCAACGAGGTTGCCCTGTTTCACGGCATCCTTCACGTCAAAGTCCTTTTCCATGTAGTGCCAAAGATGGGCGTTTATGAGATTGCCAAGCGCATAGGAAGGGAAGTATCCGAACATTCCGCCCGGCCAATGTACATCCTGAAGGACTCCGCTTTGGATGTTGTCAGGCTTCTTCCCCAAAAGCTTGAGGGACATCTCGTCCCATGCCTGCGGCAGGTCCCCAACCTTGAGGTCTCCATCGAAGAGGGCTTTCTCCAGCCTGAACCTTAGGATTATATGAAGCCCGTATGTGACTTCGTCTGCATTGACCCTCACGTCATCGATCTTCACGTTGTTCACAGCTCTCATGAAGGCATCGAACTTCACGCCCTTGGTCTGGGTTGGGAACATATCGCAGAAGATTGGAAGGTAGTGCTCCCAGAACTCAGGGCTGCGGGCGACAAGGTTCTCCCAAAGCCTGCTTTGGCTTTCGTGGAACGCCATGTTCACGCCGCATCCAAGGGACGTCCCCTTTATCCAACCGGAGTTGGCGCCCATCTCGTAGATGGCATGTCCTCCTTCGTGGACTATTGTCAAAAGCTGGGATGTCACGTTTGGGTCTTCGAACCTTGTGGTTATTCGAATGTCGTCGCAGCCAACTGTGGAAGTGAAAGGATGTGCAACCTCCCCTATCGAGCCCCTGTCGAACTCAAAGCCCATGTCCTCAAGGACCTGCCTTGAGAACTGCTTCTGCTTTTCAATGTCGTAGTGCTCGTACAGAAACGCCTCATCCTTGGGGGATACGGTCTTGGAAGAGCCCTTGACCTCGTCCATCACAGCCTTTATGGTCTTTTCCATGCCACTGAACAGAGTCTCTATCTGGGCGGAGTCGAAGCCCATGTCGTACTTGTCCAGAAGGGTGTCGTAGAGGCTGCGTCCCTTGCTTGTAAGGTGGGCCTCCTCCTTGGTGAGTTCGACAAGCCTTTCGAGATACGGGGCGAAGGATTTGAAATCCCCTGACTTGCGGGCATCGAACCACTGGTTCTGACAGCTGTTGGAGGCGCTGGACAGGTCCTCTACAAGCTTCTGGGGAAGGGATGCGCTTCTTTCGTATGCCTTCCTTCGAACCCTTACGAGGGCCTTCTGCTCGTCCGTGGCGTCCTTCATGTTGGAAAGCTCTTCAAGGAGCTCACGCATCCTTTCGCTTGAAGATATCTCGTGGTCCATGGATGAGAGGAACGCCATTTGGCTGGCCCTCTCGTCTCCGCCCTTTTTGCTCATGACGGTTTCGAAGTCATAGCCAAGAACGGCGCTTATATGCCCTATCAAAACAGATCTTCTATCAAGCTCCTCAAGAGCGTCGAATGCCTTGCGTTCCCTCTGTGTCATAAAAGTTCCAATCGCATCGAATGCACGTCAGTGTAAGTATCAATACAAGAAGAACTTGCACATACATGCAAGTTCTCCCCCTTTCACAGCAGCCAAAGGCCCAGCTTAGAGCTGAGCCTTGTCTGCAACCATCTTGTTGATTTCGTCTATGAAGGCCTGAATTTCAAGACCATTGACCTGCTTTCCACCGCGGTAGCGGACGGAGACCAGGTTTCCTGCCTCTTCCTTCTCGCCAACGATCACCGTGTATGGAATCTTCATGTTGGCGGCAAGCCTTATCTTGTTGTTCATCCTTTCGTCGGAAAGGTCTGCACTGGCTCTAAGGCCTGCTTCCTTGAAGGTCTTTTCAAGCTTCTTTGCATAGTCGAAGAACCTGTCACCAACCGGAACGATCCTGATCTGCTCAGGAGCAAGCCATGGTGGGAAAGCCCCGGCATAGTGCTCCAGGAGGACTCCAAAGAAACGCTCTATGGAACCAAGGAGGGCTCTGTGGATCATGTAAGGCCTCTTCTCGACGCCGTCCTTGTCAACGAACGTGAGTTTGAAACGCTCTGGCAGATTGAAGTCGAACTGAACCGTCGAAAGCTGCCACTCCCTTCCAATTGCGTCCTTTATCTTGAGGTCGATCTTTGGACCATAGAAGGCTCCGCCGCCTTCGTCTATGTCGTATGAAAGGCCTTCCTTCTCAACAGCCTTCTTGAGGGCTGCGGTTGCAGCCTCCCACTTCTCAGGTTCTCCAACGGATTTCTCCGGCTTTGTTGAGATGTATGCGTGGATGTCCTGGAACCCGAACGAATGGAGCATGTAGAGGGAGAACCTAAGGACCTCGATTATCTCCTCGTCCATCTGGTCTGGTGTGACGAAGAGATGCGCATCGTCCTGAGTGAACCCACGCACACGCATAAGTCCATGGAGGGCTCCTGCCTTCTCGTATCTATAGACGGTTCCAAGCTCTGCCCAGCGGCAAGGAAGGTCTCTGTAGCTCTTCTTGCTGTTCTGATAGATCATGATGTGGAACGGGCAGTTCATTGGCTTTGCATAGTAGTCGGCCTTGTCCATCTCCATTGGAGGGTACATGCTGTCCTTGTAGAAACCAAGGTGTCCGGACGTCTCCCACAGCCAGCTCTTTCCAACGTGTGGGGTGTAGACCATCTCGTAGCCGTTCTTGTAGTGCTCTTCGCGCCAGAAGTTCTCGATGAGCTGCCTTACGCGTGCTCCCCTTGGATGCCAGTAGACAAGACCCGGACCGGCCTCCTCGTGGAGGCTGAACAGATCGAGCTCCTTTCCAAGCCTTCTGTGGTCGCGCTTCTCCACGTCCTCCAGGTACTGAAGGTATGCCCTCAGGTCCTTTGGATTGGTGAAGGCGGTTCCGTAGATCCTTGTGAGCATCTGGTTGTGCTCGTCTCCACGCCAGTATGCGCCGGCAATGTTGAGGAGCTTGAAGGAATCCGCCCTAAGCTCCTTTGTGGATGCAACGTGCGGGCCTCTGCAAAGGTCTGTGAAGTTGCCCTGGTTGTAGACTGTGACGGTCTCGCCTTCAGGGATGGCTTCGAGAAGCTCAAGCTTGAACTTCTGGTCCTTGAACATCTCGGCGGCCTGTGCGCGGGTGACCTCTATGCGCTTGAACTCCTTGTTCTGCGCAATGATGTCCTTCATCTTCTGTGTTATAGTGTCCAGGTCCTCAGGCGTGAGGTTCCTTGGAAGTTCGAAATCATAGTAGAAACCATTTTCTATGGCAGGCCCTATCGCTATCTGGGCGGTAGGAAACATCTCAAGCACAGCCTCTGCCATGACATGGGCCATGGAGTGTCTTATCATCTTGAGCTTTTCATCCTGATAGATTTTTTCCGTCATTTGCAATCTCCTTATACAAAGCCATTGGCGTTGCCTTCATTGTAAACCAATGGCATGTGTTTTTTCAATAACCGCAAAGCAGGCAAGGACCAGATGCCGGTCAAAGCTCCTTGAGCCTTGCTTCGACCTCTTCTATGACCCACATTGGAGTGGACGACCCTGAAAGAAGCGCTACAGAACCATATTGGGCCATCTTTGACAACGCATCATCGTCAAGACCCGCAGCGTTCTCCACGAAGAAAACCGGCCTTCCCGTCTTCCTTACCTCGTTTGCAAGGTTCCTGGTGTTTGCACTGTCCGCACCACCTACGACCACCGCGGCATCGCACTTGAGGGCAGTAGACACCGCATCGTCGATCCTTCTCTTGCAAGCAGGGCACGGGACATTTCCAAAACCGATATCCTTGAAACGGCCTTTGAGAATGGCGGCGATCTTTTCGTACACATCCCTTGGGAACGTCGTTTGGGTGACGACGAAGACAGGGTCGCCGTCGTCCAAAGTGTTGGACTTCACAAAACGCTCTGCATCTTCCACGGACGTTATGAGATGGGTCTTCGCTACTACCACCTCTTCTACCTCGACCCCCTGCAGTCCAAGCGTCTCGGCGTGGCCCGCAAATCCCAGAACTATTATGTTCCTGCCCTGGGAGGCAGCCGTCCTTATGGCATTTGCACCCTTGAGCACCGTTGGGCATGTTGAGTCAAGAAGCTCGAACCCTGCGTCTTTGAAAGTCCGTTTGTCTGCATCAGGTATTCCGTGGGCGCGGATTAGGGCGACTCCTGCAGGTGCCTCATCGGAATCCTTTATGACGCGCAGCCCCTTCTCATTGAAATAGTCGACAACGTCCTTGTTGTGGATGAGGTCCCCTATGCTGTAGCACGGAAGCCCTTTGCGCTCTGCGATTCTAAGGCATTCCAAGGCCATGTTCATCGTATTGGACACACCAAAGCAGAATCCAAGGACCTCGCCTCTTACAACCTTCAAGGAACACCTCCTAAAAGAAACTCCCCTGCCAGGACGCTGCCTTGCAAAGGGGAGTTCTCTACGCATCTCTATATGAGTATAGGGATAAGACCTTAATCAGTCCTTCTTCTCCTGAGACTCGTTGGACTCTGTTGCAGCTGCTTCAGAAGCGGCCTCAACCTTTGGAGCCTCGACCTCGGCCGGCTTTTCGACCTTCTCGACCTTGTCTGCCTTCTCCTTCTTGGAGGAAGCGGCGGTCTCTGGCTTCTTGTCAAGGATCTGGGAGATTGCGTTCTTGCTGAACTCGATCCTTGCGTTGTCATCCACCTTTACGATGACGGTGCTTTCCTTGACGACGGCAACGGTTCCTCTGATTCCACCAATCGTGACGATCTTGTCGCCCTTCTTCATGGATGCGAGCATGTCCTTGGCTTCCTTGTCCCTCTTCTTCTGCGGTCTGATGATGAGGAAGTAGAATATGAGGATGATGACACCAAAGGTGATGAGCGTCGTGAACATGGAACCCTGCGTGCTGCCTGTCGTTGAGGATGTCGTTGCAGCTGTTCCCATAGCCATTATGAGTGAATACATTTTCTGACCTCTCTAGATTTGTACGTTAGGATACAAGATACACGTATGGGCGATGATTGTCAAACAACATCGGTCTACGGCATTGGCCTACTCAAGCCTACTCAAGCTCGAAGGATCCCATGTACAGGTCGTGGTAGACCCCACCCTGGGCTATGAGCTCGTCGTGGCTGCCTCGTTCGATTATGCGTCCGTGGTCCAGGACCATTATCACGTCCGAATTCTGCACGGTGGAGAGCCTGTGGGCTATGACGAACACTGTGCGGCCGTCCATTAGGTGGTCCATTCCGCTTTGCACAAGGGCTTCCGTGCGGGTGTCTATGGAGGATGTGGCCTCGTCAAGGATCATGACCGGCGGATTGGACACTGCGGCCCTGGCTATTGAAAGGAGCTGTCTCTGGCCTTGGGAAAGTCCGCTGCCATCGCCCTTGAGGACGGTGTCGTAGCCCTGTGGAAGCATGGTTATGAAGTTGTGCGCGTTGGCAAGCTTTGCAGCTGCTATGCACTGTTCGTCCGTAGCGTTTGGGTTGCCGTAGCGAATGTTCTCCATGACGGTTCCCGTAAAGAGGTTCACGTCCTGCAGGACTATTCCAAGGGAACGTCTGAGGTCGGCTTTCCTCATCTTGTTTATGTTGATGCCGTCGTAGCGGATCTTGCCGTCTGCGATGTCGTAGAAGCGGTTGATCAGGTTGGTTATCGTGGTCTTCCCCGCTCCGGTGGCACCCACGAAGGCGATCTTCTGGCCAGGGTTTGCATAGAGGGTTATGTCGTGCAGGACCTCCTTGCCGGGGATGTAGGAGAAGTCCACGTGGTCGAACACTATGCGGCCTTCGAGCTTGGTGTAGGAGAGAGAGCCATCTCCATGGGGATGTTTCCAGGCCCAAATGCCTGTACGCTGGGGAACCTCCTCCAAAGTGCCGTCCTCGTTCTCCCTTGCGTTGACAAGCGTCACATAGCCGTCGTCGTCCTCAGGCTTTTCGTCCATGAACGCAAAGATCCTTGAAGCGCCGGCAAGGGCAACGACTATGGAATTGAATTGGTTGGACATTTGGGAGATTGGGTTTATGAAATTCCCTGAAAGGGTCAGAAACGACGCTATCATTCCAAGGGACAGGGTGTTCATGCCCGTAAGCCCCAGATTTGGGGTTCCTGCTACTGCCATGTAGCCACCCACTACGGCGATGAACACACATGTGATGTATCTCACAGAGTTCATCATTGGCATTATGGAGTTCGCCATGCCGTTTGTCCTGTATGCGTTGTAGGCCCAGTCTCTGTTGCGTTTCTCAAGCCCTTCGTAGTTCTCCTTCTCGTGGCAGAAGACCTTCACGACCTTTTGGCCGTTGACCATCTCCTCCACATAGCCGTTGAGAGTGGCAAGAAGCGTCTGCTGGGCCATGGAGTACCTCCCAATGCGGGAAACGAAGACCTTCACAAACTTCATGACGACGAACACAACAAGGCACACGAGCAAAGTAAGCCCCACGCTTTCATAGAGCATGCAGAAGAAGACGGCCACCAATGTGAAGGCCGATGACACAAGATGAGCCATCGCCTGGGCTATCATCTGACGCAGAGTGTCGGAGTCGTTCGTATAAAGGCTCATTATCTCGCCGTGGGTATGGGTGTCGAAATAGCTTATGGGAAGGCTCTGCATCTTCTCGAACATTTCGTCTCTTATGCTCTTGAGTGTCCCTTGGGCCACCGTAACCATGCTTCTGGTGTAGATGAAAGTCGTGACGACTCCAATGAGATAAATGCCTCCAATCATGCACAAAGCCTTCAAAAGTCCGGTGAACACAGGGTTCTGGGACATCACCAAAGGCTCTATGTAGGAGTCTATGAGGACCTGCAGGAACATTGCGGAGGCAGCGCCTGCCCCTGCACTGAGTATGATGCACACAAGCACCGTTAAGAGGGTGCTCTTGTACGGCTTCATATAGGAGAAGAGTCTTTTGAGGGTCTTGAAGTCCATCCTTGGCATTGGCTTCTTCATTGCATCCATCGTTGAATCCTTGGTTGTATCTTTTCTTTTGTTCATTCCTTGGAGTCCCCCTTCTGCTGGGATTCGTACACTTCTCTGTAGATTTCGCAGGACTTCAGAAGTTCATCATGCTTTCCAATTGCATTGATGCATCCATCGTCCATGACGATTATCCTGTCTGCGTTCTGTACGGAGCTTATTCTTTGGGCTATGACGAGCTTGGTCGTCTGTGGCATGTACTGAGACAACGCCTTTTGGATGAGTGCATCGGTGTGGGTGTCGACCGCGCTTGTGGAGTCGTCCAGAATGAGGACCTTTGGCTGTGAGAGCAAAGCCCTTGCTATGCACAGCCTTTGCTTCTGACCTCCCGACACATTCACCCCTCCCTGCTCTATGTAGGTATCGTAGCCATTTGGCATGGCGCTTATGAACTCGTGGGCGCAGGCGAGCCTACAGGCCTGTTCAAGCTGCTCGTCCGTAGCGTCCTCGTTGCCCCAACGGAGGTTCTCCTTTATGGTTCCGGAGAACAGCTCGTTCTTCTGAAGAACCATGGCCACGGAGCTTCTGAGCACTTCAAGGTCATAGTCCTTCACGTTCACACCGCCAAGGGAGAGGCTGCCGCCTGTAACATCGTAGAGCCTTGGGATGAGCTGCACGAGGGAGGTCTTGGAAGAACCGGTGCCACCAATGATTCCAATGGTCTCGCCGGACTTGATGTGGACATCTATGTTGGACAGAACCTTCTTGTCGGCCTTGGACGCATACACGAAATCCACATGGTCGAAGTCTATGCTTCCATCCTTCACCTCCATCACGGGACTGCTTGGATTTGAGATATCGGTCTTCTCATTGAGGATCTCCGCTATCCTACGGGCCGATGCCTGCGAGATGATTATCATTGAGAACACCATGGAAAGCATCATGAGACTCATGAGGATTTGCGTTGCATATGTGGAAAGGGCCGTCAGGTTCCCTGTGGTCAATCCAAGGGCGGCGTCGTTTCCGCTTGCGACTATGGCTTTGGCACCAAACCACGATATGAGGATCATGCAGGTATACATGCACAGCTGCATGAGGGGGCTGTTGAAGGCAAGGATCTTCTCGGCTTTCGTGAAGTTGCTTCGTATGTCCTCGCTTACACTATGGAACTTGTCTATCTCGTGCTGTTCCTGATTGAATGACTTGACCACCCTTATGCCCCTTACGTTCTCCTGGACTATGTTGTTGAGCTTGTCATAGGTTCTGAACACCTTTGTGAATATTGGGTGCACGCCCTTGGAGATGAGGGCAAGCGGTATTCCAAGGACCGGAATGGCAATGAGGAATATCCTTGATATGTCAGGGCTTATCCTGAACGACACTATCATTGCAAAGACGAGCATCGCAGGACCTCTCACGGCTATTCTCAGCATCATTTGATATGCATTCTGCACATTGGTGACGTCTGTGGTCAGGCGAGTCACTATGGATGATGTGGAGAACTTGTCTATGTTTGAGAACGAGAATGTCTGGACGTTCCTGTACATGTCCTCCCTAAGGTTCGCGGCAAGCCCAACAGATGCCCGTGCCCCTATGCGGGCTGCAAGTATTCCAGTCGTCATGGCCAGTGCGGCAAGGCCAAGCAGCTCTGCTCCATACCTCCATACTGCGGACATGTCTCCACTCTGGATCCCCTTGTCCAGAAGGTTGGACATGCATATTGGAATGACGATTTCGAACACGACCTCGGCCATTGAGCAGAACACCGTTGCAACGGATACAGCCCTGTTGCCCCTTACGCTTTTGGAGAGTGTCTTCAAAGTACCTTGTCTATTGCTCATTCTTCCTCTCCTCCTTCATGTCATCCAGGTTTCCAAGTATTTGAAGGAGCGTGCGTTCCAGCTCCTCCTCCCTTTCCTTTGAAATTCCCTTCAGCATCTTGGATTCGTTCCTGTCTATGAACCTGCACATAGAGTCCATGGTCTCGTCTGCCTTTGCTGTGGTGCTTATGACTCTGTTACGCTTGTCCTGCGGCGAGACCCTGCATTCTATGAAGCCCTTGTCCTTGAGCCTTGCGATTATCCCAACGACAGTTGGGTGCGCAACTTCAAGGAAGTCCTCTATCTGCTTCTGGGTCGCCTCCCCTCCGTTGTTCTTTATTATCCTAAGCACTCTGCTCTGCGTGAACGTAAGGTCATGTCCCATGAGGTCTGCATCTGCACCGGCCTTTAGCTTGTCGTTCACAAGCTTTATCAGGAAGCCTATCCGTTTTCTCGGCTTTCCTTGTGTTTCCTTTGGCATCACCTGCCTCCGTCTGAATATGATTTGCGCATAAAAAATGTAGCGCACTACGTTTTATTGTGTAGTACACTGCAAAATAACGGAACATGTTTTTTTCGTCAAGACAGTTTAGAAACCCACTTCGCAGGAATTCTGACGTCAGCCTAGGAGACAGCGAAAGACAGTGCTATCTGCACGGCTTGAGTGCATCGACAACGGATGACATCAAAAGACCAAGAAGCTCGCTTCGCAGGGATTTGAGCCGTATTCAAGGACACTAACGAGGGATAGTACTATGCTGTACAGCCCGAGTGCAGTGACGTAGAAGACGACTCAAAGACCAAGAAGCTCGCTTCGCAGGGATTTGCGATGCAGTACAAGAAAGAAAGGCACAGACAGTACTTTTCTGTACGGCTGTGCCTGAACTGACGCAGTAATGCGCGCAAAGACCAAGAAGACTACTTTGAACTTATTACTATGCCATTGACCGCCACGTAAGGGATAACCATGGATCCGTCGCAGACGACTTCCTTGGAAATCGCCTTCACGTTCTTGAGCATGTCGCCAAGGTTGCCGTTTATCATGGTCTCACTCACAGCGCCTTTGATTTGGCCGTTCTCTATGTAGTAGCTGTTCTTGGCTACGCCTGAGAACTCACCGTTTGTTCCTGGCTGTCCACCGGAGAAACCTCCTACGAGAAGACCACGGTCGATGGACGCAACGATATCGGCATAGGAATCATTGCCTGGGGCTATGACGATGTCGGAGCTGGTGTTCTTCGTGACCGGGCGGCCCGTCTTGTTGGCAAGGTACAGTCCAATGAGGTGGTTCTTGAGGACGCCGTCCTTGATGATGTCCACGTCCTGGGTCCTGTAGCCGTCTGCGGTGTAGGTTTCGCCTTCCACAATGCGTGGGTCCGACGAATTCATGGAGATTGTGATGCGTGGGTCTGCAACCTGCTGCCCAATCTTGTCCAACCACAGGCTTGTGCCGTCAAGAATCACGGACGATGAAACATAGTTGTTCAGCGTATAGGCGACGAACTGGGCAAAGCAGTCGGGAGTGAAGAGGACGGTGCCTTCGAACTTGCCCTCGAACGATGTGAGGTTGAGTTGGTTCTGTGCGCTTTCAAGGTGGACCCTGAAGCTGCCAAGGTCTATGAAAGGCTTGTCAAGGTTGGCGGTTGTGACATCGGCATAGTCTAGGCCTGTGGTCTTCTCGCCATCGTTGCCAGAGAACTCGATGCTGACCGAATAGCTGCCGCCAAAGTCCTCGAAGTCCGTCCCGTTGGAGTTCATGTACAGGGCATGGTCCTTGGTGTGGGATGCAAAGACGTTGAGTATCTTGACCTTTGGATACTGGGCCTTGATGTCTGAAAGAAGCTCCTCCACGCGGGAGAAGAACTTTTCAATGTCAGGCTCATAGCAGCCGTAGTGGAAGACCTCGGAGGGCTGCTTTTCAGCTATGTCGTAGGCGGGGTCCTCGACTGCGGACTTGGCTGAAAGGACGGCTTCGTCAACAGTTGTCTTGAGTGCTTCGTCGCTGAAGTCATTGCCGGCCTTTGTGCCCATCTTGTTGTCGTTGTAGACGGTGACGGCTGCGTTGTTGCCAAAGACGGTCCTGAAGAGGGAGAAGTCGCCAAGGTCTGCATTGAACTCCCTTGTCTCCTTTTCATGGAGCGCGAATGCGTATTTATCAACTTTGCTTTCGTTCAGAAGGTTCTGGATGTATTCTGCTGTTTTTCTTATTTCCTTCATTTAAAGACCTCCTTACCTTCCACCAATCATGATCTTGCATCTGAGCTGCGGTCCGCCGAGTCCAACCGGCATTGGCTGCTTCTTTCCGCAGAATCCGCTTGACGACCAAAGCACGTTGTCGGACACCATGTCCACGGTCTTGAGCATGTCGAACGCAACTCCTGTAACGGTGGTGTCAAGTATTGCACGGCCAAGCTTTCCGTTCTTTATCTCGTAGCCCATGTTGATTCCAAACATGAACTCGCCCGTAAGGTCAGCCTGTCCGTTGCCGGTGGAGAGAAGATAGTAGCCGTCATCGACCGATGCTATCATGTCCTCAAGCTTGTCCTTGCCTGGAAGCACAGCTGTGTTCCTCATTCTTATGAGAGGTTCGTCGCTGAACGACCAGCCCCTTGCGTTTCCAAGTGGCTTGACTTCGTAGTGGTCCGCCGATTCGCGGTTGTGCATATAGCCTTTGAGGATTCCGTTTTCAATGAGAAGTGCATCCTCTGCCTTCGTGCCTTCGTCATCCATATAGACTGGAAGTGGAGCTTCCTTTCCCAAGGCCGTGTGGGCGTAGTCCACCATGCTTACAAGATCCGATGCAACCTTTTGGTTGAGGAGCTTGCTTGCAACTGATCCTCCCATCACGAGGTCCGCCTCAACTGTGTGTCCAACCGCCTCGTGGGCGAGCATTCCTGAGAGCTCTCCGCCAAGGACGACCGTTTTATAGCCTGCCTGTGCATAGACACCCTCTTTTTTGTCCATAAGCATCTTGTACAGGGCATCGATGTCCTTGTACATCCATTCAACGTCCTTGAAGTGGTCTTCGAAGCTTCCCGCTCCGCCAAAGGCCTTGAATAGCTCGATTGGAACTCCGTCCTTCGTAACGGAATTGAGGAACACATAGATGTAGCATCTTGGGCTTGTGATGTGTCCGTCGTGGGCGTCGGACGTATAGATGACCTTGTCCATGGAATCCTCTGAGTACACGACCATGCGGCTGGTGAGGTCTGGGTACTTTGAGGCTACGTGGTCGTCTATGCGCTTGCAGGCGTCTATAATCCTCTTCTGCTCGAAGTCCACGATGTTGCGGTTGAGTGGTACCAAACCCTGTCCATACGATTTGGCCATTGGCTTGTTCTTTGGTGCATGTGAATCCAGGAACAATGCGTTCCTTGTCGCTTCTGCAATGACTGAATCGGCTGCAGCCGACGAATACTCGGCCATGGACGCGAATCCATAGACCCCGTTCTTGCACACACGTGCGTTTATACCTCTGGTCTCCGCCCTTAGGTTGCGGACAAGGTTTCCCTTGAGGAATCCCACGGAACGTGACCTGTTCTCCTGTCCTCTGAGGATGGTCTGTACGCCATCTGCGAACAGGGCTTTCTTGCTTTCTAGAATATCGGTGAGCATTGGCACCTCCTACTTTGAGAGTATAGTGGTTTATGCGGCACAAGACAATTGAAGGAGGTTGAAAGAAGGCGGGAAACAACTGGAAGACGACAGAACTCAACCATGTAGCGACCTTTTAAACCACACTCATAATGCTCACCACGCTCACCTTGCACACCACACCCACCATGCCAACCTCACTCACACCAAACTCACCAGCACTACAAAAAGCGCACAACTATGAGAGGAAGAGGGAGATTGCTCGTAACGATGGAAAAGGTATGAGAAGTGGATATTTCTTCCGCAAACGAAAAAAATGCAGGTTTATGAAGAAAGTTTTCTTCATTGAAGCCCAAAATTCGACAAAAAGAAGAAAACCTCTTCAGGTTAGATACGCAGGTCTATGTTGCTTTGTAGTTTTTTTGTAGGTGATTTGTAGCGGTTGTGAGCATTGTCGACCTGGTGGGTGTGGTGAGCATTGTGAAAGTTGTAAGCTTAATGGGTGTAGTTGAGCCACTGGGACGCACAGCTTAAGCGATGTGACGCAGAAGACGATTCAAAGAGAAGGATTTCAAAGTTCAAGAGCTTTCAACACACGAGAAACGAGACTGTCAACATCGTAGGTTTCATCCTCGTTTTCACCTATCTCCACAATAGGGGATCCGTTGGCAATGCAGTCCTCCTTGAAGCCTTCGCTGCACATCACAAGACGTTCCATGTCAAGGCCGCTGTCGTCAAGACGCTTCTCAATGATATTGGCATAGTCCTTTATCAAGTCGAAGTGCTGTTCTATGTAGCTACGGCTCATGACGATGAAAGCACTGCGGATATTGGACATGTAGTCAGTTGAACAAATGCCTGATTCAGGGTTGTTAGTCGTTGGAGGTATGGAGTCGTAGGGTTTTGGACTATCGAATTGTGCTGTGAAACTATCCATCCAGTTGTGTGGGATGTAGCAGCCTTCTACGATGAGGTTCTGATGGTTTTCAATGGCGGTCTTGACGATTTCTGCGACGAACGGCCACATCCAGTAGCGCATCTTCCAGTCGTCGTTGACGGTGAGCGTCGTCATGCCGCTGCGGATGAATCCCATCTTGAGGTGGTCGAGCGAGATATAAGGGAAACCAAGCCTTTCCATGAGCTTCTGTGCCACCAACGTCTTTCCAACATGGCTGCTGCCACCAAGAAGTATTACCACATGCACCTCCAAAAGCCTTCCTATCCACAGGGAGCTCGTTTCGTTGGAATTATCCCTGTTTGGCTGCTTTTTGCCAAGAATCTGCTAGCAATTTGGTTGATTTGGATGTCGGGATGGTGGAGAATCATCAAAGAGAGGCGCGTATGGAATCTGTCAGTGAAACGAAGCTTATGGAAGGAATCTACTTCGACGGCAAGAAGGCAATCTATCGTGATGACCTTCCAGTTCCAACTCCAGGCGAAGGCCAAAGTCTCATAAGGGTTCTTCTTGCTGCGGTGTGCAGTACTGACAAGGAAATCCTCAAGGGCTACAGGCCTGACTTCAAAGGCGTCATGGGCCACGAGTTCGTTGGCATCGTGGAAAGCTCCGACGACCCCGCCCTTATTGGCAAACGGGTAGTGGGCGAAATCAACGAAAACTGCGGTCATTGTCTCTACTGCACCACGGGCCGTCCCCACCACTGTTCCAACCGCCACACGCCGGGGCTCTCCAAAGATGGCTGCTTCGCCCAATACATGGTCCTCAAGACGAGCCTTCTGCACATCGTCCCAGACTCTCTCAAGACCGATGTCGCTGTGTTCACCGAGCCTTTGGCCGCCGCTTTCGAGATTCTGGAGCAGATCGAAATAAAGCCTGGAACGCCGGTTGCCATCGTAGGCGACGGAAGGCTTGCCCTGTGCATCGCAAACGTGATGCACCTAGCAGGTGCAGACCTCACGGTCGTTGGTAAGCACTCTGAAAAACTTGATGTTTTCAAACCACTTGGCAATGTCCTGTTTCACGCAGAACCTGAGAGTTTTGAAGTGGTAATAGAAGCTACAGGCCATCCTTCCGGAATGGAGGCTGCATTCCGTCTTGTGAGGAAGAAAGGAATCATTGTACTCAAAAGCACGTTCGCAGCCCCCGTCACATTGGACTTGAGCCAGATACCGGTGAACGAACTTACGATAGTTGGCAGCCGCTGCGGCCCGTTCGAGCCAGCACTCAACGCGCTTTCGTCTGGGCAAGTCGTGCTTCCGGCAATCGAGAAACACGAGCTTGCGGATTTCGAAAGTGCGTTCTCATCCCCCGCCTTCAAGGCCGGCTTTGAAATCCTTGCTCTTTGAATCGTTTTCTGCGTCACGTCGCTCAGGCTGTACCTCAAGTACTATCCTTCGCTCGTTTCCTTGAATACAATCCAAATAGCTTCGATTTACTTTCAAATAACGTCGAATCCTGAAAAGTCCTTGCTCTTTGAATCGTTTTCTGCATCACTATGAAATTGTGCGCTTTTTGTAGTGCTGGTGAGCGTGGCGGGAGTCGAGAACGATACAAGCCCAAACCTCACCACACTTCATGGACACTTTTATCACCCCTCGCTTCTCACTCTTCGTTTGAAGAGAGGAACTCGAACACGCGCGACCAGTATGGGGCTATGATCTCGTCGGGACTGTTGAAGATTTCATGCTTGGTATCGGGACAGAACACCACATGGACGCTTGGAGCCTTCTCTGCTAGTTTGAGTTGCCTGTCGTTTCTGACAAGCGTATCACCATCAGCCTGGAAGAGGATGGTTGGAATGGTTATCTTGGAAGAGTCCTTGACCATCTTGGTGGTGGCCCTGAGGGAGGATTTGAGCCATGACCATGTTGCGCCATAGGTTTGGTGGTAGTCGTCCGAGCGTCTCAGTTCGTTGTAGTATAGATACCTAGGGTAGCTGATGCCAGGCGAATTGAGGAAGTCTCCATCGTTGCCGTCCCATGCGCTGTGTCCAAAGACATAGCCGTCGCCCTGTCCAAAGAACACTGCGCTCCCTGCAATGAACTTGGAAAGGAACTCAGGCACACCATTGGTCTGCACGCCAATCATAGGAGACGTAAGCACGGCCTTGTCGAAGTAGCCGGGATACTCCTCCAGAAAGCGTGTACCTATGCCACCTCCCATTGAATGTGCAAAGAGGTACAGACCCCCGTTTCCCTTGCGCGGAAGGACCACTTCATCAAGGAACTGTTTGAGGTCTGCGGTGTAGACATCGAACTCCTTGACCTGAATCTTGGAAAGGTCCTCATTGAGGCTGTCGGCACGCTGCGAATAGCCATGGCCAAAATGCTCTATCATGAACACGTCGTAGCCTTCCTGCAGGAAGTAGTATATGACCTCGTTGTACTTTGCGATGAACTCCGAGAACCCATGGAGAATCACGACGGTCCCCTTCTCGCCCTCCACATCGTACTGCTCGTAGTAGACACGATGCCCATCGCCTGCCGCCGCTATGGTCCCCACTTTGCGAATCTTGTCCAAATAGGGCACAACGGTATCCGTCATGGACTCCTTGTATTGGGAATCCTTCACCACAGGAAAATCCGTCCCCACCTTGTAGTCCAAAGTCTCCACAGGGACGCTGCTTGCAGACGCACACCCCACAAAGAGGGCCACAACCGCAGCCGCCATAGCCAACACTAAACCGATATCCTTGAATTCACGTTTCATGCCTTACCTCCATGCTGTGTGTAACAGAAGGTATTCCTTGGCTGCTGCAGGAGGCAAAGGAAACTCCTTCGCCTTGCTCTTTTTCACATCATTCTTTTCCTAGTCTTAACCGAAAACTCCTATGAGCCTCTGAAGAATTTCTCCCCTTTTTTGTTTCTTCACGGAAAGTTCAAGTAAGGGTGATGGAAATTGGAAAAGAGAAACCGTATGTGGATTCCACACCACAGGACGACGCACGATGACATAAAAGACTTTGTTTCCGCTGTTTGTGTGCATGGTTTTGCCTAGAAAAACGGTTTTCCGATGTTTTCATGTCATTTCGGACATGAAACGGATGCTGAAACGACTACCTCGACGAGGACTTCTTCGCTTCCACGAGGCATCTCCAGCCCTCCTAAAGGTTTATCCCCGAGAAAAATGTAAAGAGCCATCTAAATCATATGGTTTCTTAAGAACATCCTCAGCCTTGTCCTCTATCTCAAGCAGCTCGATATAGAGGATCCAATAAAGTTCAGACGGTGTCTGAACTTTATTGGGTATCCAAGATGCAACTTTCCATCTTCTTTCACTTAGTTCTTTTCCTTGTCTTAACCATATTATTGACATTGGGACTTCAATTTGTTTATCATCACCTTGTTTTGGGGCTGTAGCTCACCTGGCTAGAGCGATTGAATGGCATTCAATAGGTAGTCGGTTCGATCCCGATCAGCTCCACTTTCAAAGCCGCACTCGTTTGGGTGCGGCTTTTTTTGTAATTGAGTTTCAACCAGCTTTTGCCAATTTATGGACATTCATGGGCACTGAATTCGCTGTTTATGGGGAAGAGTTTTTACAAAAACGTTGCTATGCTCTTCGTAGGAGGCATGTGAAAATGAATCAGATGAAGATAGGAAAATTCATAGCCACCCTGCGAAAAGAGAAAAACATGACGCAGGAACAGCTTGGAGAGAAGCTGGGAGTAACCAACAAAACCATTTCTCGTTGGGAGAACGGCAACTATATGCCAGACGTCGAAATGCTGTCACTGCTGTCGAAGGAGTTCGGCGTAAGCATCAACGAAATCATAAGCGGAGAGCGAATTGCAACGGAGGACTTCAAGGAAGCTGCAGACAACAACCTTGTCACGGCACTGGACAACAGCTCCTTTACATTGAAAGAGAAGATAGCCTTCTTCAAGAAGAAATGGCTTCGCGAACATATTGCAACCATTGTCCTTTGCATCATAACGTGGATAGGTCTTGTTGCAATGCTGGCGCTGAAACTGCGAGGCCGCAACGCATATGCACTTTTGGGCGCAATAAGCAGTACGCTTGGCATACTCTTCTATGTAGTACTGTACAACCGCATGATGGTGTTCGTGGAAGACCTTGCCTATAGGGCAGTGCCAGACAAAAGAACAGAAACAAAAGAACCCTAACATCATCAGCAAAAATGACAATCTCACACAAATGTATCAACATACAAGGGGCAAATAAACAAGTACAGGTTGCACGTCCAGTTCGTCCTGCAACTTCAGCCATTCTGGGCGAACTGGCCACTCTAGCCACTCTGGTCAATCTAGCCGTTCCAGCCGCTCTGGCCTGTCCAGCCAATCTAAAACGGTCTAGGGTGGAGGTTTTGTGACACTCAGGTACGGGTCAGGTACTATCAGGAACCATCAGGCATGCTCAGGAACGCTCTAAAGCGCTCTACTTCATTCACAATTCAACGGTATTCAAGAGCCCAAACAGCCCAGTAGGCCCCATGGAGACAACACCAGGCCTGTTCACTTACGAAGTTATGGGCGCAAAGAGCAAGGACCTTGGGTTTGCACAGAGTCGATGCAGTTGCAAGGCGCAAACGAAGGACAGTGCTATGATGCACGGCCTGAGTGCAGCAACGCAGCAAATGCGCCGAGTATGTGCAAACTACTTGCGGCTGAGGCGTTGGCGGAGGTATAGAAACCATCGCTTGAACCTGTTCTTCCCCTCGCTCTCCTTCATGTCGTGGGCGGCGGCTTCCTGGGTCGCATAGGCATCGGTCCGTTTCATTTCGTCCCAGCGGCGCACAAGCCACATGTAGATATCGGCCTCGGTGCAGCCGGGGAAGAGCTTCTTGAGGTGCTCCTTGTCAAGGGCGTCCACGATTGGGCGGTAGACGTTCTCGTACCAGCTGACGGCTCCTTCCTCAAAGGACAACTCCCTGTCTAGGTGCTCGTTGGCATAGTATTTGTGGACAAGTATATGGTTGACCATCTCAGGATAGGAACCAGGGGACGTGAAGACGATCTTGTCCATTGGAAGGTATGTGGGATGGTACTGCTCAATGAACTTCTCGCGTTCGTAGGCCACGACACGGCGCTTGAGCTCGTTCATCGTCATGCCCTCTTCAAGAGGGATCTTGGAGGAGAGCTCAACGACCTCGGCATCTATGAACTCCTGTCCCTTGGCCTTGGCAACGGAGACACGGTGGTTGCCATCGCGCACGAAATACCAATCCCCAAGCTTGTAGACCGATATCGGTGGAAGTGGAATGTCGTCGAGGCGCGCTGCGTCTATGCTCTCCCATCGGTGCTGTAGGATGTGGGACTTAGGGTAGAAGGCAGCGGAGAAGTCATGGTAGCGGTTCTCGGAACCAATGATGTTCTTGACAGGGATGGTCTGCATCCCCTTGTAGAACTGAGCATCCGGTTTTATGAGCTTCGTGACCTCATAGAAGGAAAGGAGGTCAGGGTTCTTCCAACGGAACGTGGAAAGGACCTTCTGGATCTGGGCTCTTCGGCGGGCTTCGTCGAAATCGCCTGAAACTATCATTCTGTCTGCCATGTCATAGACCTCCGGTTGTTTTCTCTCCGGCCTTGCGAAGGGAGCCGGCTCCAAGGGTTTCGTCGTCCAAAAGATAGGATGAATACACGTTCACGATCTTCGTATTGCCACGTTCCCTCACCCGTTGGGCGTTCATGTCATCCAAATGGATATGTCCGTGCACAAGGTATTGCGGTTGGTATTTGTCAATGAAATGCAATAGGCACCTAAAGCCCATGTGGCAAAGGTCCGGGCCGTCTCCATAGCCAAACGGAGGCGCATGTGTCACAAGGATGTCCAAGTAGCGACCATACCGGCGCTTATTGTAGAGAAGCTGCGGCACGAGCTTCCATATACGGTACTTCATCTGCTTCTCAGTGTATTGGCTGTCCCCGTCGTTGTACCTCATGCTGCCGCCAAGTCCGGCGATCAGGAGCCCCGTGCGCTTGTCCCTGCAGCACTTGCCGTCAATGAGAAATCCATAGAACTTGGAAGTCTCGTCCTCGCCCATGATCCTGTAAGTATTTCCAAAACCAATCGATGGCCCTTCGAGCCTCATGGCGCGCCTAAAGTTCTTGAGATTGTGGTTTCCATATACGTAGTAGAGGTCTCGGCTGAGCATTGTAGATACATAGTCATAGGAATCTATTGGAAGGTCCCCGCAAGAGATTATCAAGTCAACATCCTTGTATATGTCCTTCACGTTCGAAGAGAAAGCCAAAGAGCTGGTGGTGTCCGAAATGCACAGAATCCTCATAGAACCCTCACAAACTTCTCAAAGAGTCCCGAACAGACCCTCGTCATGGACAATTATATCCGCAAGTTCAGACATAGGAAATCTTTTTACAAACTTTTCCAACACTACGGCAAAAAGGCATGTTATCCTTACAACAAAAAGGGGATGCCGACCAAGGAGGAGTCGGAACAGGCACTGCCAGAGCAAAAGCCCGGGCGAAGCGACCAAAGAAGCAAGCTAGGGAAAAACGAAGGAGGCGCAAAGGCATTGCCAAGGAGGCTTTCCGCCGGTCTGCATGTCCAAAAACAAAATCGGAGGAAAAAATGAAAAAGATTGCCATCATCGCATTGGTTGCAATGGTTCTCGCGACTCCTCTCTTCGCTCAGGCAGCGGCAGAGAAGAACGAAAAGGTCCACCTCACATTCGTAGAGGTCATGACATCACCGGAAAGAACACTCGTGCTTCAGGAAGCCATCAAGAACTTCGAGGCGGCGAATCCAAACGTTGAAGTCGAACTTGTGTCACCACCATACGAGCAGGCTGAGACAAAGCTTGCATCCATGCTTGCAGCAGGCCAGGACGTTGACGTATGCGAAATCAGAGACAACTCGGTCGCAACCCTCATCAATGGAAACCTTCTTCTCAACCTTGACGACTATGTCGCACAGTGGAACACGAAGGACCAGCTCGTGGACGCAGCACTCCTTGCAGGCGCATCCATTGGAGACGCAACCTACTTCCTGCCACAGTACCTCTATGTGAAGGCCCTCATGGTCAGGACCGATATCCTTGAGAAGTACGGAATCGAGTATCCAAAGACGACCGATGAATTCTACGCAGCATGTGCAAAGCTCGCATCCCAGGGCAACGGTCAGTACGCATTCGCACTCAGAGGCAAAGGAAGCCCTTGCAAGACCACTGACATCATGATGCTCCCAGAAGTCGCAGACATAAACGAGGACAACCTCTATCTCACGAAGGACGGACAGTTCTACCTTGCAACGGAAGGTGGAAGAAAGGCCATGCAGGACTACCTCGACCTCTTCAAGAACTGCTGCCCATCCGATGCAGTGAACTGGGGCTACGCAGAGCAGATCAACGGCTTCATAAGCGGAACTACTCCTTTCCTCATCCAGGACCCAGACGCAGTCGGTTCAGTCAAGGATGCACTTGACGAGTCCCAGTACACAGCAATCCCAATTCCAGTAGGTGCATCTGGAAAGAGATACCTCGACTACGGCTTTGCAGGCCTTGCAGTCGCAGCCAACTCAAAGCACCCGCAGGAAGCATTCGAACTTGTGAAGTACCTCATCTCAGCAGAGGTCAACGCACGCATATGCGAGTTCTACGGTGCACTTCCAGTCAACAAGGATGCATACTCAATGAGCGACATGTTCAGCATGGGCATCTACAAGGAATGGGCGGACGAAATGGCAGACGAGAACACGATCTTCGTCAAGTTCCCTCTCGAAGACCCACGCTTCACAGAGTACCAGACAGTTCACATGACAGCAGTCCAGAACATGCTTCTTGGCAACGCTACGGTGGATGAAACGATCAAGATCCTCAAGGATTTCTGGGGATACTGACAAGAAGACCTGCACCGGTCGTAAAACGGTGCGAACCACCAACAGGGCTATGGAATCCCATAGCCCTGTTTTCAAAAGGGAGGATCCGTGAAAAAAAACAAGTGGTACATCATTATGATGATTCCTGCCCTTCTTTTCATAGGAATCTTTATATACTACCCCCTTGTCAAAGGGGTTCAGATGGCATTTCAGAACTACAATCTGTTCAATCTGAATGACATTCACTACATTGGACTTGAGAACTTCAAGAAGATAGTCACCAGCACAAGCGTAAGCTTCTGGCAAATCCTCAGAAACACATTCGTATGGGTGTTCTTCTCCCTCATATTCCAATTCCTGCTTGGTTTTCTGCTTGCCATGATGCTGAGAAAGCCTTTCAGGGGAAGAAGCATATACTGCGGCTTCGTCTTCTACACATGGGCTCTCTGCGGCTTTGCCATAGGCCTTATATGGTCATGGCTCTTCAACGGCCAGTTTGGAGTCATAAACGACCTTCTGATGAAGGTAGGACTTATAAAGAACAATATAGGATGGCTGTCCGAACCAGGCGTTGCAATGGTGAGCGTCATCATAACCAACGTATGGTACGGAGTGCCGTACTTTGGAATAATGCTTTTGGCGGCGCTTCAGTCCGTTCCAAACGAACTTTACGAGGCTGCGACCATAGACGGCTGCACAGGCATACAGCAGCTCTTCTATGTAACCATACCATACATAAAGCCAACGATCATCAGCACCGTCCTGCTAAGGACGATGTGGATCGTCAACTTCCCTGACATCATCTATGCAATGACGCAGGGAGGCCCAATCAACTCCACCAACATCCTTGCATCCCACATGGTCACAAAGGTGTTCACGGAATATGACTACGGCCAAGGCTCGGCCATAGGAGTCATCATCATGGTGATCCTCCTTCTCTACTCTATCATCTACCTCAAGGTGATGAAATCCACGGAGGACGACATATGATGGCAGGAAGAAAAGCAAAGAACACAATAGGAGCAATAGTCAGAGTCATAATACTCACGGCCTTCCTTCTTGCGGCCATCCTGCCGCTTTTCTGGATATTCATAACAAGCCTCAAAAGCGCAAAGGAGCTGTATGCACTGCCCCTCATCTACTGGCCAAAGGAACCATCGTTTGCGGCGTACAAGAAGCTTTTCACCTACAGCAACTTTGGAGTCTACTTCCTGAACTCCCTCAAAGTCACACTTGTAGCATCCGTAGGCGCAATGGCGGTGGCGATATGCAGTGGGTTCGCCCTTTCAAGACTCAGGGCCCAGAAGCTCAAGGGGAAGATTGAAATTCTCATGTATTTCACCCAAACCGTGCCATCGTTCATGCTTATGGTCCCCCTTTTCATGATGTTCTCCAAGCTCAAGCTGGTGGACAACCACATATCACTTAGCACCATATACATAGCAACCGTAGTGGCGTTCTGTACGATCATGGCAAGAAGCTTCTTCGACAGGATTCCAGCAAGCCTGGAGGAAGCGGCCAAGATAGACGGATGCAATCTATTCCAGTCGATCATCCATGTGGTTCTGCCAACCACGCTCCCTGGGATAGCCGCCATATTCTGCTTTGCGTTCATAAACATATGGAACGAGCTGTTCATATCGGTCATGATCATAAACAAGACGAGCAAGTACACCGTACCGGTTGCGCTCAACTCGTTCATATCCAAGGCCGGTGTAAGCTGGGACCTCATGAGCGCAGGCATAGTCGTGGCCCTGCTCCCAACGATGATAGTCTTTGGAATAGGACAGAAATACATCGTTGCAGGCCTTACGGAAGGTGGAGTCAAAGGCTGATCCAAAGGATTTCAAAGAACAGCTTCAACACAAAGAGAAAGGAGTTCAAAGCATGGGAGAGAATAAAAAGGAAGCATTCAGGGAAACCACAGACATACTGCACCACATGGGGGAGCATGACCTGCCGTTTGGAGCGGTGAGCCCTCCAATCTTCCAGTCCTCGATCTTCAGCTTCAAGGATTTCGACGCCTTCCAGGACGCACTTGCGGACGAGCCGTCGCATTTCATCTATTCAAGAGGCAACAATCCAACGGTGAACCTGTGCGAAGAGAAGCTTGCGGCTCTTGAACACGGAGAGGCGGCAAAGCTGGTCTCAAGCGGTGTAGCGGCCATCTCGACGGCACTTTTCAGCTGTCTCAAGGGAGGAGACCACATCATAATGGTCCAGGACTCCTACGACTGGGCCCAGTACATAGTACGCACGTACCTCTCACGCTACGGCATAGAACACACATTCGTGGAAGGCAAGGACATAAAGGACTTCGAAGAGGCCATTCGCCCGAACACGCGCGTCATCTACCTTGAAAGCCCAACTTCTTTCACATTCAAGCTGCAGAACCTAAGACAGGTCGCCAGCCTTGCGAAAACCCACGGCATCAAGACGATCATAGACAACACCTGGGCCACCCCTCTGTTCCAAAACCCGCTTGATATGGGCATAGACCTTGTAGTCCATTCCGCCACGAAGTACATAGGGGGCAATTCCGATATCGTTGCCGGGGTCATAGTTGGAAAACGCAAGGAGGACATAGTCCACCTGTTCCAGATGGAATTCCTTCCACTGGGCCCCACTCCCGACCCGTTCATGGCATGGCTCATACTAAGGAACCTAAGGACGCTCCACATAAGGATGCCGGTACACTACGACAACGCCCTCACCATAGCCAAATGGCTTGAAGGAAGGAACGAAGTGGAATCCGTACTGTATCCAATGCTACCATCCTACGAACAGTACGAGCTTGCAAGAAAGCAGATGCAAGGCGGAAGCGGCCTCTTCTCCTTTAGGCTCAAGACCCGTGATGTAGAGAAGGTCAAACGATTCACAAACAGCCTCTACTACTTCAAGAAGGCGGTGAGCTGGGGAGGCTACGAAAGCCTTGTGTTCCCCGCCGCTACGCATTTCAAGAAGGGGGAACCTGTGCCGGAGGACAGAGTCAGCCTCATAAGGGTCCACATTGGACTTGAAGACAAGAACACCCTAATTGAGGATCTTGAAAAAGCCTTCAAGGCAATGGAAGAGTAACGAGAAGCGATGATCTACAAGAAAGCAGAGAAGAGAATAGACGCCATAATGGCGCAGCTGAAAGGTCGGATGACCCATGAACTGGACATCTCCAGAAACCTAGTGTGGCGAACAGCCTCCACGAAGGAGACCTACGGAGACGTTCCAGCCGGAGAGGAACTCAAATGGAAGAGGATTCCAGGATTCCCGTTCGAATACGGCAGGCCATGGACGAACTTCTGGTTCTCCTGCTCCGTGGATTGCGAAGAAATGGCAAAGGAAAGAGACGAAGACCTCTATCTTGAACTCCTTACAGAGACGGACACGATGGTATACCTTGATGGAAAGCCACAAGGTGCGACGAACCCTTTCCACCCTCTTCTCAAGCTGAACCAATTCATCCAAGAAGGAAAGGACACCTTTGAGATAAAGGCCGAATCCTGGGGAGGGCATTTCTTCCCTGGCTACCATCCTTCAGAGGGAGGACGGGTCATGACAGCCGTGGCAGTGAAGAAGAAAGCCTACCCTTTGCTGCTATCCCGTCCAAGGATCCTTGCAAAGAACGATGCAATATGGAACCTCTACTACGATGTTGCTGTGCTGCGGGGCTTGAGCCGCACCCTTGACGAAAACAGCCTTCACTACATGAAGATCGTATCTATTCTCCACAACAGCCTTCTGCAGTTGGACTTCTCCTGCAATGATGAGGAATTGGAGGAACAGACAAACGAGTCCAGAGCCTTGATAAAGCCCCTATTGGAAGCGAAGAACGGCACGATATCGCCTCAGGTGATATCCGTTGGCAACGCCCACCTTGACCACGCTTGGCTGTGGCCAATAGCCGAAACCACGCGAAAGGCTGCAAGAACCGCACTCAACATGACGAACTACGCCATCGAATTCAAAGACTTCTCGTTCATGTTCACACAGCCTGTGCAAATGCTTGCAGTGAAGGAGCAGTACCCTTCTGTATACGAAAGGGTACTTGATGCATACAGGCAGGGCAGATGGGAGCCTCAGGGGACAAGCTGGGTGGAACCGGACTGTATGCTGCCTTGCGGAGAGGCTTTCATTAGGCAGTTCATAGAAGGGCTCAAAGCCAACAGAGAGCTCTATCCAGGCTACAAAGGCAAGGTCTTCTGGATTCCGGACTCGTTTGGATACAACGCCCAGCTTCCGCAGATCCTCAAGGGATGCGGCATGAAATACTTTGTAACAAGCAAGATAGGATGGAACGACACCAACGCCTTTCCCTACGACTTGTTCGTTTGGGAAGGTATAGACGGGACCAAGATACCCGCACACATGATAATTGGCGCATACGAAGGAAAGAACGAACCTGAACAGATACAGCAATGCTGGGACAAGATACGCCACAAGGACCTCCAACCCATACTCATGAGGAGCATAGGCGAAGGCGATGGAGGTGGAGGAACCATGCTGGAGGACCTTGAGCAAATGCAAAGGGAGCATGACCTACAGGGTCTTCCACGCAACCGTTGGGGAAGGCTTGAAAATGCCATGGATGAAATATTCACTGCATCACCTCCTTCCACCCTACCTATCTACAAAGGAGAGCTGTACCTTGAACTTCATAGGGGGACATACACGGTCCAAGCTGACATAAAGAAAGGTAACAGAGCCCTTGAGACGGCGCTTCACAATGCAGACTATCTGCTGGCCATGGTGTTCGCCAACGAAGGGATGTCCAAGCGAGTCAGGGACGCAAAGGTCCTTATAAACAAGGCATGGAGGGAGCTGCTTACGAACCAGTTCCACGACATACTTCCAGGCTCGTGCATAAACAAGGCCATGGAGGAGGCAAAGGATTCCTACAGGAAAGCCCTTGGTACTGTGA
Organism: Sphaerochaeta sp. Phil3; assembly: GCA_001940825.1. Lineage (GTDB taxonomy): Bacteria > Spirochaetota > Spirochaetia > Sphaerochaetales > Sphaerochaetaceae > UBA9732. Next base: position 28,546 of record MSGT01000016.1, read on the forward strand.
AAAGAGCAATGGAACTGCTTCAGGATGACAATGTTCCAAAAAGAACGTTTGATCTGACCTGCACTCCGCCGGCAACGATAAAAAGGAAGGTCTCAAGGACATCGGCCTGCATCGTGGAGGGAAGTACGATAAGGACTCCGTGGTGCGAAATGCAGCTTGACGGATATGGTGGGATTGAATCCCTCCTCACGGTGAATGGAAATGGGGTACGACGCGAGATTGCAGGCGAAGGGAAAAGTCTGAACACGATAACGCTGTCCCAGGATACGACCATCAACTGGGATGCGTGGGACATGGAGTACGATACGTTGGCAGGACGTACCCGCATAGAGAAGCCGGTTGGGATCGAAATTGAGACCAATGGAGGAAATGCAGTTGTCAGAATGCGATACAGGCTTTCCGAAAGGTCGTCTCTTAGCCAGACCATGACGGTGCATGCGAACGAACGCAGGATTGATTTCGATACAGTTGTCGATTGGCACGAAGAACACAAGATCCTGCGTGCGGAGTTCCCTACGACTATTCAGGCCCCAAGCGCCCAGTTCGCCGTTCCATTTGGTCATGTGGATAGGTCAACGACGGAGAACACTTCCATAGAGAGGGCGCAGTTCGAGGTTCCCGCCCATCGTTGGGTTCATCTTGGAGATGCATCTGCATCGTGCATATTGGCAAGTGCATCCAAGTATGGCTACAGGGTCAAGGCTGGGGAGATGAGCATATCGCTTCTTAGGAGTCCAAGTGCACCGGATCCCAAGGCTGACATGGGCAGGCACGAATTCAGCTACAGTTTCTTCGTCGAAGAAGGCTCCAACAAAGGATTGGAAAAGGCTGTGGACGACGGGTACGGAGTATCGAATCCCCCTGTGGGTATTTCAACGAACGCAACGCTTCCAATAACCGCTTCGACCGTCTGCGGCAAGGTTGTACTTGAAACCGTAAAGATAAGCGAGAAAGAGGACGGAATAGTCCTTCGTTTCTACGAAGCCCTTGGTGCTGTTGGAATCCTGGACCTTTCGAATTTCGATTCCTCAGTTTTCAAGAGGGTGTATGAATGCGACATGATTGAGGAGAACTTCACAGAGATTGAAAAAAAGGACCTCGAAAGGCTGGAGTTCCAACCGTTCAAGGTCCGTAGCTTCCTGTTCAGAAAGTAGCTTTTAGAAGATAGCGTCAACCTCTCATTGGCGCTATCTCTATGCTCTCTCCGTTTTCAAGTCTGGACTTCTCCGCCGCAAGGGCGACGAGATGGCTCTCGACGCTGGTCTCAAGGGTTGTGATGGTACCATCAGGCTCCTTACCCTGCATGAGATCCACGAACTGCTCCATAAGAAGTCTATCCCCTCCGCCATGACCGGCGAAATCCTTCTCCTCCTTGCCAAGGTCTATGACCTGTGGCTCCTTTCCAAAGACCCCTATCCTAATCCTGTTTTCATGCATGTCGCCCCAAAGGTCTCCAAGGGTTCCCATGACCTTTATGGTCCTTCCTCCAATGCTGGTGAAGGCGCTCATGGTAAGGGACAACGAAGCACCGCCCTCCATTTGCATATTCACTATCTGGTGATCTACGACATCGTTGTCACAATGGAACACACATCTACCATAAGGGCCTGTTTCTATGGCATGACGGATTTTTTCCTCTGTAGGATTCTCCGCCAGGACATCAATTGGCCATTCTACGTTTCCACACAGGATTCCAGTATCCTTGTTTGTAAGGTATATCTTCTCGGCATCGTAAGGACAGCTTTCCTTTGCCTTGCATCCTTGGGTGCATCTCAAGGCTGCTCCTTCAGGAGCGTTTGACTTCTTGAAATACATGAGCGATCCATAGGAGGATACGCGTTCGCACTTCTTGCCGCACAGCCACACAAGATAGTCCAAATCGTGGCAGCACTTTGCAAGGATCATTGGACTTGTGTCCTCCTCCCTTCTCCAATTGCCCCTTACGAAGCTGTGGGCCTGATGCCAATACCTTACGTTCTCAAGCGCCTGTATGGACACAATCTCTCCAAGGACTCCGCTGTCAATCGTCTTCTTTATCGTCTGGAAAAATGGCGTGTACCTAAGCACGTGACACACAACTACACGCCTTCCATTCTCACGCGCAACCTTGGTGATCTCCTGCAAATCCTCCAGCTTTGGAGAGATGGGCTTCTCCATCATGACATCGTAGCCCTTCTTCAAAGCCGCCACGGCATGTGGAACGTGCTGTCTGTCCTGAGTGCATACAAGCATTGCATCCGCAAGCCTTGGCATTGCAAGCATGGCTTCAGCACTTGGAAAGCGCATCTCGTCAGGAACTCCGTGGGCATCACCGGCAAGAGCCAACCTCTCTGGATCTATGTCTGCAACGGCAACGACCTTTGCGCGGTCCTTCATGTTCAAAAGCTCAAGACCATAGGCGTTCTTACCCCTTGATCCAACGCCGGCAATGGCAATGCGGACGATCTTTCCACTCATACAGCTGCACTCCTTTCATGATCCTTGAATCACCGTTCCTCCAATCATTATACCAAACAACTTGGAAAATGCATTACAATTGTTTCATGGACAAACGGATAACGAACAGCTACACAGCAACCATACTCAACGCCTTTGGAATCCACGAAGAACCCTCCTGCGTCAAAGAACTCACAAACGGCAACATAAACGGGACGTTCCGCATCGAGATGCCAACAGGCCACGGCTACATCCTCCAAAGCGTCAATACGGGCATATTCAAAGACCCATACTCCATGATGCGCAACATAGACCTTGTCACAGACCACATACGAAGAACAGTCATTGCAGAGGGGCTGGACCCATCCCGCGCCACACTCAACTTCCATCACACCCAAGAAGGTGCCCTCCTGTTTCCGCACGAAGACCATCTCTTTCGCCTTGCAGACTACATCCACGACAGCATGGCCTTCAACACAAAGGCCGATACCTCTGTGCTCGCCAAGGCAGGCGAAGGCTTTGGCCGATTCGAAGCCCAACTTGCAAACTTCGATGCCTCCCTGCTTTCAGAGACGATTCCAAACTTCCACAACACGAAGCTAAGAATAGAGAGTTTTGAAAGAACCGTTGAAGAAAATCCTTGCGGAAGGCTTGCAGAATGTGAAAGAGAGGTGTCGCACATTCTAGACAACAAAAAGGAATCAAGCGTTCTGTGCAAGCTGATAGAGAACGGAGAACTGCCGCTCAGGGTGACCCACAACGACACCAAGACGAACAACGTGCTTTTCGATAGGAATACGCATGAATTTCTTGCAGTCATAGATCTGGACACCGTCATGCCAGGACTGTTGGCCTATGATGCGGCAGACACGATAAGGTTCTCTGCAAACACAGCAGAAGAGGATGAAAAGGACCTCTCAAAGGTGTCTCTGGACCTGTCCCTATACGAAGCTTTTCTCATGGGCTTCCTTGGAAAGACAGCCTGTTTCATGACAAGGCTCGAAAAAGAAACGCTTGTACTTGGAATCCAGACCATCGTATATGAACAGGCCCTTAGGTTCCTGGACGACTACATTGCTGGAGACAAGTACTACAAGACCTCAAAGCCAAGGCAGAACCTTGACAGGGCCCGCTGTCAGCTGGCCCTGTACGACGACATGAAGAGAAAGGAATTGCAGATGCATTCGATAGCCCGCGGAATTATTAGGGCTAACCTTGGATGTTGATGCCCCTATCCCTGCACAGGGCCTCTATGCTCCTGTCGTATGTGGCCTCTGCAGCAGTAGAGAAGAAACAGCCAGGAACACCCTCGTTGTTGTCGCGGTGATGTGCAACGCACTCGCAGCACCTGCCGTGGCGTGGGCAGTCGAAGGTGCAGGGACAGGGACGATTGTTACTACAGACACTCATTTTCAATTCCTCCAAATCAAAGGCTTATCACAAGGCGGTTTGCACCGTTTTCATACTCGTAGCCGCCGTCTTTCATAGCGGCCTTTACAAGGCAAAGGGATATCTCATCGCCGTTTTCCAAAGGATTGTATTCCTCTCCATTCCACTTGAAACGCATCTCAAGTACATCCTTCTCACCATCGTACTCGACGGCAAGCTCCAAAGGGAAAGGAGAACGACAGTTTGGGAGTATGTTGACGGCGACAAGCTCTTCGAAAAGAAGTCGCAGGTTGCGGGTCCTCTTGGCACCAAGCATGTTCTTCTCGCCAAAAGACTGAAGCTTTTCGTTCATTGCAATGAAATCGTAGTCCTTGGACTCCACAAGCAAGGAAAGCACCTTGAGACGTTTGACGAACGCCCTCGTCCTGCCCTTTTCAGGATGGTCGAATATCTGCTGAGGCGTTCCGTCTTCGTATATGACACCCTCGTCCATGTAGAAGATGCGGGTGGAGACGTCACGGGCGAACTTCATCTCATGGGTGACGATCATCATCGTCATCCCCTCTTTTGCAAGCTCCTTCATGACGGACAGGACCTCACCTACCATGGTAGGGTCAAGTGCCGATGTAGGCTCATCGAAGAGGACTATCTCAGGATCCATCGCCAATGTACGGGCAATGGCTACACGTTGCTTCTGACCACCTGACAGCTCGTCAGGATAGGAAAGGGCCTTCTCAGCCATTCCAACCATCCTCAAGAGCCTCATGGCATTGCCGTATGCAGATTCCTTGCTTTCCTTCTTGAGGACCATTGGAGCCAACGTGACGTTCTCTATCACATTGAGGTGTCCAAAGAGATTGAAGCTTTGGAACACCATACCCATCCTGCGCCTTAGCATCCTAAGGTCCGTTTTCTTGTCTCCTGTGTCATAGCCAAAGACCTTTATGGTTCCGCTCGTTGGTGTCTCAAGACGGTTTATGCATCGCATCAAGGTTGACTTACCGGTTCCTGAAGGACCAATGATCGTTATGACCTCGCCCTTCCTTATCGTGGTGTTAACATCCCTAAGCGGCGTTATGTTTGGATATTCCTTCCTCAAATGCTCGACTTCAATGAGAACAGGATTCTCCTGCGTTGAAGACCCAACCTTTTCATGCTTGTTTTCATGTAGCTTCTCTTCCTTGAACTCCCCTTCAAGGAAGGCAACCCTTCTTCGCTTCTTTGGATTTATTTTCACTTCAATTCGTCCTACAAGAGCACCAATCAAAGTGGAAAGGGCGAAATAGATGGCGGCTACGGCCAAAAGTGGGAAGAAAGCCTCGTATGTGCGGCTTCTTATGATGTCGCCGGCCTTGGTCAGATCCTGGATTGCAATGTAGCCAACGATGGATGTCAGCTTCATCATGCCAACGATCTCACCTTTGTAGAGTGGAAGGATGTGGGAAATGGCCTGAGGCATGATGATACGGCCAAAAACGGAGACCTTTCCAAAGCCAAGGGCTGTGGAAGCCTCCCACTGCCCCTTGTCAACGGCATTGATCCCCGTCTGTAGAATGCCTGCAACGGACACGGAGAAGATGACGGAGAACGCAACTATGGCCACGGCTATGGGGGAGGCGTCCACGGAGCCAAAGACTATGAAGTAGACGATAAGCAGCACAACCAGTGCAGGGACCCCCGTCATAAGGGACGAAAAGGCCTTTGCAAAAGCACTCAGGCAACGGACCTTGTTTCTAAGAAGAAGCATCAGGAGGAATCCCAACACAGTGCCAAACACTGCAGAGCAAGCGGAAATGAGAAGGGTCACGCCCAAACCTTTGAGGATGAGCTTCCAGCGGCCTTCCTTCACAAAGGTCTTTTCAAAGCTCTCCCCCACCTTGTCAAGGAAGCTCCTTTCGTCCACAGCCCCATCACCAGATGCGTCAATGAGGTTCTCGCTGCGGCACACGAATACGTTTCCACCCTTGTAGTGCGCAACAGGGAAATCTACCTCCTTGGCACGTTCCTCCGTGATTGAAATGCAGCCGGAGGCGACATCGGCCTTGCCTGTCTGGACGAAGTTGATGATGGATGAGAACGTCGTGGTGGAGATATCGGCCCCCATGTCGAGCCTGTCTGCAATCATAAGAAGCAGTTCCACTTCATAGCCTGCGGCATTTCCGGTGGAGTCCATATAGCTCATGGGGTATACGCTTGGCTCATAGACGTACTTGAGCTTTCCATTGACCCGTTCGCCAATGTTGTATTGGGACCAATCGATATGCATCTTTCCTTCGTCGCCGGATAGCCACTTCTCCCTAAGCGCTGCAAGCGTGCCGTCCTGCGAGAACCCCTCGATGATCGAAGAGAAGATGCTGGTCAGCGAATTTCCTTTCTTCAAGATGAAACCATAGCTGTCAGAGACTATCACTTCTGGGAATATTGCAAATTCCTTCCTTTGGCCTGTGACTACACGGGCTATTGGCTCGTCCACAATGGAGGCATCCACATCCCCTCTTTTGAGGGCCTCGAGGGCTCCGGCCTGGTCGTCGTAGTAATGCCAGGTGAGGCCATCCACGACATTGTCCACAGCTCGATCGACCACAGTGCCTGTAATGCAGGCTATGTCGTGTCCTGAAAAATCCTCCTTGGAAGAGAATACCAAAGAAGACCCGGCATGGTCGTTGCTGCAACCTACAAGAAAGACGACAAAGAGCACTGCAATCAGAATCAGACTTGCTATACGTTTCATATTTTCTCTCTCCTAACCCCGTACAAGGGTCTCCTTATCAAGCATGTTCAATCCACCTGAGGCCATGACTGCTTCCACCTGCAGGCATGTGAGGTTGTTGGCCGTCATTATGAAGTCTATTATCGAGTTGATCGCCACAGCTATGGCCACCGCCTCCATTGGAATGGAAAGCTGCGTGAACATAACGGTGTAGCAAGTGAGCGCTCCGCCAGGGATAGGCGGCGCCGCCATGGACAAAAGGCTTGTCACTATGACCATGGTCACGATCCAAGCCGGAGTGATTGAAACGCCGTAGTTCTCCGCCATGCAAAGGCAGACGGCGGTAAAGCCAATGAGAGCTCCTGGCTTGAATATCACCTGTCCCAGAGGGACGGCGAAATGGGAGATCGTCTCAGGTATCCCCAGCCTCTTCTCGCACGTCTCCATATTTGTGGCGAATGCAGCCGCAGATGAAGCGGTCGTGACGCCTATGAGGAATGTAGGAAGTAGCTTTCTTACGAGCATTCCAAAACCAACCTTATATCTTACAGAGAGCACGGCTATGAAGACGAGGCTCAGCACTGGACAAAGGACGAAGGTGATTGCCAGGGCCTTGAATATCCCAACTATTTCAGATCCAAAGTCCGATCCCATAAGGGAGAACAGGGAGAAGAATACGAATACTGGGATAAGGGAGCTTATGGCTTCCATGAGAAGGCTCACGACTTCGTTCATCTGTTCTATGATGGCACGGGTAGCAGATACCCTGTCTCCTAGAACCAACAGAGCGAATCCAACCGCAGCGCCAAGGAAGATTATCTGAAGGGTGTTACCCTCAAGGAAGGGAGAGACTATGTTGCTTGGAACTATGTCAAGGACGATTTGGTATATCTCAGAGAACCCTGAAAGGGACGTACCGTCAATTGAAAACTCCAAGGGGAAGAACCACACAATGAAAGCCGTCGCTATGGCATCTACTAAGAATGTCAGGATTACAAAACGGGAGATTACCCTTTTGCCAATCCTTCCCATGGCAGACATGTCCCCAACGTTGAAGATCCCCCAGCAGATGGCAAGGAATATCATAGGAGACGAAATGGAGCACAGCAGGTTCAGAATCAGGCTGAAAAGCGGGTCGGTCACAGCCCTGATGGTGCTTTGGACCCCATTTGGAAGAAGCCTTTGGAGAAGACCCAGCCCAACGGCAAGCACGATTGCGACCACAAGCCTTTGCATCTGTCCTGTCTTGCGTTTCTTCCTAATGTATACGCAAAGGGTGTTCTCTCCGTTGCTGTAGCCTTTGTTCAGACTAAGGCCTGCCTGCGCCAACAGCTTGTTCGAAAGCGCGTAGTCCTCCAGATCCTCCCCTGGAGAAATCTCATGGCCTCTTACACGGACCTCTGCATAGTCCTTCCCTAGCCTTCTTCTTGCAACATACGTGACAGGGGCATCTGGAATGGAGCCAAGCCATCCTTCGAGGATCTCCTCGAGGGACAGCCTAAGCCTTATGCAGTCCTTCTTGTCTACACCGGCCTCCTTCAACGTTTGTGAGAACTCCTTGGAAACGTCGTCTATCGCTTCCAAGGAAAGCTTGTACTCCTTTCTTTTCGCTTCAATCATCCGTTTTCCAAACCTCAGTCGAAGCTCTTTCTCAAAGAGAGCCTGTTGTAGCCGTCCATGTACTCGTATGTGACCTGATCCATGGTCTTCTTCACCATGAAGATTCCAAGGCCCCCAATCTCGCGCTCTTCCGCTGAAAGGGTTATGTCAGGGTCCTTCGTCTCCAACGGGTTGTACGGCCGTCCATTGTCCATGAATACAAGCTGTACAGTGCTGTTCAATACGGAACATTCGACCTTGGCGGTAGTGGCTCCGCTATACAGCCTTATGTTGGAGTAGATTTCATCCACGGCAATGCTCATCTTCCTAATGGTCTTCACTGGAACATCGCTTGCTTCCAACCTCTCTTCCACAAAGCCAAGGAGGGTCTCCATGTTCTCTTCCTTTGGATCGAGGGAGATGCAGTCCTTCTCCATCAGGAGAAGGGAGAGCATGGTCATGTCATCGAACTGAGGGGCTTCGCCCACAAACTCGTCCACGTCCTTCTTCACCGCACGGCATATCTCTTTGGCATTCATCCCAACAAGACCGTTCAGACACTTTTCAAGACGTTCGTCCCCATAGAGCTCGTTCCTACTGTTGGTGGCCTCAGTCACCCCGTCCGTATACAGGAAGATTTCATCGCCAGGCATAAGGGAAAGCTCTCCCAAACGGTACTTCATACCCTCCATGCCGGCAAGGACGAATCCCGGCCTCGTCTTGAAGAACTCGAACCTACCGTCCTTGTGTCTGACAAGAGGCGGATTGTGGCCTGCATTTGCAAACGTCACTATGTTCGTCCTGAAATCCAGAATCCCCATCCAACAGGTCACGAACATCTCGGCTTCGTTGTTCTCGCATAGATCCCTATTCGCTCTAGTGAGGATGAGGGCCACATCGCTTTCGTTGTCCGCATGGCTCTTTATGATGGTCTTGGCCTTCATCATGAACATTGCAGCGGAGATCCCCTTTCCGGAGACATCGGCTATAAGGAAAGCAAGTCTATTGTCATCAAGAAGATAGAAGTCATAGAAGTCCCCTCCAACTTCCTTGGCGGTGTCCATGGTGGCGAATATGTCAAAGTCGGTCCTGTCTGGGAAGGCGGGGAATACGGACGGGAGCGTGGACAGCTGTATGGTCCTTGCGAATTCAAGCTCCTTGTCTATTCTGGCCGCCGCCTCCTTGATGTAGCCCTTGAGGGTCTGGACGGTCGAATTGATGTCGTCTGAAAGCGAGACGAACTCCTTGTTGGTACGCACGTCCACGGATACGTTAAGGTTTCCACCTGTTATCTCCTCCAACGAGGAGTTTATCTTCTGGATGTTCTCTACGACCAGTTTCTTGACGAGGAAGTAGATCAACAGGAAAAGGAAGGCGAACACCATGATCATTATGAACACCGTGGTGTACAAGGACATATCACGACCGAACACGACTTCTCTCATGGGCATCACGCCTATGATGTAATAGCCTTCCGTAACGCCGTACATCACAAGGGAATCCTCACCATAGACAACCTCCCTTGTGAGCTGCCATTCGCCTCCTACCTCAGTCTTGAGACCTGTAGTCGCATACAGGCTCTCTCCTTCGTGGTCGTTCGGGTCGCTTACAAGGTTGAAGTTGTTGTTGGCTATGAGCATGAATCCGTCCTCGCCTACATGCCTGTTTCTCGTAAGCCCTTCGACCCTTTCGTCTATATCCCTTTGGAAGCGCTGTGAATTGTACCCAACCTGCACGAAACCACCCTGCGACAGGGTGACTGCGGCGTATTTCATGGCAACACCGGCTTTATGGGATACTGTCTGATATCGCTGGACAAGCTCATTCGTGCCATCCAGAAGGACAAGGAACTCCTTGGACTGTTCACCGCTTGCCATATCGAATCCATAGTAGATGAGCGTCGTACTCTCTACGATTATGCCGTTCTCGTCTATGATGCTTATTTCAGAGACGTCGTATTTCTTAAGAAGCTCCACAAGAGCCGCCCTGTTGAGGCTTCCAAGGTCCTCAACCTCCTCCCTTATTGCCCTTGTAAGGGCAAGGAGGTTCTCGTCGGAAGCATCGTTGATGTCGTCTCTGACATCCTCTATGTAGAGGGTGAGCATGCTCTCGGCATCGCTGTAGGCAAGCCTCGTCTCAAGCCCATAGATGAAGAGGAAAGAGACGACGAACGCTAAAACGACACAGCAAAGAAGCCAGCGGGAGAACGCCTCTGCAAGCCTAAGCCTGTCCTTTCTCCTTTCATTGTGCCTGAAATCCCCAGAGAGGATCGAGACTGCAAGCATTGAAAGCAGAACGGCAAGACCATTGATTGCAATCATTGGAAGCGCCGCACTCTCCACGAGAAGGAAAGACTCCCTTACGTTCTGCATGTTCGTAAGGAACACAAGTAGCATGTTCACCACTTCCAGGACAAAGGCAATGGCCGTACCGTAGAACAAAGAAGGCCTCTTGTCGTCGAACATCCATTTCCTTAGGGCCGCACCAACCATACCGGCAAGGATGGTGGTAAGGCTTGCTCCAAGGGAAGTATATGTATCCCCCTTCAGGAACCTTCCAACTCCTCCAATGAAACCGGCGACAAGACCGGACGGAGCTCCAAAGACCAAGCCGGCTGTCAACACACAGGCATCCCTTGCGCTTACAAGAGCTCCTCCAAGGGGCACGCTAAGTTTTGTTGAGGCTACGGCGGCCCACCCAAAGACGAGACCAAAGATGATTTTCTTGACGATCTTCCCTTTGCCTGCGAAGAACGACGACCTACTGCACCATTTGTTGCACCAATACAGAAGACAGGTGACAACGGAAGGAAGCAAAGTCAGGAGGATAAGTTGTACATATACCATGGCAGTCTCTTTTCCTAAGCTTCTTAAGTCTTCCTAGAGCCTATTCGATCGTCAGGATATCCACGAAGCCCGTGACCTCAAAGACCTCCATGACGGTTTCGTTCACATTCCTTATCGTCATGGAACCCTGCTTGTTCATGATCTTCTGCATTGCAAGCAGAACCCTAAGTCCTGCCGATGAGATGTATTCAAGCTTCTCGAAATCGAACACGAGACTCTTCATTCCATCTATACTGGAGCGGACGTTCTCCTCCAGCTGAGGGGCGGTGGTTGTGTCCAGTCTACCCTCTACAGCTACAAGCAGTTCGTTTCCATTCAGCGTCTTTTTGATTTCCATAATATCGACCTCTCCTTATCAGGTGTTTTCCAGAGGAACTTTCAAAACTATGCTTTGTGTGGATTGGACATGGATTGCCGAGATGGAGGCCGTCTGAAGCAACTGAGATAATACTTTGTGTATTATGAAGTTGCCAAAGGCGGTATTCCAGCCGTGCAGGGCATGGCCAGGACACATGAAGGAGCTTTGAAAGTTGCCCTCCAATCAATCATTTTCCAAGAGCCGCGGAAAGCCAAGGAGTCGAAGGCATCCAGCTCTTGTCCATATAGGCAGCATCCACGACATCTCCAAGGTTGTCTATCGAGACCCCTTCCTTTGGCATGACTTCATTCTGCCTTACTATCACGGATGGAATCTCCATCCACATTCCAGGGCTCTCGTAATAGCACGAAGCAGCCTTGATGGAATCATAGTCTCCAGCTATTTCCAGCGCAAGGACCCTTAGAGCGAACTCTCCGTTGAGGCTCCAGTTGGTGGTGGCGCAGGCTTTCCAGTTGAGTCCTTCCTGCATACTCAGAATATCTATGTTCGAAATATCGACCGAAACAAGAGGAATGCTGCTCCCGCACTCCTTCAAAACCTGATAGACGCCTTGTGCGTAGGCATCGTAGCAGCACCAGATTGCATCTATTTCACCATCTTCGTACTTGCAGAGAACGTCCTTCGCCACTTCCTTGATGGATTCGACAGCATCCAAATGGTCGCTTGGAGCTATCGTTTCGACGGTTCTGATTCTTCCTACGGTCTCGTACAGTTTATACCCAACCTCTCTGCGGTCGAATGCCGCAATATACCCCTCTTCCTGGACCTTGAGGATGTTCACCCTCTCCTTGTTTGCAGTCTTCTCCGGATACATCGAAAGAATCTCTTCGACAAGCACAGCTGCAAGTCCAGAGTCCCTCTGGAAGAACTGGACGACGCCATCGATCGTCCTCGCATTGCCTTCGTCATCCTTGAAGAATGTATCGAATGTCGCAATCTTGAAGTTTGGATATCTTTCGATTATGTCAGACAAGAAGGACCATGCGTAGGTCTCTCCTCCATGGGATACGACCACCCCGTCGTAGCCTTCCTGTGCACACAGCTCAATCCTGCTGCGCCATTCTTCGTCGCTGTCGTTGCAGAAGAACGTGTCTGCGGACATGCCAAGCTTTTGTGCGGACTGCTCAAAGGAATCGGCCCAAAGCTCGAAGATCGGGGAAGGGGCCATGTACATGATGTATGCGACCTTCTTCCCCTGCGTAGGGTTCTTCAAGGAGACGCAGCTTGTGAAAGACACAGCTACAAGCAGTGCAGCCAAAACCAAAGCAACGGTTCTTTTCTTCATCTTCCAATCCCTGCCTATTTGTCCATGTTCTCCATGGCTTCCTGGATCCTCTTCATGTCGAAGGACTTCGTGACATACGATATCCCATCCTTGTAGTATGAGGAGGTGACAAGCAGCTCTTCGCGCTGAGAAGTATAGCCTTCCACGTTTCCATACCAGAAGATCACATCAATCCTCTTGCTCGTAAGGGCGACGAGGCGCACCTCCGCATCGACCTGGACGAACGTGAACGAAACGCCCTGGGTCTTTGCTATCTCGTTCATCAATGCAACGTTGAAACCTGATGGATTGCCATCAGATGCAACATAGTCCATTGGAGGAAGGTCTCCCGTCACACCAACCACATAGGTTTTACCGGTCTTTGCAGTTTCGATGCCGTCATCGGAAACCGATATACTTGCGATGTATTCGTCCACAAGCTTCTCCAACGTTCCATTGTCCATTAGAGTTGTGATTCCCTGCTCAAGTATTCCAAAGAGCTCACCGTCATCCTTTCTTACAGCCATCCTTATCTCCGTAGGAACCCCCTTTCCTCCAGGAGCGACGGTCAATGAGTCGTCCTGAGCCTTAAGGTAGTTGGCAACCGATGTTGGAACCAGCAGATACTCTACGTTCCCTGCGTTCAGGTCCAGAATCATCGAGGTGAGGTTCGTGTACTGCTTCCACTCTCCAATGGCAGGATGAGGGAAGATTTCAAGATCGGACGGCTCCTGCCAATTCATGATTCCACATTCGATGTCGTTGGTCGTAGCCTTTTCACTGGAGGCACCGGCGAACGCCAGGGAAAGAGACATCAACAAAACCATAGCGATTACAAAAGCTTTCTTCATTTCCAACTCTCCTATACCTTATGTATGTTTTCTATATTTCGATTTCAAAAAGGTTTTCACGGTTTCCAGCGTCATAGCGATACCCGATCCGCCTGGCGGTGTTCTTCAGAATCGTTATGCCTAGGTGGACCATATCGTCGCCACCGACTGAGACATCGGCCTTGCCATGAATCCCGTCTCCAAGCCCATCGCAGGCCTTTTCGAAAGGATTGTATTCCACCCCTTTGGAGGAGAGCCTAATCAGGGAGCTCTTCTCCTTTTCGTCGAACGAAAGCTCCAGGGACATATCCACGCAGTCGCTTTTGCCATAGTCGAGCATCTCATAGATGAGCTCTTCCGTGCAAAGCTGCAGTCTATACGCTTTCTTCTCGCCAATTCCGTACTTTGAGGCAAAGTCCCTGATACTCCCCTGCAGCTGCATGAGATCGAACGAACGGGAGTCTATTTTGTACGAAAGGTACTTCATCTTATGTATGAAATCCCTTGTCTTCTTTCTTTTTGGGTTGTCGAATATCTCCTGTGGAGTGCCCTCTTCATAGATGCCTTTTTCATCCATGTAGAGGATTCTTGTCGCAATCTCGCGGGCGAATGACATCTCGTGCGTAACTATCACCATTGTCATGCCGCTTTTGGCAAGGAGCCTGAGCGTTGCAAGGACCTCGCCCACCATTGTTGGATCCAACGCACTTGTAGGCTCGTCGAACAGCATGACCTCAGGTTCCATGATGAGTGAACGGACTATGGCAATACGCTGTTTCTGACCACCAGACAGTACATCAGGCATTGCATATTTCTTGCTTTCAAGGCCAACCATCCTAAGGAGCTTGAGGGCCTTCTCCTCTGCTTCAGCCCTCTTCATCTTCAACAACCTGATTGGAGCAAGGGTTATGTTGTCCAACACGCACAGGTGGGAGAACAGGTGAAAGCCCTGATAGACGAAGCCTACACGGCGTCTTATCCGGTTCAAATCCGCCTTTGGAGACGTAAGCTCGTCGTCTCCAATGTAGATGGAGCCCTTGTCAGGAACCTCAAGCAAATCCATGGAACGCAGGAATACGCTCTTTCCACCGCCGGATTCACCAATTATGACGATCCTCTCACCCTTCTCCACAGTAAGGCTTACATCCTTGAGTACCTCCAAGGAACCAAAGGACTTGGAGATGTTCTCAACCCGAATCATGCTCATTGCCTGAGGCCTCCTTTTTCAAAGGTGTTTTCTTCAAGGGTTTCTCCTTCAAGGATGAAAGCCTATCGACCAAGGCAAAGATTCCGTAGCACAGGTAGGACAGTCCTAGATAAAGCAGAAGGCCTATGACGATCATGAACAGCGGCTCGATCGTGCGGCTTGAAATGTTGTTGATCACCCTTGTGAGGTCGGTTATGGTGACATAGCCCACAACGCTGGTCCATTGGATCAAAGTGACTATCGTGGATTGGTACGTCCCTTTTGCAATGGCAGCAGCCTGCGGCAGCGTAACAAGGAAAAAAGCCTGATATTTGGAAAAGCCAAGAGTCCTTGCAGCCTCCACCTGGTTCTTGTCCGTCGCCTCGATGGCCGAATAGAAGCAGGCCGCCGAATAGGCGCTCATATGCAGTGAAAACGCCACTATGGCGACGAAAGTGGGAGAGACGTGGCTTGAAGCGAACACCACATAGTACATCAGCATGAGAAGAAGCAGAACAGGACTTCCTCTGAGGATGGCAATGTACAGGGACGCGGCCTTTCTGACAGGCCAGATGCGGCTTCTTCGCATTGCACAGACGGCTATCCCAAGCAAAGAGCCAAGAATGACGGAAAAGACGGCAATCTGAACAGTCACACCCAAACCCCTTAGAAGGGTCTTGTAGGAGTCTCCGCTTATGAGAGTTTTATAGACAATCTCCTTGATCTTCACCTGAGTCATCCCTCTATGGGAGATACTACTCCAATCGCCGTTCTACAGTGCGGGACGACTCCGAAATTGGTCAATTGGATTCCGAAATTGGAACACCCCGGCAAAGGAGGCGAAGAAGGAGAAAAGGCTCAAAAGGCCATACTATGGACTCAGGACCACGCAAACTGTGCAGATACCATCCTCAACTTTGTATTCGACCTCACCATTGTATCTCTTGGAGGCTGTGATGACGCTGTCTATTCCAGTGCTTCTATTGATGGGGAGGCCGTTCTCCAACTTCAAGCCCGATGGCGCTGGGTTGCTCACGACGATCACAGTCTTCCCTCCAACACCCTTGACTGCAGCACGAATAGGCCCAGAGCTTTCCATGCCTTTTGCAGCATTGAGAGCGTTCTCCAAAAGGTTTGCAAGTATTGCAACGTAGTCCACATCCTTTATTCTGGAATAGAACGGGGTATCGGCCTGCGCAATGAACGAAACGCCTGCATCCTTGGTCTTGTTCCTATAGGAGGAAAGTATCCCATTGACCATGACATGCGGGCAGAACGACGATGGACGCTCCTGTCTTTCCTCTTCCTCACCCAGATATCTGAGGATGCCTTCCGTATCCCCCTCCCTGGCCATGGAGGCAATGCAGTCATAATGATGCCTGACATCATGCCTGATACGTCTAGTCTCCTTCTCCATCTCCTTCACACCTTCTACATACGAGGTCAGGTATTCGACGTTCTGCTTCACAAGCTCATCCCTGGCTTCCTTCTTCATGTAGTAGATGTTGCTTATGTTCACGAGAGTCACAGCAACGAACGAAAGCGCAACGAAGACATAGAACAGCAGCACACCAACATCCTTCTCATTGGACCTCAACTTGACCATAAGCATGGAGAACATGATGAAGTAGAACAGCGATACGATGAACAGCCTCCTCCAGTTCTTGGAGTGGAATCCACTGACCTCCCTTATGAAGCTACGTCCATATCTCCTGTAGACCAATAGAATTGGAAGACAGAACGCTATTTGGATCAGGCTGCGCAGATAATATACGAGAACCACCGAACCTTCTATAGCTAAAAGATTGCTTAGAATCGAAGAAAGGGACCAGAAGAAACAGAACACGCATCCGTATGACACCCAAAGATAGCACTTCTTCCAAAAACCATCGGCCGATGCATATATGAAGGTCCCCCAAAAGTACAGGAACGACCCCATGAACGAGGCTGTGAACCTAATGGACTTTGTCAAAAGGCTATGGCACAGGTAGACGACGGCAAAGAACACGATTCCGGCCACAATCCAAAGCAGAACCGTCTTCTTCTTCGAGAACCTCCTTTCCTCCAACGACAGGACAGCGACCAGATGAAGGGCGAAAAGGAAAAAGCAGACGAAGAAGGTAGTCACGGTATACTTCAGACCTAACACGTTTCCCCGGCCTCCTTCAGATAATAGTCAACGTAGGCCCCCTTAAGAAATGTACGGAGCCTTCGAGGAATGGGAATGACCGATCCGTCATCCATTACCAAGCCCTGCGAAAGGCTGCGGACATGCGAAAGGTTCACGATGAACGAACCTCCGCACTTTACAAAACCCTTCTTGCCAAGCACAAGCTCCTCAACTTCCTTTACGGAGAGCCACGAAGTCAGTTTCTTTCCAGAGGACAAAGCAAAGACCTTCTTCTTGTCTATCGTCTCTATGTAGAGGATGTCCTCCAACGCTATGCGGTTGAGCCGCCCTTCCGATGAAAGCAGAATCCACGTCTTTCTTTCCCTAAGGGAGAGGACGCGGTCGAGCGCAGCGTCGAACTTCTCCTGGGTGTATGGTTTCTTTATGTAGTCTGAAACATGGAGGGAAAAGGCGTCCACTGCAAAATCAGAGCTCGTAGTCAAGAATGTGATGTTGGTGTTTTCACTACGGGAAAGGATTTCATGCGCAAGCTCAGTCCCCAGCATCCCTGGCATGCATATGTCCAAAAGCGCGACATCGGGCGACCCTGTCTTATCAAAGGACTCCAGCATGTCGAACCCAGAGGAATAGACCTCAATCTTCATCGCCCTCTGAGGGTGCTTGCTCGAGTAGACCAATAGATTGTCCTCAATGTCCTTACGCTCTACAGCATCGTCATCGCAAATGGCTATCCTAAACATCTTTATCCTTTCCATCCAACGCATCTGCCGAGTTATATCATCATTCTATCCACGATGTACATCTCGGTCGAGAAATCGGGCCGTATACGTGTAAGCCTTATATCCCCGGAACCAGTGAATCGCTGTCCAAGCACGATGCCCGCACTTTCAAGCTGTCCCGCATAGACCGATGTCTCCAAACCCAACCCTCGTTGGTCTTCCTTAAACTTCGATGCATTGTCTCCAAGCCTGCTTCTATCGATCCGTTGTACACGGGAGGAGACAAGAAGGCGCTCGGTTCCGCGAGCATTGAAGCCTGCATCCAACAAGGGTACCACAAGCCTGTCATTCGGCATGTTCGGAACATTGAGCATACAGGCATCCAGCATTACAAGATGCTCTTCGTCAGCCACAAGCCATTTGAGATTGTTTCCACCATTGAAATAGGAAATGTCCCTTGTGAAGGTTCCAAATTGGAAAAGCCTTCTGTTCTTCTTGTAGAACCGTATCTGCTCCTTAATGATGTCAAGTTCGTTTGAAGGAAGCCGCGTGAGGTCCATTTCATACCCAAGGATTCCAAAGGCAGCCACATTGAAGCGGTCCTCAATGGAGCTTATTCGAAGGCTTTGATGGTTTGGAGAGGCCGATACATGACAGCCCATAACGCTTTGAGGATAGAAGAAGCTAGTACCCCATTGGATGAATTGGCGCATTAGGACATCTGTGTCATCGCTCGTCCAAATCTGGTTCATGTAGCACAGCACCCCAAGGTCGAACCTGTTTCCACCTGAGGCGCAGCCCTCGAAGAGAATGTCCGGGAACTTTGCAGTCAAGGCTTCGAGCACCTTGTAGAATCCAAGCACGTACCTGTGGAGGAACTCGCCCATGAAGTACTTGTCAGACCCTTGTGTGTTGAAGTCAGAGAAAAACCTATTCATATCCCATTTCACATAGTTGGCCTTGGATTCTTCAAGAAGAGTCGAGATGCAGGCTATCATGTAATCCGTCACATCCTCTCTTGTCCAGTCAAGGATGTACTGGTTTCTTCCAACTCCGGGCTTTCTATTTGGTATTGCGATGCGCCAATCAGGATGCCTTTCGAAGAGCCTACTCTTCTCGCTCACCATCTCAGGTTCTATCCAGATTCCAAACATCAAGCCCTTTTCGTGCAGTTTGGAGGAAAGACCTGCAAGTCCGTTTGGGAGCTTGCGCCCGTTGGCAGTCCAGTCCCCAAGGGAGGTCGTATCGTCCTCACGTTCACCAAACCAGCCGTCATCCAGAACGAAAAGCTCTATACCTACATCTTTGGCGGTGTCTGCAAGATCCAGCAGCTTCTCTTCGTTGAAGTCGAAATACGTCGCCTCCCAGTTGTTCACAAGAACAGGCCTCTCCTTGTCCCTCCAAGGGCCTCGGCACACGTTCTCATTCACAAACCTATGCATTTCATGGCTCATTCCGTTCAAACCTTTGTCAGAATAGACCATCACGGCCTGAGGAGCCGTGAACGACGATTTTGCCTTGAGCCTCCATGTAAACGTATTTGGGTTTATCCCTGTCAGAAGCCTTACCCTGCCGTAGGGGCTTAGCTCAACGGACTCCTGATGGTTGCCGGAATAGATAAGGTTCAATCCAATGACATCGCCTTGGAGCTCAGTTGCATTAGGGGCTTTCAGTGCAATTGCGGGATTGTGGAACGCTCCGCTCGCACCTGTCTTGCTGTCGTTTATGTGGATTCCCGGTCGCAGAGGTCTGTCGCACACCATGCGCTCCCTTGCCCATGCACCGTCAAGTGTGACAAGGTTCCAATAGGGGTTTGGAACATCCAGTTGCAATGAGGCCAAGGCTTGAATGTAGACATCCTCGCTTCCTTCGTTTTCAACTCTGGAAAACCGTACAATTGCATCCTTTTCATCGCTTACAAGGTAGTAGAGTCTTAGCCGTAGAGGAAACAGCCTCTCCTTGAGCACAACTTCCAATGTACAGAACTCATCACCATAGACACTGGGAAGCCCCTCCATTGATGGGATTCCTTGGGTGATCGAATATGTTTCGTAGACGAAGTCAAGGACGCTGTGGCCGTTGTCGTATGAAGCCTTCATGGATGCGAGCCTATAGTCGCCCCTTCCCTCTGTTGAGAACTCCGTCATGAGGTTGTCGAGGAAAAGCAGGCTGTGGTCCTTGTCGTATGCGGTTGCATCGCAGATCTTGACGTTCTGGACGTTTGACATGAGCTCTGCATCAAAGGCATCGAGCCTCTTTCCATAGTACAGATGTTCAAGCACCCCGCACTCTCCAACCTTGAAGATATAAGAGGTATTTGGCGTTGCAAGGTTGAAAACCCCATTCTTGGCTTCTATCATTCTGCGTTCCCTTCTCGTTGTTTCACCGCCATTGGCTGTTTTGGGTTAATTTGGATTATAACATGCCACCACCCTGTTTGACATTGCCTGTTTTTATGATATATTGGCAACGTTGCAAAGGTTGCTTTGACTGCAACCTTTGTCATGACCAGGAGCGATGTCCGAGTGGTCGAAGGAGCCAGACTCGAAATCTGGTGTGGGGCTCGTCCTCACCGTGGGTTCGAATCCCACTCACTCCGCTTTTTATTGTTTTGAAGAGGGGCTGTAACAAAAGTCGGG
>MSGT01000017.1 GCA_001940825.1 Sphaerochaeta sp. Phil3
TGTCAACCAAAAATGAAAATGTCCCAAAATTTTTAATTCATTAGCCCCGTTTTAGGGGCTTTTTTGCATACAGTTATGTTTAGAATAGAGCTTAAATGTTTAGGCAGAATAAGATGCGTCAAATGACCGGTGTGACTGAGAATTTACAAATTTACCAAACTGACATCTTCGCCAAGGATGGCTCATTGGTGGGATATATTGTTTTTTCTTTTTAGGCTCTATGTAATCAAAATCCAGTTCCTTTGACTTTTCAGCATGTTTTGGTATTTCATCTAAGACAAAGATGTCATTGTCATTCACACAGCAAAAAAGACTTCCATCAAAGGCTTGAATTGTCATAGCTTTTGTTCCTTTACGATAATGAACCTGTTCTCCATTCTTGTCTAACATGCGATAATATTTCTTTTGGAATTGAATACAGTGACCACTATCAACAGTTCTCGGTGCAAGTACAGCAAGTATTAGATTAATTTTTTCATTTGAAGGTTGCATTTCGAAGACAGACTTGATACCATTAAGGGGCAGAGCGAATTTCGCGTTGAATTCTTTTAGGTGGTACTTCAGGAATTCATTTGCTGCTTCGATAGTGGTAATGCCTCTCAGTCGCAACTCGATTGGGAGGCGTGACTGTAATGTGCCATTCAGGCGCTCTATACGACCTTTTGCCTGAGGAACACTGCTTGACTCCAATTGAATACCAAGCTGCTTGCAGGCATAGGCAAATTGCGTATATTCATCCTCATCAACTGATGGGGAGTTTTTCTTTTTGTATGTAAAGATGGTTCTTCTATCAGTAAAGAACTTGTATGGTATACCATAAGATTTCAGAGTCTGTTCCAAAACATGGTAGTAACCATGTAAAGTTTCTTGCTTATCAAACCAAGCACCAGTAACAATTCCAGTGGCATCATCAATAGAAAGGTGTAGTGTTGTAGGCGAATCGCCAAACCACATGTGTGGGGAAGCATCCATCTGAAGTAATTCACCCAAATATGTGTGTCGAGGTCTTCGAGAATGAGCGTCTTCAACTTCAATTAGATTTGCTTGGATTTGATCAACTTGCTTTTGAGTTTTTGCCAACTTTTTTGATTGGCGAAGTTGGTTTTTTATGCGTTTTTTCTTCGCATGAGTAACCATTGGAGAAAGAATGTATTGTCCCTCTAAAATAGATTGTACTGTAGACACAGAAAGATTAATGTTCTCATTAGATTGAAGCAATTCTGTGAAATGTGTAAAATTGGCACCATAGTATTTGCTTTTGTAAAGCTTAACGATGGTTTCGCGGACATCTTCAGATATCGTTGTAACAGGCTTACGTCCACGATTTCCGTGCACGAAGTATGCTTTTCCGTGTTTTCGATATCCAGCGAGCATACGATTGACATGTCTATAGGTGCAGCCAAGTTCAAGAGCGGCTCTTTGTTTGCTTTTGTTAGGATGATCGCTTAGGGATTTAATAACCTCGTATTTCTTTTGTTCGTCCATTGTAAGTGTAACCTTTCTAATTGTTTTGTCCTCCTACTCTTTTAGTAAGAATAGAATACCACATTTAGGACATAATCATTTGTGGTATATTAGGACATTATCATTTTTGGCTCATAA
>MSGT01000018.1 GCA_001940825.1 Sphaerochaeta sp. Phil3
CCCGACTTTTGTTACAGCCCCTATTGAAAGAATAAAGCAGAGACCGGCATATGCCAACACTTTTTCTTCCTACTCAGAACCATGCAGCCACACGGAAAATCCTAGCTTGACGATTGGGCAAACCCATGGTAGCTTCTATATGGAAGCGGACATGTTCCGCTTAAATCATCATTTGACCATGCATCAACCATCTGCATGACAGAAATAATAATATAGGAAGTGACCTCCATGCGTTTTTTCGACACACATTGCCATATTGGACTGATACACGAAGACCAGCTTGAACAACTCATAGCCGTGCAGTATGCAAAGAGGGCCGGAGTCGCCCATATAGTCTCGATCTGCAACAGCCTTACGGACTTCGAAACGGTGTACAACAACCTTAAGAGTGCAAAGAACGTCTACCATGCAGTAGGCGTATCGCCCACGGAAAGCGGCAATGTGCTGCTCAACTGGGAGACGGACATCCAAAAGTTCCTCAAGATGGACAGGGTCATAGCCGTGGGTGAAACGGGGCTGGACTACGGCAAGTACAAGCAGTATCAGGACATACAGGTTGAAATGTTCCTAAAGCACCTTGAGATTGCAAGAAGGGCCCACCTACCTGTAATCATCCACAACAGAGAAGCAGGAGCCCACATCCTTGACATCCTGAGAACAAACATTCCAGAGGAAGGGGCGATATTCCACTGCTACTCAGAGGACTGGGAGTATGCATTCAAGGCAATGGAGCTGCCGGTGTACTTCTCGTTTGCTGGAAACATCACCTACAAGAACATACGAAAGCTCACAGACACGGTAAGGAACCTCCCGGAGAACAGGATCCTGATCGAAAGCGAGGCTCCGTTCATGGTGCCTGCGAAGTACACGAAACGCAGGAACAAGCCTGAGTATCTGCCGGAGACGGCCAAAGCCGTGGCTGACATAAAGGGGATACCGCTTGAGGAGATGTCAGAGATCCTCTACCAGAACAGCCTCAACGCATTCCATCTCACAGAGGAGTGACGCCTGACATGGAAGGACTCCTCCACCCCGTCTCTATAGGAAACCTCAAGCTAGATGGCAATGTGTTCCTTGCTCCCATCGCAGGCTACACGGACAAGATATTCCGCAGCATCTGCCTTCGCCACGGTGCTGACCTTGCCTACACTGAGATGGTCAGCAGCGAAGGGGTTGCGAGGGACAGCGAAAAGACCGTCATGCTCATGGAAAGAGGCGAAGGGGAAAGGAACCTTGCGGTTCAGCTCTTCATGCCTGATGCAGACACAGCCAAGCGTTCGATTACCGGAGTGATGGCCTACAACCCAGCCATGATAGACATAAATGCAGGATGCCCTGTGCCAAAGGTTGTCAAGACGGGAGCCGGCAGCGCACTTCTCAAGGATCCAAAAACGATAAGGGAAATTGTATCGGTCCTTGTAGAGAACACCAATGTACCTGTTACCATCAAGATAAGGACAGGCTGGGACGTGGAAGGCATCAACTACCTGGAAACAGCCCAGGCGGCCTTCGATGGCGGAGCAAGTGCAGTGTGCATGCATGCCAGGACACGCAGCCAGCTATACATGCCAACGGCGGACTGGAGCAGACTCAAGGATCTGAAGTTGCATTTCCCAGAGAAAGTCATCATAGGTTCAGGAGACCTCTTCTGCGCCCAGGATGGTGCCAGGATGCTTGAAGAAACCGGAATAGACGCCATAATGTTCGCACGTGGGGCGATTGGAAACCCGTTCGTGTTCGAACAGGCCAAGGCCATGATGCAAGGAAAGCAACCTCACGAACCAACCATACAGGAGAAGAAGGAAGCCATAATCGAGCACCTGCACGGACTTGTTGGCTTTCTTGGAGAGAACGCCGCCTGCAGAGAGATGAGGAAACACGTATGCGCCTATCTCAAGGGCATTCCAAACAGCGCAAAGGTACGCCAGGCGGCAACGACGGCTCTTACGGTCAAGGCATACGAAGAGGCCTTGGACCTGCTCCAATTGACCTAATCCCACCTAAATGATAACGTTCCAAGACGTGGAGAAGAAAAAAGGATGAAAGTACTTGTTTTGGGCTCAGGCGCAAAGGACCACGCAATAGCATGGTGGTTTTCCAAGAGCAGACTCATAGAAGGTCTATATGTTGCGCCAAGCAATCCAGGAACTGAAAGCTTCGCCGTCAACCTGCCGGATGTAGACCCTGCGGACAAGGATCAGGTGCTCAAGGCATGCAAGGACAACGGCATAGACTTCGTCTTCATTGGAACGGAGAAGCCTCTCTTCACAGGTGTGATAGACCATTTGAACAAGAATGGGATCTCCACGTTTGGAGCTCCAGGCTATGCGCTCAAACTTGAGGGAGACAGGAAGTTCGCCCGCGAATTCGCAAAACGTCACAGCATACCCGTGCCGGAGTACCACGTATTCGAGAAGAGCTCGGAGATATCGGCCTTTTTGGATGAGAATGCGGGCAAGACCTTCACAATCAAGTCCAACGAGCTGTCCCCTTCCAGGATGATGATACACTCCAATGACAAGGATGTGCTCGTTTCGTATGCAAAAGAGCTTTTCAAGAAGGGGCCTGTCGTCATGGAGGATTGCATAGACGGCATTGGAGTGACGGCATCGATACTGGTGGACAACGAAGGCTACTACGTGCTGCCCATTTGCTCGGAGTACACCAAGCGCGAACATACGGACAAGGGAGTGGGAACCCCCACGGGCGGAATGGGTGCGGTGTGCCCAGTATCCATAAGTCAAGAAGCCATGGACCTCATTTCAAAGAACATAATCCATCCTACTTTCAAGGCCCTCAAAGAAGAGAACCTATACTACAAGGGCGTGCTTACGTTCTCGATCGTACTCTCTCCAAACGGACCGTTCCTTGTGGACTACCATGTACGTCTCAACGACCCTGCCACTCAGGCAATGGTCCCTCTTATCAGAAATGACCTAATCGAGCTCATGGTCGCTATGCAGAACAACACACTCAAGCGGATTGCTCCAGATGTCACTGACCAGAGCTCTGTAAGCGTAGTCATTGCATCGGAAGGCTACCCAAACGACACCAAGACAGGTGCAAAGCTCCAATCGGTGGATCCAAGATACCTTGGAAACTTCATAGACGATGGAGCATACGTCTTCTTTGGCGCCGTCAAGCGTGAAGCCAATGGAGAGATATACACCACCGGAGGAAGAGCCGCCACCATCGTGGGCCTTGGCCAGAACATCATTGAAGCCAATTCAAAGGCCTACGGCGCCATAGACGCCATAGAATTCGACGGTTCCTGGTACAGAGAGGACATTGGAAACAAGTTCTTCGAGAATGCCTCAGAGGACAGACAGTCTAGAGCAGACCTGCAAAACTAAGCCTTACAGCGAAAAGAACCTCAATGTTCGAGTAGGTTGCACCCTTGTCGTTTCCGTAGTTCCAGCGGTTGTCAAGTGCAATCGCCGAGCGAAGGGAAACGAAATCACACAGTACACCACAATACTCCAATTTGCAGACCAACGAATACTCCGGCACGTGGCCGTCTGTCACATACGGTGTAAAAATGAACTTTGGTTCATCGTCATCCATAACAGGAGCCTTTGGAACTTCGTTTGTGTCCTTGTCGATTCTGTTCTCTCCGTGGACCATGAACAGTGCAGAAGCGGCAAGGAAGCTCTTCAAACTGGAAGCTTCGAATCCAGCTGAAACCACAATGGCATCTGGACCATAGACATAGCCCATATACTGATAGTCGTCGAAGCCCGTCATCCGGTTGCCGAATATGAGGTCCGTATGCCTGTGGTCGTATGCAACCGAAGACTGCGGGTTTGGAGGGATCTGACCACCGTCAGCAGTCTTGTCATCCTTGAGGTACAACGACGGGGATGTGTATACGCCTTCGATGT
Source organism: Sphaerochaeta sp. Phil3 (assembly GCA_001940825.1). GTDB lineage: Bacteria > Spirochaetota > Spirochaetia > Sphaerochaetales > Sphaerochaetaceae > UBA9732. The sequence continues at coordinate 3,882 of MSGT01000018.1, forward strand.
AGGCTGAGGCAATGAAGTCCTTCAATGGAAACGAGTAGGCAATGTTCAACAATAGGCCGTAGCTATTTGGAGTGGTATCCGCATGTTCGAACTTGAGCTGAATCTGATCACCAATGAATTGGAAATGGGTCGAAAGCCCTGGGACTATTGCAATATCCAATTCAATGGCAAAGTAGTTGTTTATCCTGTGGTTGCGGAAAGTAAATTGATTGTGCAGAACATTGAACGGATTGAGCATTTTCACTGTTCCTGCAGCGTTGTCGGTGATTTGCATGACACCTTCAGTAAGCGTCAAAGTCACCTTGTTGAAGACATTGAAGCTGAACCTGTGGTTAAGGACTTCAGGATGGTATTCGTCCCACGTGGAATAGTCCAGACTGTCCTTCGCGAAACCCAACGGATATTCGCCTGCATCCGTTTCATTTGGATCGAACGCTGCAATCGTCATGGTATATCCTATGAACGGATAGAGAAGCGAAACCTTTGCGAAATCCTGATAGAAGAAGTTGTCACCAATGGTAAGGTTTCCGGTAAAACCACTACCGGCGCTCATTCTGTCTCTGCCAATAACGAAGTTCAAACGGTCGAAACCAGCTGAAAAATACGCTTTATGTGGTCTGTAGAAATCCATTTTGGACCCGCCAAGTTCAAGTTCCAAATTGGAATCAAAGGACGAGAAATCCCATTCGTCTGCAGACTTTATGAAATCAAGGCCAAAGAAACCTGTATAGTGCTCGCCAAGATGAAAGGTTCCCTCCATCAGGAGAAGAGGCTCAATGTCCCTGAAGGGAAAAGGGAGTTCTCTGATACTTACAATTTCATTTGAATTGAAAACACCTACGGGACTGACTGAGACATCTGCATCAAATACGACGTTCCTTGAAGAAAAAACGCTCCGGGGCTTCACCAAAACGCTCCTAAGTTCCAAAGCCATCTTCCTTGCTTCCAACGGCAGCTTTTCAAGGTCTATTTCATCCAGGAGGAAAAGCATATCATCAGAAGAGAGAGGTGTAACGACACCGTGCATCGTCATACCTGCTATTCTATACAATGAAACAAGTTGCCTATATTCGTTCGATATCCTTGAATATGTGTTCTGGTATGCAGCGACCTGAAATGAAAATACAAAGAGGACTATGAACAGCATCAAAAGGAAGACTGTTTTCTTCATGCAATCCAACTCCTACGAACACAAAGGATGACAATCAACCTATGGAAAGACCTATATAGGCAATCTCGCAGCGTTGGTAGAACCAGTCGGTTGTAGAAACCCTGCCGTTGTGGTACCCAAGCTCAATCCTTACATGCCTGCCAGGAAGGACATCTCCTAGTTCGACCCCTCCCGCAACGCTGAATTCACGTTCCCATGGATTGTCAGGACTATATGAGTTTGGCATATGTTTGGTCTGACCGTCCTGATGAAACTGAAGGTCCGCGGATACGAAAACGGATACAGCTCTACTGATGTCGAAGAAAAACTCAAAACCTACATGAGCACGAAGGGCGTTGTAACCCGTTCCTGTCTTGCGCTTAAGTTCATCTTGGACCTGCTCTTCTGTAAAGCCTTCGCTGGAGCCTCCTACATATTCGAGAAGAGGTGTTCCACTTTGGGTGTTGTGCCCAGCAGGTGTACTTGAGAAAGGCCTGAGCCAAACATCCTTGAAAGGCCATTCCAACTCTCCATAGAACCTAAGCCCAAAAGGAAGATCTACAGAAGCCCCAACGATCCAATAGTTGTCCCTGACATATTCCACAAGGTTGTGTATGTAGTAATCCTTCCCTTCCTCTCGGCCTTCGAAATCGGCATTGATTTTGCGACCGTTGTTGAAATCGACCCTGTTCCTTTCATAGAAGTCGTCGAGTATCTCGTCTCCGTAGTGGCCTGAGAAATGATGCATTCCTCCTCTTATGGTGAAGACGTCCCCCACTCTTATGCTTGCACCTGCCATCCATGTGCCATCGAATCCAAGGCTTGCGCTGGAATTGAATATCATGAAGAGCGTGTTCAAGGCACCCCCTATGGTCAGCTCCGCGTCTATTGAAGGAATCTTCTCGTTGCCGTCGTATCGGACACGAGCCAAAGAAGCGGATGTTCCAAGTCTCATTTCCAGATAATTGCTGTATTTGTCAGGGTCAGCGACCATATTGTCGCTGACGGGAAGCATTATATAGTCTGTTGTAGTCGAACTGCCATCTACAATCTTTACCGCAGCTTTGATTCTAGTTGGCCTTTGGTTTGGATCAAGAGCCTTTTGAATATGTATTCTGGAAACGAACGAATAAGGATCAGCTACAGGCTCCTTGAACAAAGGGCCTGCAGCTGGAACGATCTCAAATTCAAATCCACTTGCAAAAGAAAGGCATAGAGACAGAATCAGAACTGCAACGACACATGCAGGCCTTTTCATTTAGTTCACCCCTATTCCAACCGTAACACTTGAGAAACGCTGATAGAACCACTGAGTGGCAGGTACCCTACCGTTGTGGTAGTAGGCTTCCAGCCTTACAGTCCTTCCATCGCTCAGGAAATCTCCAAGCTCTATGCCACCGCCTACAGTCAGCTCCATCTCCCAAGGATTGGACTTATCATAACCACCCATTTTGTGAAGGGTCTGTCCATCCTGATGGAACTGCACGTCAGCAGCTGCGAATACGGAACCAAAGCCAACGTTGATTCTCCACTCAAGCCCTGTATGTATCCTCCAAGCTTTGTAGGAGCCATTGGCGGTTCTCTTGAGGTTCTGTTCCTCATCAAGCTGATACTGTGGAATCTGTTCTCCATCTGCAGCATCACCACCAATCCTGTCTATCATGGTTGGTCTGCCATTGTCGCCATCAACTGGGTTGTCATAGTCAGCGGGACAATGCACGAACGGACGAAGCCAGCTAGGATTCTGAGGAAGTTCAGCCTCACCATAGAGCCTTATTCCAAACGGGAGGTCCGCTGATATGCCGGCGATCCAAGAATTGTCACGCACATACTCGACAGGGCTTACAAGATAGTATTTCTTTCCTGCCTCGGCCTTTGCATATTCGAACAAAGAACCGCCACGGTATTGCTCGGAGGAATCCACTTTGTTGTACTTATAGAACTTCTCGAGCATCTCATCTCCGTAATGGCCTGAGAAGTGATGAATACCAACTCTAATGCTGACGCAATCTGCAAAACGAACGCTTGCACCAAGAAGATATGCACCATCGAAGTCCAAGGTGTCGTTCTTACCAAACATGTTGAATATTGTGTTTATGTAACCTGCGAGGTTCAGCTCCAAATCGATCGAAGGAACCCAACCTTCTCCACTGTACCTGAGCCTTAGCAAACCCAGAGACATGGCAGTCTTCATGTTTATGTACTTGTTGTTGCCAGCCTTGAGAGGTGTATCGTCATAAGGAAGGAAATCGTAGAAACCGCGGTCGTTTTCAGGATTGGCACCATCGGTCTCAATTATTACCGAATAGACCTTGTTTGGTCTGTTGTCCTCATCCAAGGCCATTGCAATATGAAGTTTCGATGAAAACGAATATGGATCGGCTACAGGCTCCCTAAAAAGAGGAACCTGAGGCATTGGGTCGAACGAGAACGTACCTGCAAATGCAGCGCTTACCCCCCCCCACGCCAAAACGACGATCAGAACCGCAAACAAAACCTTTTTCATTTTCTTACCCCTTTTCCCTTTTATTCTATGGACTATCTGCTAGGCAGAGTAGCTTTCTTTGTGTAGTCGAATTCCAGATTTGGATTCTTCCTAAGTTCGTAGCAGTACTGCCGTATGCGGGCAGCCCACTCTTCGTTGGTGATGGAGTCGTCCAGTTTTGCTGGGTCTATTGTACTTCCAACCACCAGGCGCATGGTCTGACCCCTTAGCTTGAACATCTCATCCACAAGGAACAATGTCTCAATCGAAGTCTTAATGTGGAAGAAACGACGAAAACTCGTCCAACGGTGCATTCTTTTGCTCAACTGACCATCGGTATAGAACACAACTATTGGCACGTTGTTTCGCTTTGCAATCTTGACGAAAGAGGGCTTCCAGTCATAGTCGAAGACCTCCCCAAAACTGAGTTTCCTTGAGCAGTACCCAGCCGGATATATTAGAAGTGACGTCCCTTCGTTAACGGCATCCAGGAGGGTCCTCACCTCTTTCTTGTTGTAGACGCAGCTTTTTCCAAGAGGCTTGATGAACTTGAGGAAGGACTGAGCCACGAGTCTGCAATCAGGGAACTCTCTATGGAGATAGTCGAAAAGGACCATGGCTTCAGGCCCGCCGTAAGGATGGTTGGATGCAAACATCACCTTTTGCCCTTTGAGGGTTTCGACCGCATCCGTCCCCTGCCCTTCATATGACGGATGGATTCCAAGGAACTCCACGGCTGCATCCAGGAACTTCTGGGCATCATCGTCCTCGTGTTCTGCAAAGAATGCGTTCAGTTCCTTGACATGAAGAATCTTCTCAAACCAGTTGTACATGAACTTGGGGACAAGCTTGCCCAAGGTTGGGCTCACCCTCGTAGCGAGTGCCTTTATATTGATGGGAAGAAAGCTCTCCTCTTTCTTTGAGTTTGAATCCTTATCTTCCTTTTGTTTACTAATGTTTTCCATACCATTTGCCAGTATATACCACGACTGCCAAGTTTCAAATCGTTTTCTTCGTTTAGAGAAAAATGCCACGAATTTGACGATGTTGCATCAAGTCATGCACAAAAGCCAACGAAAGACCCTGCACAAATCCAGAAACAAACCCAACGAAGGACCTAGACTTTAAGCCGTTTCAACAGGTTTTCTGCGACGTTCAGCGACACCCCTGCACGCTGGGAGATCTCCTGAGGAGTACACTGCACCACATCGTCCAGCGTAGTGAAGGCCTCCATTATCTTGTCGCTGATCTTTGGACCTATGCCGGGGACGCTCTGCAGGAGATGGAACGAAGTCTCCTTGCTGCGCATGGCCTGGTTGGCACCGGTGGCGAACCTGTGGCACTCATCCCTAACGGCAATGAGGACACGAAGCCCCTCGTTGCTGTGGTCCAAACGCAGATCAGGACGACCATCGTCGAACACAATGGTCTCGTACTCCTTTGCAAGGCCAAGAACAGGGACATCGGCTAGACCCAGCTCATCAAGAACATCGCGTGCCACGTTGACCTGCCCATGCCCACCATCGATCAGAACAAGGTTTGGTTTCTTGAGGTTCTCCTCAATCACCCTAGAATAGCGACGGTAGACGGCCTCACGCATAGCGCCAAAGTCGTCTATGGCCCCTTCCAGACTTCGTATATTGAAACGTCTGTAGCCCGCAGGGTTCGGGTTGCCGTCTACAAACGAAATGAGGCTTGCAACGGTGTACTTTCCAGAAAGCTGAGCTATGTCGAAACCCTCTATGAGCTCAGGAAGCTCCTCAAGTCCCGCCACAGACTGAAGCTCCTCCAAAGCCTTGGTGTTGTCTCTGCTCTTAAGACGCTTCTCGACGTCCCTTGAGGCGTTCTCCGCCGCCATGCGAAGGATTCTGAAATCCCTACCTTCCTTTGGAACCTGGAAGCGGACATCATGCCCCAAGACCTCGTGGAAGTAACGGGAGATGAGCTCTATGTCCACCTCGTGGGAGATGAATATCTCGTTGGGAATCTCGCGCCCGTCTTCATAGTATTGAGTAAGGAAGTTCAGCAGGGTCTCTGATTCGTCCCCAAAGGTCTGTGCGCGGTACAAAGCACGTCCAATGAGCTTTCCATCGCGGAACTGCATGATTGACACGGTGCAAAGGGGGCTTCTCATCTCAACGGCGGCATAGTCGCGGCTTTCCATTGAAGCATCGGCGGAGTGGTCCTCAACCATCTGGGCCTTGCTCACGCTCTGAAGTGCAACAAGCATATCACGCTTCTTTGCAGCGACCTCATACTCCATGGCCTTTGATGCAGCCATCATCTCATCTCGTATCTGTCGTTCAAGGTCGTCGCCACCACCAGAAAGGAACCTGCGTATACGGTCTATGCTCCTACCATATTCCTCTTTGGATATAAGACCGCAGCATGGTGCGGAACAATGGCCTATATGGTAGTAAAGACATGGTTTTTCACGCTTTCTAAGAGGGGTCGAGCACTTGCGAAGGTTGAAAAGTCTATCTATCAGCTCAAGGTACTCGGCCATGCGCGAGGCATCCGGAAACGGTCCAAAGTAGTCGGATCCGTCCTTGATTATGCGCCTTGTCTTGAACACCTTGGGGAAATCCTCATGGGTTATCCTTATCATTGGATAGCTTTTGCCATCCTTCAGCATTATGTTGTAGTGAGGGTTGTATTTTTTAATGAGGTTGTTCTCCAGAACCAGCGCCTCGTAGTCGTTTCCAGTTATGATATGGTCTATGTCACGGATCTTCTCGACCAGCATAGTGGTCTTGCGGTCGCGATTCGGCAGGAAATACTGGCTCACGCGCTTTCTAAGGCTTTTGGCCTTTCCAACGTAGATGACCACCCCGTTCTCGTCCTTCATGAGGTAGCACCCAGGGTTCAACGGCAGTGCATGGGCCTTGGCACGTGCCTTCTCGAAGTTCTCCCTACGAAGTCTTACCTCTTCCTCAGACTGGGTCTTGTCCAGCATATAGCTCAAACCAGTCTCGAACGCTTCCCTATCCATGAAATCTCCTACTCAACAAGAACGCTTCACAAACGCCACCATGACAACATGACGACACCACGAAGATAATACCACAGACCGATGTCCTTTAACATACCGCACTGGTGTGCTATCATCGAACACAACGATTCTGGAGACGATGCCATGACCCAAAGGGAAATAGACGAATACATAGCAAGCATTCCATACCTGAGTTTCCAACAAAGGAGAATGCTAAAGGAAGAGTCCCAGGACCTTGAACTTTGGGGAGAAGAGCATATAACGGACTTAATGCCAACTGCCGACGAGTTGGCACTGATGCAGAAGAACCAAGTCCGCAGCGCATTCAACAAAGCAATGGAAAAGATAGCCCAAATGCGACGCAACCCCACCGATTATTCCACATTCAATCCAAAATACGACTTCAATGAAAGGAAGCCAAACGTAGTTGCGGACTTCAAGGCCCCTGACAGAATCATGGGAAGCTGCCCATGCCCCAAGGATGGAGAGCTTACCCGTTGCTGCAACCTCAAGACTTTGGATGCAGTGCAGCAGTGTGGTTTTGCATGCGCCTATTGTTCAATCCAGAGCTTCTACTCCCACAATGAGATAAAGGTCGTGTCGGACCTTGGCTCATATCTTGAAAACCTCAAGTTGGAAGAAGACGCGTGGCACATAGGAACGGGACAGTCCTCGGATTCACTCCTTCTTGGAGACGACTATGGAACGCTCTCTGCGTTGGCAAGGTTCGCACGAAGGAATCCAAAGACCATCATAGAGCTCAAGACCAAAAGCGCAAGGACCGACTGGTTGTCGCAGGATCTTCCACGCAACATAGTCGCGACCTGGTCTGTAAACGCCTCCACCATAGCCAAGAAGGAGGAGCACCTGACAGCCACTTTGGAAGCCCGCATAGAAGCCGCACGCAAAAGCGTAGAAAAAGACCGTCTTGTAGGATTCCACATCCATCCAATGGTGCATTTCAAAGGCTGGGAGGACGAATATGCCGCCTTGGTGGAGCTTCTCCGCAATAGGATAGACCCAAGAAACGTCATGATGGTAGGCATTGGAGCACTCACATTCACGAAGCAGAATTTGAAAGCCCTAAGGGAAAGCGGAAGACCTACGAGAGTCACCCAAATGGAGCTCTCCCCAGCTGCAGGCAAGTTCTCGTATCCGCTTGAAACGAAGCGCAAGATGTTCTCATTCGTATACTCCCAGTTCCCAAAGGAATGGAAGGACAATGCTTTCTTCTATCTATGCATGGAGGACCCAACGCTTTGGATGCCGTGCCTTGGGAGGGAATACCCAAACAATGCGGCCTTCGAGGCCGACATGAAGGCCCACTACCTATCGAAAATGGCAGACTAGGATTGTAAAACAACGCGGCAATATATTTTACAATATGGATTTAGACAAAACCTTGATTTTTGTAAACCATTGCTTTATCATCAAAGCCCTATGAAACGAAATGATGCAAAGATGGTATACGACATACCAACGTTCAACAGGATATTTCCGTTTCTCATGAAAAGACGCTGCGATGCGCTCGTCTACCATACATGTGAATTCGATGTCACCAAAACGGTCGAGTACATAAGGGCCTACAACGCCAAGAAGCCGGAGTTCAGGCTAAAGTTCTTCTATGTGTTCTGCGCCGCTCTCATGCGCACCATAGCCATGAGACCAGAGCTCAACCGCTTCATAGCTTCATACCGCTATTGGCAGAGGGACGAGCTTTCCATGAACTTCGTAGTCAAGGAATCCTTCACAGACGATGCTCCAGAGACGAGCAATCCTCTTGTATTCAATCCCTACATGACGCTCATGGAGTATGCCAAGGTCATCGACGACTACATCAACAAATCAAGGAACCTGAGCGAAGAGGACAACTTCACGGACGAAACCATAAGCTTCTTCATGCACTTCCCTGTCTGGATCATAAGCCTGGTCGTAAGGCTTGCACGCCTACTGGACCGCAGGGGCAAGGCTCCTTCACTTCTAAGGGAGGCCGATGGTCTTCACACGTCCGTGTTCGTGTCCAACCTTGGTTCCATTGGAATCATTGGAGGAAGCCCCCAGCACCATCTCTATGAGTGGGGCACGACAAGCCTGTTCGTCACCTTGGGAGGTCTTGAACGCAAGCGCGAGTTCGATGAGGACGGAAAGGTCATCTCCTCAAAGGAAACCATAAAGGTTGGTTGCACAGTAGACGAAAGGATTACATCAGGGTTCTACTTCGTAAAGAGCATGATCTACTTCCAGGAGCTTTTGAACAACCCTCAGCTTCTTGAGGAGATTCCTGAGCTTCCACCTCCAACCCTCACAAGACGCCAGTACAACGCAAAACGCAAAGCCGAGCGAAAGGCCAAGAAACTCGCAGAGAAAGAAAAACGCAAAGCCTCCGTTTGATGCGTCCTGATACGCCGTAGTCCGCGCCACACAGCGCCCATCAGCGCCACACAGCGTCCATCAACGCCCTACAGCGAATCCCGTACAAGGGGCATGCTCATGCAGCGTGGACCTCCGCGTCCGCGGGAAAGCTCGGAGCTTGCGATCTCAAGTGTCTTGAGGCCATTGTCACGCAGGATGTCGTTGGTTATCGTGTTCCTGTCATAGACTATCACGGTCCCAGGTTCCACGCACAAGGCGTTCGAACCGTCGTTCCACTGCTCACGCTCGGCGGCTATCATGTTGTTTCCACCGCACTTTATGAAACGAACCTCATCCAAACCGAGGAAACGGCAGAATATGGACTCAAGTGTACCCTTCAAGGACTCGGCCTTTATAGTCCCCTTCGCCCCAGGGAACACCCTGTAGACCTTTATGTTGTGGAGGATTCCCGGGTGGACTATGAAGACATCCTTGTCCGCCTGCGTAAGCACGGTGTCCAAATGCATGAACGCCCTCATGTTTGGAATGTCTATGGCAAGTATGTTGCGTATCGTGCTCCCTTCGTCTGCGAATATGTTGCGGGCAAGAACCTCTATGGCCTGTGCCGTGGTCCTTTCGCTGAGACCTATGGCCAAGGTGTCGGCGCTCAGGTTGTGTATGTCACCGCCCTCTATGCTATATGGAATGGAGGGGTCGTAGTATTTCTTGACCTTGTCCTGGAAATCGGGATGATGCTCGAACACATACTTCATGTATATGGTCTCCCGGTTGCGGGTGACGGAGAACATGTGGTTGAGGCTTGCCCCGCATCCCACGGAGGCCATTGGGTCCCTCGTGAAATACAGGTTTGGTATAGGGTCCAGTATGAACCCGGCCTTTGTGCGTGTGAGGTTCAGAAGAGGGTTCGTCTTTCTGAAGTCAAAGCCATCGTCCATGATGCCTTCCATGGTCCTAAGCACCATCGTTCTGGTATCGGGCTCGTCCATGAGAAGTTTGAAGAGCTCCTTTTCATGCCCAACTATGCGGGTGTCTGCATTGGAGAGGAACTCCGTTACGAACTGCCTGCGGACGGCAGGGTCCGTATCCAAAGCCTGCGCCACCAAGTCACAGAGATACACTACCTCCACCCCACAGCTGCGAAGGGTCTCTGCAAACGAATCGTGCTCTATCTGAGCTCTTTTGAGGTATGGAATGTCATCGAAAAGAAGTGTGGAGAGGTACTCCGGCGTAAGATGCTCAAGCTCTCCGCCCGGTCTATGGATGAGCACCTTCCTAAGCTTTCCTATCTCGCTCTTTACGCATATAGCCATTTCGTTCCCTCCCTTTGGACTAGAGCAGCCCCATTCTCGAAAGCAATACGGCAAGCCCCGCACTGCATGCAGTCTCCGTTCTAAGCACTCGGCTTCCAAGAAGCATTGGCTTGAAGCCCACCTCAACGAAGAGGCCGCGCTCCCTGTCAGACCAGCCCCTCTCAGGCCCTATTGCAAGGACAGCTTTGTCCACACCCTTCAAGTCGACCCCGCTCAGCGGCACAGCACCAACCACATTGTCCAGCATAATGAGGGCGGCTTCTCTAAAAGAGGAGGACTCAGAGACATCGGTCTTATCCATGATAGATGCCTTGTCCGTGGCGATTCCAAGGGCTTTGAGGGCCCCGTCCACGGTGTTGGCGAACACAACTTGGGGCACGCCGGCGTGGCAGGACTGCATGGCCCCGTCAAGCAGGTACTCCTTGTACTCGCCCGTGCGGTAGAGATTGCTGGACAGGTACGACTTCTCGCCCGTGTCGGACCCAGTGAGCACAATCCTCTCCACACCAAGGCTCACGGCCTCACGCAGAATCCTCTTCATGCATATTGGCCTCACCTGTGCGCACAGAAGCGTGACTGGATACAGCTTGGGCTTGCATTCCACGTGGTATTCCACGGCTATTCCATCAAGCCCGATGTCCTTGATCGTCGCCGTCCCTTCGCTTTCGTTGACGATCCCCATGCGGAAAGTGTCGCCGTTTTTGAGCTTGAGGATGTTGACGATGTGTTTGGCACGCTCATCGGCCATTGGAATGACGTTGCCGTGAAGGCTCTCTTCGAAAAGGATCATGTTCATGTGTAGGATGATAGCACATCCATGTGGCAGTTGATACACCAATTCTTTTGCATTAAAATCGCAGATGATGAAGAAAACGCTCCTGCTGCCGGTTTTGATCCTCTCTATGCTCTGCCCGTCTCTGTTCGCACAAGCCAAGGCCGAGACGGTTAGGATTGGGATGGATACAGGAGAGGATGCCGTGGTTCTCAACCCGTACACGGCATCGGACAGCAACAGCGTTGTCATAATGCAGAACCTCTACGATGGTCTTTTCTCCTACGATGGAGAGACAAGCGAAGCTTCGTATGCACTGGCAGTGGGACATGAAGTATCTGAAGACGGTTTGACGTGGACGTTCTTCCTGCGGGATGCATCGTTCTCAGACGGTACAGCGATAACTTCAGAGACCTTCGTCGAGTCCTGGAACTATCTCGTAAAGGGCCCTCTTGCGAGCAATCTGGACTTTGTACAGCGGCTGGAGGACGGTTCCCTTTTTCTGGAAACACCCGATGACAGGACGTTGGTGGTACACCTGACACATCCCGTTGCGTATCTTCCAAGCCTTCTCTGCCAACCCTGCCTTGCAGCCATAAAGGACACCTCCAGCTACAGCGGAGCGTACGTCCTGAAAGAGCAGTCCGGTTCCCGCATTCTGCTTGCAAAGAATCCAAAATACTGGGATACGGTCAACAACGACAAGGTTGAAATCCTACTTGGCCCGGACTTCGATTTCTCTGCGGCGTTTGCAGACGGAGAGATACAATGGTCGATGGCAGCGGTGGCGAATGCAAGCGACTACATGGTGCTGTCCAAATTATATGCCACGACGTTCTTCTATTTCAGTGCAGAGACAGGGGCCTATTCCAACGAACATGTACGAAAAGCCTTGATATCTCTTATTCCTTGGGATATTGTTCGATACATACAAGGAACACTTATGGAGTCCGATTCCCTTGTCCCTGAAAGCACTGCCATTGCACCTGCCAAGCACGGAACCTTGGATCTTCTTGCAAAGGCCGGCTATCCATATGGCTATGGTCTTCCAATGATAAACATGGGAGTCACACGAGGTGCGCAGAACGCAGCCGTTGCAGAACTGATAGCTGAGATATGGTCAAAGACCCTTGGTGTCACAGTCACGCTAAACACGGTCCCTCTCACGGTATACGCTTCAAACCCGCAGGAGAACCCTTTTGATTTCTGCACCATAACCTGGATTGGCGACTACTTCGACCCAATGGCATTCCTTGGCCTCTTCGAGTCCTCCAGCTCCTTCAATCTCGCAAACTACTCAAACAAAGAGTATGATGCACTTCTTGCGTCGGCGCAAAATGCCGATGCCGTCACACGCTCTTCCCTCCTTCTTCAAGCCGAGCAGATGCTGTTGGATTCCGGCGTTGTCATTCCAATGTCAACGGCCTTCGCCACAAACTTCGTCCGCACCGACCTTGTGGAAGGTTGGCATACCAACCCCTTGGACATCCACCCCTTCAAGGACCTGAAGCTGATAATAACCATTTGAGCTTGAATTTGAGAGGAATCAGCCATTCGACTCACCCTGTGACTGCTGAGTCTGCATCAATCGCCTGACCTCCTTGTCGAAGTCAGAATCTATCTTCTGGGTTCTGTTGAATACATCATACTCCTGTTCTGCCTTCTTCTTTGCCTGAGAGGAAGATATTGAGCCCTTGCCCTTCAGTATCCGGTATTTTCTGAACGAAAGGAACGCGTCTATGCTTTCAGAGAACTCCTTCATTGTGAAAGTGTTCTCTTCCTCCACCAAATCTTCAACGTAGTCGAAATAGGAAGAGACGCTTCTTTCCAACTTGTGAATCTGCTTTTCATCGAGATAGTTCTTTGCGACAGAGACGTCGGATTTTAGCACCCTTCCATTTGGAGCGTTCTTCCAAGTCGTAAGGCCCATATTGGCTTTATCATGGTCTGCACCATGGTAGACAATCTCCGCAGCGGTCTTTCCCGTAATGGCATAATGGAACTTGTTCTGAACCATTGCATAGAAATCCTTTGTAATCTGGGAATCCTTGTCATAGTCTATGCTGCACTCTGCAAAGATATCTGTAATCTGCTGCCAAATCCGCCTCTCGCTTGCACGTATAGACCTAATCCGTTCGAGAAGTTCCCTGAAATAGTCCTTTCCAAAAACGTCCCCACCCTGCTTCAACCTCTCGTCATCAAGCGCAAACCCCTTTGTCATGTACTCTTTAAGTACCTTCGTGGCCCAAATACGAAAGTTCGTCGCTCTCTTTGAGTTGACCCTATAGCCTACGGAGATGATTGCGTCCAGGTTGTAGAAACGAGTCTTATACCTTTTGCCATCACTTGCAGTTACCGAGGATTCCTCGGTAACTGATTCCCTTTTAAGTTCTCCAGCCTCAAAGATGTTCTTCAAATGAAGTCCGATATTATCCGTAGAACATCCAAACAGCTCAGCCATCGCCTTCTGCGTCAACCAAATGGTTTCATCGTGGACAACGGCGTTTACGGAGACTTCCTCCTCCGCACTGTTATAAATAAGAAAATCAAAACGTTCTTTGTTTGGCATAGGCAGCCTCCTTTGAGGACAGTATAGCAGAGAAAACAGGCCTTAAGGAAATTGAAATCATTATAACGACATTTCGAAACCGAAACAGAATCTCATGATTGACGATGTCATCCCTATGGAATCTGATATGTACCAAAGAGTTTCGCATCATACTTAGTCCGTTTCAGGCGCAACTTCTTCGTGGACTTTTTCTTGAAACCTTGCTGTTTTCCAAAAAACGCAATATATCAAACATAGAAGTTTGGACAGTTTCGTCCCAAGTACGATGTGAAGTGCATGATTAAAAGAGATTTCTATATGCAACGACTAATCCACAGCATGTGGAACGGTGAGATAAGCACCCCGTTACAAAATCCAGACCGTTTTAGTACGGCAAGAGTGGCGAGAGCGTCTAGTTCGCCTAGAAAGACTAGATAGGCTAGAACGTCAACTTTCAAATGATTCCAGTTTCAAGAAGCTCGCTTCGAAGGTATTTGAGCCATATTCAAGGAAGCAAACGAAGGATAGTGCTGTGATGCACAGACTGAGTGAAGCAACGCGGAAGATGGTTCAAAGACCGAGGAGAACAACTGCTTGCGCCATGATGGCGGAGCCTGTACCCAGCTCCCCCAGTATTTCCTCCGCAGTCTTTGCCTTCACGCCAACACACGAAGGATCAACTCCAAGAAGGGATGCAAGACGCTCCCTGATTGCAGTCTTGTAGGGTCCAAGCTTTGGAGACTGGAGGACAACGGTGGTATCCAAGTTGCAAACATGAAAACCACGAGAAGCAACCGCATTGACGACCTGCGAAAGGAGCTCAGCAGAATCAGCACCGCAATATGACGAGTCGGTATCAGGGAAAAGGGTTCCAATATCATCCATGCCGGCGGCGCCAAGCATTGCATCAATGATGGCATGGATGAGGACATCACCGTCAGAATGTGCAACACTACCTTTTGGAGAGGGAATCGAAACGCCTCCAACGACAAGGTTCCTGCCCTCTTCGAGTCTATGGAGATCCCAACCAGTTCCAACCCTAACGTCAGCAGCCATACCAGTCATACACCACCTTCCAAATCGTTTCTGTATGTTATTTTCGTATTCTTTGGGTTTCCCGCCACAGCTGCGACACGACCTCCAAATTCCATGAAGATCTGGGTATCGTCCGTAAAGACAGAACCAACGCCAATCACAAGATCACGAGCCTTAACGTGCGCCTCATAAATATCGGGGAACCTAAAGGTCTGTGGAGTCTGAACCCCGCACACACCAGCACGGTCCAACCGCTCGGAAAAGAAGCCTTCAGAGACCTTGACCAATGTATCGCTTACAGGCACACAAGGAGCAGCTCCCCCGCAAACAGAGGCAGCATCAAGGCAGGCCAAAACAACATCCTTTGAAACGAACGGCCTGGCTCCATCGTGGATGGAGACCAAATCGAATCCAGCACCGACATCCCACAGCCTCTTCAAGAACGAAAGGGCATTGAAGACGGAAGACTGCCTAGTATCCCCTCCTTCAACGAAGTGCAAGGGAACTCCAGCACCATCCAGTAAAGGAACAAGGCTTTCCAAGCTACTGCGAGTCTCTTCCAAACATCCAGCCTTGTATGTGACGACAACCACAGAGAGACCAGGAACGTCAAGAAAAGGCTTGACCGCACGGGCAAGGACAGGAAGCCCTTCAAAGGACAGGAACTCCTTCTTGACGGAACCTGAATCCAAACGACTCTTCATGAACCCTGCATTGAAACGGGATGAGGAACCGGCAGCCGTCACTATGACTGCGTGCCGGAAAGCAACATTTGGAGCTTTCATTGAAATCACTTCTCCAAACAACTGAATATGGTCTTCTCTATTTCCTTCTGGTCCTTGTTCAAGGCATACGAACATTCATCTATGAGAAGGCGTATGGCATTGTCATACAGCTTGCGCTCTTGGACAGGAAGCTCCTTGACCTTGCTTCTGTGATACAACCCCTGAACGACCTTTGCAATTGAGAAGATAGAACCTTCCTTTATGAGGTCCACGTTCATCTGATACCTAGCCTTCCAATCCACGGCAACGGGTTCGTATTTGGCAGATATTGCCTCCAAAGCCTTGAGGGCTGTCTCCTTTGACACGATTGGCCTTACACCTGAAGCGTCGACCTTGTCAACTGGGATGCTTACCGTCATGTCGGAGATGTCGATGTAGATCACGTAATAGAGAACGGGCACATTGCGGACTGTGCGTTCCTTTATGTCCTTTACAACGCCTACACCCTGCAAAGGGTACACGACATGCTCGCCTATCTGGAACTTGGTTTTGGTATCTGAACTCATACTTGGTATTATACCCCAGTTCAAGACCCTAAACAAGCGCACCTTGGAGAAACTTTCAAAACTTCTCTCTACTACCTCTCTATGAAAAAAACGCCATATACGCTATAGTTCAAGCCATGAAAACAAGTGAAAGAGCGTGCGGTGTTCTCATGCACCCTACATCATTTCCATCTCCTTACGGGATTGGGGATCTGGGAATAGAATCCAGAAGGATTCTCAGACTTATGGCACAGGCGAACATTCGTCTCTGGCAGATACTGCCACTTGGTCCTACGGGCTACGGAGACTCGCCCTACGCTTCACGTTCCTGCTTCGCGGGAAACGAACTGCTCATCGATATAAGATCCTTGAACAACATATGCGACGACAACGACATCGGTCTTGTCCTGAATGATGCAATCAAGGACCTTGAAGGCGTAGGATTGGATTGCAGCGCCCGTGTGGACTACAACCAGGTCTATGCAACGAAGATGGTCGCCCTCAAGAAGATAGCCGGTGCGTTCGCAAGGGGACATGCCCAGGATGTTGATTTCCAAGCATTCTGCAGTGAGAACGCTTGGTGGCTTGACGACTACGCCCTCTATCAAGGCCTTGTAAACAACTTCAACGACTCACGATGGTTCATGTGGCCACAGGACATCAAGGACCGCAGGAAAAGCGCCATGGCCAAATGGACAAAGGATCTTGCGGACGAAATTTCAATCTACAAGGCCCTGCAATACTTCTTCCACTGCCAGTGGAACTCGCTGCACAAATTCGCAAACGACCTTGGGATAAAAATAATTGGAGACATCCCAATCTTTGCAGCCGGTGATAGTGTAGACGTTTGGACCAACAGACGACTCTTCAAAATCGATTCCAAAGGAAACCAAACTGCACTTGCAGGATGCCCGCCTGACGACTTCTGCCCTACGGGACAGCTTTGGGGCAACCCTGTCTACAACTGGAAGGAACATGAAAAGGATGATTTCGCATGGTGGAGACGCCGTGTCGAGATGATGTTCAAGATCGTTGACATTCTAAGGATAGACCACTTCCGCGGCTTCGAATCCTACTGGGAGACACCCGCAGGAGAAGAAACCGCCATGAACGGAAAGTGGATGCCAGGACCTGGAATGAAACTACTTGGTCACTTCAAGGGAATGGACATCATCGCAGAAGACCTTGGCTTCATGACCCCGGAGGTCCAGCAGCTCAGAGCCGCCACGGAATTCCCAGGCATGAAGATATACCAGTTTGGCTGGGACATCCAGAACGGACGCTTCGATGCTTCGAACGAATATCTTCCCCACAACTACGAGCAGAACTGCGTGGCATACACAGGCACACACGACAACGAAACGGCCCGTGGCTGGTACAACAGACAAAGCGACGAATACAAGGACATCATAAGGCGCTACCTTCAGTGTCCCGACGACGAAGTCGTATGGCAAATGATCCGCACCCTACTTGCCAGCTCAGCCAAATACGCCATCTTCCCAATGCAGGACATCATGGGCCTTGACAACAGCGCCCGCATGAACGTGCCCTCCACCGTAGGAATCTCCAACTGGTCCTGGCGCATGGACCCCAACCAACTTGAAGGCTGGAAACTGGACAGACTTCGCGAATACATCATGCTCTACGGCCGCAGCTGACACTTTTGGTCCAAGACCGATACCATAGCTTTTCAGGCCGATATCCTTGAAAACGGATTGCCGACGAAACTCTTTGATTGGTTCGTTGGCAATCTTTTTTGCGGCTGAGGCTTTCTAGCCTATCTAGTCACTCCAGCCACTCTGGACGCTCTTGCCGTTCTAGCCTCTCTAGCCTATCTGGACGTTCTAGCCGCTCTAAAACGGTCTAGTTTTAGGAATGCGGGACAATCAGGTGCGGTCAGGTACCATCAGGTACACTCAGGTACTCTCTAAAACGCTCTACCTTTATCATGATTCAACGGTATTCAACGGCCCCAAGAGCCCCAACAGCCTCGTAAGCCCTAAAAGCCCCAACAGCCCCACCACAAGCCCAAAAGCATACAAAAACGGCCTCCTTCTCAAGAAAGGAAGCCGTCAAAAATTCAAACATTGCACGCAAAGACCAAGAAGCTCGATTCGCAGGTATTTGAGCCGTATTCAAGGACACAAGCGAAGGATAGTACTCCTTGTACAGCCTGAGCGCAGTGACGATGAAGACGGGTCAAAGACCAAGAATGGCTTACTCGCAGATAAGCATCGTCTTAGGATCAAGGGCCACGCCAGTTGGATGTGGAACCTTCTTGTGGTGATCCTGGACAACCGTCATGATGACGCGGCTGCGAGCCTCGTTGTAGTGGAGGCCAACAAGAACGTCTATGTCATCGAGGTAGGCGTTGAGGCTTTCAGGAATGCCGTACTGGTTGCAGTCGTTGTCCTTGCCTGATGGAGAAACGCAGAACCATACTTCAATGTTCATGTCCTGAGCGAACTTCTTTATCTTCTTCACATCATCGGATGATGCAAGGGTGTACTTGTAGCCGTCAAAGAAAACGGCATCGGCCTTGAAGGAGCCCTGTTCTATGAGGGTCTTCAGGCTGGCGAGGATCTTGTCAACGCCAACGTTCTCCTGGGAGAAATTCATCATGACGCGGTTGGTTCTAATGGTCTGGTACACGTCAAAGGCGTCGTCAAGGCTCTTGAAATCAGAAATCTCCCTAAAGACCTCCTTGTACCAACTCATTATGTGCTCAACGTTTGCGCCAAATGAAACGTGGATGACGTTCTCGTTTCTAAGAAGCTTGTCTATTGCAAGGTGGACCATGCAGGCGGTCTTTCCAACACCATGGCGGGATGCTATGACACCAAGGTTGCCACGACCAAGTCCACCGTTGATGGACTCTTCGAAAACTCTTATAGGGCTGTTTTTGATCAGTTCTTCAACTTCCATTGCTATCCTCTCAATTCTTTGTGCAGAGCGGCCACGCCAAAGGGAAAACCCAAGCAGGACCGTATGCAAGCGTGCACTGCTATGCACACGACAATTCTAACACGGTGCAGCTCAAAACGCCAACGCAAATCGAACCTGCACCATGAAAACCTAGGCGAACATCACTTCTTCGTCTTTTCGGCGGCCTTCTTCTTGAGCTCCTCCGCAATGTTCGTAGGAACCTTGGCATAGCGGCAGACCTCCATGGTGAACTCCGCCTTGCCCTGGGTTATGGACCTCAAAGCCGTTGAGTATCCAAACATCTCGGCAAGTGGGACTTCAGCATCGACTGTACAGTTGTTGTTGTCCTCGGAAGAGCTGACAATCATGCCTCTCCTCTGGTTGATGGAACCAAAGATGGCGCCCTGGAACTCGGAAGGACCTTCGACCTCAACCTTCATGATAGGCTCAAGTATGGCAGGCTTGGCCTTGAGGAAAGCCTCCTTGAACGCTGCGATTGCGGCGGTCTGGAACGCCATGTCGGAAGAATCGACAGGATGCCATGCACCATCGTTTATGCAGCAGCGGACACCAACGATTGGGAAGCCAAGCTGCGGCCCCTTCTTCATTGCGGACTGGAAACCCTTTTCGCAGGAAGGGATGTACTCGGTAGGAATCACGCCGCCCTTGATTTCGTTGACGAACTCGAACTCCTTTGGCTCCTCGTCCGAGTTTGGAGGAGTGATGATTGGTTCTATGTATCCAGCGACACGGGCGAACTGTCCGCTTCCACCGGTCTGCTTCTTGTGGGTATAGTTGAAGTCTGCGCGCTGGGTGATTGCCTCACGGTATGCGACCTCCGGCTTGCCAATCTCCACTTCGCACTTGTACTCACGTCTCATTCTCTCAACGTAGACATCCAAGTGAAGCTCTCCCATACCCTTTATGATGGTCTGGTTGCTTTCAGGGTCAACGTAGCACTGGAAGGTTGGATCCTCCTTCATGAAGCGGTTGATGGCCTTGCTCATGTTGTCCTGGCTCTTCTTGTCCTTTGGGAAGATCGCAAGGCTTATGACTGGATTTGGAACGAACATGGAAGTCATTGCATAGTTGACCTTGCCGCCACAGAACGTATCGCCGCTTGCGCAGTCGATTCCAAAAAGGGCTGCAATGTCGCCGCACTTGACTTCGTTGATGTCCTCCATCTCGGAGGCGTGCATCTTGATGAGCCTTCCAATGCGGAACTTCTTCTTCGTTCTGGTGTTCACGAGTTCATCACCCTTGCGGATCTTTCCCTCGTACACCCTAATGTATGTGAGCTGACCGTACTGGCCGTCCTCAAGCTTGAATGCAAGCACTACAGGAGGCTTGGTCTCGTCGGCCTCAAGGACGACTTCCTTTTCGTTGTCGTCAAGGTCAAGGGCCTTGTTCACTACGTCCCTTGGCTCAGGAAGGTACTTGGTCACAGCATCGAGTAAAGGCTGGATGCCCTTGTTCTTGTGGGCGGATCCCACGAAGACAGGGCACATCTGAAGCGCAAGGGTTCCCTTTCTTACTGCAGCGTCGATCATCTCCACAGAAGGCTCCTCGCCTTCGAGGACCATGTTCATGAGTTCGTCGTCGAAATCGCTTGCAGCCTCAATGAGCATCTCCCTGCGCTCCAAGGCCTCGTCCATCATGGACTTTGGAATCTCCTCCTCCCTGAGGACCGTGCCGTTTGGACCGTCGAAGTAGATGGCCTTCATCCTTACAAGATCGACCACACCCTCGAAGTTGTCCTCAAGACCTATAGGGAGCTCCATGAGAACCGCATTGAGGTTGAGCTTCTCGCGCATCTGCCTTACGACGTTGAGTGGGTTTGCACCAACGCGGTCGCATTTGTTTACGAATGCGATGCGAGGGACATGGTAGCGGTCCATCTGCTTGTCTACGGTTATGCTCTGGCTCTGGACTCCGCCAACGGAGCACAGGACGAGTATTGCACCGTCCAGAACCCTGAGAGACCTTTCGACCTCAATGGTGAAGTCAACGTGGCCCGGAGTGTCTATGACGTTTATCTCATAGCCCTTCCAATTCACGCTCGTTGCGGCGCTGGCTATGGTTATGCCTCTCTCCCTTTCAAGCTCCATGCTGTCCATGGTGGCTCCAACTCCATCCTTTCCGTGGACTTCGTGGATTGCATGAATCCTGTTGCAATAGAAGAGGATTCTTTCGCTAAGAGTGGTCTTTCCGGAATCGATATGCGCACTGATTCCAATATTTCTCATTTTCGACAGTTCTGTAGTCATTTTCCTTAAATCCTTGACCTCTAGATAAAAACTTTGCCAATATCCGATAAATCGGACAGTAAACTATCATGTTTTCTAAAATCTTTCAATGCCTAATCAACCGCTCGCTCGGAGTTTCAGATAACACATCAAAAACCAAGCCCGCAAACAAGCTCCCAAACAAGCCTTTTCATTTTTTTCAACTAATTATATCATGGTGAAAAAGTCGCATGACAGAGGAACTTTCAAAGCTCCTCGACAGGTGGAGATATATGGATATTGATGTAAAGAACCTTCATCCGCTAGAAGTGAAGCTGCTTAGGCACGTGGACCTTGGAAGCGAAATCACAGCAGACAGAATCGTCGATGAACTTGGGTACAAGATAGGACAGTGCAACCAGGCATTCAGCTGGCTCAGCGCAAAGGGAATCCTGCAGGAAACAAGCAGGAAGACAGTCGTCCTCTACGAGCTTACGGACCTTGGGCGCGAGCAGGCCCAGAACGGGACCCCTGCACAGAGGATATTCGATCTGCTCTCAAAGGGAGAGGCCCTTGGTCTGCCTGAAATTGCACAGCAGCTTGGACTTGAAAAGAGCGACATAGGGTCTGCATACGGCCAGCTCTCCAAATCCGGAACCTGCGCTATGAACGAGGACAACAAGGCCTACATCAAGGACGACAATCTTCCAGCCGATGTCGCTGAGACCGCAGCCCTGCTCAGAAAGGGGCTCGAAGGACCAATCGAGGAAACATCCCTCTCAGACAGAGAGAAGGCCCTCATGGCAAGGGTCTCCAAAAAGCGCGGAGCAGCGGGAAGTCCATACAAGATGACAGAGCGTGAAGAAGTCGTCTACCAGCTTACTGAGCTTGGAGCACAGGCAAAGCAGGCGGTCATAGATGCAAACATTACAGGAGAGGAGATTGGAGTCCTCACCCCTCAGATAATCGCAAGCGGTTCATGGAAGAATGCAACGTTCAGGCCTTATGGCCTTGATGCTCCTGTTTCAAGGCTCATTCCAGGCAGACACAATCCATATGGAAACTACATCCAGTGGGTCAAGGACAAGCTTACATCCCTTGGATTCGAGGAGTTCGACGGACCGCTCGTAGAGAACGAGTTCTGGAACGGAGACGCCCTCTTCATGCCACAGTTCCACAGCGCCAGAGACATACATGACGTCTACTACGTCAAGGAACCAAGACACTGCAGGGAGATCGAGGAGCCTTGGCTTACCAACATAGCCAACGCCCATGAAAACGGAGGGAATACAGGCTCGCGCGGCTGGCAGTACAAGTTCGACCACGAGTTCACGCGCAGACAAGTTCTCAGAAGCCA
Source organism: Sphaerochaeta sp. Phil3 (assembly GCA_001940825.1). Lineage (GTDB taxonomy): Bacteria > Spirochaetota > Spirochaetia > Sphaerochaetales > Sphaerochaetaceae > UBA9732. Next base: position 26,324 of record MSGT01000018.1, read on the forward strand.
AGGTACGGTCCTAAGCGCGCACCAGCTCACAAAGGCCAAGGTGCCAGGAAAGTACTTTGGAGTGGTAAGATGCTTCAGATTCGATGAAGTGGATGCAACCCATGGAGCCGACTTCTTCCAGACGGAGGGCATAGTCATTGGCAAGGAAGCCAACCTCAAGGACCTTTTGGGACTTCTCAAGATGTTCGCAACGGAGATTGCAGGAGCAACGGACTTCAAGTACGTGCCAGGATACTTCCCGTTCACGGAGCCTTCCATAGAGATACACATCAAGCACCCGGTCCTTGGATGGTTCGAGCTTGGAGGCTCTGGAATCTTCAGACCAGAGGTCACGAAATCACTTGGCATAGATGAGCCTGTCCTTGCATGGGGTCTTGGAATAGACCGCATGGCAATGATGCACCTTGGCATCAACGACATAAGAGATCTCTTCACACCAAACATCGAAAGCGTAAGAACAAGGAGGGGCAACTGATGCCTAAGTTCGAAACCACTGAAAAAATGTTCTACGGCCTCATGGGTCGCCCATATACGGATCAGGAACTCGAGGACATCTTCCCTCGCGCAAAGGCCGAGCTCGATGAGCATGACCACGAGAACCACGTCATAAAGATAGAGCTCAACGACACCAACAGGCCGGATCTTTGGTCCGCCATGGGTCTTGCACGTCTTTTGAAGAACTACGACGACCCTGCACCAAGGGAATACGACTTCTTCTCATCAAAGGTCTATACGGCGGACAACCATGGAAGGGAACTCCACGTTGGAGACAAGGCACAGCAGGTAAGACCGTTTTCATGCGGATTCGTTGCGACAGGCAAGGTCGTAGATGAAGGGATACTCCTTACACTCATCCAAAGCCAAGAGAAGCTTTGCTGGAACTTTGGCCGCAAGAGAAGGTCAATTGCAATGGGAATCTACCGCAACGACCTCATCCAGTATCCAATCCACTATGATGGTGCGGATCCTGACAAGACCCACTTCATACCCCTTCACATGGAGGAGGACCTTACCCTCAGGCAGATATGCGAGCAGCATCCAAAGGGAAAGGAGTACGGCTATATAATAAAGGACAAGCCCGTCTATCCATACCTCTGCGACGATGCAGGAGAACCACTCTCGATGCCGCCGGTGATCAACAGCGCAAGGGTTGGAGCCGTCAAGGTTGGAGACGAGGACCTGTTTGTGGAGATGTCCGGAACGGTGCTCAAGGATGTACTTCTTTGCGCATCCATAATGGCCTGCGACATGGCGGACCTTGGCTTCACGATCGAACCAATCAAGGTCGTCTACCCCTACGAAACGGAGTTTGGAAAGGAGATAACGGTCCCCTACTACTTCCAGGAACCTGCAAGCTGCACCCTTGAACAGGTGCACAAGACGCTTGGAGAGAAGATAACCATGGACGAAGCCAAGGTCGCACTTCTTAGGATGGGTGTCTACAGCGTCTCCAAGGGAGATACGGTCTACATCACATGCCCTGAGTACAGGAACGACTTCCTCCATGCAGTCGATGTAGTTGAAGACGTCATGATCGGCTACGGCCTTGAGAACTTCGAGCCAACCATTCCAAAGGACTTCACCATTGGAAGGCTGTCCCCTGCAGAGGAGTTTGGAAGGAAGGTCAAGGACATCATGATTGGAATGGGATTCCAGGAGATGATGTACAACTACCTTGGAAGCAGACGCGAATATGTTGACAACATGCATATAAGCGGTGACAAGGTCATAATGATCGCAAACCCAATGTCAGAGAACTTCGAGGCTGTAAGACCTTCCATCATTCCGTCGCTGCTTGAAAGCGAAAGCGTTTCAGGCCACGCAACGTACCCCCACAAGATCTTTGAGGTTGGAAAGGTTGCATACCTTGAACCTTCCGACAACAGTGGAACGGTCACACGCAACAACCTTGGATTCATGTCAGCCGACGGAAGCGTTGGATTCAACGATGTGAACAGCTTCGTGAACACCCTCATGTATTTCCTTAGAGCGGACTATTTGCTAAAGGCCCCTGAGGACGACCCAAGGTTCATCCCTGGAAGATGCGCCAACATCATGGTCAAGGGCCGCTGCGTGGGAGTCTTTGGAGAGGTGCATCCTGCTGTTCTGGAGAGCTGGGGATGCGGAATGCCTGCAGTCGTCTGTGAAATGGACCTTGACAGCCTAATGGAGCTGATCTGAGCCGTTCAAATTCCACATGGAACATTGGGGCTGTGATATGGACAGGGACGCTTTGCTTAACCTTCTACGACTAATGCTTGACTCCCGATTCTTCGAAGAGAAGACGGAACAGCTTTTCAAAGCCGGCCTGATACACGGAACCACCCACCTTGCCAACGGGCAGGAGGCTTCGCAGGCCGGGCTTTGTGCAGCGTTGGACGATGGTGACTGGATCGTCCCCACCCATAGGTGCCATGGCTTCACGATATGCCGTGGCAGCGATCCAGCAGAGATGTTCGCAGAGATGTTCGGCTCCGTGCATGGGCTTGCAAAGGGACTTGGAGGCAGCATGCACATGCCCGACTCCTCCCATTGGAACCTTGGATCGTCTGCAGTCGTTGGCTCGGGAGTCCCTCTTGCTACAGGCATAGCCTTTTGGAATAGATTCCAAAGCGTAGGCAATGCAGGCTTTGCAGCCTCCACTTTCTCAAGCCCCAAGGACTATCCCAAAACCCCAGTGAAGAACATAAGCGTGGCCATATTCGGAGACGGAGCTTCAAGCCGTGGAAGCGTACATGAATCCATGAACCTAGCCTCCATTTGGAAGCTGCCGGTCCTCTTCTACTGCGAGAACAACCACTATGGGATGTCCGCTTCAAGCGACAGGATGATAAGCTCCTCAAACGTTGCTTCAAGGGCAGGTGCATACGATATGCCAGGGGAAACCATAGACGGCAACGATGTCCTAGCAGTCTACGAGGCAGTAAGAAAAGCGGTTGAATACATAAAGGAAGGCAATGGGCCATATCTCTTGGAAGTCATGACATACCGCACGAAAGGCCACTCGAAAAGCGACAGACGCCTCTACCGCACGGCGGAGGAGGAGAAGCTGTGGGCGGATAGGGATCCAATAAAGCTATACGAAAGGAAGCTTGTCGAAGACGGAATCCTTTCAGCGAAGGAAATCAAAGGACTCGAAGAAGAACGTAGAGCATACATAGAAGAGAAAGCCAACAAAGCCCTGGAGGAAAGCACAGACAGGCTCTCTCCAAACGATGTGGAGGACATGGTGTACGCCACAACGGAGGACAGGTCATGACATTCAGGGAAGCAATAAGAAAGGCGTTGTCCGACGAAATGTCCATCGACCCCAATGTCGTACTCATTGGAGAGGATGTTGGAGTCTATGGTGGATGCTTCAAGGTCACGGGAGACCTCTACAAGGAGCATCCGAACCAGGTGATAGACACCCCTGTGTCAGAGGAAGGCTTCACAGGAATGGCAGTTGGAGCTGCAATGATGGGTATGAGACCTGTCATAGAGATAATGTATGCAGACTTCTTCACCCTAATATTCGATCCAATCGTCAATCATGCCGCAAAGACACACTTCATGAGCGGTGGCCAGTTCTGCTGCCCAATCACTGTACGTCTTCCAGAGGGAAGCGGAACCGGACATGGCGCACAGCACACGCAAAGTCCAGAGGCCCTCTTCCAGAACAGTGCTGGTCTCAAGATGGTGGCTCCATCCTGTCCTTCCGACGCCTATCACCTTCTAAGGGCGGCCATAAGGGACAACAACCCAGTGCTTTTCTTCGAACACAAGATGCTGTACGACATGGAAGGAGACATAAAGGACGAGGCTCTTCCCTTGGGAAAAGCCAAAATCCTCAAGAAAGGTCGTGACATCACAATCGTCTCATATTCGCGAGCCGTCCAGACCGCACTTGAAACTGCAAGGCTGCTTGAAGAAAAAGGCATCTTCGCCACCATCGTTGACCTATGCACGCTCAAGCCTCTAGACCGCACGACGATACTCGAAGAAGTAAGGAATACAGGACGGGTTGCCATAATCCAGGATCCAAACGGAGTTGGAGGAATAGGAGCTCAGGTATGCTCGGAGATATGCTCTGACCCCAAGACGTTCGATTCCCTCAAATCCCCTGTCATACAGATTGGAGGCAAGTGCACCCCGGTCCCCTTCTCCAAGGAACTTGAGAAGTCCACGATTCCAAACGCCAGGGACTGTGCGGAAAGGATAACATCCACGATCAAAGGCTGAAGGAACCAACGACCTTTCCAAAGGAATCCAGGAAACCTGCAATCAAGGTTTCATCCTTACAAAGTGAGGAACCTTGGAACACAGGAGCCCTTCCTCCTCCTTTTGCTTCTATCATTGGAAGAAGAGATGTCCTCAATGCATTGAAATCCACTTTTCCATAGCGTCCCTTGAGAACAATGAGCCACAGGCTTCTATCCTTATCGGGCCTGACCACACAAAGTGCTAGGTCCTCCATCTCGTTGGATGCCTGAACGAAGGCGGAAATGTCAATGTCGCTACATACAAAGGCAGCTATGCCATTAGAGACCGAATCCTTCAGACGATAGCCTGCAAGCTGTTTTGCAAGGTTGTTCCTTGCATGAATTGCATCGTTCAGAGCATCGTTCAACGAATCTACCTTGGACAGGACCTCAGAAGCAGGACAGCTGAACTTCAAAGCCAGAGTCTCGCATAGAGAGACGCTTCCAAGCGCATGTTCCACTGCGTTCAAGCCACATTTGAAATACAGCCTTTCGTGACCCCTTATGCTCTCATGCTTTACGCAGTAGACCAAGCGTATCTCTGATGTGGATGCAACATGAACTCCTCCGCAGGCTATGCGGTCAACCCCTTCTATCTCCACTATACGGACGTCCCCCTCAACCTTTATGGAGCGTCTGAGTCCAAGAGTCTCTGCATCGCTGTGGCTCATTTCATGGTACAGGACTTTATGGCCTTCCATTATCACATTGTTGGCTGCGGAGATTAGGGAATCTACAACGGAAGGCTCGACCTCTTTCCTATCGACTTCTATGGTCAGATAATCCTCTCCAAGGTGGACCGCTACGGTTCCAATCCCAAACATGGTGTACATCATGCCTGACAGCATGTGCTGGGCTGTATGCATGGCCATGTACTTGTACCTATGCTCCCAATCGAGGACAAGGGGCAGCTCCATTCCAACCTCTGGCAGGGACTGTCCCTCCCCTATGCGCACCACCAGAATGGAATCGCCGGATGGATCCTTTCGAGTATCCACGACCTCGTATGGACCTAGAAAACCTCTGTCCCCAGGCTGTCCTCCGCACTCAGGATAGAAGACGGTGCGGTCCGTGAGCACGAGGACATCGGGCTTGCCATTATCGGCCTTGTCATTGGTCGAACCCTCTTGGATTAAGACCTTTTCTATGCGGCATGCAGTCTGCTTGAGGTATGGGGATGTGTAGTAGAGCTTTTCCATGGGTGAAGGATAGCGTGTGGGCGAAACGTTGTCCATTACGTTGGCATTACATCGTCTATTGCGTTGTCCATTGGGTGGAAATTGGTTATCTTTGGATGGGGATTGAATGACGGGTGAGGACAGGTGAGAATCTTGGAGGTTGATATGTCAAGGATAAAATCGGCGTGGGAGCTTGCGCTGGAGAAGACCAAGGATATAGAGGTGGATGAGGCCAAGTATAGGGAAAGCACCCTTGAGAAGGATGGCATGGCCCTAGCTGGAAGGTTCCTCAATTCAGTGGAGATGAGTCAGGATGAGCTTGCCGCGAAGTACGATTCATATAGCAAAGAGGACAAGGCCGTGGTGAAGAAAGGAATCGTCAACACGGTGTTTTCAAACCTTGGACTTCCTACGGACAACCTCTATGAAATGCGCTTTGAGAGGATCGTGGCCATTGTGGTTCTCATTTCCCCTGAAGGCAGCCCTGCTGTTGGTGCAATAAGGCAGATTGGAGACCTCTTCTCCCAGTATATCCAACACAGGACGGATTTCGTGCAGCGTATGCAGGAGCAGATTCGCCAGGCCATGGAAGAGGATCCGGAGCACACGAACTCCACCCAGTACGCACAGCTCATACAGCAGAACCTCAAGAAGCTTGACGCACAGTACCAAGGGGCGTTGGACGGAGCAAAGGAAAGCCTGAAGGCAGCGCTTAGCGACTGAGGGACCGATTGAAGGGGACGATTGAAGCCAAGCGATTGAAGCCAAACGATTGAAGCCAAACGGCCAATTCGCTATAATCCCCTCTTGGAGCCTTCTGCTCCATAGCGTTTCATAAGGAGGATTTGTCATGGAAGCCGGCAGTAGTAGCTTATTTGCAGACCCAGACCCTGTTCCGCTCGGTACAGACCGGAATGGCGCAGACCAGAATGGCAAAGACCTCCTTTCGACTTCTTTTTGAAGTTTTGAAGCCAAGTTGAAGCCAACACCTAGATAGGGTGTGCCATTCCAAACATACAGGACTTAGAAAGGACTGCAACGGCGACTCGTTCCATAAGACATCCCACATTTAGGGAGATTTTGCGTATGGTTCAGAATGCAACATTGGAAAGCACTCTCAAGACACTTGTAGAGAACAAAAGATACTCGTCCGTCAAGGACATACTTGTGACGATGAACCCATCGGACATCGCCGCGATATTCGACGACCTCACAGAGGAGCAGCTGCCAATCATGTTCAGACTGCTCCCCAAAGCGTTGGCTGCGGATTCATTCGTGGAGATGAACACAGACAACCAGGAGCTTCTCATAAAGGGCTTTTCAGACACAGAGCTCAAGCAGGTCCTAGACGAAATGTACGTTGACGACACCGTAGACATCGTAGAGGAGATGCCTGCAAACGTAGTTAGCAGGATCCTCAAGCAGGTTACGCCTGAAAAACGCCGCGACATCAACGAAATACTGCGCTACCCAGAGAACTCGGCAGGCTCCATCATGACGACCGAGTACATCTCCCTAAGCCCCAAGATGACGGTGAGCGAAGCTTTCAAGCGCATACGCGAGACGGGCGTTGACAAGGAGACGATCTACACCTGCTACGTCCTCTCATCCTTCAACAGACTGCTGGGACTGGTGTCCGCAAAGAGCCTTATGCTCGAAAAGGACGAAAACGCCACAATAGAAAGCCTAATGCAGTCCAACGTCATAACGGTAAACACCAAGATGGACCAGGAAGAGGTCGCAAAGACTCTTTCCAAGTACAATTTCATGGCGCTGCCCGTAGTGGACAGCGAAGACAGGATGGTTGGAATCGTAACCTTCGACGATGCCATGGACGTCATGGTACAGGAGGCCACGGAAGACATCACCATCATGTCAGGTCAGACGCCTTACGAGAACACGTACCTGCGCACATCCCCATGGGAGCTCTTCAAGCATAGAATCCCTTGGCTCATGATCCTCATGATATCCGCAACCTTCACAGGCCTCATAATAACGAACTTCGAATCCGCACTGGCCGTCCACGTCATCCTCACGGCGTTCATCCCAATGCTCATGGACACAGGTGGAAACTCAGGCTCTCAGTCGTCCGTCACCATCATACGCGCCATATCGCTTGGAGAAGTGGAGTTCAACGACATTGGAAAGGTAATCCTCAAAGAGTTCCTTACATCCCTCATGTGCGGACTTGCCCTCTCCATTGCATGCTTTGCAAAGGTCATGTTGGTTGACGGTCTACTCTTCCAGAACGCATCCGTCACATTCATGGTCGCCTTCTCAGTCAGCCTAACCATGTGCCTCACGGTCGTGATAGCAAAGCTCATAGGATGTACCCTGCCGCTCGTAGCCAAGAAGATAGGATTCGATCCAGCCGTCATGGCCAGCCCGTTCATCACGACGATCGTCGATGCCCTATCTCTTCTAATCTACTTTGCAATCGCCACAGCAATCCTGTTCTAGACCATCGTTTTTTAGACCGATGTCCTTGAATCCACCTCTCCATGCTACTTGGCCCACAACCGTGTTATTCAAAGTACTTTCTGAGTTTGAAACAATCCTTGAATTCGAAGCGTTTTTCAAGGAAACGTGAAACGGCTCCTATCATTGATCCGTTCACAAGGGCGCAGAACACGGTTCCAAGCTTCACGCCCTCGAAGTGCCACAGGCCAAAGAAAGCAAACGACATGGCAATGCTTATGGCGCAACTCGAACAGTCGTAGATAGTCTTGAACCTGTTTATGTCCATTCCGATGTGGTGCGAAACCTCTTTGACGAAGAGCTCATACACCTCTGGCGATATATAGGAATGGAAGAAGAACGAAATTCCTATTGCACAAAGGACCATGCCGCCAACTAACATGACAAGCCTTGCCCATACAGGCTGGGCGTCGAGGTTCTTCACCGCCCACATGCAAAAGTCCAATGTAAAGCCATAGACCACAGCAGTGACGAACGAGAAAAGGTAGGAGAGTCTGAACTTTCTTAGGATTACCACCATTATGACTAGGAGCACGAACTGCAAAGTGTACTCCGCCATGCCAAAGGTGAAGAAAGGGTACGAAGGAGAAAGCTTGAGGTAAAGAAGATACGCCGGGGCCACCACCATCGAAACTCCAAAGTTGGCCTTCTCCATGAACGCCACTCCAAACGCTACGGCCACCATCCCAACTATGTATGCAAGCTCGTTGGAGAAAACGGGCTTTGCCCCTTTGTCTTCCATCCTCGTTTCATTGGTTCTGATTTCGTCCATGAGTGGAAGTATAGACATCCAAGCATATGTTCTACAAGTTTTTTGTTTTCAATCCCACAGAGTGGAGAAGTTCTTCAAGTAGAACGGCTTCATGATTTTGTTGTCGTCCAAATGCTCCTTTATGTGGTTGGCGTGCATTTTCTGTTCGACAGGGTCTATGTCTTGGTATTTGTGAATTACAACATTTCCTTTTCTCTCTTCTTCAAGGATTGCTTCGTAGACATCATCTATGACTTCGCATAGGTCAACAGCCGTGTCTTTGTCGCTCTCGCAACACCACTACAACTGCGACAGATTCTACAACTGCCACAACCACTACAACCTCTACAGATTGGCCACAGATTCCACCACGCTCACATCGCTCACCATGCGCACCTTGCTCACCACACTCACCATTACTACAAACTACTTACAATTTCCAGATACAACTCAAAACTTCGCTACAGGATAGCATTCTTCCCTTTGGAACCAAAGCTGCCGTTGACAACGACAATGCCTACCGCAATCAACACCAAAGCGACGACATATCTTGTTTGAAGGACCTTCTCGCCCAAAAGCAGAGATGACAGTATAGCCCCCGTGATTGGGTTTATGCATTGGCATACGCTGATCCTGCCAACAGGATTGGACTTGAGAAGGGAGTTCCAAAGAAGGAAACAGACCGATGATATCAAAGAAAGGGCAATAAGGAGAAACCATCCCTTTGCGCCGCCATTTCCGAGCCTTCCTCCGGAAGCAAGACCCAGGACAAGAAGCTCCGCACCGCCAATCAGTAGGCTGCTGTATGAACATACAACAGGGTTCGTTTTCTTTATGAGTTTGCGAACCAGGCTTGAACTCAATGCAAACGATGTGCAGGAAAGGAAGAACATCCCCTCTCCCCTAAACGATATGATTCCAAGATCCCCACCGTACAAAAAGCAGAATACAACACCTGCAAATGCTATAAGACAGCCAAGCCCTTTCTTGAAGGTTATGTGGTCGTCCTTAAAGAACAGATGCGCAAAGATCGTCGCCGTAATTATTTGGGAGCCGTTGAGTATTGAGCAATGGACGGACGATGTGTAGATCATGCTTGGAAATTGAAGTGCGTATACAAGGCCTATCTGCACCGTGCCTATGATGAATACGGAACCCACCTCTGATTTGTCAGGCAAAGCAAGTCTCTTTTCAGAAGCGATTGTAACAAGAAGGAGTATCAGCCCTGCAATCAGCATTCTCACGGCAACGAACATTATGGTGTCTCCTACCGTCGTAGTTGAAAACTCGTTGTATGCAAGCTTTATGAGAACAAACGCCGACCCCCAGATGATCTGGCTCAACAGAGCAAGTAGAAAAGATCCAACAGGGTCAGAGATGATTTTTCCAGTTCTTCTTTCCATGACAGTACTTCGTATAGGGCACAGCCCATCTAAAGCAAAACCCAGGCTCTTCAGCCCGGGTTCCTCTTTAGGTGCCGACCGGATTTGAACCGGTGAACAACGGTTTTGCAGACCGCCCCCTTAGACCACTTGGGTACAGCACCAATGCCCTATTAACATAACAGAAAAAAAAGCACGTTGCAAGAGGAACTTTGAAAGGACTTCAAGAAGAGTCCGTGGGCAATCAATCACTTTGAACTCCTCTTCGATTGAATCGCCTTTCTTACGGTATCAACCAACATGAAGTAGGACAAATCAGCATTGGAGGGCTTCAGAAAACCGTAGCGCTCGTAGAAGCTTCTGGATGTTTCCTTTGCATCCACGATTATGAGATACAGTCCAGTTATATCTGCAACCTGAAGAACCTTCCTGAAAGCCTGCGCCAAGAGCCATTTTCCAATCCCCTTTCCCTGTTGGTTTCTATCGACTGCAAGCCGTGCGATCCTCAATGCAGGAATGGGATATTTTGGAAGTTTTCCTTTGAAATCATCGGGCATCTCCTGATACGCCACCTGTGCAGTCGAAAGCGTGAAATACCCACAAATCCTATCATCAACATCCAAAGCAACGAAGGTCTTTCCAATGCCAAGGATGTCATTCTTAGATGCGTACCTTGAGAGAAACCAGTCCAAGGCATCTATACCACAATCGAATTCGTTTAGTTTGGACTTAGAGGAGACATCTTTTATCGAAACCAGTCTGTATCCTTCAATCATCAAAAAGGTCCTTCAATGCTTCATTTGGCTCCGGAGGATTCTCCAAGACAGACATGACCAAATCCCTGTCTCGGTTTGAAAGCAGCAAGGTCTCGTTCTCAATCAAATCCATCTGGGCCTGCTTCAAGGACGATTCAAGGACATATGAAGAAAGGGAGACGTGTTTGAGCTCCGCAGCCCTCTCGAGAAGGGTTTTCTGATGCGCATTGGCTCTAAGGTCTATTCGCACATCTTTCAACGCTATTGCCATATTCATCACCTCCTTTTCAAATGTATGTAAAATGTACACACATATGACACACAAAGTCAAGAACTACAAACCAATGGCCACAACACAATCGGCCTTGCTATTTGGGATGAATTGGACGAAAATGAAGGTAGGCACGGGCGGTGGGCCTGTCCAAGGAGGTTCTATGGCGGATAGACAGCACATGATAAGACTCGATGGCAAGGGGACGACATACATCATGCGTATAGACGAGGCGGGGCACCTCGAGAACCTCTACTACGGGAAGAAACTCAGGCAGGATGCCATGGTGGAGGCACTGCTTCCAAAGAGGGAGGCACCAATAGGGATAGGTGCAGGATATTCTGAGACGAATCCCCTTCTATATCTTGAGACTTCGTGCCTAGAGACCAGCACGCCGGGCAAAGGCGACTACAGAAGCCCTGCCGTTGTGGTGGAGTATTCCAAGGGGATGCAGACGCTGGACTTCGCATACAAAGCCCACCGCATAATCAAAGGCAAGCCAAGCCGTTTCGAGAATTTTGCCCAGTCGTATGCAAACGAAGAAGAGGCTACAACCATAGAGATACAGCTTGAGGACAAAGTGCTTCCAATAATGCTGCAGCTCAACTACACGGTGTTCCCAAACTGCGACACGATGGTCCGCAGCGCCACAATAACCAACAAAACATCAACTACAGTGCTAATAAAGAACATCGCAAGCCTCCAATTGGACATCCCAAGCGCACAGTGGAACGTAGTGAGCTTCGACGGAGCCTGGGCACGCGAGAGACATATCACAAGGCAGGCGCTGAGACCTGGAAAGCTTGAGTTCGGCTCAACTGTTGGTGTCAGTGGAGCTGCTCACAACCCATGCATATTCCTTGAGAGCCCAGACTGCACAGCAAGTCGAGGAAACTGCTATGCCTTCAACCTCATCTACAGCGGAGACCATAGGGAGGTCGTTGAGCTTTCACCTTATGGAATCACACGTTTCCAAACGGGAATCAATCCACAATCGTTCACATGGAAACTTCTTCCAAATGCAAGCTTTACCACGCCTGAAGCTGTCATGACCTACTCCAGCCTAGGCAACAACGGAGCAAGCGCCAACCTCCACGAATTTGTAAACAACCACATTGTACGCGGTCATTGGAAGTTCAGAGAGCGCCCAATACTGTGCAACAACTGGGAGGCAACATACTTCAACTTCAATGAAAAGAAACTCCTTGAGTTGGCAAAGGCGGCAAAGGATCTTGGAATAGAGCTCTTCGTCCTGGATGACGGATGGTTTGGAACAAGGGACGACGACACCACTAGCCTTGGAGATTGGATTGTAAATGCAAAGAAGCTTCCTTCTGGAATAACGAGACTGTCTGAAAGAATCCACGAAATGGGACTGCTTTTTGGAATTTGGGTCGAGCCTGAGATGATAAGCCGCAAGAGCCTTCTCTTCGACAAGCATCCCGATTGGATGGTTGCCATCCCTGGAAGAAAGCCCTCTGTAGGCAGAAACCAATTCATCCTTGACCTCACAAGAAAAGAAGTGAGGGACTACATATTCGAAGCCTTGTCCGAAGTCTTCAACCTTGGCATGGTGGACTATGTGAAATGGGACATGAACCGCACGTTCACTGACATGTACAGCACCTTATTCACAAGCATGACCGAGTTCAATTACCGCTACGTCTCCGGACTGTACGAACTGCTTGGACGTCTCACCTCAGCGTTCCCAAAGATCCTGTTCGAAGGCTGCTCATCGGGCGGCAACCGCTATGACCTTGGAATGCTCTGCTACATGCCACAGATATGGACCAGCGACAACACCGATGCCTATTGCCGCACCCTCATCCAGGGAGGAACCTCATACGGATACCCCATATCTGCAATGGGCGCACATGTATCGGAATCGCCAAACCACCAGACCCTTAGGCGCAGCGACATAGAATCACGCTTCAACGTAGCAGCCTTTGGAGCCTTTGGCTACGAACTGGACCTCACCGCCTTGAACGCCCAACAGAAGGCCACGGTCAAAGCCCAGATCGAATTCTACAAAAAACACCGCGCCCTTCTTCAATTCGGACGCTTCATCAGACTTGAGGAGAATTCAAATACCGATAACTCTGTGATAGCCCATTCCAGTGGAAAGACCCGCTGGGCTGTTGTGAACGACGACCTAAGCGAAATGCTGGTCCTTGACTTCCAAACCCTCAACGAGCCAAATCCTGGGCAGGATACCCTAAGGATTCCTTTCGCCCGCCCAGACTTCGACTATGAAGTATCTCCTCGGCTGCAGCGTATAAGCCTAGATGTCTTTGGAAGTCTCATAAATATGCTTGCACCTGTGAATCTTTCAGGAGAAAGCCGTCTCAAGCAGATGCTTCTTGACAACTACACTCTCAAGAGCGAAGACGAACACTACATAGTCTCCGGAGATGTCCTTGCCTACGGCGGCCTGCATCTAGACCCACAGTTTGGAGGAACCGGCTACAACAACAAAGTACGCATCCTAGGCGACTTTGGCTCTCGCCTCTACTACATCGTACGAGTCAAAAAGAGCAAATAGATTGCAGATAGAATCGACCTCGTTTGGGACCTCTTTGGAACTTCTTTGTGACTTCATTTCAGAAACAGCTCAATAAGTTCTACCATAGACGCAGTTTAGACTTTTCAGTGGAATTTTCGTTCAAAAAGTCTAATGATTAGACTTTTCTGCTTGTTTTTCGATCATAAAGTCTAAAACCATGAAAGCACCACACCAAACACCCCTCAAGTTCAGGGAAAACAGCGTCAAGCAACGATGAAAAAGCCCGTCAGACCCCAAGCAGTCCGGACTTGCGGGCCTCCCGCAGGAAGAAGAAGCCGGCCATAAGCATGATGCCGTTGTCCATTTCGCCGGTACCCAGGTGGTCGAGCACATAGGGAACTGGGATTGACACCAAGTCTATGGATTCGTTTGCATCAAGGCGGCGCTCATCCTCAGCTGCGACCAACTCCAAATCCTGGGCGAGAAAAAAGTTGGCGGTGTTGTTCATGAAGGCGGAGTTTGGACACACGGTTCCTATGAGCTTGAATGTATGCGCCACAAGCCCTGTTTCCTCGAAAAGTTCCCTCAGTCCTGCATCGCGGGGACTCTCACCTCTTTCCACGAGACCTGCAGGGAACTCCAAGGTGATGGAGTCCGAACCATGGCGGAACTGTTGCTCCATCACAAAACGTGGAACTCCGTCTGTTCCAATGAAGTAAGGAACCACGTTGACCCACTGCGGAGAATCAAGCTCAATGAAATCGGCCTCTCGGCCATCCCTACTCCTACGATGCACGCTGTTTATGTTGAAGATAGGCGTGTCGTAGAGGCGATTTCGTGAAGTGGTCTCCCAATAGAGGCGAGCAGGATCAGAAGCGGCCTCCAAGGAATTGAATGTGTTTTCGTCTATGCGTTTCATGGCAAGCTCCAGGCAAAAGATCCAAAGCTACTCCTCGTCCTCGTGGACTCCAGAAGAACCCTTGGACGGGCAGTTTGCGGTGCATGATGCACATGAAGAAGGAGAGCAGCTTGAGAGCTTAGGCACGTATGGAGTATGGACGACCTTCGTGTTGGCGTGGATGTAGTCAGCAATCCCCATAAAGGCCTTTGCACTTTCGCTGTTTGGGTTGGCGACTATCCAGTTCACACCCTCGTCTTCGTCCTGCTGCAATCCAAGCTCCATTGGCACGGCACCAAGGAAATGCACGTCCATCTCCTCGCACACGTTCTTGCCACCATCCTTGCCAAAGATTGGAATATGCTTGCCGCAATCCGGACATACAAGGTAGCTCATGTTCTCCACTAGGCCGATGATATCGACACCAAGCTGTCTTGAGAACGTTATGCTGCGCCTGACGTCAAGCACGGAAACCTTCTGAGGAGTGGTGACGATGACCGATCCAGTCATATCGGGGATGGTCTGGCAGACTGCGAGTTGCTCGTCGCCGGTTCCAGGAGGAGAGTCTATGAGAAGATAGTCCAATGTCCCCCATTCGACATCTGCAAGGAACTGCTTGATAACGCTTATCTTCATTGGGCCCCTGAAAATGATGGCCTGATCCGGGTTTGTAAGTGCAAAACTCAGGCTCACAACCTTGAGATTGGGCATTGGACTTACTGGAACGATAGAGCTTCCATCCTCATTCGAACCAAGGATGGCTCCTTCGCAGCCAAACATCTTGGCAATGTTTGGGCCATGTATGTCGGTGTCAAGCACACCAACCTTGAAGCCCTTCTCCAAAAGGGCATTGGCCAGGTTCACGGTAACGGTGCTCTTTCCAACGCCGCCCTTGCCGCTCATGACGATTATCTTGCGGTCTATCTTGCTCATTCGCTCATGGATTCTGAGCTCTTGAAGTTCCATTTCATCAGGCATAAAGGCCTCCCAGAACCAAGATAACCCCTAAAGAGAGATTGGGCAAGGGGCGGTTAAGCCTTAGTTAAGACAAAGGAAAACCATGTAAGCATACGAACACCCCTCACAATATATATAAATACAAGGGCTTGAAACGGTAGTTGCTAAAAGGCTAATATCTTGGGTAGCATCCGACGATTGGGCTTTGCGCTCAATCTATGCAATATTTTGAAGGGAGTGCATATGTTCTTATTGGCACAACTACCTGCAGATCAGCTCTCCTTGCAGATCAGAAACGGACTCATCCTTCTGGTCCTTGGAATGGCGATCGTGTTTGTGTTCCTTACGATTCTGGTATTCTCCACTCTTGGAGTCTCCAAGCTCGTCAGGAAGTTTGAAGGCAAGCGTCCTGCCCAGGCAGCGGCTGCACCGGAGGTCACAATTGCTCCAACGGCAGCATCCAACGACGCTGAGGTTGCAGCGGCAATCGTAGCGGCTGTGGCGAAATCAAAGAATTGATTGAGAAAGGGAGGACAGAATGAAGAAAATCAATTTCATGTGTACTGCATTCAGAGACGGCTTCCAGTCAGTCTATGGTGCAAGGGTTTTCACAAAGGACTTCATGCCGGCAGTCGAGGCTGCTCGCAAGGCAGGCATAACACATTTTGAAGCAGGTGGCGGAGCAAGGTTCCAGTCCCTTTACTTCTATACAAACGAAGATGCATTCGAGATGATGGACGAGTTCCGCAGAGTCGCAGGACCTGATGCGAACCTCCAGACACTCTCAAGAGGCGTAAACGTCGTAGGTCTCGACTCACAGCCAAGAGACATCATCAAGCTCCATGCAGACATGTTCAAGAAGCATGGCATGACGACGATCAGGAACTTCGATGCTCTCAACGATGTCAACAACCTCATCGACAGCGGAAAGGCAATCCATGATGCAGGACTCAAGCACGAGATAACAATCACAATGATGAGCCTGCCTCCAAAGACGACAGGTGCACATGACCCGGACTTCTACGAAGGTGTCCTTCGTGGAATCCTTGATGCAGGAATCCCATTCGACAGCCTTTGCTTCAAGGATGCATCCGGTACAGCCACACCAGCTGTCGTCTACGAGACAATCAAGAGAGCAAGGAAGCTTCTTGGAAACGACATCACAATCGTCATGCACAGCCACGACACAGCAGGCTGCTGTGTACAGCAGTACATGAGCGCCTTGGAAGCAGGTGCAAACCAGCTCGACCTTTCAATGCAGCCAGTTTCAGGCGGAACATGCCAGGTTGACATCATCACCATGTGGCACGCCCTCCGCGGAACGGAGTACGATCTTGGAGTCGATATCCATGCCATCCAGAAGGCAGAGGATGTATTCCAGGAGTGCATGAAGGACTACTTCCTGCCACCAGAGGCAACGGCTGTCAATCCGAACATCCCGTTCTTCCCTCTTCCAGGCGGAGCCCTCACAGCGAATACGCAGATGCTCAGGGACAACGGTCTCATGGACAAGTACCCACAGATCGTCGAGGCCATGGGCGAGACGGTTGCAAAGGGCGGTTTTGGAACATCTGTCACACCGGTTTCACAGTTCTATTTCCAGCAGGCATTCAACAACGTAATCTACGGACCTTGGAAGAAGATCGCCGAAGGCTACGGAAAGATGGTCCTTGGCTACTTTGGAAAGACTCCTGTCGCTCCGGATCCAGAGGTCGTCAAGATTGCAGCGGAGCAGCTCAAGAAGGAGCCTACGACAAAGAAGGTCGTAGACATCAACGATGCAGATCCTACAAAGGGCCGCAAGGCAGCCATCAAGATGCTTGAGGACAACGGCATCGCAGTGACGGAGGAGAACATCTTCATAGCAGCTTCCTGCAAGGAGAAGGGAATCCTCTACCTCACAGGCAAGTCGAAGGTCAACGGCGTAAGAAAGGCCGATCCTAAGGAAGAGGCTGCAAAGAAGGCCGGCGAATACACGGTCAAGGTCAATGGAAAGTCCTATGGCGTCAAGCTTGGAAAGGACAGTGCAACGGTCAACGGCGTCTCCTATCCTCTCAACCTTGAATTTGGAATAGATCAGGCGGCAATCGAAGCCTCTGCAGCAAGTGCTCCAACCGCAAATGCAGCAGCACCTGCAACAAGTGCAGCTCCAGCTGGCGGACAGAAAGTCGAAGCTCCAATGCCAGGTCTCGTACTCAGGCTTGAAGTCAAGGAAGGACAGGCGGTCAAGAAGAACCAGCTTGTCATGGTCATGGAAGCAATGAAGATGGAGAATGAAATCTACGCTCCATGCGATGGAACGGTTGGAAAGATTGCCGTCTCCGCAGGTCAGCAGCTCACAGCAGGCGACCTCCTCATGACGATTGTATGATAGGAGCTTGACAGATGGGTGAATCGTTATTGAATCTGTGGCAGTCCACAGGACTCTATGCCTTCCTTGGACTCGATCCAGCATCGGGGTTTGGATGGCAGAACCTTGTTATGATTTTGGTAGGACTTCTTCTGTTCTACCTTGCAATAAAGAAAGGCTTTGAGCCTCTTCTTCTCATCCCAATTGGAATGGGTTGTGTACTCAGCAACATCCCTTATGCATACATCGCAGGGACAGACCCTTCGTTGGCGGCAGGTGCTCAGGGTGCAACAGGATTCATAAAGATCCTGTTCGATGCAGGTATTCAGAGCGGTCTCTTCCCCGTGCTCATCTTCATGGGCGTTGGTGCAATGACTGACTTTGGACCTCTGATTGCAAATCCAAAGACGTTGCTTCTTGGTGCAGCAGCACAGTTTGGAATCTTTGCAGCCCTCATTGGAGCATTGCTTCTCAGCTTCATTCCAGGAATCAACTTCGACCTCCATGCAGCAGCCTCAATTGGAATCATAGGCGGTGCCGATGGTCCTACAGCCATCTATGTCACCACGCGACTTGCACAGGACCTCCTAGGACCTATCGCAGTTGCCGCCTATTCCTACATGGCTCTTGTTCCTGTCATCCAGCCACCTATCATGAAGGCTCTCACGACAGAAGAAGAGAGGAAGATAAGGATGCAGCAGCTCAGACCAGTCAGCAAGACAGAGAAGATCATCTTCCCTATCTCTGTTCTCCTTGTCTGTTCCATTCTGCTTCCTAGCTCAACTCCTCTCATTGGAGCGCTCATGTTTGGAAACCTCCTCAAGGAGTGCGGATGCACCGGCAGACTTGCAGACACAGCAAGCAATGCAATGATGAACATCGTTACGATCTGCCTTGGACTTTCTGTTGGTTCAAAGATGGAGGCATCACACTTCCTACAGCTCAACACATTGGGAATCCTCTTGCTTGGTGCTGTTGCATTCTCACTGGGAACTGCAATGGGCGTACTCATTGCAAAGCTCATGAACAAGCTCGATCCAAAGCATCCTGTCAATCCTCTCATTGGAAGCGCAGGTGTCTCAGCCGTCCCAATGGCTGCAAGGGTTTCCAGCAAGGTTGGTCAGGAAGCAGATCCTCAGAATTTCCTTCTCATGCACGCAATGGGTCCAAACGTATCTGGCGTCATTGGAAGCGCTGTTGCAGCAGGCGTCCTTCTTGCCTGCGTTCCTATCATGGAACCTCTCATCAATGGAGTAAGACCAGTTCTAGCACTTCTTTGATTGGAAGTTTGCTAAATAATTAAGGGGCTGTAACAAAAGTCGGGT
>MSGT01000019.1 GCA_001940825.1 Sphaerochaeta sp. Phil3
GAAGTTACTTTAAAATTCAACGACCCCAGCTTATAAACATTGTTACGGAACTTGCGAATGAAGTTTGGGCCCCCTCATGAATGAAAGCAAAACTTGACAGTTAATGTTTCTTTTGCCATACTTTAAATGGAAAGAGGCACTGCCGGTAGACGGCCGACCTCTCCCTTACTTAAGTTTGACTTAACCGTCCAACAAAGATTTGGAGTGTCAGTTGGGCGGTTAGTTTTTGCCGTTACGTGCTGCTATTACCAAGCCGATGATTGCAATCACAACCATAAGCATCTCATAGTCGCTCATGAGCATCACCTCCCCATTTCAACTTTCGAAGAATCGGAGAGGAACCCTCCCCGATATCCAATCATGAACATTTGGGAGGTCGAACCGTCCACCGTTTCACGGCAGTGCCATTTACATCATTGCACATATATGACAACTTATCAAGAGTTTAGATATTGTTTGGTTTAACGTTTCAATGTTTTCAACACTTTCTACAAATGCTACAGATGGCACACATACCACAACCGCCACGGATTCTACAGGTGCTACAACCGCCACAACCACTACAACCCCTACAGATTCGCTACAGATTCAACAAAGCTCACCTCACTCACCATGCTTACCAACCCACCATATTCACCAAGCCCACCATCGCTACAAAACGCTGACAATCTCCAAGCGGAAGCTCCAAAACAGTGCGTTTTGGTACGTGTAGTCCGTGATGTGCAGGACGTAAGCGTCGTGGGTGTCTCACAAAAGAACCTGATGCGTCCTGATGCGCCGTAGTCCGCCGTCATGCGCCTTGGCACGCCCCAGTACGCCATACTCCGCCACTCAGCGCCCATCAGCGTCTTACTCCGCCCGCACAAATCCACACATGACTACATAAGTCCACATACGCCGCGCCAGCACTTTGTCAGTACATCCGTCGCAGATCGTTGCAAATGCACGTTGAGGGCCACAATCACAAACACAATCACAGTCACAAACACAAGCGCAAACCACAAGAACACAACAATTGCAAACCATAAGCACGTTGCAAACCCCTTGCCTATTTCTCGCATTTCTGACAAAATGAAGGCACTGTGTATGCGTCGTTGGCGCAAAGCAGAATATCCGCCTGGAAGGTCTCATGCATGGAAGTGCACAAGGATATCGGTCTAGGTGAGAAATAGTTGAAGGGGGCGGTTTAGGCCGTCACGAATAGGAGTCATTCAAATGGCAGTAGTAACAATGAAGAGTCTGCTCGAGGCAGGCGTTCATTTTGGTCATCAGACAAAGAGATGGAATCCAAAGATGGCCAGTTTCATTTTCTCAGAGAGAAATGGAATCCACATCATAGACCTTCAGAAGACGACAGCATGCATCGTTGAGGCATACGAGGCCGTCCGCGCACAGGTCAAGCAGAACAAGACAGTTCTTTTCGTAGGAACGAAGAAGCAGGCACAGCAGGCCATCGAGACAGAGGCAAAGCGCTGTGGAATGCCTTATGTCAACAACCGTTGGCTCGGCGGTATGCTTACAAACTTCGCAACAATCAAGAAGTCAATCGCAACACTCAAGAAGATTGAGAAGATGTCGGTTGACGGAACATTCGAAAGCCTTACAAAGAAGGAAGTCGCCCTTCTTACAAAGCAAAAGACAAAGCTCGAGAAAAACCTTGGCGGCATCAAGGACATGACAGAGCTTCCTGGAATCATTTTTGTAATCGACACGAGGAAGGAAGCCATTGCAGTTGCAGAGGCAAAGCGCCTTGGCATCCCAGTCGTTGCAGTTGTAGACACGAACTGCGACCCAACCGACATCACGTACCCAATCCCTGGCAACGACGATGCAATCAGAGCAATCAGCCTGTTCGTTGAAATCATTGCCAATGCAGTCATCGATGCAGACAACGAGGTTGGAATCCAGATCATCGAGTCCCTCCCTGCAAACGAGGAAGAGGCAGCAGCCCTTGAAGCAGAAGGCAACGTAGTCGTTGACAAGGACGCTCAGGATTCAGAAGAGAACGAAACAAAGGATGAGGAGTAATCTATGGAAATCACAATGGATATGATCAAACAGCTTCGTGAGCTGACACATGCCGGCATCATGGACTGCAAGAAGGCACTTCAGTCAAGCGACGGCGATTTCGCCAAGGCAGAGGAGTACCTCAAGAAGGTTGGACTCGCAGCAGTCGAGAAGCGTGTAGACCGCGCAACCGACAACGGCAGAGTCACATACGTCATCACAGACAAGAAGGCCGTCATGGTCGATGTCTCATGCGAGACTGACTTCGTTGCACGCAACTCAGAGTTCAAGAAGCTTGGTGAGGACATCTGCAATCTGGCCATCGAGAAGGGCTACACCCAGCCGACAGAGGACATGGAAGACCTCGTCAAGAAGCTCATTGCAACCATCAACGAGAACATGAAGATCAAGAAGATGGTCGTTCTCGACATCCCTGCAAACAACTACGTCATGGGCTACAGCCACGCAGACGGCAACATTGGCGTCCTCGTGCAGTTCAAGGCTTCAGACAGCGCAATCTTCAAGAACGAAGACTTCCAGACCCTTGCATTCAACACTGCAATGCATGTCTGTGCAGCAGCTCCAATGTACCTCAACGACTCCTGCGTTCCAAAGGACTATGAGGACGAACAGCTTGACATCTTCAAGGCTCAGGTCTCCAAGATGGACAAGCCTGAGAAGGTTCTCGAGGGAATTGTCAGAGGCAAGCTTGCAAAGCACTACGCAGAGATCTGCCTCATGGATCAGATCTTCCAGATCAGCAACGACGATGGTCTTTCCGTCAAGCAGCTCTATGCAAAGTTCAACAAGGAGCACGGCGCAGACGTCGAGATCGTTGGCTACGAGCGCTTCCTTGCAGGTGCTTGATCACAGCAGCAAGTTCAAGGCCGTTCCTCATAAAAGGGGCGGCCTTTGTGTTTTGAGAGAAATCCAACAAGAGATTCGACAAAAACGACAATAAAAACGAACAATAGGAGTTCGAAATGCAGCAGGTACTTTCAAATTGCGAAGACAAGATGGGAAAGAGCGTAGCATCACTCAATGCAGACTATCTCTCCCTTAGGACAGGCAGAGCATCTGCATCCATCTTCGACAAGGTCAAAGTGGACTACTACGGACAGGAGACGCCTCTGAACCAGGTGGCTTCAGTATCCGTTCCAGAAGCCAGACTTGTCGTCATACAGCCATGGGACAAGTCCCTTCTCAGCGTCATAGAGAAGGCAATCCAGAAGAGCGACCTTGGACTCAACCCTTCTAACGATGGAAAGCTTCTTAGAATCAACTTCCCTCCTCTCACACAGGACAGGAGGAAGGAGCTTGCGAAGCAGGCCAAAGGACTTGCAGAGAATGCAAGGATTGCGGTTCGCAACGTAAGACGTGATGGCATGGAGGAGATAAAGAAGCTCCAGAAGGCTGGAACCATCTCAGAGGACGAACAGAAGGATGGAGAGACCAAACTCCAGAAGATGACCGATTCCCATATCGCCCAGATCAACGACATTGCAGCGGCGAAGGAAAAGGAGATCATGGAGGTCTGATGCACCTTGGCCTTATTATGGATGGCAACGGCCGTTGGGCATCCCAGCGGCGGTTGCCACGTGCTGCAGGACACCTGGAAGGCATGAAAGCCTGCAAAAGGGTCATAGTCGCAGCCAAGAACATGGGGGTGGAATACCTCACGCTCTATGTGTTCTCGACGGAGAATTGGAAGAGGCCTCAGCAAGAGGTCGATTACCTTATGGGGCTTCTTGCAAAGAAGCTTCCTGGAGAGCTTAGGTTCTATCAGGAGAACAACATAAGGATCCTTTTCAGGGGCGATGTCAAATCGCTTCCAAAGGAAGCTCAGGAAAGCCTTGAAAAGACAAAGCAGGAAACGAGTGCCATGAACGGCATAACCGTCATACTTGCAATAAACTATGGAGGACAGGACGAAATAGCGCGCGCCTGTTCCCGTTTCATTGAAAAGAATCCGGGGAAACCCATATCAATACAGGACATACAGGAGAACCTTGACCTACCGCAGGTCCCTGCCCCAGACCTCATAGCCCGCAGTGCAGGAGAAATGAGGCTTAGCAACTTCATGCTTTGGGACAGTGCATACGCAGAGTTCCTTTCACTGGACGACCTTTGGCCGGACTGGGGGGATGAGCAGGTCAAAAAATGCATCGATGCACTTTCAAAGCGAGTCAGAAAATATGGAGGATTGGCGTAATGGAGAAGATAATGGAGAAGAACCTTAGGCTCCGCATTCTCACATGTATTGTTGGAATACCAGTTGTGGTTGGAGGAATATTTCTCTTTCAGGACTACAATTTCATCTTCTTCAGCATCCTTGCAATCGCATTCGCATTCCTAGGTTCAATAGAGATGAGCCGTATGCTTTTCAAAGGAAAGACGATTCCACTGGCGGTCATTGCGCCAGCACTTCCCCTACTTCAATACCTTCAGGGGATACAACAATGGCCTGAAGAGATCATGGATCTCTTTTTCATGATTCTTCTTCTCGCAGTCTTCTCCGTTGAGATAATCGCAGGGGCTAAGGACGATTTCAGGGACTCTCTTCCAAGAGCGGCGAAGTCTTGTCTTCTGGTAATCTACCCAAGCTACTTCATAACTTTCATAATACGGATCCTCTCCCTTGATGGAATCACCGCCTATTCTATCGTTACGTTCATGATACTTGTCTTCTCAAACGACATATTCGCATACGTCCTTGGACGGCTCTTTGGAAAGAACAACAAAGGAATCCTCAAGGCAAGCCCAAAGAAAAGCATCGCAGGTTTCGTAGGGGGTTTCCTCTGTTGCATTGGAATGTCTGTTGCCCTTTTTGCTCTGTTTGGCAACAACCTCCCCGCCCTTGAAATCACATGGCAGATCATCCTTGGAGCAGCAATGAGCATAAGCGCAAACATTGGAGACCTCATAGAAAGCGTCTTCAAACGCTCTGCAGGCGTGAAGGACTCAGGGAACATCATCCCAGGACGCGGTGGGGTATTGGATTCAATGGACTCGCTTATATCGGCAGCCCCTATCTTCTTCATCCTGTTAAGCGTAGGCCTCTGACAAAATGCGAAGCATCGTCATACTGGGAATCACAGGCAGCATAGGAACCACCGCATTACGAGGCTGCGAGCTATTCAAGGACCAAATCCACATCGTAGGGGCCACGTGCAATAGCAGGCTTCACGAAGCCCTTGAACTATGCAAGCAGCACGAAATTCCAAACCTGTGCATAACAGGCAAGTGCTTGGACAGGTCCCAAGAAGACTCGTTCGCAGCACCAAAGGACATACGAATTTGGACCGATGTCTCAGAGATGCTCTCTTTCCTCCGACCACATACCATCCTGAACGGCATAGCTGGGTCACCAGGACTCAAAGCATCGTTCCAAGCAATGGAAAGCTGCCCTTCAAGCACACTCGCCCTTGCCAACAAGGAATCGGTGGTGCTAGGCGGCCAGGTACTTTTCAAAAGGGCGGAAGCCACAGGTTGTAGGATAATCCCGGTTGACAGCGAACACTCAGCCATAGACGAGCTCATCCATGCCCATGGACACGAAGGGATATCAAAACTTGTCATAACCGCAAGCGGTGGTCCATTCAGGACCAGACCTCTTTGCGAGCTTTCGTCAATCACACCAGCCCAGGCAATCAAACACCCCACGTGGAAGATGGGGCCAAAGATATCCATAGACTCCTCAACCCTTGCCAACAAAGGCCTTGAAGTCATTGAAGCCCATTATCTCTTTGGCTTTTGCGCAAGCGATATAGAGGTGGTCATACACCCTCAAAGCATCGTCCACTCCATGGTGCGGACGACGAGCGGTCAGGTGTATGCCCAAATGTCCCCTCCTGATATGGTATTCCCCATAATGAGGGCCCTCATGTGGCCAAAGGTGGACAGACAGGTGGGCTCAGCTTTGGATTTCACGGAGTTGGATCTGACCTTCAGAAAGCTTGATGGTTCTAGATTCCCATTCGTTACGGACGCATTCGAATGCGTGCGCCTCGAAGGAGCCTATCCAATAGCATACAACGCCGCAAACGAAGTTGCGGTACAGGCTTTCATTGAAGAGAAGATTCGTTACACTGATATACGAAACGTTGTAAGGCAGGTGCTGGATTTTGACTGGACGACTGGAGCAACAACGCTCGACGATATCCTATCCATGCAGGATGAGGCATTTGCAAAGGCAAATGCTGCCGTCCAAGCCATCATAGAGAGGTATAGATGAGCCTGCCAACCATAACCTGGTCATGGATAGTGTCTGTAGCCATAGGGCTTTTGGGCATAAGCGTCATGGTGATAATCCATGAGCTGGGGCACTTTGCAGCTGCAAGGGCATGCGGAATATCGGTGCAGGCGCTGCAGTTTGGATTTGGTCCTCCAATCATCAGATGGGGCAAATACGAAACTGAATACAGAATAGCGGCCATCCCGTTTGGCGGCATGTGTAAGATGATGGGACAGGACGACCTCAAGAACGCCATAGCCCAGAAGAAGAAGCACATAGAGACATGCGAGGAAGGATCAATATGGTCCGTAGCGGCATGGAAGAGAATCCTAGTCTACTTTGCAGGACCGCTTTCAAACATACTGTTCGCTTTCATCTGCTACACGATTCTCCTTTCAATGAATACGCTGGTTCCCTACTCCCCTGCAAAGATAGTGGTGGCAAGCGACTATCCCAGCCTCTACGGGCTGGAGACCTGCGCAGCATCACAGGCGGGGCTTGCAACAGGTGATGTGATAACAGCCATAGACGGGGAGACAGTCGAATCCTACGAGGAGCTTCAAAGAATGATGGCCTCCAAAAAAGAGAGCCCTTCCATTCAGATTGAGACTCCAAGAGGAGCATTTGAACTCAAGCCAATAGACGGAGTCTTTGGAATACTTCCATTCAAGGAGGCCGTTGTAGGTCATGTGAACATGGATACCCCAGAAAAGAAGGCGGGGCTTAGACCAGGCGACAGGATTCTCTTTGCAAACGAAAGAGAAGTGACGAACATGTTCGACCTCTTGGTCGAGTCAAGCTCGTCCAACCATTTGGTGCTCACAGTCAAAAGGTCGAGCAAACGTTCAACCCAGACACTTGAGATATCATTCGAAAACCCCGATTCCACTCTGAACTTCACTCTTATGCAGCAGACGAAATCCATTGCAGGGATGGACTTCTTCTCCGCCATGGAAACATCCCTCAAAGAGTGCTTCGACAACTTCAAGCAATCCATCGTTTCGCTTGCGAATGTGATACGTGGAAAATCAGGTGCCCATGAAACGTTGGGAGGCACTTTTGCCGCATCACAGAGCATGGGAATGCTCACGACAAAGGGATTTGCCGCAGGATTCAACAGCGGGATGCGTATAGTGCTGTTCCTTCTTGCAAGCGTAAGCATGTCCCTATGCGTTGCAAACCTTCTTCCAATACCTGCCCTTGATGGAGGACTCATAGTGCTTAGCTTTGCTGAGCTCATAACAGGCCATACGTTCCATCCAAAACTCTACATGGGCCTTCAAATCACAGGAATACTCCTAATAGCTCTTATCTTCGTCCTGCTGACGTTTGCGTGAGACAAACACTTTAACAGAGCTCAACCAAGATTTGGAAAACGTGTTCCAAATTGCATCAACATGCTAAAGTCCGTGCGGATTCTGTGCGTCCCATAAGCCCCGTGCGTCCCGTGCACCCCATAAGCTCCATAAGCCCCATAGCACACCTGTCACAACCACTACAGATTCGACAGATGCAACACTTGTGACAGATGCCACACTTGCTACAACCGCTACAACAGTCACAGAGGCTACAAAACGCCTACAGATTCCAAATGATTTCCCAAAGGCTCGTTCTAGAACATAGATTTTGAACGCATGCGTTCAAAATCCAGCACGAAGTGCAGAACTCTACTCTAGAACCTCTCGATTTCCCTAAAGGCCATGTAGTCTGCCACGAAATTGAGGTTGAAAGCGCCTGTGCTTCCGTTTCTTTGTTTTGCAATGATTATCTTGAGGGGTTTTGTCTTGACGGTAGGCTCGTCACCATCGGACTCTTCTTCCTCGTATTGAGCTATCTTGCCGTCTTCGTTCAGACGTTTGGATGGGTCGTCCAAGAGGATTACGAGGTCGGCGTCCTGCTCAATGGAACCGGAGTCCCTTAGGTCTGCAAGCATAGGAGGCCTGTCCTTGCCGCCCTCTCTGTTGACCTGTGCAAGGCATATGATTGGAACGTTGAGCTCACGGGCAAGGCTCTTGAGGGATCTTGAGATGATTGACACCTGTTCGTGCCTTGGCATGTTGGCCGGGCCTTTGAGGTCGATGAGTCCAATGTAGTCTATGAAGATTGCCTGGATATCGTTCTCCCTCTTCATGCGTCTGGACTGCGAGCGGATCTCCATGAGGCTTATGTTAGGCGTGTCCTGGATAAGGAGGTTCTTTGCGTTTTCGTAGAGGACGCCTGCGGCATCCATCATCTTCTGCTCAGAGACGCTGTCTATCTTGCCGTTTCTAAGAACCATGTTGTTTATCTGACCCTTGTTGGAAAGGATTCTTTCCACAAGCGATGCCCCTGACATTTCAAGGGAGAAGAACCCAACAGGCACGGGGTTTGGGCCAAAGGCCATGTTTATGGCAATGTTGAGGCCTAGGGCGGTCTTACCAACGGATGGCCTTGCGGCTATGATTACCATGTCTGACGGCTTGAAACCGCCAATGTACTTGTCAAGGATTCTGAAACCTGACGAGATTCCACTTGACTTCTTGCCCGCCTGCCTGTCGTGAACCTCGTCCACAACCTTGAGCAGGAGAGCGCCGACATCGGTGTAGTTGTTGGTGCCAATGCTGTTTCCAAGGGCCGATATCTTCTGCTCTATCTCGTCTATGGACTGCTGGACGTCCTGCGTCTCGTCAAAAGCCTTGTCTCCAACCGTAACGGAAAGGTCGAGGAGCCTTCGTTTCAAGGCGCAGTTGCGGATTATTTCAGCATAGTACGAAGCGTTTGTGGATGACGGCACGGAGTCCGTTAGCCCTGCAATGTAGGAAGCCCCTCCGCACTCGGCAAGGGTCCCCTTCTCCGCAAGGTACTGCGTCAGGGATACGAGGTCTATGGCGACGTTTGGCTTGTCGTTCCTGAGTCCTACAATCGCATCCCATATAAGCTGATGCCCTCGTTGATAGAAATCCTCCTTGGTCAGAATCTCCTGGACATCGTCCAAAGCCCTGTTTCTGAGGAGGACAGCTCCAAGCAAAGCCACTTCAGCGTCTATGTTCTGGGGTGGAACCCTTCCTATCGTACTACCTGCCACGTCAAAATCTCCGTAGTTAGCAAACCGTCATATACGACACAGCCCGCCGTTTCCAGCGAGCTGAGCCATAGGTATCAAATTGTCTTTCAGCCTTCGACAGGAGCCTGAGCCTCTTCTACAACCGGCTCTGCTGGAGCTTCTGCCTCTGCTGCAGCAGCTGCTTCAGCGGCGGCCTTCTCTTCTGCTTCCTTAGCAGCCTTGGCGGCTTCTGCAGCTTCCTTCTCAGCGGCTTCCTTTGCGGCCTTCTCAGCAGCCCTTACTTCAGCCTCGCTGCGAACGTTCAACTTAATGAGTGAGGATTCGTTCTCGTAGAGGTGGACCTTGGCTGTGTAGACACCAACCATCTTGATGGCATGTGTTGCTACTTCGATGCGCTTCTTCTCAATCTCGAAACCAAGCTTTGCAAGGGCTTCCTGAACCATGAGAGGTGTGACGGAGCCAAAGAGCTTTCCGGACTCGCCAGCGGAGACGACCATGTCGAGGCTCACGTTGTCAAGCTTCTCCTTGAGGGATGCAGAAGCTTCGCGCTTTGCAACCTTGCGCTTTTCAATGGCAGCAGCTCTGCTCTTGAAAATTGACAGATTCTCGTTTGTGTACAGTACCGCAGCACCAGTGGGCAGCAGATAGTTACGAGCATATCCATCCTTTACCACACAGACATCTCCCTCTTCACCGAGGTTAGGTACATCCTGATTCAAAATGATCTTCATATGAATACTCCTTTGTTTAGTATTTCTATTTCAAAGACTATCTGAACCGTATCCACGTCTCAAGGACACCAAGAATTGGAAGCCCAACAAGACAGGCAAGGTTCAAACCCGGCATCATACACAGGCAGAGCACCAAAACCACCACTCTACCGGCACTGACCGCAGCGGTCCTTCTTCTGAAAAGTGCGACAAGTATCGAAATCCCCTGGATTGCATAGAGCAGTCCAAGTCCAAACGCAAGGTTCCAACACACAGAGCGAACCCAAACCGGAACCTGTATGAAATTGAAACCCAAAGCCAAAGCCCAGCTTCCAAGAAAAGCCCAGACGAACACGTCAGGAAGCTTCATGAAAGCGAAATCGTACTGCCAGGCTTCATCGTTTCTGTACAGTATCAGCTCGGACACCAGAACCGGAAGCCCCGCCGCGACCATGCCCATTGGAACGAACATGAGCGTCATAAGGGATACCACCGTGTCTACAACAGGCTCTATGCTGAACCCCAACGACTCCTCCGGGAACATATACATCATAGAGCTCTTCATAAGCTCTTTGATGGATCCGGCATAGTCAGTCGAGAACCACACAGCAACGGCAAGTCCCATCAGACAAACTGGAATGCATGCAAGGAAGTACTTTCTAAGTCCAACCCTGCTCTTCTTTCCAGCAGCCGTCCATACGGCAGACCCTACTATGGTGCATACAGGCATATACAGCGAAACTGCGACCATGCCTATATACTGCGTGGTCAGAAGGTCCTTGCTGTCAAGCAACGTCCAGCCAACGGATCCAAGGAAAACCAAGGCATACGAAAGCCAAACCAAACCTTCCTTCCGTACTCTGGGAACTACAAGAAGCAAAGGAACCGTCATGAGCACGCTCCCCAACGAAAAACGCGAGAAAAGAATGCCTATCAAGGTCACGAAGACCAAATCCCTTATGCTGCCCTTGTCAGTTCCCTGCTCCACTTCAGGATTCCTCTTGTCGAATCAGATTTCTCAGACTTCAATCACTGCTTGTCGAAAGGAAGATAAGCAAGGACTCTGGCCTTCTTGATCTCCTTCGTAAGGGCTCTCTGGTGCTTTGCACATGTTCCAGTGATGCGGCCAGGAAGAATCTTGCCCCTTTCCGTCGTGCAGCGTCTGAGCTGCTCTGGGTTCTTGTAGTCTGGCTCAACCTTGTTTGCACAGAACTTGCAGATCTTCTTCTTGAAACTGGTGCGCTTTCCGCCCATCTTCTTATCTCTGAAGCTACCTGTAGCCTCATTGGTCATTGCATCTTTCTCGTCATGCATTTGAATCTTCTCCTATAAATCAAAATGGAATGTCTGCATCATCGAAGGACTCAGGTCCACCGACATCTGCGACCGGAGCCGCCTGCTGAGGGGCTCTTTGTGCCGGACGGTTCTGCTGATATCCGCCGCTCTGGTAGCTGTTCTGATAATTGTTCTGATAACCACCTTGTGCGCCGTCGTTAGGTGCCGAACCACCCTGCTGGTTACCGCTTCCCAGAAGCTGAACGTTGTTGGCAACGACCTCCACCTTCGAATGGGTCTGTCCATCCTGCTCCCATCTGTTCTGCCTTAGCTCTCCCTGTACGGAGACCTGACGGCCCTTGGTGAGATAGGAACTGAGGGTCTCAGCAGACTTTCCCCAAAGCACAACGTCAAAGTAGCTCACCTCATCTTCCCACTTGTCTCCAGTCCTCTTCCTTCTGTTGACTGCAACGGAAAAACGACAGATTGAGGTACCCTGTGGCGTTGACCTAAGTTCACAGTCGCGTGTAAGACGTCCAACCAATACGACCACGTTGATATCTGCTGCCATTGTCCACTCCTGTTGGGTTTTTACCTGTTATTTAGCTACGAACAAGTGCTTGAGGATCGAAGACTCCAACAGGAACTCAGAAGTCATCTTGTTGATGCTCTGTGGTTCAGCGGAGAGCTCGAAGTAATAATAATGGCCCTTATCCTGCTTCTTGATTATATAGGCGAGATTCCTCACGCCCATGTCTTCCTGCTTTGCAACCTGTGCACCAGCAGCCTTCAATGCATTGGAGACAATCTCCATGCCCTTTTCCGTCATATCATCGCTTGCGTTGAAGATGACGGTGAACTCATAATCTCTCATGGGTTCCTCCTTACGGACTTAAAATGATCCATCGACGATGGATAAAGAGGTACACCAACAGTACCATCCAAAGCCCCCTAAAGTCAATACAACCACAATATTATATAGCCCGATATCCTTGTCGTCTTTTTTTTGGAAAAAAGCCCTCCCCTGCTATTGACCTTCAATGCAAAAAGCAACGATAATGGCCTTCGTAATTACAAATCATCCCCACCATGGGGATATAAGGAGTTCTGCAGTGCCTTGTGGAAGAAAAAGAAAGAAGCATAAGATTGCTACCCATAAAAGGAAGAAGAAGCTCAGAATGATGAGACACAAGAAGAAGTAATTTCTCCTTCTTCGCAATCTTTTAACCGCTGGTCGCTCCAGCGGTTTTTTTGTGGCTTTTGCACAAAAATATAGGGTTCGCAATGGGGGTTTTCTTCTTTTCTTGGTTTTCCGGCTTACAGAAGAAACCCGATGCACCCACACAACATCCTCTGAATCTCCAAAGATGATATGAAAACGTCAAAACCGGCCTTTCCAGGCATTTTCGTGCGCACAAACAGTGAAAAATGGGTTCTTCACGCAAAAGTCGGGGATTGGAAAAAGGGGCGGCACTGACATTGTCCATCTGGCAGCTTTGATGGGCGTTGTAAGGCGGAGTATGGCGTTGATGGGCGTTGTGGGACGCTGTGGGATGGTGATGATTCAACGGTCTTCAAGCACCACAACGGCCCTGTAGGCCACGGAGAGCAAGCCGCAACGGCCCCGCAAGCCCCAAACGGCCCCGTAGGCCACGGAGAACAGGTACGACAACCTCCACTCATTCAAGGGTCCGAGCCTGGACCCCTCAAGGAAAAGCTTCAAATGGAATCGACATCTACTGGCAGGCCACAGACGCTGGAATGTCAGCGTCTCGTGACGATGGTGGGTGTGGTGAGCATGGTGCGTACGGTGCGTATGGTGGGCGAGGTCGAATCCGTGGCGCATCTGTAGGCGATCCGTAGCGATGGTTGCAATGGTCGCAAGGGTTCCAATGGTTCAGAAGGTCGAATCTGTAGCGCATCTGTAGGGTCTGTAGCGGTTGTAGCATCTGTAGCATGTGTTGCATCCGTGGCGGTTGTGGCATCTGTTCCACGGGACGCATGGGGCGCACGGGACGCATGGGGCTTATGGGGCGCACGGGACGCACGGAAAGCCTACGGATTCATTCGCTTCATCCTCATGAGTTGCCCATTTCAGCACCTCCGTCAAGAAGAGGTAATCCCCAAGAAAAACATGAAGAGCCGAAAAATGGGCCTTTCATGTCATCGCAGTGTTCCATGGAACGACATGCTCCCTGATGCGCCTTGGTGCGCCATAGAATGCCCTGATATACCACCATAAAAGACACATTCTGTGATTGTGTTAACACTTTTGTATCAAATAGCACGCATTCAAAAGAAATGCAACAAATACCTCTTGTCCAAAACTTGAAACTGTGCTTTATTAGTCGCCGAGGAGCTGGCTCGAATGCAGATTAGGCTGGATAATCTTGAACGCAGTTATGGAAAGGTACATGCCGTTGACGGAATAAGCCTCTTTGTACCACAGAACAGGATATTTGGCATAATAGGCCGCTCAGGTGCGGGGAAAAGCACATTGGTGCGTCTCATGAGCCTTCTTGAGACTCCAGATTCAGGGCAGGTTCTCTACGATGACAGGCGCGTTGACAACCTCACGAAGCAGGACCTCATAGCCCAAAGGCGCAAGATTGGAATGATCTTCCAGAACTTCAACCTCTTCTCCTCTCGCACAGCCGGCCAGAACATAGCCTACCCAATGGAGATCTGCGGCTACCAGAAGTCCCAGATAGAAACACGGGTCCAAGAACTTCTCAATCTCGTTGGCCTTGAAGACAGAAATGATGCACCAATCTCAACCCTAAGCGGAGGACAGAAACAGCGCGTGGCGATAGCAAGGGCTCTTGCATGCAAACCAGAAGTCCTTTTCTGCGATGAAGCCACAAGCGCCCTTGATCCACAGACGACGAAGTCCATTCTTGAACTCATAAAGGACATCCAAAAGAAAATGAACCTCACCGTGGTCATGATAACGCATCAGATGGAGGTCGTTAGGGATGCCTGCGACTTTGTGGCGGTTCTTGACAACGGAAGGATTGTTGAAGAGGGAACGGTAAAGGAGCTCTTTGCACATCCAAAGACCGATGTCTCGAAGGATTTCCTCTCCCACCTCACAACGGTTGATGCGGACCGCAGCTCAATGGTGTTCTGGTCCAACGTACCGGGCCGCTATACGCTAAGGTTCGCAGGAGCCACTGCAGACTCCCCTGTCATATCCGAGCTTGCCCGCCAATACGGAGTGGTGTTCAACATCCGTGGCGGTGGAATACAGCACGTTGGTGGGGACGACTTTGGAACCCTGATATGCGACATAAGCGGAGATCCTCAGGCGGTGAAGGTTTCCATAGAGAAGCTCAAGGAGAACAACATAGTGGTCGAGGAGGCCAACGCATGACGAAAGCTATATGGACCCTCATATTCCAATCCACATTGCAGACGCTTCAAATGGTGTTCTTCTCAACCATATTCTCAATACTGCTTGGACTTCCGCTGGGGATACTCCTATGTGTTACAAGGCCCGAGGAACATGGCGGCATTATGCCAAAACCTGTCCTCAACAGCATCCTTGACAAAATAGTCAACGTGTTGCGTTCCTTCCCTTTCATAATCCTCATGATAATCCTGTTCCCACTATCAAGGCTTCTTGTAGGGACGACGATAGGAACAACGGCGACCATAGTGCCGTTGTCGATTGCAGCGGCTCCGTTCGCTGCGCGAGTCATTGAGACATCGCTCAAGGAGGTGGATACGGGGGTCATTCAGGCCGCCCGCTCCATGGGATCCACAAACAGGCAGATAATCTTCAAGGTCATGATTCTAGAGGCCATGCCATCGTTGGTGTCAGGGGTGACCCTCACAATCATAAACCTTGTTGGATACTCCGCAATGGCAGGTGCCATTGGAGGAGGCGGTCTGGGAGACCTTGCCATAAGGTATGGATACCAGCGCACAAGAACCGATGTCATGATCGTTGCGGTCGTGATAATTCTGGTCCTTGTAGAGCTCATCCAGTTCATTGGCAACAAAATAAGCGCCCAGATTCTTTCAAAACGCTAAAAAAACAACACAATACTTATATACAAGGACATCGGTCTAAATAAGGCCCGTGTCGAGGAGTTGACATGAAAAAGATAGCTTTGACTTTGGTCTTGGTTTTGTTGGCTTCGTTCGCCTTCGCCGGCGGAACCAATGAGAGTGCACAGGAAAAAAATTCGAACAAGGTCGTGGTTGGCGCCACACCGGTTCCACACGCAGAGATGCTCAACCTCGTGGTGGACGATATGGCTGCACTTGGCTACGGACTTGAGGTCAAGGAGTTCACGGACTACGTGACACCAAACACGGCACTTGAGGACGGCCAGCTTGATGCGAACTTCTTCCAGCACATCCCATACATGGAGTCGTTCAACGAGGAGAGGGGCTACCACCTCGTCAACGCAGGGGGCATCCACATCGAGCCTATCGCCTTGTATTCCAAGAAGTACAATAGCATAGCCGATATCCCTGACGGTGCAACCATAGCGATTCCAAACGACACCACGAACGAAGGACGCG
Organism: Sphaerochaeta sp. Phil3; assembly: GCA_001940825.1. Classification (GTDB taxonomy): domain Bacteria; phylum Spirochaetota; class Spirochaetia; order Sphaerochaetales; family Sphaerochaetaceae; genus UBA9732. The sequence continues at coordinate 15,803 of MSGT01000019.1, forward strand.
CCCTACTCCTTCTTCAAAGCGCAGGGCTCATCGAGCTTTCCTCCAGTGCAGGAATAAGTGCAACGGTACTTGATGTCACGAAGAACCCTCACAGCTTCAAGTTCGTGGAGGTAGAAGCGGCTTCACTTCCAAGGGTCATAGAGGATGTTGACGCAGCTGTCATAAACGGCAACTATGCAATCCCCGCAGGGTTGAGCGCCCTAAATGACGGGCTCTTCGTGGAAGGAGCCGACAGCCCATACGTGAACATCATAGCAGTGAAGTCAGGCAACGAAGACAGTCCTGCAATAAAGGCCCTCGTACAGTGCCTTCAGAGCCAGGAGATCCGCGACTGGGTCCAAGACAACTATCCAAACGGAGAAGTCGTGCTGGTGTTCTGAAATTAGAAACTTCCCAGCACACTCAAGGCTTACAAAACATACAAGCTTACAAAACACAAAGGCTGCCGATTTCGCCATCGACAGCCTTTTTCTTATAGATGCATTGTCCGCATTTCGAATTTTTTGGTTCTTCCGAAAATTTG
>MSGT01000020.1 GCA_001940825.1 Sphaerochaeta sp. Phil3
ACCAACAAAAACTCGGAAGAGCCATAAAAAGGGATTTGGATACAAAAGAGCCGTCTGTGGTGTAGTCAAAAATGCTGGTTAGAAGCTGACGCCAACACCTGCGCCGGCTGTGAACAGCAACGACGACTTTTGCTCATTGGAGACGGTGAGTGCACTTATTGGGTATATACCGGAGCCGGAGAGGTTCAATACGAATCCGCTTTCACCTATTTCGAATCTAAGTCCTGTCATGAGGCCAATGCCTAGAAGGTTTAGCTGAACATCCTCGCCGGTTGCTGCCTTGTCCTTGTATCCTGTGAGGAAATAGCTGCCAAAGCCTGGCATTACGTACAAGGAAAGACTGTCTGTGAAGTTTATGTTGGCACCCACTCCTGCGACTGCAGACAGTGCTATGTTTGAGAACTCCATGTTCTCTGTGCATACATCAACTCTTGCACCAAGGGCGAATTCGACCTTGCCTTCTCTCCCAAGGGTGTTTATGGACTCTGCATAAAAACCAAACATGAGTATGTTGTTTTCGCTCAGCTCCTGGTCGAGCTGCGTTCCAAACATGACGCTCACACCTGCGTTTCCGCCTATCTTACCAGCGAATGCTGTAACTGCTACGAGAGTCATCAAAAGTACAAGAATAGCTTTCTTCATTTGAGTTTCCTCCTAATGCCTTTGTTGCAGTTGAATGCTCAAAAAGCAAGGATAAATGGCGAGTTATTCACATATCAATGGCTTTTTCATCCAACAGAAACTGCTCTATTCCAATGTACAGTATTCCATTGTCGTCATGCCATGGAATGATGTCGTCTTTTACCACGACGATTTTCCTGAATGAGTCCGGCACCCTTTTCAGGGAATTTGTCTCCTGGTCTCTTTTTTCTTCAGAGTCAATGTTTAAAGCGGATTGGATGTAATAGCGAAGACTTCCTTTGTTTGCAACAAAATCGATTTCCAACTGAGACCTTATATTTTTTCCTTGTGAATTCTTATGGTTGTACTCGACTATTCCAACATCCACATCGTAGCCTCTAGCAATCAGTTCATTGAACGCTATGTTTTCCATGATATGGCTTTCTTCTTGCTGTCTGAAATTCAATCGTGCATTTCTGAGTCCTACATCTGTGAAGTAGTATTTGAGTAGGGCGTTTATATGTTTTTTTCCTTTCACGTCGAATCTCGATGCCTTTTGCATTATGAAGGCATCTATAAAGAATCCAAGGTATCTTTCGATTGTATTTGGGGTTATGCTTATGTGTTTCGTACTTTTAAAGGTGTTTGCAAGCTTGGACGAGTTCGTAAGCGAGCCTATTGAAGAGGCCGTTACATTAAGAATATCCTCCAGTACCCATTGTTCATTTGCAATTCTGTTTCGTTCGATGATGTCCGAGATGTATGTCTTTGCAAACAGGTCTTTTAGGTACTTGCTTTTTTCTTCGTGGGTTTGCTTTGAAAGTACCAGAGGCATTCCTCCGTAAGTACAGTACTCTCTCCACGCATATCTCTTTTCTCCTGCGAAAGCATTGTAGAATTCGCTATACGTCAGTGGATTGACCCTGATTTCATCGCCCCTGTCCTTGAACTCCGTCATTATGTCTGATGAAAGCATCCGTGAATTACTTCCAGTGACATACAGGTCTATGTTTGGTCTTTTCATTAATCCAAGAAGGACATCGACAAAGCCTATTTTTGCGTTTCCATCAGCAAGATATGGATTTTGTATAGGTTCAACTTTTTGAATTTCGTCCAAAAAGACATAGTACTTCTTGGTTGTGTCCTTGGTCCTTGTCTTTACAAATGCATCCAGTTCCAAAGGGTTGCGGTATCTTGCATTTTCAGCTTCGTCCAAGGCCAGTTCTATTATGGTGTCGTCTTTGATGCCTATCGAGTTCAGATAGTTGTGATACAGATTGAAAAGGAGGAAGGATTTCCCACATCTTCTTATTCCTGTAATCACCTTTATGAGACCGTTTTCCTTCTTTGAGATGAGTTTGTTCAGATACCTATTACGGTTTATTACCATTTAAGCCTCTCGAATATTTTTTGCGGATATCCGCATTTTTTGTTCGTCTAAAGTATCGTGCACCACGTTTTGAAAGTCAATACTCGAATATTTTTTGCGGATATACGCAATTTTTGTTCGTCATTAAGCTTGAGATTTGATGTGCTTTGCAGGCTTCGCTCCACTGCAGAACTAGCCGGGCTTTCACTCCTTGGTTTCGCAGAAGACTTTCCTAAGTGTGAAGTCGTTGGTCTTCCATTTGCCGTTGACGTGTACCCTTAGGTCAAGCTCAAGCTTGGATTGTGGGAATATCTTCTTTATGTCCTTGAATGCGGCCACCCTTATGGCTTTGATGTTACTGCCGCCTTTTCCCACAATGATTCCCTTTTGGCTTTCGCGCTCGACGGTGATGAAGGCGCGTATCCATATTCTGTTTTCCTCTTCGTTGTATTCAAGGTCTGAAATCTCTACCATGATGGCGTGGGGAATTTCCTCCTTGACGGAGTTCATGGCCTTTTCGCGGATTATTTCGGAAATGCGGAACTCGAGGTTCTGGTCCGTTCTTGCGTTCTCGTCGTAGAGGAGATCCCCTTCAGGGGCGAGCCTGAAGAGTTCTATCAATACTTCGTCTATACCGTCGTCTTCAAGGGCTGAAAGTTCAAGTATCTGGCGACCCGGCATGTGCTTTCCAAGGTATTCTCGGGCTGCAGAGATCTGCTGGTCTGTAAGCATGTCCTTCTTGTTTATGCAGCATAGTACGGGCACTGAGAGGCCGCTCAGCATATACGATATTGCATCCTCCTCTGCACCGGGGGAGCGTGTTGCGTCAATGAGGTACACAACGGCATCGGTCTCCTCAAGGCTGGATACCGCTATTTCCTGCATGCGTTTGTTGAAGCCTTTGTCTGAGATATGGTAGCCTGGGGTGTCGGTGAAGATGAGTTGGCCGCGGGTGTCGGTGTAGATGCCACGTATTGCGTTGCGCGTGGTCTGAGGGGTGGGGGATGTGATGGAGACCTTTGACTCGCATATGGTGTTGACGAGCGTGGATTTGCCGGCGGACGGCCTACCTATTATTGCTACTGATGCGCATTTCATTGGCAAAGTATAGCAAAGTATGTTCTTTATTGCCAAGCGTTGGAATAACTGGTATCTTCGTACTGACATGGAAACCGGTCGTGAAGGCCGGTCTCTGGAGGGACTATGAGGCTACAGGAAGACATTGATGCGAAACAGGTTCAGGAGAACATGGGTCAGTACGACAAACTGCTTAGGACCCGTTCCCTTCTTCTCACAGGTGAGATAAACAAAGAGATGGCTGACAAGCTCATAAAGGACCTTCTCGTCCTCGAAGCGGAAAGCCAGGAGCCTGTGAAGCTTTATATAAACTCTCCAGGCGGCGATGTGGATTCGGGTTTTGCAATCTATGACATGATAAGGTTCGTTTCGTGTCCTGTCACGATCATTGGAATGGGGCTTGTGGCCAGCGCTGCCGCATTGGTGTTGCTTGCCGTTCCTTTGGAGAGGAGAATTGGACTTCCCAATTCGTCCTACCTCATCCATCAGCCACTTAGCGAGATGAAGGGCAACGCCACGGACATAGAGATCCATGCCATGCAGCTTGAGAAGATCAAGGCAAAGATAAACAGGATGATAGCCGAGGCCACGGGCAAGTCCTTGGAGAAGGTCGCTCACGACACCGACAGGGACTATTGGCTTGATGCCGATGATGCTGTGAAGTACGGTCTCATAAGCCGCATAGTGACCAAGAGGAGTGTCCTTTAGGGGCATTTTGCGTTGGCGGGGTTGACGGGAACGATAGAGGATTGTTTCGATGCCTACCAGATATCTCAACGAAGCTGAAAAGAGGGTTGGCCGCAAGCACCTGCTCTGGTATGAAATCTACAACGGCATAGCCTCCACGTTCCTTGGGGATACGCTCGTCGTTCTTCTTGCCGCCTACTTTGGTGCCGGGAACCTTACGCTTGCATATATCTCAGGTGCGTTGTACATGGCAGGTCTCGTCCTGCCGTTCGTTCCAAGGATTCTGAATGGGAAGAACCTTGAGAAGGCCCACTCGTTCTTTTGGATGATGCGCGGAATAGTCTCAATTGGGTATCTTGCTCTGTTTTTCCTAAGCGGTAGGGCGGCCGTGTGCGCCCTTGTTCTGGTGTACTCTCTCTTTTGCATATTCCGCTGTGTTGGAATAATGATGAACGACTATTCCCAAAAGAGCGTGTCGTCGCTTCAGAACAGAGGAGATGTTGTATCTCGTTCCAGCACCGCATACAACGAGGTGTCCGTCGTTGCAAAGGTGGTGAGCTTCCTAGCGACCTCCATACAGAGGATTTCGCTTGTGGTGTCGTTGGTGACGCTCCAGATGGTTGGCGTTGTAGCCAACGTATTCTCTTCTTTGCATCTTGCAAGGATTCCGTGCCGCACCACCATTTCATACAATCCAAAGCACTCCATGTTCCGCATTATGGGCGAGACCTTCAAGGATTCGTACAAGGCGGCGTCCATAATGGCCAAGTGGCTGTTCCAGACGGCTGCAATAGTGCTTGCCATGTCTGTGCCGTTTCTAAACGATGTGGTTGGACTTCCTTCCAACATCGTACTCCTTTATACGGTGTTCGGTTGCATTGCGCTTGCACTTGCAGGTGTTGCTTCACGTGAGTTCTCTGACAGGTTGGGCTCAAGGCCGCTTATAATCATTGGAGGTCTTGCGTTGTCTGTCGTGTGCCTTCTGTGGACCATGATATCTCCGACCCGTCACACAGCTTTCTTCATGGTCCTTGGTTTCCTGTACAACTTCCTGTGCCAGTTCTGCATAAACCTTGTGAATAGGCTCATAGTCCAGTCCATCCCTGACGACGAGGCCATAACGTACAATTCCATGGTGAACTTTGGCCTTGGAATCACGGCTTTGGTTGGAAGCCTCCTTGCTGGTGTGCTTGCAAACGCAGGGGTTTCGTTGTCCTCATCGGCCAATGGAACGGTGTTCTATGCATTGGGTCTGGTTTTTGGAAACGGCTATTCGTTCACGTTCCTTTTTGCATTCTGCCTTGTGTCCATAGCAACGTTCATGGTGATAAGGATTCGTGAGCACAGGAGCCTTTCAACCCCTGAGGCGGCGCAGGCACTGTTCTCCGTCCATGGACTTAGGGCCTTCTCCATGATGGATAAACTTGAAAGGACGGCTGATCCCCTCAAGCGCAAGATCCTTCTGATGAGTCTTGGAAACAATGTCACGAACGTATCCACAGCCGAGATCCACCAGAAGCTTGCATCTCCCTTCTCCTACGACAAGCAGGACTTCATAAGGGCTTTGGCCGTCCGTCCAAGGCCTGAGCTTGTGGAGGATCTGATCCTCATCGCCTCCGACGACGATTCGTATGTGCAAATGGACGCCATTGCGGCCCTTGGTGCTTACAAGGGCAACAAGGCTGCAAAGAACGCTTTGGTTCGTCTGCTATATTGCAGGTGGTCTCAGGTTAGGTCCATGGCCAGCAAGTCCCTCTCGAGGGTTGACGATTCAAGCGAATATCTTGAGGCTGTCAACGAGCTATCCGCCTCCGCGCGCCACATAGACGAGGAGATCGATTTCCTCATTGCAAAGAGGAACATGGACAAGCAAGGGCTTTTCTACAGGGATTTCCTTGCGTCTGTGCAGCAGCGTAGAAGCGCTACGTTCAGGCAGACGCGCTATGCCGTGATCGCAAGCTTCCTTAAGTTTGGGTCGCCCCGCCTTGCACAACTGTACCAGATGATGAACTGCTCCGGTAGCAGCAGCGCCTTCATAGACGACTTCCTCCCTGAGGCTAGGGACCTTGAGGAGATAGACAGCCAGTTCTATGACATTGCCAGGGCGTTCCGAGAAAGGGACTGGGACTTTGTGCTTGGGTTTTGCATGAAGCTCTGCGAGAGGTCCGTCCTTGATGATTCCCGCATGGCGAACCTTAGGGAGGGGATCCTCCGGGCCCGTTCGTTCGACCTGGACAGCTTTGATGAGCAGGATTTCCTTGCGCTGTTGTATTTCAGCTATAGTCTTAGAAAGAACTCTAAGTAGTTGCGTACGCTTGCATGGCTTATGGGGTGTATGGGGCTTACGGGCTTCATGGGTTTTACGGGGCTTACGGGGCGCACGGATAACGCACGGATTTTCAAAAAAACGAAAAAGCGTGAATGGAAACGACAGGTTTTTTGTATTCCTTTAGATGAAGGGGAACAGTAGCTCCCCAATCGCTCGTTTGGAGGTTTTCTATGGGATGCAAAGGAAGGTTCGCCGTTGTGCTTCTGGTCGTTGCGCTTGCCGTCATGCCATGTTCGTGCAAGGCTCAGCCTGAGGGCCGTTCAAGTGGAAGTGGGGCGTTGTGCGTTGCCACTTGGAATGTTCAGAACATCTTCGACGCTGTGGATGATGGCACCGAGTACGAGGAGTACACGAAGGCATCGGGCTGGAATGAGAAGGCGTATGCAAGACGTCTTGTCGGTGCCGCCAATGTGCTTTCGTGCATCCCGTCGTGTGGTGATTATGTCGTTGTGTTGAATGAAGTTGAGAATGCAGGTGTGGTAGGGGATGTCTTTTCCCAAAAGGTTTTGGCGGGAAGGGGGATATCGCAGTTTGCGTTTGCAAAGGCTCCGGGTGGCGCCATGGGGCTTGCGGTGGCCTCGTCGCTGCCAATCATGCACGCAAAGGTCCATGCTGTGGGCGAAGGTCTGAGACCTGTCCTGGAAGTCGCCCTCAAGACCGATTCTGGCGTGCTTTTCGTTCTTGCCGTGCACTTCAAGTCCAATGTTGGAGGTGTTGAGGCGACCTCTCCATCTCGGGCGTTGGCGGGTGAGGTCGTGGCTCAGGTGGCTGCGTCCGTTTTGGATGAAAACCCGGGGTGCCTTGTCGTTGTGTGCGGAGATTTCAACGAAGAATGCTGGGATGAGAACTCAATGGGGCGCAATCTTGGATCTGGCTCTCCACTTGCGGTTTCGGGTTCGTTTGGGCGTGGTTTGTGGTATTGTCCTTGGCTTGACACGTCCAACGACCTCTGGCCTAGAGGTTCATACAGCTACAACGGGATTTGGAGATGCTATGACAACATTCTGGTGTCGTCTGCGGGCAAGGATGGTTTTGGATATGAGCTTGACAGGTGCGGCGTTGTGTTCTCTGGTGCTATAAGGGGTGCCGATGACAAGCCAAATGCGTGGAGGAGGGATCTTTTGAATGGAGTGTCCGACCATTTGCCGGTGTGGGCGGTGTTCGATGCTTTGTAGGGGGCTTGCATTGCGTTTGGTCTCACGTTGTGTTGTGCGTTGTGGTTGTAAATCCGCATTTCAGGATGTAGAATGTTGAAAGGGCCACGTTTTGGGGGTGTCGTCGGGCACTCATGGTGCGTGGTCTTTTAGGAGGAACCAACGTGCATACAACACCTGTCTACGAGGCGTACAAAGACTATCCGCACATGAAACTCATAGATTTTGGAGGGTGGGACCTTCCAGTCAACTTCGAAGCTGGAATAATAGCCGAGCACAATGCGGTTAGAAACAATGCCGGGATGTTCGATGTCTCTCATATGGGAGAATGCCTTGTGGAGGGCCCTGGCGCAAGGGCTTTCCTTGATGGCCTTGTCACAAATGATGTTTCCATCCAGCCTGTGGGTCGCGCCCTCTATGCAGTGATGTGCTACGAAAACGGCACATGCGTGGACGATCTCATCCTATACTGCCTTAGGGATGATTTGTTCTTCGTTGTCATGAATGCATCCAACGTTGAAAAGGATCTCGCTTGGATAATGGCCCATAAGCCGCAGGAAGGTGTGAAAATCACAGACCTGAGCGGCGTTACGGCACAGATTGCAATACAGGGACCAAAGGCGGTGGAGTACGTTTCAAAGCTTCTCCCTGTAGCTGGCGACCTTGGATTCTTTGGCATCGACTACAAGAGCGGGATGCTTGGAAAGAAGTGCATCGTTGGCCGGACCGGCTATACTGGAGAGGACGGCTTTGAAATCTACTGCGCTGCAGAGGACGGGGTGTTGTTCTGGAATGAATTTGCCAAGATGGGCGTACAGCCATGCGGTCTTGGGGCTAGGGACACTCTTAGGCTTGAGGCGAAGCTCCCTTTGTACGGACATGAGATATCGGACAGCATAACGCCGCTTGAGGCCAATCTTGGTGTTTTCGTCAAGCTTGACAAAGCCAGCGATTTCATTGGGAAGGCCGCTCTTGAAAAACAGCAGGAGGAAGGCGTTCCAAGGTCGTTGAGGGGTTTTGAGATGGTTGACGGCGGGGTTGCACGCAACGGCTATCCTGTCATGCTTGGAGACAGGGAGATTGGCTATGTCACAAGCGGATGCAAGAGTCCTACGCTTGATAAGTTCGTTGGTCTTGCCCTCATGGAGAGAAAGACCGGTCTAAAGTTTGGAGACTCCATAGAGATCGTGATACACAACAAACCAAAGAAGGCCGTGCTTGTGAAGACCCCGTTCTATAAGAGAGGGAAGAGGAACGACGAGAAGTAGGAAAAAGTGACTGGGAAATAGTGAATGCGATTCCCTGGGGTCACTGTGTTGACGGTCCTAGTCCTGTACTATATTCTGAATTCCAACAAAAGGGAGAAAAAAGGAATGAAAAAAAGCAAGACGCTCTCGATGGTCGTTGTCCTTTTGATATTGGTGGTTTTTGGAGCTTGGGCCGATGGCTTTGTGCGGTCGCCTTTGTTTTCGGATACTCAGGATACTCAAAGCTATTCGTATTGCTATCAATTGGGCATGGACGGAAGTTCCCCGTCTATGCCTTCCAATGCGGTCAGCATTGCAGTTGCAAACGGCTCGTCCTACCCTGTGACACCAGGCGATTCCTTTGCACTTACGTATGTCGATGGAAACAGGAACGTGTCCATGTCGTTCCAAGTGGACAACGAATACAAGATGGTTATTCCGTCCCTTACGACTATCGATGCAAGAGGAATGACATTGAACGACCTCAAGGAATATGTTGAGGGATTGGTCTCCACCTACTATCCGTTTTCGACTCCAAAGCTCAGGCTGACCAGCTGTGGAATGTTCCAGATCCGGGTTGTGGGTGAAGTTCCTTATTCGAGGTTGGTGCAGACATGGGGCATGGCGACTTTGTCGGATTTTGCATCCCTTGCAGGCCAGTACGCATCTACAAGGAAGGTTGAGGTTTCGTTTGCAGACGGAACTGTGAAGGAGTTCGACCTCTATAAGGCCACCAGGGAGAATTCGAAGGAAGATGACGTGTTTGTCTCCCCTGGCTGCTCGATCAGGTTTCTCAAGGCATCAACCACGGTGACGGTCAAAGGCGCAGTCTCAAGGCCCGGTGCATACCAGCCTTTGGAGGGAGAGACCCTTGGCGGGATAGTGGAACGCTATTGCAATGGGTTGCTCCTCGATGTGGACTTCTCATCGGTATCGGTCTCAAGGAACGAGAACGGCACGTATGTCTCAACTCTTCTTGATGCACAAAACTGGAAGTCCTATGTTCCATGCGACGGCGACTACGTGAACTTTGGCTCGTACAATAAAGCAAAGTCTTATGTCACCATAATTGGAGCTGTATCGGGCGGTTCGATGTATGGATCAAGTTCGAACAAGATAACGTACTACTTCGTGGAGGGCGAGACCGCAGAACAGATGCTTAGAAACACATCCGGCCTTGTTTCCTCGTCCTGTGACATCGATGGAATATATCTGATAAGGGGCGGCGAAGAGATTCCAGTGGACGGAACGCTTGCCTTTGCGACAGTCGAGAAGGGTTCAACAGTCCTGCAGCAGGGAGATGTCGTAGTTCTTCCTTTCTCAAAGCTCTTCGTTACGGTCAACGGAGCCGTCCAGAACCCCGGCAACTATGCATACGTCCCAGGGGAGTCAGCAGAGTACTACATAAGTCTTGCGAGAGGGCTTTCTCTGAATGCCAGGGCGGACGGGAAGTTTGATGTGTTCGATGAAACGGGCAAATCCGTAAGACGCAGTGCGCCAATAGGGGGGGGGGATATACCATCACCGCCGTCAAGGATACCCTTGGAAGGGACCTTGCGGTTGCATCCTCGGTGATTGTACTTGCGACATCGGTATTGATGATAATTTCAGGGATAAGCAATTTAGCCAAATAGGGGAGAACTTGTATGATTGAACAGAAAGAAGGGACTACTATGTACGAAACGATGACCCAAAACCATGAAGATGGTCAGGAAATCTCACTAATGCAGCTATTTGAGATAGCCAAGAGAAGAAGAGGCCTTATTGCATTGTGTACGTTGGCCGTGCTGCTATGCGCCTTTGTGTATGTCATGTTCAAGGGCGTTTCGTTCGAGTCCTCCTCCACTGTGGTCGTTGAGCCAATAGCCAACAGCATTTCAATATTCTCCAACGATGGAGGGACCTCTTCCGCGGATGTGTCCATGGAGATTCAGCTTCTCAAGTCGGACAAGGTCATGCAGGATGCTTTGTCCATGTTGGACCTTTCCTCGTACAAGGATTCAAAGGGAGTCCCTTATTCGCAGAAGCCTGCCAAGGTCTGGGAGCTTGACAACGTTGCAAAGAAGATAAGCATATCCAATCCTGACAAGAGCAAGGTCATGAAGGTCACTGTCAAGGATTCCAATCCTAGTTTCTGCGCAGATTTCGCCAATGCTTTGGTGAGTGCATTCGCAGACCTCCTGTCAAGGACCGCCAAGAGCACGAAGACCCAGCTTCTGGAGTTCGTTGAGAAGCAGATTCCAGAAACGACCGCCATGCTTGAAGCCTCCTTCGATGCCCTTACGAAGTACAAGGAGGAGAACGAGACCATTAAGATGTCTGACAGGGTGTCTCTGCTGTCCAACCGCATCGTTGCTTTCGATGTCATGATGGAGCCTTTGGAGATGCAGCTTGTCGAAAGCGAGGCTCTCATGAACTCTCTTTCCTCTTTGGTCGATGGACTTCCTTCCGTTGATGCGATCATGGCTAACGAGGTTGTTTCTTCCCTTTTGAACGAATACAGGGCCGCTGCGACCGAGTTCTATATGTACAAGGGTTCCACTTCGATTGCCGATGAGGCAAGAATTGCGACGCTGGAGAACTCACTTAGTACAAAGGAGAGGGAGCTTGCGGTCCAAATCGTTTCCGTAAGCGGCATGACCGGCATATCATCGTACACCAAAGCCGTCATAGACTATCTTGGTGCAAAAATAAGGCTAAGCGTCCTGAAAACCCTTGAGGCCCAGTACAACGAAGAGCTTGCCAAGTATCCTTCCATAGAGAGGAAGCTTACGGAGCTTCAGGCCGATGTCTCTATCTACAAGTCTCTGCAGTCGTCCCTCAAGACAACATACGAAAGGACAAAGATAGAGGAAGCCTCCATATCCAGCAACATTGAGATAGTGGACTATGCAGCGGTTCCTTCTCAGGCCCTTCCAAGAAAGAGGCTCATGACGTTGGCTGTTGCATTCGTGCTTGGTTTTGGAGGTGGATGCCTTTTGGCCTTTGTTCTGGAACTCACCGATTCGCACATAAAGGACGAGGATGTCATAAGGTCCTGCATAGGGAGGTCTCCAAGACCTTTGGGCTGGACCTTGTATTCCCTCGCAAGAAGGAAGGCGAAGAAGGGCCGCACATGTCTGGAGATGGTAGAGGATCCGGTATCCTGCTTTGCAGAGCGCTACAAGGCGATTGCGAACAACCTCATAAGCGTTTTGGATGGCTCCTCTGAAGCCAATGACCTTCATGGAGGTGCCGGTACGGTTGTTGCCTTTGGTTCAGTGGATGAACATGAAGGGGCCTCCCAGGTTCTCTGCAACGTTGGAGTCTATTATGCTTCCATTGGCCGCAAGACGTTGGTTGTTGATGTTGACGGTCGCTCTTGCTCGGTGGAGAGTCTGTTTGGAATCAAAAAGCCTGCGCTTGGTGTCTCTGACGTGGTAAATGAAGGGGTTCCCCTTGAGATGTGCATAGTGAAGCCTCTCAAAGGTCTTTCCAAGCTGCATTTCCTTTCCTGTGGAAAGGCCAAGTTCGATCCAAATGCCATATACAGCGCAAAGGAATTCCATTCGATGATGGGAAAGCTTTCCAAGGTCTATGATTTTATACTTGTGAACGCACCGGCTTTCGCCTATGCCTCGGAGGTACAGAGTCTTTCCTCAAGCGTTGACGGTATCGTTTTCGTTGCCAGGGCCGGTTTTGGAACCAAGGGTTCGTTGTACGGCTTTGCTCAGGAGATCCCTTTTTTGGATGCTCCTGTAATTGGCTATGTATACCACGGAGTGGTTCCCGCAAACCAAGGACGCTACGGTGCTAACTGCAAATACGAGGTTTCCGGCAATGTAGGTACTGTGTATGAGGTTGGAAAGGGTTCCTACAAATCCATAAACAGGAGCCAAATCAAATGCCATCGCTCGGTTGGTGTGTATTCTGCGGAGCTTGCGTTTGCTAGGGATAAGGTCAAAGGAGTCGAGGGTTAAGGATTGGTTAAGATTCGCATTGATTGAGGTACTCTTGAAATAGGGTAGCCCCTTTTTTGTGACTTTTCACGAATTGACGGTTCACAGCCTGTCTTGATTCCTGCTATCTTGGATTTGTTGGTCATTTGTATTCAGCGGGTGATTTCCTGTCCTTTTGGGGTCTCCGCTGTTTTTTGCTGTCTTATATGAGGAGTCAAGATGGATTTCGTAGGAAAACTCAAGGAGACTTTGTACTCCGTCCTCCCCATTGTTGGAGTGGTGCTGGTTCTCAACTTCACCATTGCTCCGCTTGGTGAAAGCCTTGCACCGTTTCTTCTGGGGGCTGTGTTCCTTGTGCTTGGGCTTTCGCTGTTCCTTGCCGGAACGGACATTGGAATGGTCCCCATTGGCGAGAAGCTTGGATATGTCCTTGCACACAAACGAAGCACTGTCCTTATGCTTGTGATAGGCTTCATAGTTGGATTCTGCGTAACATTCGCGGAGCCCGATGTCAGCGTTCTTGCTTCCCAAGTTCATAGCCTGAATCCTTCCATAAACCAACAGTTCCTTGTGTTCATGATTGCACTGGGCCTTGGAGTGTTCGTTGACATAGGCCTTTTGAGGATCTTGAAGAGGCTTCCTCTCAAGTGGGTCCTCATGGTGTTCTACGTCATAGTGTTCGTGCTTGTCGCATTTGCAGGCCAGTCAATGGCTTCGATTGCCTTCGATGCAAGCGGTGCAACCACCGGTCCTTTGGCCGTTCCGTTCCTCCTTGCCCTTGGGCTTGGTGTTTCGTCTGCAACGAAGGACGGCCAGGACAGCAGCTTTGGCCTTACGGGAGTGGCTTCAATTGGTCCAATCCTGGCAGTTGCCTTGATGGCCATCTTTGCGGGTCGTGGCGGAGCAGGCGAGTCCGCTTCTTTGGCCTCCGGCGAGACGGCCCATGCCTTGTCCCTGTGGGGTGTGATGCTTGAGAAGATAAAGACCACTGCCATTGGCTTTGGTCCCCTTGCTGCAATAATCATCATACTGCAGTTCGCACTGCTTCATTTCCCAACGGTGAAGTTCAGGAAGATAATCTTTGGTATCGTCTACAGCTTTGTTGGAATTGTGGTGTTTCTCACTGGCGTTGACTATGGATTCGTTGGAGTTGGAAGACAGCTTGGACAAATGATATCGGCCAACTACAGCCCTGTCGTGGTCGTTGGCCTAGCCCTTGTCTTTGGAGGGATCGTCGTGTGTGCGGAGCCCGCAGTTTGGGTTCTGAAGAACCAGGTCGAGACTGTCACCGCCGGTAGGATAAAGGGTTCTCTTGTCATGATGTTCCTTTGCATAGGCGTTGCAGGTGCCGTAGCGCTTGCCATGGTGAGGATCCTCTTTGAGATTAACTATCTGTGGTTTGTGTTCATTGGGGTTGGCCTTGCGTTGGTCCTTACGCTTTTCTCTCCGCCTTTGTTCACAGGTATTGCCTTCGATTCCGGAGGCGTTGCAAGCGGCCCTATGAGCACGACGTTCCTGCTTTCGTTCGCCTTGGGAGTGTCGGGTTCGGCAGAGCTTGGCTTTGGTCTTGTTGGGCTTATTGCAATATCCCCATTGATTGCAATCCAGATTTTGGGCATTATCTTCCGTGTAAAGGAGAAGAAAGGACGGGGTTCCACAGCGGGTGGCGATGTGCCAAGCGGCGCTGTGGCAAGTGGTGCTGTGGCAAGTGGTGCTGTGGCTGCAAAGGAGGCGAAGAATGCTGTTTCTGAGAAATAACCTTTTGGTTGCAATCGTTGATAGGGGACATGCCGAGCGTTTCTTCGCAATTGCAAAGAAGGAGGGCGCAGGCGGCGGTACTATATTCCCTGCAAAGGGGACTGCCACGAACTCGATCTTGGCGGCCCTTGGCCTTGGCGACAAATCCAAGGAGGTCGTTCTCATCCTCCTTGACGATGACACCGCCTATCGCATTTTCAATGCTGTCCGCAGCGAGGACAGGATACAGGGCGTTCTCGCCTTGCTTACGAACGAAGAGGAGAAAGATATGGACTGCAAGTGGAAGATGATTACAGTCATAGTGAATACCGGTTACGCCGATGACATAATGGATGCTGCAAGGAAGGCTGGAGCCACAGGTGGAACAGTTACCCATGCAAGGGGCACCGGCACTGCAGAAGACGCCCATTTCCTTGGTGTCACGATAGTCCCTGAAAAGGAGATGATAATGATTCTTGCAGAATCCGATAAATCTCAGGCCATCATTGATGCAATCTCCAACCTTGAGTGCCTTGACGAGCCAGGTATTGGAATAATCTATACGAATGATGTGAAGGAGTTCAGGAACCTCAATTCGAAGAAGCGTTGAGCTTCTCGTGTCTGGGGTTCTTGTTTTGTACCGGCGATGATAACGATACTAGAGGGAAAGGAACGGAACTTGTTCAAACATCATCCATGGGTTTTTTCGGGCGCCATGGATGCTTCGACTGTGCCTGAAGCTGCAGGAGTCGAAAAGGTTGTATCCCATGATGGACGCTTCATAGCATGGGGGTGGTATGACAAGGACAGCCATATCCCCCTGCGTCTTCTTTCGTGGAAGGAGGACGACATGCCGGATTCTTCATGGTGGGAGAGAAGCGTCCGTGAGTCCGTGCTGAGAAGGAAGTCGTTCTTCAGCGATATGTCGTCTTCGACGAATGTATTCAGGATAATCCACGGAGAGGCCGACCTCCTTCCTGGCCTTGTGGCCGATGTCTATGGACGCATCGTGAGGATGATTGTGAGCGCCCGTGTGGCATGGGATATGAGGGAGACTGTGGTTCGTGCCATAGAGGGGCTTTTGCATCCTCAGATGATAATCCTCAATACGGATTCCGCCTTCTGTGCCATAGAAAAGCTGCATGAGGTTGTTGAGTACTACCAAGGTGGTGTTCGCTTCACTCCAGCAGAGAAGCTTCCAGAGATGCGTATACGCGAAGACGGCCTCTACTACGGCCTTGTCCCTGGAACAGGGCAGAAGAGCGGTTTCTACTGCGACCAGCGAGAGAACCGCAAGCGTCTTGAACAATACGTGAAGGATGCCGTGGTCTTCGATGGCTGCTGCTACACCGGTGGCTTCACGCTTCATGCGCTTCGTGGAGGCTGCAGGAAGGTGGATGCCTTCGACAGCTCAGCCGATGCAATCCATAGGCTTCTTTCCAACGTTCATTTGAACGTGGATCTTGGGATCCTTCCTTCGTCTTCGTTGGAGAAGGTGACGGCAAACAAGGCCGATATCTTTGAGACCCTTCGTTCGATACCCCACAATGCATACGATGTGATGATTCTGGACCCTCCAAAGCTTGCACAGACCATCAAATCCCTTGAAAGTGCAAAGAAGGCATACAAAGACCTCAATAGGCTTGCCATGGAGAAGATCCGCAGCGGCGGCATTCTCATGACCTGTTCCTGTTCCGGCTCCCTGAAGCGTGAGGATTTCAGAACGGTGCTTGCCTGGAGTGCAAAGGACGCCGGCGTTGAGGTCCAGATTCTTGAGACCCTTGGACAGGGCATGGACCATCCTGTGCGTATTTCGTTCCCGGAAAGCGAGTATTTGAAGGCTTATATCCTTAGGGTAATAAAGTAGCTTTTGCTGCAAAGTAGCTTTTGCCTGTTGCCGTTGCCTTTTCAGCTTGAAAAAGTCCTCCGTGTTGAATATCCTTTGGGTGTAATGTTCTATACGTGCACCCATGGCCACTTGTCGTGGGTTCCAAAGGAGAAAACAAATGACATTTGCAGAGAAAATGAAAGCGAAGGCTATTGCAGCGAAGAAGGCTCTTGTCCTACCTGAGGGTCTCGAACCAAGGACTGTCAAGGCTGCAAGGTTGATTCTGGACCAGGGAATCGCTTCCTCTGTCACCCTTATAGGAAACCCTGACGAAGTCAAGGCCAATGCCGCCAACCTTGGTGTCGACCTCACTGGCATAGCCATTGTAGACCCAATGACAAGCGACAAGAGGCAGGCATATGCCAACGAGTACTACGAACTCAGAAAGGCCAAGGGCATGACACCTGAGCAGGCCTACGACCTCATCGTTGCCCCTCTTCGTTGGGGTGCAATGATGACGCGCCTTCATGATGCCGATGCCATGGTCGCAGGTGCCGAGAACACAACCGGCAATGTCCTTCTTGCCTCATTCCAGATCATCAAGTGCAAGCCTGGCATAAAGAGTGCATCCTCCTGTTTCGTCATGGCCACGGACAAGACTCAGTACGGCCTCAACGGCTCGTTCATATTCGCCGACTGCGCAACCATTCCAAACCCAACTGCAGAGCAGCTTGCAGAGATCGCAGAGGCCTCTGCCGAGTCCTGCCGCACATTCCTTGATGCGGAGCCTGTCGTCGCCATGCTTTCATACTCGACAAAGGGCAGCGCAAAGGGGGACCTCGTCGATAAGGTCACTCAGGCAACGGAGATGGTCAAGGCCAAATGCCCTGACTTGAAGGTTGACGGAGAACTCCAGCTCGATGCTGCAATCGTCGATTCCGTTGCAAAGCAGAAGGCTCCTGGCTCCACCGTCGCCGGCCATGCCAACGTCCTCGTATTCCCAGACCTCCAGGCGGGAAACATTGGCTACAAGCTTGTGCAGCGCCTTGCCGGCGCCCAGGCATACGGTCCTATTCTCCAGGGATTTGCAAGACCTGTGTCTGATTTGTCCAGAGGGTGCAGTGTGGAGGATATTGTAGTAACCGCCTCCATCACCCTTGCACAAGCCGCCTGCTAGTTCTTTGGGTGGCAGCCGTTGTCGGTGCGCTCAAGCCGTGCATCCCAGCACTGTCTTTCGCTTCCTTCTAGGCTGCCGCACCAAATAACGTCGCAGGTTTCTTGGTCCTTGAGCCGTCTTCGGCGTCACAGCACTTGGGCTGTACAAGTAGTACTATCCCTCGCTCGTATCCTTGAATACGGCTCAAATACCTTCTAAATTCTTCAAACAACGTTATAGGGGGGTGTTCTTTGCACGCTCTACTGCATTGCTGACGCACAGGCTGTACAGGTAGTACTATCCTGTGCGTTTTTTGTTGTGTCATCCTCCTTGTGAGATTTTCAAAAGCCATTGATTGTTACCTTTCTCTTTGCTCGCTTGTCGAGGTATTCTGTTTCCGCTTTTTCGATACAGGTGTTGATTTGTTCTAAAGTAGGAAGCCGTTTCTGTATTTCTTTGATTTTTACGTTGTTGTATGTGGCGATACCCATTGGTGTTGATATTCCTTGAAGGGCCCATTGAACGTCCGTTCGGTTCATGTTTCTGCAAATCAAAAGCCCGATTGTAGGATTGTCCTTTTCTGAACGTATCAGTTTGTCGACTGCATTGACATAAAAGTTGAGTTTTCCTGTAAATTCGGGTTCGAATTCTTTTGATTTCAGTTCGATGACAACATAGCATCGTAGGTCTATATGATAGAACAGCAAATCGATTCTCCTTGTCTTTCCTGCAACTATGATTTCTTTTTGTCTTCCTACGAATGCCCATCCGTTTCCAAGTTCAAGTAGAAACCTTGTCATATGTTGTTCGAGTTCTGTCTCCAAGTCGTTTTCACTATAGTTCTCGGATAAAGATATGAAACCAAGGTCGTAGCTTTCCTTGGTGATTTCCATTACAAGTTTTCCTTGTGGAGATGGGAGTTGCCTCCTGTAGTTGTTGGATGTATTTCCCATTCTATTGAACAGTTTTGCTTCCATGTTTTCATAAAGAGTCCTTCGACTCCATCCCTCTTCTATGGTGCATTTGATGTAGAACAGGGCTTCATCGATTGATTTGCATTTTGTTATTATCGCTATTTGATGGCCCCATGGAATGTATCCGAGTATTTTGGGGAAAGCTGATTCGTTGACTTGGTTTTTCGTTTCCTCAAATTCTCCAACAAGCTGTAGGAGTTTTTCATGACTTCTGTTGGCTTTGATTTCCTCTGCTAGTTGCTGCAGCCTTTCTCTGTTGCATGGAGGGTTGTAGAATTCGAACCATTTCTTCATTGCCCAAAGATTCGTTGTACTGAATCCTTTTGTGTTTGGAAATTCGCTGCATAGGTCCAGGCTAAGTTGTTCTACTATTCCAGAGCCCCATTTCTCCTCAGCTTTGCGTACTACGATATCTCTCCCAAGTTGCCAATTGAATAGCAATTGTTCGAAGTTCACCTTTACTGAAATTCTAGCTTGTGCATTGGTGAAGCGTTTCTTTATATCCTGAACCCATGAAAAGTATTCTGGATCTGGGTGGATGTCGTGTGTCCTAACTACAAACGATTCTTTATCCGTTGTCATAAAAATCCTCCTGTTTCCTGTCATGTGTTTTGAAGTGGGTTTTGAGCTTCGTTTACCTTTCTTCTCATTGATTCCACATCGTAGGTGTGTGGGATTGATTTTCTTTTGATGAGCTTTGCAGTGACGAGAGCCGTTGTTTCCAGCGTGGCTACTGTCCCTGCCATTGCAAGGTATTCGGGCCAGCCTGCCTGTGGCAGGTCTTCGAAGGTTGTGAAAAGTGCTTTGAAGAGGGTGTAGGTGGCATTGCTCATCCAAAGCAGCGCAGGAAGTCTTCCAAAAGCCAGGATTACAAGTCCTGTCGTCATGGATGCCGCGGCTAGGAGTCCTGCAAATGGAGAGATTAGGATTGCAATGGGATTCCATGAACCTGTGGTTGCAATTTGGATTGGAGCGCAGAACAACAGAACCACGATGGAAAGCCAGAAGGGAGAGAACGTCCGCCTTCCTGCAAACACCGCCATTGGCGAATACGTCAGGTTTTGAAGGAATACTATTGCTGCAACCGCAACATATCCATAGCAGCATCCAAGATCCACCAAAGAGAATGGAAACAGCAGCGCTTGAAAGAAAAACGCCGCGCACAGCCGGCGCTTTGCAGACATTGCATCGGACATGCCCAAAAGGAACGCTAGCGCCGCCCTTATAAGAGAAGGCCTAGGGCCTGCTGCGAAGACGAACGCTCCAACAAAGAGGAGCGACATGAGTCTTGCAGCAAGCTTAATCCTGCCTCTTCCAAACCTCTCCAAGAGCCTGCACATTCCTGCAAGTATTCCAAGATGCATTCCTGACAATGCCAGTACATGGGAGCATCCGCATTTCTGTGCCAGATCCTTCAATGGGAAGTCGTAGTCCTCTGACCTTCCTAGAAGCAGCATTGCACTTAGGAGGTCGGAATCCAGTGGCTCGGTTTCCTTGTCAAGGATGGCTCTGCTTCCAAAGAGTCGTCTTTCCATCGTTTCTATCAAGTATTCCCGCATGTCGTTGATTCCGCTGCGCCTTAGTACCTGCAGCTTTTCGAATATGAAAAGGTTTTCACTGAAATGCCCGGTCAGGCGTACCTTTACACCGTATGAGATGATGGGATTTCCATTGGGAGGTTTCCCCACTGCGGCTACGAGGCCGCCTGCCGTGGCTTTGTAGCCATGGATGGAAGAGCATGCGCTTGCTTTGAGCTTCACCACGTAGTTGCCGACTGAAGAGAAAGACGAGTCCTGAATCAATGTGCCTTCCAGTTTGCAGATCTGTTCTTTTGGAAGCGCAGTCCTAAGTTTCGCTTCCCGTGCTATGAGAGAGACCATGAACGCTGCAGCGGATACAAAGACGATGCAGCGCAGCATTGATAGGATGTTGATTCTCTTCCTGTTTGATTCTTCTCCTCCAAACAGAAGGGTGCTGGACGGGGCCAGGGAAACGGCTGCAACGCCAAAGGCCGCTGCAGCAAGCCCCAGACCCCGTCCAGCGATGGGAAAGTATGATGAGACAATGAGAAACAGCAAGGAGTGGAAAAGAAAAGAGGTTTGGGGCAGGGTGTTTCTCATGCTCATGCAAAATGAATACGTAGAACTTGTGGATTCCATTCACGGTTTTTGGAAGTTTTTTCTTTGTGTTTGATGTAATCATATATAATGTAACGGAATAAAATTTGAAAAATTTTTTTGCAGTGCCGGTTCTGCCATTGGGGGCGCAGGTGGGACGTACAGGTTTGGCGTACAATTGACTTGCACTGCATTGGTGCTTTAAACTCCAAGGGATGATTTGGGATTTTGACTACAGTTCAGTATCCGCAATAGCAAAGCTACTCGATGAGAACGGCCTTTCCATGACAAAGAAGTTTGGCCAGAACTTTCTGGTATCACAACAGGTTCTGGACAGGATTGCAGCGCAATGCGGCGACCTTACAGGAAAAACCGTTTGGGAGGTAGGGCCTGGAATAGGTGCTTTGACCACAAAACTCCTCAAGGCAGGGGCTTTTGTGACATCGTTTGAGATAGACCATGGCTTTTGCCGCATACTAAGGGAACAGGCTTATGTAGAAGAGCCCAAGTTCAGGCTCATAGAAGGAGATGCCCTCAAGAATTGGAGAAGCCTATACGACAAGAAGGGTGTCCCGGACATAATATGCGCGAACCTTCCATACAACGTTGGCTCCATGTTCATAGCTTCACTCATAGAAGGCCGCTGCGTTCCCCAACGCATGGTCTATACACTTCAAAGCGAGGTCGTGCAGCGCATGTGCGCCAAGAACTCAAGCCAGGATTACTCTGGCTTTACAGTCCTTACCAACATAGACTATGAGAACAAGGAGGCCTTTAGGATAAAGGCCGGTTGTTTCTTTCCTCCTCCAAATGTGGACAGTTCCGTTGTTGTCATGCAACGTAGACAGGAGAAGCTTGTACCTGAAGAGCTCGTACCCCGTCTTATATCACTCGTGCGTGTGCTGTTCTCTCAGCGAAGGAAGACTGTGAAGAACAACCTCAAGGGAATTGGTTTGGGAAGCGAAGAGCTTGACCGGTTGCTTGCCAATGCAGGCGTACCTGCAGGTGAACGTGCCGAGAAGCTTTCCATGGACCAGTTGGTCGCTTTGGCCCAGGAGTTTGAAAAGACCATGCACCACAGCCCATCATCCAAGGAGGTCCTTAAGTGAACCTATACGTATACACCCTTGGTTGCCGCCTGAACCAGTGCGAGAGCGAGGCCGTGGCAGAATCCTTTGAGAAAAGCGGACATGAAGTCCTAAAGCAGTTCGATGTTGGTGGCAGGACAGCTGACCTTGTCATTGTAAATACTTGTACCGTAACGAGCAAGGCGGAGCAGAAAGCTCGTCGCATGATACGCTTGTTCGCTGCAACGTGTCCGGTTCTTGTAACGGGATGCTATGCCCAAATGGCTGCAAACGAGATCGAAGGGCTTGCCCCAAACGTAGTGGTCCTGCCCCTTGCCCGCAAGCCTGAACTTCTGAAACTGCCCCAATTCCTCAATGGACGACTGGCCTTTGGTGGAACGCATCCTGGAGATCCCGCAAGATTCGAAGGTTCCTCCAATGAAGGATTTCAGCGCTCTCTTTTGGAATTCCTGCGTGAATTTGCAAGCCTTAGGATCCCTTTTGGAGAAAACGGCTTCAAGGAGAATAGGTTCGACTATGCCCCAAGTGGGTTCACGTACCACTGCCGCTCATATCTCAAGGTCCAGGACGGTTGCGACAACAACTGCGGCTACTGCCGTGTCCACATAGCCCGTGGTCCGTCGTCGTTCCTTGATGCCGATACCGCTGTGAAGAGGGCGTTGGAGATAGAGAACCACGGCTACCATGAAATAGTCCTTACTGGGGTGAACCTTACAATGTACGACCATAATGGAAGGGGTTTGGGTGGCCTGATGGAGAAGCTTCTCAAGAATCTGGGCCCGGATATGCGTTTTAGGTTATCGTCCATGGAACCTGACAATGTTGATGACCTCCTTCTGGAGCAGCTTGCAGACCCTCGTGTGCAGCCGCATTTCCACATTCCAATCCAAAGTGCATCGCCAAAGGTCATGGCAAGGATAAACCGCAACTACAGCCTTGAGCATCTTGAGTATGTTGTCAGAAGGCTTAGGGAGATAAAGAACGACCCGTTCCTTGCGTGCGACATAATCACCGGCCTTCCTGCAGAGGGCGACGAGGAGTTCGAGCAAACCCGCAGGTTCCTCGTGGACAACGGTTTTGCCATGATGCACGTCTTTCCTTTCAGTCCACGGCCAAACACTCCGCTTGAGAAGGCCCGTGACAAAGCCCCTGAGAGCGTGAGGGACGAACGCGCCGCCATACTCAGGGCCCTTGCCTTGGAGATGAATCAGCATTACCTTGAACGCCAGGTCGGGAAACCCGTCGAAGTCATCCTCGAAGAGAACAGAAACGGCACTTGGTATGGCCTTACCGGCAACTACATGCGCGTGAAGGCCGATTCCGTTGAACTGGACGCAAAGTGCGGAGACCTTGTACATGGTATTGTAACTTCAACCAACACCGTGAATTGCATGTGAACTGCAGATAAGTTGCAACTGCCTTTGTATTGGTGTAGCATTAGTACGAAATGTGCGAAACCTACTAAAAAGAGCATTTTAAGGAAAAGATCAGAGGAAATGATTAGATGAAGAGAAAAGACGGAATAAGAGTCAAAGATGCAGATCCAATGTATTGCATCGTTCCATACATAATGAACAAGCGCTATGACGCAATGAACATGATTACGTTGGACATTCCCGTCATGCCAATAAAGAAGTACCTTAGGGAGAAGAGGCAGGAGGGGAAGTTCGTAAGCCATCTTGGAATCGTGGTTGCAACGTACCTTAGGACTGTATGCAAGTATCCTCTTCTCAACAGATTCATAGTGAACAAGAAGATATACGACAGGAAGAACTTCGATGTCGCCATGGTCGTGCTCAAGGAGGGCGATGGAGACATGGAAGGTACGATGAGCAAGATACGCTTCGACCTGAGCGACAACATATTCCAGGTCCAGGAGAAGATAGACCACTACATAGAGGAGAACCGCAAGGAGAAGAACAAGAACTCAACGGACAAGCTCATCAAGAAGCTCCTGAAGATTCCAGGTCTTGCAAACTTTGGGGTTGGTCTTTTCAAATGGATGGACAGACGGGGGATCCTCCCTATGAGCATAATAGATGCAAGTCCTTTCCACACAAGCCTTACGGTCTCCAACCTTGCCAGCATAAAGACGAACCACATATACCACCACTGCTATGAGTTTGGAACGACCAGCGTGTTCATAACGATGGGGAATGCAAGGGAGGTCGCATTTAGGGAGAAGGGCGAGATCGTGTTCAAGACATGTCTTCCACTTGGCGTCGTAATGGACGAAAGGATATGCAGCGGCCATTACTTTGCATCGGCGTTCCAGAACATGAAAAGGTATTTCTCCAATCCTTCGCTTCTTGAGATGTCTCCGGAAGAGGAGAGGGCCTACGAGGAGAAGCTGAACGAAGAAAGGGAAGAGAAGGCCAATGACCCCATGGAGGCCTCCAGTGGAGAGGTTCTGGTTACAAGAGGTATCTGACGGCGTATGCCCCGGTGTGTACGAAGTTCCAAAGGACTTTGCAATAGAGCTTCATGAACTTGACTGCACGGACTCCACTAATGCGCTTCTTTTGGAGATGGCATGCGGCGGTGCTCCCATAGGGACTGTCGTCTGGGCTCACAGGCAGGAAGAGGGAAGAGGTCGCCTTGGACGCTCGTTCTCCTCTCCAGTTGGAGGTGTCTACATAAGCATGCTCGTACCCAGTCCAAGCGACCCCAAGGACATCGGCTTTGCATTGACCGCAAAGGCCGGTGTTGCCGTGAAGCGTGCAATCAGGGACGTGTGCGGTGTGGAGTGCGGTATAAAATGGGTCAACGACATCGTGTTGGATGGCCTTAAGGTGTGTGGAATCCTTGCTCAAATGGTCGCACGTGAAGGGGGGAACGTCGTGGTAGTGGGCATTGGCGTGAACTATGCAACGCCTTTGTCGTGCTTTGGGGAGGACCTGCGTGGCATAGTTGGATCGTTGTACGACATGGACGAGTCTGATGCCAAGGATGTTCCTCCAATGCGCAGTTTCGTGATGTCTCTTGTCGCCAACCTGTACGGTCTTGTTTGCGGCAGGGAATGCGATGTGGTGGGCTTTACGACCTGCGGCACAAACAGTGATGCCGCAAGTGGTGGTGCAACCAATGGAAAAAGCTGTGCAAAATGGCTTTGCGAGTACAAAGGCTCTAGCACAATTCTGGGAAACGAAGTAAAAATAATCCAAGCGGGCGCGGTTGTAGGCGAGGGCAGGGCTGTCTTGATAGACGATGACTGCCACCTTCATGTGTTGTGCGACGATGGGCATGAAACGGTCCTTTCCACTGGAGAGGTGAGCGTCAGGAAGAGAGGTTTGAAATGATAAACAAGGAAGAATGGAAGGGTTTGGTTCAGAACACCTTGCAGAGGATGTACGAGGAGTGTGGGCATGAAGGTATGCTTTCGCCTGTCGTGCTGCAGGTTCCTCCAAAACCTGAGATGGGAGACCTTGCCTTTCCTCTCTTTGCGTATGCAAAGGCATTCTCCAAGGCTCCAAACGTCATTGCCCAGGAACTGAGTGCTAGAGTCAACGCCCTTGACGGCGATTTTGGTGCAAACAAGCCTGATGGAGAGGCGTTCGCCCTTGGTCCATACATGAATGTAAGGGTCAACATGGACAGCGTCGTCTCCCAAATGTATGGGAAGATAAAGTCAAGCGGCGCTTCCTACGGACACTCCAATCTCCTTGAAGACAGGAAGGTCATGATTGAGTTCAGCTGTCCCAACACCAACAAGCCGTTGCACCTTGGACACGTGAGGAACGACTGCATTGGCCAGAGCATGAGCCAGATTCTCAAAGCCTGCGGTGCCAACGTGATGAAGGTGAACCTCATAAACAACCGTGGCGTGCATATTTGCAAATCCATGCTTGCGTACCAGAAGTTCGGCAACGGGGAGACCCCCCAGTCGTCCGGCATAAAAGGCGACCATCTTGTTGGCAACTACTATGTGCGCTTTGCACAGTGGGAGGCTCAGGAACTCAAGAAGGATACCAAGGCCAATATGGCCAAGGGTATGTCTGAGGAGGATGCAAAGGCCCTTGCCAAGAAGGAGAACGGTCCCGATATGGAAGCCCAGGCAATGCTTCGCAAGTGGGAGCAGGGCGACCCTCAGGTCATGGATCTTTGGAAGCTTATGAACGGATGGACCCTTGATGGCGTAGCCCAGACATATGAACGCACTGGAATAAGCTTTGACAAGTACTACTATGAAAGCGATACATACAAGCTTGGAAAGGACAAGGTTCTTGAAGGGCTCGAAAGGGGCATCTTCCAAAAGGCCGACGACGGCTCCATCTATATAGACAACTCAGACATTGGCCTTGACCGCAAGATCCTCCTAAGACGCGATGGCACGTCAATATACATAACACAGGACATTGGAACTGCAATCAACAGGCATGAAGACTGGCCTTTCGACAGCCTCATCTATGTCGTTGCAAGCGAACAGAACTACCATTTCAAGGTTCTCTTCCACGTCCTGGATAAGCTTGGATATGCATGGGCCAAGGATCTCCATCACCTTTCATACGGCATGGTCTTCCTCCCTGAAGGCAAGATGAAGAGCCGCGAAGGCACAGTCGTGGATGCAGACAACCTCATCGACGACCTTACGAAGATGGCAAAGGAGCAGATTCTTGAAAAAGGCCGCGAGGACGATCTTGACGATGTTGACGACACAGCCCACAAGATAGCCCTTGGAGCCTTGAACTACTACATACTCCAGTTCAATCCCAACAAGGACTTCGTGTTCAATCCAAAGGAGTCTCTTTCGTTCAACGGCAACACGGGACCGTACCTCCAGTACATGGGCGCTCGTATCTCCTCAATGCTCAGGAAGTACGACGAGGCTGCCTATCATGATGTGGCGTTCAACCCTGCGGTGCTTTCCCTTGAGGACGAACGCGAAATGCTCAAGATGCTCTCTTCCTTCCCTGAAGTCGTGGGCAAAGCCTGCACGCAATACGATCCAAGCATCGTGTGCGCCTTCCTGTATGACCTTTCCAAGAAGTTCTCCCACTGGTATCACGACAACCAGATCCTCAAGGCCGATACCCCTGAGCTCGTCAAAGCCCGTGTATCGCTCTGCGAGATGGTGCTTCAGGTCATGAAGAATGCATTCGACCTTGTTGGTATTCCGTTCCTTGAGAAGATGTGAGTACAGCATAGGACAAGATAGTATATGGGCCGCTCTTTTGAGCGGCCCCATGTCTATGGCGCTTGTGGCTCTTGTGGTGGTTGAGGCGCTTGAAGACGGTTGAACCAAGATTGAACGGTTTTGGGAAGATTTTTGGCTCTTCACGTTTTTTATGGGGGCCTCTGACGGATGGTCTGGGAATGCCTCATGGAAGCGAAAAGGCGGCTGTCCAGGCAATCCTCTTCATGGCCGAAATGACATGAAAACATCGAAAAAGCGCTTTTCTAGGCAAAAACATGCACACAAACAGCGGAAAAAAGGTCTTTCATGTCATCATGCATCGCCACGTTCCAGCCACTCCAGCCTGCCAGAAGCTGTCCGGTTCCACGAATGCGGCACGCTCAGGTACGGTCAGGCACCATCAGGTACTCTCTGAAACGCTCTGCTTCAATGTTGGTCCAACCGTCTTCAAGCGCCATGACCGCAACAACCGTCTCAAGAGCCACGGACACCCTCCATTGTTTCAACGGTCTTCAACAGCC
>MSGT01000021.1:0-30488 GCA_001940825.1 Sphaerochaeta sp. Phil3
CCGACTTTTGTTACAGCCCCTTTCGTTTTCTTTGGCATTGCACTTGGATGGTTTTCTTCATTTCTTCGATTTTTCGCCCTTACTGAAGAAATTTTTCTTCCTAAATTCGTTTTTTCCAACTTACTGAAGAAAACTCTAGATGTGTCCATGGTATTGAAAAACGATTTCTTGGACCTCCTACATGTCCATAGGTTGCTCAAAAGCGTCCCACAGCGCCATACTCCGCCCATCAACGCCATACAGAGCCCTACAGTGCCATGCAACGCCCACAAAAGCCCCAAACAGCCATTCATTTCGTACAATTGCCCAATTTATGTCAAAAACAACGCAAAACATTGCCAACCCACAGGGTCCAACAGTAGAAAAAAACAGCAATCTTAGGGTATTTTGACACATCATGGTGGTGTTTATAGGAATAGTTCTATTGACTGCGGCGTTCACAGTACGCTCGCTCATAAATGAATCCCTCATAAAGGTATGGTATGACCTATGGATTGCCCTACCCATAGGACTTGGATGGTTCTTGACGTTCACCGCCGCATACTTTGCCTTCCTCTACCTTCTATCCCTCACAATAGATTTGGAGAAGCCAGTCACGAAGAGAAGCGGCTTCTACCGTTGGCTTTTGGATCAAACGGTCAGTCTCATACTCACACTGGGAAGAGTCGAAGTGCAGGCCACCGGACTTGAAAAACTCAATGACCTTCCACCGTTTCTACTCGTTGCCAACCACAGGTCGAACTTCGACCCCTTTGTTGCAATAGCTTCATGTCCAAAGGCACAGCTTGCATACGTTGCAAAGCCTGCGATCTTCAAGATTCCAATAACAGGAAGAATAGTACACAAATGCTTCTTCCTTTCAATAGACAGGGAAAACGACCGCGAAGCCCTCAAGACAATAAAGAAAGCGTCGCAACTCATAAAGGAAGGAGTCGTCTCAATTGGGATATACCCAGAGGGTACGCGCAGCAAGACAGGAGAGCTGTTGCCATTCAGAAACGGCTCTTTCAAGATTGCAAAATGGGTCAACTGTCCAATCGTGATAGCAAGAACCACGGGAACGGAGAAGATAGCGCATCGCTTCGCCCGTAGACACACAAAAACAACATTCGAAGTGCTAGACGTCCTCACAGCACAGGAAGTCTCGCAAATGTCCACATGGGAGATAGGCCAGTATGCCCGTAGCCTCATGCTTGGAAACCCACCACAACCACACAACGAAAGGAGACTTGAAGAAAATGACATACCACGTTCTGTATAACCCGCACGCAGGAAACGGAAACGGTTTTGCACAGGCCAAGAAGCTAAGTGCAGTTCTCACCCACGACACACTGGACTTCATTGACGTTACGACAATCAAAAGCTATGCCTCTTTCATTGAGAATGTACCTTCTCAAGACGGAATAATCCTAGCCGGAGGAGACGGCACACTCAACCGCTTCATCAATGACTGCAACGCAAACAATGCCCTTCCAAAGGTGATTTCCCGTGAAATCCAATACTATCCAGCAGGAAGCGGCAACGATTTTCTACGAGACCTTGGAATAGCAGCACCAGAGAAACCAATCGTCATAAACAAGTATCTTGAGAACCTTCCAACCGTAGAAGTGAAAGGAAAGAAACACCTGTTCCTCAACGGCATAGGCTATGGGATAGATGGATACTGCTGCGAGGAAGGCGACAAGCTCAGAGGCAAGTCGGAAAAGCCGGTGAACTACACGGCAATAGCGATCAAGGGCCTTCTCTTCCACTACAAACCAACAAGTGCAACCGTTACGGTGGACGGCAAGAAACATACATACAAGCATGTGTGGCTTGCACCAACCATGAACGGATGCTTCTATGGAGGAGGAATGATACCAACCCCATCCCAAGACAGACTTGCTCAGCCTCGTACACTCTCCGTCATGGTGTTCCGCAGTGCAAGCAAGCTCAAGGCCCTCATGGTGTTCCCATCGATCTTCAAAGGCGAACACATCAGGAAAAAGAAGGTCGTGGAAATTCTCTCCGGCAAGGACATAACAGTTGAATTCGATAGACCTTCCCCTCTTCAGATAGACGGCGAAACCATAACAGGAGTCTCCTCCTACCACGCAAGCACAGCGAAGTAGGACAATCAACAAACTTTCCTGACAGGATGCCTTATGACGGTCCGCCACTTTTCAGGAGCGACCTTTCTGGCATCCGACAGGTATATCTCATGGTGCCTTCTTGTAGAGAAGAAGTCGTTTTCATAGCCGTTGTCAGAAACGAAGGCATCCATCAATGCAATGGTCGCAGGTTCATCGTCGAACGGGCCCTCATGCATGGTTTGGACGCACAGGCCTTCGTCCAGCGTCAGGAACTCTGCACAGGAACAATCCAGGCCCTTCTTCTTGGACGCAGTGGACACCGCCCAGTCGAAATCGGCCTTCGTTATGAAGTCAGGCAGGCGTATCACGGATATCCAGTTGAAAGTCTCCTTGCTCGAATAGTCTACGCCATCCACCCCGTCCTGCCACCAAAAGCCCTCAAGTGGAGGAACCACATACTCGAAGAATCCATCTATCTCATGGCCGGCCTTACGGCTCATCCTAAGCGTATACGCCACAGCATAGAGGACTTCTATTGCCTTCTTGTAGGCTCCTCCCTCTTCGTTGGGATCTCCCTTTCCTCTAACCGCAATGTAATTGGTACGAGGGACATCGACAATCCCAGGAGCACACTTTGGCATATAGAACTCCTTGTATTCCTTCTTGAAATCGAATGCCATGATACAAACCTCCAGAACTGCGTCGATTGAAAAGTGCAAGGCCACACGAATCATAAACATCATAACATGCAATAAGTATATTGTAAATAGAAACACCATATAATACGAATCAGGAGCATACACGATGCAAAGGAACCTAACGACCGGCAGCATATTCAAGAACGTTGTATATTTCTCGTTGCCGTACCTACTCTCCTACTTCCTGCAAACCCTCTATGGAATGGCGGACCTCTTCATAATTGGCCAGTACGAAGGCGTAGCCAGCACAACGGCGGTCTCCATAGGATCCCAAGTCATGCACATGATAACGGTCATAATAGTAGGGCTTGCGATGGGGTCCACCGTGAGCATAGGCCAGGCCGTGGGAGGCGGCAACGACAAGAGAACTGCATCCTGCATAGGCAACACAATAACCCTATTCATGGGGCTTTCCATAATACTCACAGCAGCACTCCTCCTTCTCAGAAGGCCAATCGCAATTGCAATGTCCACCCCAGCGCAGGCGCTTGAAGGCACCATCGACTACCTTACGATATGCTTCATGGGAATCCCCTTCATAACCGCATACAACATAATAAGCTCAATCTTCCGTGGCTTGGGCGACAGCAAGAGTCCAATGTACTTCATAGCCATAGCCTGCGCAGCGAACATCGGTCTAGACTATGCATTCATGGATGCGTTGCATCTGGGGCCTGCAGGTGCAGCTTTGGGGACGACGTTGTCCCAGGCTGTCAGCGTGGTGGTCTCGATCATCGTTGTACGAAGGGCAAGAGCGGGAATCAGGCTGAAAAAAGAAGATTTCAAGCCCAAAAGAGACGTCATGGGAAGCCTCCTACGAATAGGGATTCCAATCGCGGTTCAGGACGGGCTCATCCAGGTTGCTTTCATTGTCATCACGATAATCGCCAACCGCAGAGGCCTAAACGATGCCGCTGCCGTGGGAATCGTAGAGAAAATCATGTCATTCATCTTCCTCGTGCCATCGTCCATGCTCTCAACGGTATCGGCATTGGGAGCCCAGAACATAGGAGCCGGCAAGCCGGAGCGTGCAAAGACGACCATGCGCTACGGCATACTCATCACGACATGTTTTGGGCTTGCAGTAGTGGCGCTCATGCAGTTCTACGCAAACTCCTTCGTGGCTCTCTTCACGGACAGCTCCACACAAGACGGCCTACAGGTCGTGACCATGGGAGGCCACTACCTAAGGGGCTACATATGGGACTGCCTGTTTGCAGGCATGCACTTCTGTTTCAGCGGATATTTCTGTGCATGTGGAAGGTCCTCACTCTCGTTCGTGCACAACATCATAGCCATAGCCCTCATGCGCATACCCGGCGTGTACATCACTTCAAAGATGTTCACGGACACGCTCTTCCCAATGGGACTTGCCACCGCCGCAGGATCGCTACTGTCTGTCATGATATGCCTAGTGATGTACGCAATGCTGTCACGCAAGGAATCGAAGACCAATTGAGAACATCTTCAAGTATTCAAAGGCCTTGGCCCCTAAACGCCACGAGGCTTGGTCCATTTGGGAAATGAATATTCACCTCTGTAGTTCGAAGCATTGTAGCTAGGATACTTCTCTGGAGAATAGATGGCATCCCCCACTTTGGGTTTCCTGTCCTGCGTGTAGACGAACAGCCTCTTTCTATCCCAAACGACAATCCCATCCCTTTCTCCATCCAAAGAGTCCAGAACCTCGCAGCAAAGGGAGGGGTGTCCGTCATTAGGGAATGGGACGACAACATCCCCCGTTCCGTCCATCAAGCCACCATTGAATGGATCTGCATTCAAAAGGACCAAATCCTGACCGGACCCATCCCAATTCACAGGAGCTATGACGTTGCCGTTGCAAAGAGCCTCTCTATGCCAGATCTCCCTGCCTTTGGAATCATGCATGTAGATTATGCCGTTGTTCTGCCAATATGTCGTAGTGCAGATTTGAAGGCCTTCCCTATCAGGGCAGTAGTTCCCAATGCTTATTCTCTGTCCATGTCCATTTATATCCCGCAGAAGGATTTGGCCTTCCTTGGATACCAACATGAACCCTTCCCATCCCGAAACGATTGCAAGACAGGGCTCTGAATCATTGTCATAGCGACCAAAGACAATCTCGTCGGTGTGGTCGGTGTCAATTGGCAAAGACCAGACGAGGGACCCGTCATGATCCACCATGTTGTAGCATGAAAACAATTCATCCTTTCCGTCCCCATCGAAATCATAGTTGTAGGGGAAATGTCCTGTGTTGTACTTTGAAAAGGTCCAGACGAACTCCAAGTTGCTGTCATAGACCCAAAGACGGGAATACCTGTCCTTCACGAGGATGTCACTGGGCCTGTCCTTCCCTGTTACATTGACAATGCGAATTGCATCCACATTGAGCCTGTCAAAAGCATAGCGTCCAAACTCAAGGCCAGTAACGCTTTTGGGATCTGCAGTGTTGAGGGGCGTTGGAATCTCTTTTCTTACTTCTCCGGTCCTGCCATCGAGGATTGCAATCTTGAAGTCATAGCTGACTATGACCTCATCCACACCATCGTTGTCTATGTCGTAGATTTGGAATGGAAGGTCCGTTGTGAGAAGAACCACATCTTCATCGTCTATAGGCTCCCCTTTCTGCCAAAGGACCTCCCCGCTTTCGAGACTAACGGCGGTCAGACAGCTGATGAAGGGATAACGGTCCTTATAGACCCGTCGCTGATGTTGGGCTATGACGAAAAAGAGCTCCTTTGTTCCTGTAAGATGCCCAAATCTAATCTCCCTTCCCGCGCCAAAATCCTTTAGGTCTATCACCTTCGAAAGCTTCATCTGTGGGAATCCGGCTCTCTTCCCCATCACCCTCTTCTCGTCGCGTGAGAGTCTTTCGTCAAACGCCTTCTTCTCGTCATTGGTCATTTCAACCAAGACATTGGAATAGGCTGCGGGCATAGAGGATGAAAGTGCGATGCAGCCTTCCGAATACATTTCATCCTTGACTTCGAAGACTTCCTCGCCATCCAAAAAGCATGTAAACGAACCACCTTTGCACAAAACGCCCAAAGAGTGGAAGGAATCCGTTGACCATTCGCAGGCCTTCGAAGCCAAAACGGTACGTTCCATTTTGTTCACTCTGTGGAACTCCACACCATTGCCCTTTAGGAAAAACCCGTAGTGCATCATGCTTGTCTGGTAACGGAATGCAATGCCGGATATCTCATCCCTCCTGTATGCCCGCATGACGACCGTAAGTTTGTAGTCGCCCATACGGACATCCCCTTTTCTAAGGCAAGGGACTGCGGACCTGTCCTTTGGAGGTTTGATCCGCATCTGCTCCATGAAATGCCTTCCATCAAGACAGGGAGAAGTCACAAGCCACGAAGGCCCTCTGTAGTTGAAGTCCGCAATGGGATCGAACCATCCACCTTTGTAGCCTTCTTCAGGATAGTAATGGTATTCCCCCATTGCGGAGTGGTCCTTGTCATAGGGAAAGGCACCAAGGGGAAATGATGAGAAGTCTTCGAAGAGTATCGTATTCATCCTACCACTCCACAAGACCTTTGATGTCCACAGGAAGTCCAGAGGCAATGCTCTTGTTTGCAGCTATTCCAACAAGCGCGGACTTGATGCCATCGACGTAGTCTGCTGCACGATTGAACTCGTCATGAGGAGGACAAGGAAGGAAAACATCGTCAAGAAGGGCTGGATCACCACCACCATGCCCTCCCGCCCTGGTTTCGACAGGAACCTCATAGGCCTCTCCAAACATAGGGCAGACCCTTATTTTATGGTAAACCGTTGCCCCTTCGCCGCTTTTGTCCCCTCCTGCATTTATGTAGGGTTTCTCAAGAGCAGTGTACTCTATCCTTCCGGCACTTCCATTTATGCAAACGTTGAAGCCCTCCCATGGAGAATACGAGAAAAGGGAGTACGACATTTGGACACCGTTCTTATACTTGACGATGACATTCATCGTATCTTCGATTGAAATATCATCCCTGAACACGCTTCTATCCCTTATGTAGCCATTGTCGGCCTCGGCATCAAGGTACAAAGCCTTGAGGGTTGGATTGGTTTCCATGTCTATGGCAAACGGATCACCCTTGGCCGATTCCTGTCCATGACAACGATAATAGAACTTCTCCACACCCCGTTTCTCTGCGGCCTCCTTGCCATAGAAGTTCAGAGAACCAAGAGCAAAGACCTTCTCGGGCTCGGTGTTGAGCCAGAAGTTCACAAGGTCGAAATGATGCGTGACTTTATGGACAAGCAGTCCTCCGCTGTTTACTTTGCAGCTGTGCCATCTCCTATAGTAGTCGGCTCCGTGTGTGGTGTTGAGCAGCCATTCGAAGTGCACCTGGAAAGGAGTACCAATGGCGCCATCCCTTATCAGCTCTCTCATTTTCGTATGATATGGAGAATACCTATAGTTGAAAGTGACCCTTACGTGATGTCCCGTCCGTTTCACGGCATCGATTATCCTCTGAGCCCTTCTTTCGTCTATTGTTATAGGCTTCTCAGTCACCACGTCACAGCCCTTCTCCAAGGCTCTTACGATATAGTCGTCGTGGGTTCTGTCAACAGTAGTCACGATTACTATGTCAGGCTTCGTTTCATCGATCATCCTCTCGAAGTCATGGGGAAGGTACATTGGGACTTCTTCAGCCCCCAACTCTGAAATCCGGGAATTCGCATATTTCATCCTTGTAGGACTCAAATCACAGAATCCTACGAGCTCGTCTACATCCTTGTATGTAGTTGCAATGGCCTCGTAGTACATACGGGCCCTTCCGCCTGTTCCAACCTGTGCATAGCGTGTTTTGCTCATGGCTTCACTCCTTTCTTGAAATTATATTTCCCTCTGAACGTATACCGTCACCCAATCGCATTAGCCAATCATGTGATTGGAGCTGGGTTGAAGACGAGGAAATCGTTGTAAAGATGATACTTCTCCGTAGCCGTTTTCTTTGTTCCGCTGACGACGTCAAGGATATCGGAATAAAGGATATGGGCCATCTGGGGTATTGTCTTCTCGCCGGTGACCACGTAGCCTGCATCCATATCGAAGAGGTCCCCCCATTGGGCCTTCATGGAATGCTGCGTGCAAATCTTGTAGATTGGGATTTCCTGAAGACCGTATGGCGTTCCACGCCCCGTACTGAAAAGCTGCAGAACAATGCCGGAGGCAAGCTGACTGGAGCCACAGCCCAGATCAGATGCCGGAGTCGCCGCAAAGATGAGACCATGGCACTTTGGAAACTCTCCAGGGCCAACGACCTCTGCAATTGGAGAGCTTCCGCTCTTTGCAATTGAGCCCATGGCCTTTTCTACGATATTGCTAAGTCCGCCCTTCTTGTTGCCAGGGGTTGGATTTGCACTACGGTCAACATGGCTACGGGCCAAGTAGTTGTCATACCAAGAAATCTCGGATTTGAGACGCTCTACGGAAGCCACGTTCTGGCACCTGTCCGCAAGATAATGGACACCGTCGCGGACCTCTGTGACCTCAGAGAAAAGCACCTGGGCGCCGCCTGCTGCAAGCATGTCAAAGGCATATCCTATCGTTGGGTTGGCGGAAATTCCGCTGAAGGCATCCGAGCCGCCACATTGGGCCCCAATCCTTAGTTTTTCAAGAGGAAGCTCAACCCTCCTGCGGGCGTTGAGGATTTCAAGCTTCTTCCTTGCCATGGCGCAGATACGGTCGATCATCTCTCCATAGCCCTTGCAATCCTGAAGGATCAGCACGTTTTCACTGTTGTTCTCCTCCGGCTCAAGAATCATGTCCATTTGGAGCTTTTCACAGCCAAGGCCAACGCACAGGATCTGACCGCCAAAGTTTGGATGGTGGATCATGTTGCGTACACCACGAATTGGAATGAAAGCTTCGTCTGCAGCGATTGCGACGCCACAGCCGTAAGGATGAACGACGGCGACTACATCATCCACGTTGGAATAATTGGGAAGCAAATCCCTCTTGATGATGTCAACGGCATTACGTACCACACCAGCGACACAATGTACCGACATGGTGATACCAAGTATGTTTCTGCTGCCAGCTGGCAGGTTTGGGCCATTGTCGTAGCCCATCCAAGTCCTGCGGGAAGGCAAATCCCTACAGACCGTGCCCTGCTTTCCAGCCTTCAATGAAGAGACGGCCGGGGAACTTGGAAGCTGTAGATTGCGCTCGTTGATCCAACCTCCAGCCCTAACGTCTTCAGTAAGATATCCCAGAAGAACGCCATAGCGAATTATGGCGTCTCCCCTCTTTAGATCCTTCAATGCAATCTTATGCCCCTGTGGAATATCACAAAGGGCAACCAGAGGCATTGCGCCAACGCTATAGCCTTCAATGCCGTCCCCCGCCTTGGTAGGGCCAACCACTACAGCGACATTGTCCTGCTCCAGTATCCTAACCGCCTTCATACGTCTATACGCCTTCCCGCAAAAACATCAATGATCATACTTGTTCCTATATGACCTTACTTTTCAGCTTTACTTTTCAATGGTTACGTTGCTGATCTTCTCATAGTACTTTGCAAGCGCACTATGGTCCTCTGCACCGCAACCATCGTTCTTGACTGCCTGCATCATCTCCATGACCTGACCAGTAAGAGGTACATAGCCATTGATCGCATGTGCAGCATTGAGTGCATTCGTGAGGTCCTTGATATGAAGCTCAATCCTAAAGCCAGGCTTGAAGCTCCTTGAAAGCACCATTGGAGCCTTGGCATCCAAAACCGTGGAGCCAGCCAAACCTCCCCTTATAGCCTTATAGATCAGCTCAGGGTCTGCACCCATCTTGGTAGCAAAGGCCAAAGCCTCGCTCATTGCAGCGATATTGCATGCAACAACGATCTGGTTTGCAAGCTTTGCAACATTCCCAGCCCCAAGATCTCCACAGCGCACGACAGAACCGGCCATTGTCATAAGAAGATCCCTATACTTCTCAATGGTCTCCTCCTTTCCACCGCACATGACAGAAAGAGTACCGTCGATAGCCTTGGGCTCTCCACCGGAAACAGGAGCGTCAACCATCTCTATACCCTTCTTCGCCAACTCCGCACCAATGCTTCTGGTCTCAACCGGATCAATGGAACTCATATCAATGACCACCAAGCCAGCCTCCCCTCCCTCGACGATTCCATCCTTGCCAAGGGCGACTTCCCTTACCTGAGGGCTGTTCGGCACCATGGTAATCACAACTTCACTAGCCTGTGCGACCTCAGCGGCATTCTTCTTGCCTTTCGCACCCAAGGCCTCAAGCTCCTTCACCACATCATCGTGTCTTGAATAGAAGCTGACTTCATGCCCGGCCTTGATGATATTCTTGCACATGGGCTTTCCCATAATTCCTAGCCCGATAAATCCGACTTTCATTTAATTACATCTCCTTTGAGGTTCTTCGAAAACCTCTCGTATACATTCAATCGACTTTGATCAACCCAGCATCAACCAGCTGGGCTTTGAGACCTTCAAGCTGTGCTTTGGTGGAGTTCTTGGAAGGAAGATACGGCGCACCAAGATCCAAACCAAGAAGGTTCGCATAGTCCTTCGTCGCCACAGGAAAACTGGACTTGTCCATTTGAAGCCTAATTGGATTGAGCCTGAACTGATTCTCCAAAGCCTGCTTCAAATCTCCAGCGACGAAGGAATCGTAGATAGAACACACCATCTTGGGCACAAAGTTCGCCATGCAGCAAACAGCACCAACGGCACCAACGCACAGTCCTGCATAGATCAGCGTATCCTTGCCACACATGACCTTGAAACCAACATCCCTGTTGCGGCGAATGAACTCCTCCGTTTGCGTAATGTCTCCAGAACTGTCCTTCATACCAACAAGATTCTCATGTTCGTGGGCAAGCTTCTCGACGACAGCCTGGGAAATCCCATACGAAACCCTGCCGGGATTGTTGTATAGGAGCATTGGAGCGCCACCGATATTGTCTGCAATAGTGGCGAAATGAGTATAGAGCTCGTCCTCGCTTGGCTTTAGGAACATAGGCTGCAACACAGACACGGCCTTGGCCCCATGCTCAAGACCCATTTGCGCCAGCCTTATGCATTTTGATGTCCTAATGGCGCCAATACCCATAAAAACCGGCACTCTGTCTGCAGCTTGGTCTATCATTACATCAAGAATCTCTTTCATTTCAGATTCTTCCTGCATGTAGAATTCACCATTGGAGCCAAAGGCAAGAATAGCGCTCACCCCATTGTCTATGACGAAATCAACATGCTTTCTAAGTCTTTTCTCATC
The DNA here is from genome assembly GCA_001940825.1 of Sphaerochaeta sp. Phil3. GTDB lineage: Bacteria > Spirochaetota > Spirochaetia > Sphaerochaetales > Sphaerochaetaceae > UBA9732. Next base: position 10,995 of record MSGT01000021.1, read on the forward strand.
AAAATTCTCATTCTCATCCAACGGAATGGCGATTGGAGGAACGATTCCTTTGATAAAAGAAGTATCAGGTCTCATACACACCTCAAAAACTAAAACCTTTCAAACATCACAGCCGGTTCGACATTGACTTTGACGTTTTCAAAGGTCGCATCCGCATTTATGACTCTAATCCCCCTGTAGGACGTTTCAGGAATCCCCTGACACATCTCCGGTTCAGTGTTCTCTTCAATCATGTCAGTCAACTCAAAGGAGCAATCCCTGAACACCACGTTCTGAAGCTCAGACTCAGGAAGCCCTGCAATGAAGCCGGCGCTGTTCCTGCATTCCTGGGCATGGACGTTCTCGATCAGGACGTTCTTGATGACAGGAGTATCCTCAGTGACAGGAAAAGGCTTCAAAGAGAAAAGGGAGGGATCATCAGAGCCGCAACGATAGAACATGTTGATGGAAATTGGACAAATGACATCCTTCATGTAGATGTTGGAAGCGACGATATCTGTCATATGCCCACCACGGCAACGTCTTGTCTTGATTCTTATGCCTCTATCAGTACCAAGGAACCTGCAGTTCTTGACATAAGCGCACTTGACGCCGCTTGCGGTCTCGCTGCCTACGACAAAACCGCCATGGGCGTTTCTGACAACGCAATTGCAGGCACTGATGTTCTCGGATCTCTGGAACTGCATCATCTCTTTGCCGCTTCCGCATTTTACAGCAATCCCATCGTCACCAACATCAATGTCACAGCCCCTGACCTCCACGTTTACACAGGACTCGATATCAATGCCATCGGTATTTGGAGAGTCTGCAGGATTGCTGATAACAATGTCCTTGAACAGCAAATTCGTACTGTTTATTGGGTGGATAGTCCAAAACGGGCTATCAACAAGCGTAATGCCATCAATCCTGATGTTCTTGGAATCCAATATCTGAAGCAAAGCAGGACGCAGGAACTGACAGGGTCTGCCACCTCCGCCACCAGGCTCATTGAGATAGTTGGGATTCAAGCCTGCAAGCCTTTTCTCGATAGGTAGACTTGGAGCAGCAGGACGACCGCCATTCTTCCATTTCCAGATATAATCCCACCATCTTTGGCCATGGCCATTCAAAGTGCCAGAACCTTCGACGACAACGTCGTTCGCGTTGTTGATAAGGAAACAAGAATGCATAGCCCAGCAGCACACGCCTTCCCAGCGGGTATGGATAGGAGGATATGCCTCGAAATCATCCACGTAATCCAGAACGGCTCCCTTCTCGAAAATCAAGTGGGTATGGGACGGCACATCAATAGGCCCAACCTCGTAATGCCCAGCGGGAACCACAACCGCCTTTTTGCCGGCGTTCTCCTTCAATACGGCATTCAAATCCTCGCCAGGCTTCAGTACATGGCTTTTTCCATTCAGCTGAGCTGGAAACTCCAACTCCAAAGCCGCCGATATGAACGGCCCCACTCCATGGAGGTTGTCCGTAACCCTAGGTTCGCCTTCTGTATAGTACTTGAAATCGGCCGGCCTATACGGGCCATCGTCAGACGCACGCCCCAGACCTGCACTCTTGCAGGTATCATGCAAAAAGAGCTCCCCACCCTCATCGACAGTCACAGAATGCCCACACAACCCTGAAAACGCCACCTGGGCAGCCTTCCTGTAGGACTCATCCAAGAATCCAAGCCTATTCATCTTAGCAAAGAAGTACACGAACATGCACGTGGACGAGCTCTCCAGGTAATTCGCCCCCTCGCCAGCCTTGTCCATCACCTGATACCACATGCCGCTTGCCTTGTCCTGATAGCGCAGAACCACGGGAGCCAGCTGCATCGCCAACCTAAGCAATCTAGACCGATATCCTTGATAGGCGTCTTCTTCTGGTATTATTTCAAGAAGATCGGCCAAAGCCATGACATACCAGCCCAAAGCACGAGCCCAGACCTCTTTGCTCCGTCCCGTTTTGGGATCGCACCAAGGTTGGCTGCAGGACTCGTCCCAAGCATGCCTGAGTAGACCCGTATTCGTGTCAAGAGTCTTCTCATAGACCAGTTCGAATTGATAGACGATGTCCTCAAGGCACTCCTTGAGCCCGCCGAACTTCTTTGTGTATGAAGCATAGAAAGGCCCCTGCATATAAAGACCATCCAACCACATCTGGTTTTGGTATCTCTTTTTGTGCCAAAAACCCTTGGATGGAGTTCTAGGCTGCCCTTGAAGCTGCTTGTAGAACATGTCCAAAGCCGTTTTGTATTTCTTCTGGCCGGTAAGCTTATAGAAATCAATGATAAGATTTCCCATCCTCACCTGGTCCATGCTGTAATCTTCGAGTTTATAAGTAGTCACTACACCATCTTCTGGAATGTAGTGGTTGATCATGTCGTTGACATAATTGAAAATCTCTTCGTTTCCAAGAATCCTGGAAGCCCTGAAGAGAGCCTCAAGCAGAATGGAGGACTTGTAGCTGTAAGGAGTATTCTCCTTGTTGTATTTTTTCAAAGCGGACAGACACATGCGTTCTGTCATTGATTTTCTCGTATCAATCATACTTGTCTTCACCAAAAGGAAGGGGCTGCAAGCGTTCAACGTACAACCCCCTCCTTACAACATCAAAAACTATACTTAACTACTGAAGGAGTCCGTTTGCCGAGGCATAGTCATAGCCTGCCTTCTCCCAAGCAAGTCCGCCAATTTCGTCGAACTGCTTTACGAATGCATCCCAGTTGCTCTTTGTAAGCTCTCTTGTTCCGTTGAGGAACTCAGCAATGCCCTGCTGGTAGAAAGTCGTTACGTCTGTGCTGGTTGGTGCCGGCATGCTGTTCTGACCTGGTGTATTCGTCCATGTCTTGCTCTGCATCTCAAGAAGAACGTCACCGGCGCTCATGCGCTTCTGTGAAGTTGCTGTGATGTATGCAGGATAGCGAAGAGCGATCTCTTGAGCGTTGCTGTAGTTGAATGCGCAGTTTCTGAGCTGGATGTACTTCTGACCGTCTGCGCTGTTGTAGCCAAGGGATCCAAGGCTTGCATCAGACTGAGGAAGACCATCTGCATCAAGGATGTAGTTCTTTCCTTCTTCGCCATAACCGCAAAGGAGGTAGCCTTCGCCATAGCTCATCCATTCGAACATCTCAACGATCTTCTTTGCTTTTTCCTCTGAGACATCGGAATTGATTGCATAGATTCTCATGCCCTGGCAGCGTGGTCCAACCGACTGGTCGCCATTCGGACCAATAGGAGCATCGATGACCGTGAAGCTTCCAGTTGGGAAGTTGTCGTCGAATGGCTTGTAGTTGTTCTGGCTTGCATAGGCGGAGTTCTGCTCTCTGAAGACACCAAACTTGCCCTGCTTCCATGCTGCACGGAAGTCGTCCTTCTTGTAGGACATCCAGTTTGGATCGATGACGCCGGTGTCGATGCACTTCTTGAAGAACACCATCCAATCGTAGTAATTGGCGTCGTGGATCTTGAGGCCAAAGTTGCTTGAACTCATGTTCCAAGTTCCCTCAACGCCAAAAGCACCCATCAAAGGCTCGAAACGGCGGCCTGGATAGATTTCGTAGGAAACGGTCTCTTCTACGAAAGCGCCAAAACCGTAGGTATCGTTCTTGCCGTTGCCATCTGGATCGTTGTAGGTGAAGGCATAGAGGACATCATAGAGTTCGTCCAAAGTCGTAGGAACGGAAAGGCCAAGGTTATCGAGCCAGTCCTGTCTTACCAAGAGACCTTCGTTGCCGGAGATTGCAGATGGAGTTGCAAAACCATAGATCCTGCCTTCGTATGTAACATAGTTCTTTGCAGCATCGTCGAACATGACAGAGCTTCTGTTTGGCATAAGGGCATAGTAGTCCGTTACATCAAGGACCATACCGTTCTTTGCAAGGTCAGCCCAAACCTCTCTTGAACATGTGAAGAAATCAGGAAGCTCATCTGCAGCCGCCATAGCCCTGACCATGAGATCCTGGTCGTTTGGGTTCGATGGAAGCATCTGAAGCTCAAGCTTGATTCCAAGCTGGTCTTCAAGGACAGCATAGCCTGCCCAGTCCGCTGGAAGAGCACCGGCCTCAGTCTGTGTTGCAGAATAAAGCATTGCAATGGTCATTGGTCCAGTGGTTGTTGTCGTAGCTTCAGTACCGCCCTGTGCAAAAACAAAGCTAGAAGCAAGAAGGGCAACAAGAAGAACAATAAGAGTTTTTTTCATTTAAAGTTTCCTCCTTTTAAATGATCGCGAATCTATGATTCACAGAACGCTTTGTAGGGTTCTGCAAAATCCACATCAGCCTTTGACGCTGCCGGCCAAGGTCCCCTTTGTGAAATACTTCTGGATGAACGGATATGCAACGACCATAGGGATTGCACTTATGAAGACAGATGCAGCCTTGATCGCCTCGATGGGGGCGGAACCAAATGCACTGGCTTCCAGGTTGTCGTTCATGCTTGCACCAAGCAGAATGTCTCTAAGAAGAAGAGGTAGAGGCTTCAGGGAACTCTTCTGCAAGTAGAGCAGACTTCTCATGTAGTCGTTCCAGAAGGCCACTGCATAGTACAATGCAATGGTCATGATTATTGCCTTTGAAAGAGGCAGGATGATCTTGAACATGATTTGGATGTCATTGCAGCCATCGATGAAGGCACTCTCCCTTAGGTCGTTTGGGATGCCTTCGAAGAACTGCCGCATGATGATCATATTGTACGTGTTGATTGCAACAGGCAAAAAGACCGATGCCAACTTGTTCACCATACCCAACTTGGAGATCAGCAGGTATGTGGGAACGACTCCAATGTTGAAGACATAAGGTATCATGACGAAGATGACAATCCACTTCTTTCCAGGAACGCCCTTGACGGAAAGGGCGTAAGCCATAGGAACGGTAAGGAAGAGAGCCGCACAGACACCCATTACAGTGATCTTCACACTGTTGAAGAAGGCGCTCAGGAAGCCCGAGTTGCTCAAAAGAGCCTTGTACGCAAGATTCGACCACTTCCAAGGAGCAAGGAACATGCCATCGAGATAGGAACCAATATAGCTGGCAGGTCTGAACGAAAGAGTGATTGTACTCCAAATGGGAATGAAGATCACAACCAACAAAAAAGCAAGGAAGAGGCGAACGCAGATCTGAAACACCTTGTCGCCGGCAGTAAGTTTGACGGCAACTGCGCCATTGTTTTTCCTGGACATCCTCACACCTCCTTAGAACAAAGAATTTTCAGTGAACTTCTTGGAAGCCCAGTTGGAAATGAACAGCAGCGTCATACCAATGACGCCCTTGAAGATGCCGGCCGCCGTTGCAAGGCTGAATTGGCCGTTGATTGTTCCCCTGTAGACCCAAGTATCAATGATATCGCCAACGCTGTAGACAGCTGGGCTATACAACATGTACAACTGGTTGAAACCAGCATCCAGAATGGTACCAATCTTCATGAGAAGGACTACGACGATAACGGGTTTGATTGCAGGAAGGGTGATGTATCTTACCCTCTGCCAGCTGTTCGCCCCTTCCACCATTGCAGCCTCGAAAAGGGTTCCATCAATGCCCATAAGAGCGGCAATGAAGATGATTGCACTCCAGCCCATCTCCTTCCAGGCATCGGAAAGGATGACGATGATTGGGAAGGCTTTTGGGTCTGTAAGGAAGTTCCTTGGTGTTCCGCCAAACAGCTTGATTATATCGTTCACGATACCTTGGCTTGGAGAAAGCAAGGAAAGCAGGATTCCGTACATGATGACCCAGGAAAGGAAGTGAGGAAGATAGGACAAGGTCTGGACTATCTTTCTCAAAGGTGCACGGGTGCACTCGTAGATTGCTATTGCAAGGAGGATCGACAAAGGAAGGCTGACAAGAAGCTTTCCAAAACTGTACATAAGAGTGTTTCTGATAAGATCCCAGAAATAGTATGAACCAATGAATGTCTTGAAGTTCTCCAGTCCAACCCAAGTGCCACCGGTGATTCCGGTTCTCTTCAAGGAAATGAAATCCCTAAAGGCGATCTGGGCGTTCCAGATTGGAATGTACTTGAAGACGAAATAGTATGCCAAAGGAATGATCATCATGAGATAGATGAACTTGTGCCTATTGATCTCGGCAATCAAAACCTGATTTTCAGATTTCTTGAAAGCCTTTTGCTTTTCCTTTAGATCAGCATTGACGGAATCAAGAGCCAAAGTCGCCGCATCAATGTCACTATCGTTCCTCTGTTTTTCAGCAGCCTTAAGACTTTCAATGAGAGACTTCTTCTTTGCCTTCAAAGAATCGATCTCAAGACTCAATGCATAATTCTTTCCACTTCTCATTTGGTGCTTGCCGTCTACAGGCTATAGACAGCCTCTCCTTTCTCCATCTTGAGAACAGTCTATACCGAACCAAATTTAACTTATGTTACCTGTTTTTGTACTTTTCCGACCTCTTATCTCTTCTTCACCTTGACCGGACTGTATCCCTTTATCTTCTTGAAAACCCTGCAGAAATAGGCCTGGTCCTGGAAACCAGTCTCATTGGAGACTTCGTTGACTGACATTCCAGTGTTCCTAAGAAGATTCTCTGCAAGCCATATCCTGTATCTGTTGAGATACTCCCAAGGAGAGAGGCCCAATTCCTTCTTGAAGATTCGGGTCAGATAATCTTCAGACGTATGGACTTCGTCCGCCACCTGCCATCGGCTTATGGACAATGTGGAATGCTGGCACAGGTAAAGCTGGGCCTTCTTCACGATCTGGCCCGTCAAAGGGGCAAGCAGCTCAGAGCCCCCAAGAATGGCACGAACGCGCATGGCGAATTCGTCGCTTTCAAGAATACAGGAATTGACGAACAAGACGTTGGGGATGGTGCTTATCTCCTGGATAAGTTGAGCGTTGATATAGTCCGAGCAAATGATTATAGGGGAAAGGTATTTGTTTCTTATGCCGTGCAGACAATCCACAAGCTTCTCCTGTGACTGCTCGTTGGATTTGTACTGCTCAATGGTGAAGATGGCAAGTCTTGGATTGTACCTACGGAACATGGAAAGCACATTGGAAAAATCACATGCTATGATATTGGGACTCTGTAGCCAGCGATGCAGGTTTTCAGAAAGAGATCCTACTTGAAGAAGAACCCTCCCCTTTGCCTCCACATAGGAGCGCATGGAATCTTCGAAAGTCCTCTGGTTGGAACATTCAAGGCAGATGAAAGGCAGTTTTCTATAGACATCGTTTGAGATCAGGCTCAAAAGACCTGTCAATGCATTATAGCCCTTGAAGCTGCCATCCCAATAAACTGCACTTGCACTGGACGGCAGGCGCCTTTTTACAGCCAGCGTAGCACCATCCAGTTCAAGGAACTTCACGCCGTCAAAACCCGTGGTATTGGTAGCGAAACCGGGCATTCCATTGATGCAGACGACGATTGCATTTTCTCCAATTGCAGAAGGCACAGAGCCGTCCAAGGTTGGATATGGCAACGTAATCGAGATGCCATGACGCTCAATCGAATAGTTTCCATTGTGGAGCAGAACAATCTGCTTGGCGTAGTCCAAAGAAGGGTTTTCGCTGTATTCCCATATCCCATCTTTATCGAAGATTCTAATCTTTACACCGTTTCTGCTCATATAGGCCGTTATCTGGGGGTTCAAACCAACCCCAGAGACAATGATCTCAACGATTTTCCTGAAAAGCCTTTCATCCAGCATCACACAAGCCAAAGGCCCCTCATCCTTGTAGCAGGCAAAGCCCTTCAGGAATTCGGATACATTTGTGCAGCTGCAGTTGAGCTCAAGTTCACCAGTGGAGATAAGCGACAGATCAATGGTCCTTTTGACATCTACGATTCTATTGTTTATTTCATTCCTCGCACTGTCATCCAATTGGGAATTCAGCACAAGCTCAGAAATCTCCGTAAGAGGGCTTCTTAGGTTTTCAGTGACATTTGCAAAGAAATGCGTTCGTGAGAAGTCCGCCTGTTCGGCAGATTGCTGAGCCTTTCTTGCCGTCTCGAAAAGCCTGGCGTTTTTTATTGCACTGGAAACGGCGCTTCTGACCTCTTCGCACATAAAGCCATCGAACCTGCTGGCTTTAAGAAGAAGGTACCCCATGAACTCCGTCTCTGAGCAAAGAGGGGTGGCAATCCAAGCCCCAGGATCCAACAATGTCCCCATGCTGGAAGGAACCAGCATCTTTTCAGGGAATTCTATTGGATTGGACTCTTGTTGTATCAAAAAAGACTTTCCGCCATCATTACAAACCAAATGAATTTTGGAAAACCCAAGAGCCTTGGCGTTGTTGTTCAGGACAGTAACGATTTCTTGGAAATTGCTAGTCTCCAACAGCTGGTTTATGAAAGAATTGAAAACCCTTCTGCTGTTGCGTTCATCAAAGCTCAATCGTGACATGCGATTGTCCAGAAAAGAAGGAACAATGGAATAGGCGTTCTTGGAAAGCAACAAGTATTTCTCTTTGGAAAGTATGTCCTTGAATCCGTTTATAACCTTGATGACCTCATGGTTGTCGGCTCCCTCCTCGAACAGTTTCTCCAACATAGCACGAACATTGGCTTCAGAAGGCTCTTTGGCGACACAATTGACTATTCCCCTAGCCTCTGCCGAAGAGAACCCAAAGTCCTTTACCAACTGCGCTGCAAGGTCTGAAGCACTGGAGATTGCAGATGAGAACTCAAAAGCCTCACAACCACAGCTTCTTCTAATGATTGGAGTGGTAGCCAACACCTTGTCGTAGCATCTTTTCCCTTCAGCCAATGAATAGAGGGTGCTCAATGCAGTCCTGCCAATACCTGAATATGGGAGTCTTACCGTAGTGGCGGGAACCTTCAAAAGCCTAGAGTCTATTGAATCATTGAATCCGCAAATGAAAACATCTTCCCCAACAACATATCCATAGGACTTAAGGACCTGCTCCGACTCGTACGTCATAAGGTCGCTAGCGCAGACGATCATGTCGAAATCACGGCCAGGACGTAGATTCCTGGCTTCAAGCATATTCCTAAGACCTTCACCGCCTTGAGACCATTCAGTAGGCTCGGAAATCAAATTGTAGTTTATTGGGATGCCGTTTTCCTTCAATGCATCCAAATATGCCTGATACCTTTTTATAGAGGAATTATGGTTAAGAGGCCCCCTAAGATATAGAATCCTTCTAGCCCCATGAACCGTAATACAATGCTGGATAAGAAATCTTGAGCCCTCATAAGCGTCGAAACAAACATTTGGGATCTTTGGAAAGGAGTCGGACTTGCCGTCGATTGTAACAAGAGGCTTGGAGAGAATCTCCTCAAAACGCTTCAATACAACAGTGGAGTTCACACTTCCGGAAAGAGAGGAACTCCAAACAATGGTGCCATCGATATTGTCCTCATTTACGAGATCATAGATGGAATTCTTCATCTGCTCCAGCGAATTTGGGCTATTGAGTTTGCCACCAGGAAAGATTATCAGCGTGTCTTTGCCGTCATCAGGAAACAAAGAAGCCACAGAAGGGCAAAGAGCAATCGAGGATCCTGTAAAAACTCCAGCAAGGACAAAACCAACTCTCATGCAGAGAATTATAAATGCAGATGCAAACAAAACCAACAAGTTTAGAAAATTTCAACCAATGTACGCTATAATCTCACCAAAGGAAAGACATGAACAGCCCAGACTACGACTTCCATCCAGACCTCAGACCCTACTCAAGGATGAAAACGCCACTCTCCCCGGCATTCGTCTCATTGGTGCAAAAACCAATGCGCCTGCTATACGCACTGGAGCACGACGACAAGTCCATCCACGTGACAAGGGCTACAGCACCAATCCCCAAGACCGATATCCCTGCGCCCGTCCCTTCCAACGCAAAATCCATTTCAGGCATAAAGGTCCTCATATATGAAACCAAGGATTGCGAATAGCCATTGCCATGCCTTTACTTCATCCACGGCGGAGGTTTCGTATTCAACGCCGCACCGCACCACTTTGCATTGGCTCGCCGATTCACGAATGAACTTGGCATCAAAACGGTCTTCGTAGACTACAGGCTTGCTCCAAAGCACAAGTTCCCTGTAGCCCACAACGATTGCCTTGCTGTGTACGAATGGATGATTTTAAATGCAGACAACCTAGGAATAGACCATCGACGGATAGTTGTGGCTGGAGACAGTGCAGGAGGAAACCTATCTGCGGCGGTATGCCTTATGGCTAAGGAACGAAGACTTCCAATGCCAAAGGCCCAGATGCTCCTCTACCCGGTTCTTGATTGCAGGATGCAGACCCAAAGCTATAGACTCTATACCGACACACCAATGTGCAACACGCAGGACATGGAGAAATACTTTGAAATGTATGTTGGGGATTTAGAGAAGATCTCCACATCTCTGGTTCCATACATCTCCCCCATTGGAAGCCCCTTCGCTTGAAGAAATGTCTCCTGCGTACATAGAAACAGCCCAATACGACTGCCTCCATGACGAAGGAGTCCAGTACGCGCAGGCATTGGAAAGCAATGGGGTTCCGATTGAGCTTCACGAAATCAAAGACGCAATGCACGGCTACGACATAGCAAGAAACAGCCTCTTCATGGACAGCATCATGGCAATGCGAACTGCATATCTCAAGAGGGTTTTCTGCATATAAATTTCTCAATCAATATGCAATGAAAGCAAAACCCTTGGCTTTTTCGCTGGAACCGGACTCTTTGAGATATTCTTTGAAAGCATCATAATCCATCGAGCATTCCCTAAGCATCAGCCTCTTCGTTTCAATCAATTGAAATACTCCTTACAGATACTTTTTCAGCATCTCAGGATTCTTGAAAGCATCATCGCAAACAACCTCGGTTTTTGCAGCCTTTCTAATTTCATCAATCTGTTCTTTGGTGGGTTTTTCATTCACATCAATTTCATATCTTATAATAGACCTTCCTTTCAAAAGCAGTTGCAACTCCAGCCAATAGTAGAATGTTCCACATCAAGGACATCAAGCCGCATGGGGTCTCCGAACACCAATACGGCATTTTCAAAGGAAACACCATGTTTCTTCTTGTTTGCCGTATTTTTCTGAACGCTCCATTCAAATTCCATTGAACACCTCCTTAAGGATAACAAATTGCAATGCAAATAAAACTTTTTAGAAACGTTTTCAATGGATACGTTCCATATACATATCAAATACATGGAACCAAACAATCCCATTCACGCAACACATACGGAACAAAGAGGAAAACTCAAGCTAATTATATTGGAAGCATATAGTTATAACGTCTATAAATATTTCTCCAACTCTGCCAAATCACCCTCTGTCGTGGACCAGCTGGTAGCAAAGCGGACTACGGTGCGGGACTCGTCGTATTTCTCCCACCATCCAAACGAAACATGTTTGGAAAGCTCTTCCAGCTTCGAATCCTCCATGACTACGAATTGCTGGTTCGTAGGGGACTCAAGGAAGAACATACAACCCTTGCGCTTGAGAACATTCTTGAGCTTCTCCGACATCTCAATTGCATGGCGGCTTATCTCAAAATAGAGGCCGTCAGTAAAGAGGACATCGAACTGGATTCCAAGAAGCCTACCCTTCGCCAGCATTGCACCCCGTTGCTTCACCTGCGTAATGAAATGCTTTGGAGCATTGCCGTGAGTGAACACGACAGCCTCACCGCACAAAGCGCCAACCTTGGTGCCTCCAACATAGAAGACATCGCAAAGAGCATGAAGGTCACATGGCTTCACATCATTTGAAAAGCCTTCCAAACCATAGCCCAATCTGGCACCATCTATATAGAAAACCATGCCATACCGCTTGCACACACCATAGATATCCTCGAGCTCCTTCTTGGAATACAGTGTGCCGTACTCCGTTGGAAACGACACATAGACCATCCCCGGAAACACCATGTGTTCATAGCTGGCATCACCGTAGAACCTCTTCACATAGTCCTCGACGGCCTTTGCAGACAGCTTTCCATCCTTCCCTCCAAGACCAATAACCTTGTGTCCCGTATACTCTATGGCACCTGCCTCATGCACGTTGACATGTCCGGTATCGGCTGAGATCACACCCTCATGGCTTGCAAGCATGGTGCTTATGATGACCTGATTCGTCTGCGTTCCACCAACAAGGAAGAACACCTCCCCTTCCGGACAGCCGAACGCCGCCTTTATCTTCTCAGCAGCGCTTGCACAGTACTTGTCTGTACCATAGCCACCCAAGGCCTCGAAATTCGTATCACCCAACCTCTTGAGGATTGCAGGATGCGCTCCTGTAGTGTAGTCACTTGCAAATGAAAGCATATCGTTCACTCCTTGTCGTTCTCTCATTTCATAGAGGGCTTTACAATATCGTATATCTCGTGAAGGTCCCTTATCTCGTAGTCAATCCTTACAGCGCCTTTGGCTGACAGGCCTTTTGGATTGTACCAACAGGTTGGAATCCCCGCATTCGTACCGCCAAGGATGTCGCTTGTAAGCGAATCGCCAACCAACAGAATCCTGGACTTGTCAGTTTCCTGTATATGCTTCAAAACCTCATCGAAGAAACGGACATCAGGCTTCTCGAATCCAACCTGCTCTGAAAGGAACACCCCGTCCATAAGCTCACCCAGGCCAGAGACCCTAAGCTTCTTGGTCTGGGCTAGTATAGTGGCGTTGGACACCACATACTGCAGGACCATCCCTCGGAGCGATTTAACAACCTCATAGCTGTCGTCCTTGAATACAATCGTATCTCCCAGCCTTTCCTGGTACTTGTCATTGAACTCTTCAGCACAAGACGAATCCACACCTACCTCTTGGAAGAAGTCCCTGAACCTTCCAACAAGGATCTGTGTCTTTGAAAGCTCCTTTTTCTCAAGGCGCTCCCAGTAGCCTCTGTTTATGGCAGAATACCTCTTAACCATCTCGTCCGTGCATTCGCCAAACCCATATTCAAGAAAAAGGCTTTGCATGGCAGCCTTTTCAGGTGCTTCGAAATCAAGGAGGGTTCCATCAACGTCCCATAGAATCGTAGTAAAAGCCATACCCGCATTGTTCATGCCAAGCATTATACAGAAAAGCATGCAAAAAAGCTGGCTCTTCACGGAAAATTCGGTTCTTCTCGGAAAGTTGGGGAATTGGAAGACAGAAATCGAAGGAGAGCATCCATCCTTGGGGCTGTTGGGGCTCTTTGGGCCTACTGGGCTGTTGGGGCGCTTGAAGACTGTTGAATTTTGATTGAAGCAGAGCGTTCCAAAGCGTGCCTGAGCGTACCCGACCGCACATGAGGGTACCTGATGGTATCTGAGCATCCCGCATCACTGAATCTAGACCGTTTCAGAGTGGCTAGATAGGCTGGAGTGGTTAGATTGACAATGGCAGCGCACCCTCTTCCCCAATCCTTCGGCTTTTCCGTGAAGAACAAAAACTTCTCTTTGTCATGCATCAAGGAACATCTTGCATCAAGGGGAGCAATCACAAAGACATCGGGCCTAATGGGGAATCACCCCTTCACGCTTCCCGATGTCAAGCCGGCGATGAAGAACCTCTGGAAGCAGATGAAAAGGACGACTACTGGAATGAGACTGAGTACGGACATGGCGAACACGTAGCCCCATTGGGTGAACTGGTGCTGGCCAAAGAAGCCCGCTATTGCAATTGGAAGGGTTCTGAGGTCGTTGTCGTTTATGACGGTGTTCGCCCACGGGTACTCCTCCCACGAAGAAAGGAAATTGAAAATGGAGACCGATGCTATCGCGGGGATGGAAAGAGGGAACGCAACGTTGAAGTATATTCTGAAATTGTCCAATCCATCTATTCTTGCAGCATCGATCAGATCCAAAGGGATGTCCTCCATGAACCCCTTTATCATGAACGTGGAGAACGGAATCACCCAAGCAACATAGAAAGGGATAAGCCCCAAGAGCTTGTTTATGAGCTTCAGTTTGAAGGCAAGCTCGAACTGAGGGATGATCAAAGCGGTACCGGGGATTATCATGGTCACGATTATGAACGAGAAGAGGACTCTCTTTCCTTTGAAATCGAAGACTCCAAGTACAAAGGCAAGAGCGCTTGAAACGATGGCGGAGATGATGACGGCGGACACGGATACGACCATGCTGTTGAGGAAATTTATATAGAACTTGCTCTCAGAGAGTATGAACCTGAAGTTCTCAAGCGTTATCTTCGAAGGAGAAGGAAAGAAATGCGGAGGGTACTCGTAAAGGGCCCCATTAGGCTTGAGGGCCGTCGAGATCATATAGAGCATTGGAAGACTGGCAATCACAGATATGAAAACCAGAAACAGATACCTTAGAAACAAATTGGTTTTCGACGAAGACCTACCACCCATCATGCGGCCTCCTTTCTCTTCATGGCTTTGAACTGGAACACCGCAAGTACAGCCAAGACAACCGCAATCACAAACGAAAGGGCTGCAGCATAGCCAAACTCACCCTGGTTGAAGGCTTTGAAATACATCCAAGTAAGGACGGTGTCCGTTTGGTGGACTGGGTTCCCTCCTGTCATGAGCTTTATGGAGGTATAGACATTGAATCCACCAATCGTAAGCATGACCCATGCGAAAAGAATCGTAGGGACGATTTGAGGGATTGTAATGGAGAAGAACTTACGCCAACTTCCTGCACCATCCATCTCCGCAGCTTCGTACAGATCTTTGGGAACCTGTTGGAGAGCGGCAAGGAACACAACCATGTTCCAACCCACACCCTTCCAGGTTCCAAGGATCATTGCAACGGCCAACCCCGTTGCGCGACTGTCAAGCCATCTTATATTGGTCTTCGACACATGTATCACTTCCGTAAGGAAATAATTGAGAAGCCCCTCAGTATTGAAACAGTATTTGAAGACTAGAGATGCAATCACCCAAGACGTTATCACAGGCAGATAGTTGATCACTCTGAATGTAACGGAAAAGCGCTTTATACCGTTTATCAACCATGCCACAAGCAAGCCTATGGCCATCTGGGCCGGTACCGTTATGAGAGTATAAAGGAGGGTGTTCACGAAGGTCGTGGAGAAAGTAGGATCCTTGAACACTGTGATATAGTTGGAAAGCCCAATGTATTTCTGGTCGAACATTGAACCAAAGTTCCATTCGAAGAAACTCATTGCAAAAAGCTTTGCAATTGGATAGACGGTGAAGAAAACGAACACCAGAAGACCAGGAAGGACAAGAAGCCACAACTGAAGCTTTCCTTTGGCTGATTTTTCCCTAAGCATCTCTAATCCCCAAACGATCCGTCCGCAAGAGGAGGACAACTCCCCTTGCAGGCGAACCAATCAAAACATCACTTCAGAAGTGCATCCATCTTCACGGCAAGGTCGTCCATAGCCTGCTTGGCGGACTTCTCTCCGTTGACTACGCTGAACACGGCGGCTTTGAGCTCGTTGTCTATCTGAGACCATGCGGCAACGGTAGGTCTTGCCTTTGCCGTCTTGATGGCCTCGATGAAAGGAGCGAACGACTGGGACTTGACCGTGTCGCTTTCAAGGGCGTTCTTGTTGACAGGAATCTGACCGTTCTTGGCCATCTCGGTCTCTGCATATTCGCTTGTCATGAACTGCATGAACTTCCAGGCCGCTTCCTTGTTCGCATTCGTGAACATTGCAATGTCCTCGCCACCAAGGACCGATACGCTTCCGCCCTTGCCCTCAGGCATTGCAAACGTTCCATACTCGACATCAGGATAGGCTCCAGCAAGCTCAGCGCTCTTCCAAGGACCTTCAAGCATCATTGCATACCTGTACGTTCCAAAGCCATCGGTCATTGGAATATCTCCGGAATTGAAACCGGTAATGCATCCCTTCTTGCAAAGCTCCGCAAACGTCTCGATTGCAGCAATCGTCGCCTCGCTGTTTATATAGCCCGATGCCACTGTCTGATCCTCGTTTGTTAGAGAACCGCCAAAAGTCCAAATGAACGGACAAATGTTCCAACCTGCAAGATCAGGTTCGTTCCATCCCCACACCTGCTGGCCCTTGTCGTTCTTTCCAGAAAGGGCTTCTATTGCGGCGACCAGCTCATCTGTCGTCTTTGGAACCTCTATACCGGCATCCTTGAGCATTTTCACATTGTAGAATACAATCTTGGAGTTGGTGTTGAGAGCCAATGCATAGTAATGTCCGTTCACAAAACCAGTGGACATTGCGCTATCCAGGAGCTCGTTCTTGACATTGGCAAAGTTTGGGAACTCACTGTCCAAAGCAGTGAGGATTCCCATCTTTTGGAATTCAGGGACCCATGCGATGTCCAATCTAGCGACATCTGGAAGACTCTTGCTGCTTGTGCTTATGATGATCTTGTCATGAAGCTCCGCCCATTCGTGAGCTACCGCATTCACCTTTATACCAGGGTTCTGTCTTTCGAATTCTGGAATCAGAACCTCCGTAAGGGTCTTGTTTTCCGCCGACTGTGCACTGTAATGGTGCCAGAAGTTGATTGTCACCGTGTCTGAAGCTTCATTCTGCGCTTGGGCGAAGGCGAAGCCTGCAACAGAGATGAGAACAAATGCCATGAGAGCAAATCTCTTGATTCTGTTCATTTCATTCCTCCTGTATTTCTATGAAGAATCTGATAGGACTTCCTGTTTATCTTCAACGAAGAGATTCCAAAATAGTCCAACACAGACCTATCATCTACAATCTGGTCCTCGTTCGAGGAATTGAATGCAAAACCAATGCAATCGGTTGCATTAAAACGTATAAAAATATAGATGCTTTGAGACTCGGACACATACAGTTGCCTGAAGTCTCCATGCTTGATGATTTCGCTACCGTTTCTGAAATGCACCAGCTTTTTCACATAGTCGTGAAGCTGCGAATCGGCACAGCTCCATCTCATGCCGGCCCTGCAAAGGGGATCGTTCCCTCCGGACATCCCCACTTCATCGCCGTAGTAGATCGAAGGGGATCCAATGAAGAACATCTGGAATGCAATGGCAAGTCTCAACCTGTCTTCGTCCATCCCGCAGCTTGTAAGGAACCGCTCGGTGTCATGGGACCCCAAAAGATTGAAGTTGGCCTTGTTAGTTCGCTTGTGGTACCGCATCAGCAGATTGGAGATGTCCTCTGCAAACCTATGTGCACTTCCGTTTTTGGCAAAGAACCCAAGACATGCGTTTCTGAAAAGGTAGTTCATAGAGATATCGAGCTGATTGCCGTCTCCAACGATTCTATAGGCATCAGACCAGCATTCACCCAACAGAAGCGCATTTGGATGCTTGGCTTTAAGCGTTCTTCGTATGAAACTCCAGCAGAGAGGCTCCACCTCGTCCGCGACATCCAACCTCCAGCCATCGATTCCAAACTCGTCTATCCAGTACTCCATAACAGAGAGGATGAAGGCCTGCACCTCCAGATTGCCGGTGTTCAGCTTTGGCATATGGCAATAGTCGCCAACACAAAGATAATTGAGAGGATTCTGTGAAACCGGAAACGAGTCGAAATAGAACCAATCGACGTATTTTGAGTCCTTTCCGTTCTTTACGACATCTTCAAATGCATGGAAGCGGGTGGATGTATGGTTGAAGACTCCATCAAGGACAATTCTGATCCCAGCCTCATGAAGCGCATCCACAAGGAACCTGAAGTCCTCTTTGGTTCCAAAGTCCTCGTCTATCTCAAAGTAGTCGATCGTTGCATACTTGTGGTTGAACTGGGCCTTGAATATGGGGTTCAAATAAAGGCATCCAACGCCAAGGTCCTTGAGATATGGAACCTTGGATTCAATCCCCTTGAGGTTTCCTCCAAGATACTTGGAATCCGGAACGGAGTCCCACGGATGAATGTCCTCCCTACGTTTCTGCCCCACGCTGGCGAATGAGTCCGGAAAGATCTGATAGAAAACGACCCCTTCCGCCCAGGAAGGTATGGAGAGGGAATCCATGCTGCCCGCACATAGGAATTCGAAGAAACCATCATTAGGCACATCTTTTGACAGCCCCTCTTCTTTGAGGAACAACCTTACGCCATCTTCTGTCGTCAACTCGAAATAGTACTTTATATAGTGGACCTGTTCAGGAAAGACGACGACGGACTCCCAAAGCTTTCGCCCGCCAGTGGACAAGTCGCACGTCATTGCTCTTTCCCTGAAATCCACCGTATTCCTCTTGAAATAGTGAAGGACGACATCCTTTACACACACTTTAGTGAACAGTCGGAACTCAAGCGTGTCTGGAGCCAAAGGACAAAGGTATTCTCTTGTTGCTCTGTGTTCGCATCCAAAAAGATTCATCCCTTAACCCTCCTGCTGGATGCCCTTTCAATCAGCTCCGTGGAGATCAAGGATTGCTGGGGATGGGAGCCGTTTATTTGGTTTATCAGAATCCTTGTCGCCTCGGCGCCTTGGGCCAAGGTATCTATGTCTATACAAGAAAGAGGGGGATCCATATACGGAGCTATTGGATAGTTGTCGAACGTTACGACACCAACATCGTTAGGGACATCCAGATTCAATGCCTTTGCAGCCTTGAGGATTTCAAAGGCCGCAAAGTTGTCGTTGCATACAAAACCATCAAATTTTCCTGAAGACAGGATATCAACAGCGGCACATGCATCGTTTAGAAACGAAACCTCCTCCATGTTTTTGCCATTCGCTTCAAGACACTCAAGGAAACCTCCCAAACGCCTTTGCACAAAGCCATCGGTCTCCTTGCCTCCAAAGAAGGCAAGCCTTTCGTATCCGTTGTCAAGAAGGTGCTGCGCCGCAATCATCCCACCCTGGCTGTTGTTGATATCGACCCAACTGCACAGCGACGACTGCTTTTGAGGCTCCCCCAGGACGACAAAAGGAATGTGTCCTCCTATCAGCTTGTCAAGCACAGACTTGCAGGCAAGCGATGGAGGGATGATGATCCCATCTGTCTTTCTTTCGAGGATGAGTTTGTCAAGCGTCTTGGAGACCTTTCCATCGAAACACCCCGTGATCAAAAGGTCATAGCCGCATTTCTGCACGGCCTTTTCTATTCCAAACACAGAGTTGGTGAAGAAGGCGTTGGAGAATGCTCCTGAATCCTCTGATGCATCTATAAGGAGGCACACAGTCCTAGCAATGCCGTTCGCCAGATTCCTGGCAATGGCATTTGGATGGTAGTTGAGCTCTTCGACAGCCTGAGAGATTCGTTTCCTTGTCTCCTCGCTTATCGTAGCCCTCCCGGTAAGGGCCCTGGAAACAGTTGAGGTGGAAACCCCCACTTTCTTCGCTATATCCTTGATTGTAACAGGCACGTCAATCCCCTTTTTAATGCAACCGCTTGCATTAATCATGTTAATACACCTTTTTCCCGCTGTCAAATGAAAACTTTTGGCTCTTCACGTTTTTCTAGGTAATGGTCCTCTGATGGATGGTCTTGGATGCCTCATGGAAGCGAAGTGGAGGTTCTCTTCGAGGCGGCCGTCAAGGCATCCACTCCATGGCCGAAATGACATGAAAACATCGAAAAGGCGCTTTTCTAGGCAAAAACATGCACACAAACAGCGGAAAAAAGGTCTTTCATGTCATCATGCGCCGCCACTGTACATCCGGACGTTCCAGCCACTCCAGTCTGCCAGAAGCTGTCCGGTTCCAC